>JABTUS010000001.1:0-600000 GCA_015075305.1 Opitutaceae bacterium | reverse complement strand
CAGATATTGTCCATGCGGCAGCCGCTCAATGTGAAGTTCACGACCTCGCTGGCGTTCAAATCGTACGTTCCCATGCTCACCGGTTTGCCGGCGGAGCCGATTGTGGAGTAGGTCTTGTGTCCGGTGACGAAGCAGTTGCGAAAGGTGACATCAGCGCAGCGACTGGCGTCGAGAAACCCGCGGTAGGGCTGCCCGGTCTCGCCCTCGCCGGTGATGTGATGGGTCACACCGACAACCGTCGTGCGTGAGCGCGAGATCAAGATGTTGCGGGACCAGTAGCCGTATCCCTTGGCTGCTGGTGCGCCGTTTGCGATGGTCGTGAACACGCCTCCCCGCAGGACCAGCGGCTGATCGTCAATGGGCAGGGCCTCGATTCCGGTAATCGCGGCATAATCACCGTCGATGTCGCCTTCAATGCTTCCGTCACGGCGCAAGACAAAGCAGTCGCGCTGCGCCGTGCCGCTGTTCTGGTTGAGGCCCCGCCGGATGTAGACGCGTTTGCGGCTGTTTTCGACGCGCACCCAGCAGTCCCGGGGTGGGGCGATCTCGAGCCGCCGCTGGTCGCGCTTGAGCGTGGAAAATCGGAGGGAAATCGGCGCAAGCAGCGAGCGCGCTGCAAAAATGGAGGTTCGCTGGTTCTCGACGTCGGTGTCGTCGACGATGAAGCGCGATGTGTTCCAGTCGGTGTCGGTTGCGATGACAGCGGTGAGCGCGCGGCGGCCAAGATGGTACGTGGCGTCGGGTCGTGAGCGAACGGTGAGACCGCGGTCGTTGGCGAAAGCGTGGGCGGCGACGATCGCGGGCAGGTCATCCGTTCTGCCGTCGCCGACCGCACCGAAAGCCTCGTAGGTCACCGGTCCACGGGCTGTCGCAGGTGTGGCGCTCAAGCGATGTACAGCGGCGAGGCCGGCGGTGGCGCCCGTCGCAAGCCCGAGGAGGAACCGCCGCCGCCCGTACTGCGACGTGGCGGGTGGTTTCGCGACAATGGCGGGTTGCGCCAGCGAATGCGCGTCAAGCTGATCTGGATCCTGAGGGGAGGAGGAGAATGGGGTTCTCATTTGGTTGTCTGCTCTGGAGGTGCCGGACGCCTGATGTTCGTCACTGCCGCGGGTCATGGCAAACCCGCATGCCAGGCCGGAGTGTGCTGTCGCAAGTGATTGCGTCAAATGGACACCCCTTGTCAGGGGGAAATTTTCCGTGACGCCTCGATGCCGGCGTTTCGTGGACCGACGGTTGACAGTGCGACGCCTTTCCTGCTGGTGTGAGCGGAGTCTTTTCGACCTGTCCTGAGAGCCCACACGTGAACAGCGCTGCCACTCCAAGAACGCAAACTTCCCTGCGCAGGATCCTTCGAGGAATCGGCTGGACCGCGGTCGCTTTGAGCGGCGCGCTGGCGATGGGGGTGCTGGCGTGGACGAGGAATGAACCGGTGAACGCGCTCTGGATGGTGATCGCCTCCGTGTGCGTTTTCGCGATCGCCTACCGGTTTCACTCCGCCTGGCTGATGGCGAAGGTGCTGACCTTGGATGACAAGCGCCTGACACCGGCGGTCGTCAAGGAGGATGGAAAGGACTATGTCAGTACGAACCGATGGGTCGTCTTCGGGCATCACTTTGCTGCGATTGCGGGACCCGGGCCGCTGGTCGGGCCGGTGCTGGCGGCGCAGTTTGGATTCATGCCGGGACTCCTTTGGATTCTCATTGGCGCCACGCTTGGCGGGGCGGTGCACGACTCGATCATACTGTTTTGCTCAACTCGGCGCGGAGGAAAGTCGCTTGGCCAGATGGTGCGTGATGAAGTTGGTCCGTTTGCGGGGCTTCTGGCCCTGATCAGCATTGTGGCGATCATGATCATCATCCTTGCCGTTCTCGGGCTCGTGGTGGTGCGGGCGCTGGCGGAAAGTCCGTGGGGGTTGTTCACCATCGTTGCGACGATTCCCATCGCGCTGGCGATGGGCCTTGGGCATCGCTTTGGGAAGCTGAGCGTGGCTCTCGTGAGCATTGGTGGAGTCGCCGGGCTCGTGATGGCCGTGGTAGGAGGCCAGTGGATTCACGGGACTCCGCTGGAAGGCATTCTCACGGTTGAGAAGGACAAGCTGGCGATCTGGATCATGGCCTATGGCTTTCTCGCGAGCATACTTCCGGTCTGGCTCCTGCTGGCACCGCGCGACTACCTGAGCACGTTCATGAAGATCGGCGCGGTGGCTCTGCTCGGCGTTGCGATCATCATCGTGGCACCGACCCTCAAGATGCCGGCGTTCACGAAATTCATCGATGGCACCGGCCCCGTGTTTGCAGGAGCGGTTTTCCCATTCTGCTTCATCACCATCGCCTGCGCTGCGGTGTCGGGATTTCATTCGATCATCGCTTCGGGCACGACGCCCAAGCTCATCTCCAGCGAACGTGACATTCGGGTCATCGGCTACGGTGCGATGGTGACCGAGATGCTTGTCGGTGTCATCGCCCTGATCGCCGCGTGCGTGATGGAGCCGGGCGAGTATTTTGCGATAAACATCGTGGGTGAGCCGGCGGCGGTGACGGCGAAGGTGACTGAGCTGGGTTTCCCGGTGAGTGTCGGTCAGATGGAGGCATTGGCCGCGGATGTGGGGGAGAAGACGATGGTCGGTCGCGCGGGTGGGGCCCCGACGTTTGCCGTTGGCATGGCCCACATGTTTGCGGGAGTTGTCGGCAGCAAGGAGGCGCTCGCGCTGTGGTATCACTTTGCGATCATGTTCGAGGCGCTGTTCATCCTGACAACGATCGACGCGGGTACAAGGGTGGGCCGGTTTCTTGTGCAGGATCTGCTTGGCTACGTTTGGAAGCCGCTCGGGCGCACGGATTCAACAGTGGGAAACTGGCTCGCAAGCGGGAGCTTTGTCCTGTGCTGGGGATGGTTTCTCTATCAAGGCACGATTGACCCCCAGGGAGGCATCAACTCGCTCTGGCCGATTTTCGGAGTCGCCAACCAGCTCCTGGCTGTGATTGCGCTGTCACTCGGCACAACGGTGCTCATCAAGATGGGCAGGCAGCGGTACGCCTGGGTTTCGCTCCTCCCGCTCGCCTGGCTTCTGTCCGTGACGATGACCGCCGGGTGGCAGAAGATTTTCGCCGCAGATCCGCGCCTCGGATTCCTGAGCGCTGCGGACAAGCTGACCGCGCAGATTGCGCACGGGGGCGCTCCGGAGATGATCGCTGTTTGGAAGAATCAGTTGATGAACCAGTACATCAATGTCGCGGTGACGGGCGCGTTTCTTGTCCTGGTTCTGCTCGTGACGGCAACGTGCGCGCGGCAGTGGCTGCTCCTGCTGAGCGGCCGGCACCCCGCTGTTCTGCGGGAGGAACCCTATGTTGCGGAGATCCCTGCGCGCGCATAGGCTTTTCCTCTTCTGCGCGGGTGCCGCATCAACTGCTTCCCGCGCTTTCCGATCTTATTCACCATGTCCCCTAGACCATCCGGCCTTCTAATCACGTTTGTCGCACTGATGCTCACATGCTCTGCGGCGGAAAACAACAAGCTGACGCCCGCCGAGAAAAAGGCGGGCTGGCGGTTGTTGTTTGACGGAACATCCCTGTCCGGCTGGAGGGTCTCCGAAGAGGGGCCGTCGACCTTCTCGGTCAGCCATGGCGAGTTGATCGCATTCGGTCCGCGCTCGCATCTCTTCTATGACGGCCCGGTGCAGAATCACGATTTCCGCAATTTTGAGCTCAAGCTGGATGTGAAGACGTTTCCGAAGGCGAATTCAGGCGTCTATTTTCACACCCAGTGGCAGGCGAAGGGCTGGCCGTTGAAGGGCTATGAGATCCAAGTCAACAATTCACACAAGGACCCGAAACGCACGGCGGGAGTCTATGCGATCAAGGACAACTATGAGGCGCCGGCAAAGGACGGCGAGTGGTTCACGCTGAGGATCAAGGTCCAGGGCAAGCGCATTGAAACCTTTGTCAATGACCGCCCGATTTCGGATTACACGGAGGAGGAGCATCCCGAACGCCAGCCCAGTTATGCCGGCCGGCTGATCGATCACGGAACATTTGCGATTCAAGGTCACGATCCGGAGAGCCGGGTTCTCTACCGCAACATCAAGGTTCGCCCGCTGCCTTGACCGGCTTCAGCCGGTTTCCGAGCTGATATTGCGGGAACCGAAGTCCGGAAAAGCTTTCACAGGGCCAGCGCAGTGACGATTCCGCAGGCCATTGATTTTCGAGATTGCAATCGCTTGCAAGCTTCCGCCGTCTGCCCGATTGCTCTGTCTGCCGCCGATGGCTGAAACACTCTTGAGAACCCTGACCACGTCCGCGCTCAGGCTGGGTGCGATTCTTGCGTTTTGCGCAGTGTATGCGCAGGCCCAGGCACCGGCGGCTTCCAACGCCCGGGCAGTGCCCGTGGCGGAGGTTGTGTTTCCCGAGCTTGCGCCGCTGCTGCAGAAGGCGATGGAGCAGTCTCCCCGTTCGATTGGCTCGAATCTCGAGGTGCTGATCGCAAGGGAGAACATACGCGTTGCCCGGGCGAGGAGCCTGCCACAGGCGGGCGGAAATCTCACCTACAGCTATGCGAGGGATCAGCGCATCGACAGGTCCGAACCCCTGATGGCCGACAAGCTGGCCTACAATTTTTCCCTGACACAGCCCATTTACCACTGGGGTGCGCTCAAGGCCGGGACCAAATTGAGCGAGATCGCCGCACGAGCGACCGAGAACAACGTTGCCGAAGTCCGCAGGCTGCTGCTCCTGGAGATTCGCGCGGCCTATCTCAGGCTCGTCGTGCTGAAGGCCTCCGCCGCCAAGGCGGCTTATGCGCATCGTCTGGCGCTGGAGGAGGAGAAACAGGTGAAGGCGCAGATCGAGGCCGGGGAGACTCCACCGGCATCCATTCTCAATGCGGAGACCAAAGTGAAACAGGCGCGGCTCGATCTCGATCGGGCGGAGGAGGATTGTCGCTATGCAAGGGAATCAATCGAACGTCTCGCGGGCATTGACTCCCTGCCCAACGAATCGGTTCCGTCGTTGATCCCGCACATCGATTACCCGGTCGAGCTTGTCAGGTCGATGGCTGAGCTCCATCGGTCGGATCCCGAGCAGGGCAATTTCCGCCTGGCGGCGGTGCAGCTCCGTCTCGAGCAGGAGAAGCTCAACTACCAGATCATCGACAAGACGCTTCGTCCAAAGGTGAATTTTGTCACGGGTGCATACCAGGATGAATTGAGCTATACGGGCAGTCCGGCTGATCGTGCGCGCACACAGTCCCTCTATGGCGGAATCAACATCACTTGGAACGTCTTCGACGGCTATTCGACGCCCGCCCAGCGGCGGGCCTCGCGCCTGCGCCAGCGCCAGTTGGAGGAGGAGCGGGATGATCGCCGCAGGGAGATTTCCGAATCGGTTCAATCCCTGGTGCGGCAGGTAGACTTCTCCGCGCGAAGCACGGCCTTGAGCGAAGTGACGCTGGATCAATACAATCTCTTCGTGAGGAAGAAGGCCGAGGATATTGAGTTTGGCTCGTCGGCTCCCTCGGAAATCGACGGCATCACGATTGCACGGGATGGAGTCCTGATCCAGGCGATGATTCAACGCGCGGATCTGATGGGGCGGCTGGCCGAACTGCTTTCGGCGATCGGCCGTGATCCCGCACTGGTTCTGACTATGCCTCCTCCTCCATGACCAAGCGAAACGGCCTGTTCACTCTCCTCAAGATTCTTGGCGTCCTCGTCGTTGTCGCCGCCCTGGGATATTCGCTTTGGCTGCGCGCCCGCCCGGTTGTTGTCGCGGCCCCTGTCATCCGCGAACTGGCGGCGAGCGCGGTGCCGGGAAGCGTAACCGTGAATGCGGAGCGGGTGGTTGTGGTGCGCTCCGCCTTTGGCGGACTTGTCGAGAAGGGCGATCTGAAGATCGGGCAGCGTTTGAAAAAGGGTGATTTTCTGATCAAGCTCGACACGCGTGATCTCGAACTGGAGATCGTGGCGAACGAAAACGCGTTGAAAACCGCGATGGAGCGCCGCGCGGTGGGGTCGCTGATCGAGCTTGAACTCGAGAATGCCAGGGTGGATCTGGCCAATGCGGAGCGCGCGAGCAAGGACGGGGCGATTTCCAGGCAGGCGCTCGACCGGGCGGGCGGCAACGTGCGCGGCATTGAGCGCAGGCTGGCCATTGAGAAGGTGGAGGCGGAATCAGTCATAGCCTCCCTCAAGAACCGGCTTGAGGTGTTGAAACTGCGGCTTGAGCGGATGACGGTGACATCCCCCACGGATGGCCAGATATCCGAGGTCACGGCCTTTCCGGGCGACATCATCAGCGGCGAGTCAGTTGTCGCGACCCTGATCTCGAACACCCGGAAGGTTGAAGCCAGGATCAGCGAGGAGAATTTTTCCGGCATCAAGGTTGGAGACAAGGCGTCCATCCGATTCCTGGGATATGGAACCCAGCTCTTCGCCGGCCATGTTGCCAAGGTGCTTCCCACGGCGGATCCCGCGACGCAGCGGTACATTGTCCACCTGGCGGTCGATATTGATCCGGAAAAACTTGTGCCTGGACTGACCGGAGACGTCAGCATCGTGGTTGATTCCCACACCGACGCGCTGGTCATTCCCCGGCGGGCGCTCTTTGACGGCAAGGTGTTCGTTGTGAATGATGGCACGGTTGACCTGCGCCCTGTTGTGCCGGGTTTCACCAATCTGAATCAGGTCGAGGTTCGGGAGGGATTGAAGGAGGGAGAACTCGTCCTGGTCGAGCAGCTCGACACCGTGCGGGCGGGCGACAAGGTCCGTGTTCAGGTCGAAACGCGGCGCGGAAACAAACCCTGAGGCCCTGCCGGATCAGGCTCGTTTCGCCGCATTCCCAACAATTCGCATGTCGACGACGTTTCGCATAGCGCTGCGGTTTCTCACCGCACGGCGTCGGGCGATGCTCATGAGCCTTGCGTGCATCGTTCTGGGCGTCGGCCTCTTTGTCGTCACCCAGTCGACGACAACCGGCTTCGAGGAGTTTTTCATTCGCACAGTGCTTGGGACAAATGGCGCAATCCGGGTTGAGGATCGAATTCAGCCGACGATCCGCACAATCGAGGTCAATGGCGGCGGCGAAAATGCGGGATACTCCATCGAGTTGAAGGACGGTGTGCGGTACATTGAGGGAATCGAGGAGCCCGAACTGGTGATCAAGGCGCTCCGGCAGTTTGCGAATGTCGCGGGGATTTCCGAGGTCGTGTACGGATCATCGGAGATCCGCTCCAGCTTCAAGGCGGACGAGGCGCGGGTTTATGGCATCAATCTTGACGATCACCTCTCCGTGTCGGACCTCGCGAGTCAGATTGTGCGCGGGGATCTTGCGGATTTTCGCGACCACCCAACCGGGCTTCTTCTCGGAATCCGGCTGGCGGACCGGCTCCAGGTGCAGGTTGGCGATTCGGTCCTGCTCAAGGCGGGCACCGAACTGCGGCGCTACAGGGTGTCCGCCGTGTATGAAACGGGGATTGGGGACATCGACAAGGTGCGGGTCTTCATGCACATGGGGGAGGCAAGGTCGCTCCTCAAGAAGGCCACGGGCGCGTCATTCATCCAGGTTGACCTGTTCAATCGCGAGCGCGCACCGGAGGACGCGGGGCGGATGCAGTCGGTGCTGGAGCACAGCGTGACCTCCTGGCAGCAGCGGGAAAAGACCTGGCTTGATGTCTTTCGCGCGCTGCGGATCTCGACCGGAATCACGGTGTCCGTTTTCACCCTCATCGCCGGCCTCGCCATGTACAACACGCTTGCGCTGATTGTCATGGAAAAGACTAAGGACATCGCGATCCTGAGGTCCATGGGATACACGCGGCAGGACATCACTCGCATATTCCTCTGGCAGGCGGCGATTGTGCTGACGATTGGTGCGATCCTGGGTTGCGGACTCGGCTGGGTCGTGACGGAAGCCGTATCGACAATGCCGATACGAATCCGCGGCATATTCACGTCGGATCATTTTGTCGTGTCGCGGTCGGTCTGGCACTACGTGTCCGCGGTGGGCATATCGATCGGCATGGTGATGCTCGCGAGCCTGGTGCCGGCCAGGCGGGCGGCGCGTCTTGAACCCGGGGATGTGATACGCGGCACCGCGCAGTAGTTGTCTCCAATCCACATGGCATCATTCGCGTCAAACGATCTGGTCCTGCGCTGTTCCGGCCTTCATCGCCACCTTGGGCAGGGTGAGGGAAGGGTGCATGTCCTGCGGGGAGTGTCCTTCGAGGCGCGGCGCGGGCAGGTCTATGCCGTGGTCGGGCCGTCGGGCTGCGGAAAGTCCACGCTGCTTTATCTTCTCGGACTCCTTGATCGGCCGGATGAGGGGGAGATCTGGATCAATGGGCGGCTGATGTCGAATACGCGGGATGAGGCCAGGACCGCGGCGCGGGGAGAGCACATCGGCTTTGTTTTCCAGTTTCACTTTCTGCTGCTCGAGTTTTCCGCCCTCGAAAACGTCATGATGCCGATGCGGAAGCTTGGCAGGCTGACACTTGGGCAGATGGAGGATCGCGCCCGCGCGCTTCTCGACGCAGTGGGGCTTGGTGAGAAGACCCACCGGCTGGGAACGCAGCTTTCCGGTGGCGAACAGCAGCGGGTGGCGGTTGCGCGCGCGCTCGCGAATCAGCCTGAGATAATTCTCGCCGATGAGCCGACTGGAAATCTGGACGTGAAAAATTCGGCCGTCGTGTTTGATCTGATGACGCGACTCGCGAAGGAGAATGGACAGGCAGTTGTGCTGGTGACGCACAATCCTGAAATTGCAAATCGATGTGATCACATTCTTTCGATGCGGGATGGACGTTTCCTCGACTGATGCGCTGATGTTCGGAAATTGCCCGCGCGGCGCATCAGCGGACGATTAGTGCGGACTGCCTGAACCTCCTTTTCAGCTTATGGCTTGCTCTTTCCACGAAGAGTTTGGGAATTTTTGGTTTACATTCCACCCGGCGCTTCCTTCGATTCGCAGCCCTTTACCAATTCGCTGACGACCTGTGACTAATCCCTCCTCGCGCAAAACCTTTTTTGGAAAGCTGGTGGCGCTCTTTGCCGCCGTAGGAACGGCGCCTGCGCTGCTGGCCCGGTCGTCACCGCCCTCGCATGCGGCAACGTCGCAGAACTCCGGTCGCGAAGGAGCGCTGCCGTTTGCAATCCGTCCTGATAGCCGCGCGGTTTCGCGCGAGGCGGACTCAGTGTAGGGCGGCTGCCGCCAAACTGGAGAATCACCGAACATGTCGAAACTGTTTCCGAAATCGGCCAATCGGCTGCCCCTGCAGATCGTGATATATCTGCTGGTTTTGGGCGGGATTGTGACCGCGGCGACCACGTATTACGCGACGCCGAAGTACACGCGGGTCGGATATACGCCGGTGCAGCCTGTTGAATTCAGCCATGCACTTCACGCGGGCAATCTGGGGATCGACTGCCGCTATTGTCACAGCAATGTGGATAAGTCGGCGCATTCAAATATTCCGACGTCGCAGACCTGCATGAACTGCCACAGCATCATCAAGGCCAGCAGCCCTCAGCTTGAGCCGGTGCGCACGAGTTTTGCCTCCGGCGATCCCGTGCCGTGGGTCAACGTGCACGTGATGCCCAATTACGTTTATTTCAACCACTCCGTGCACGTGACGCGCGGTGTTTCCTGCGTCGAATGCCATGGTCGTATCGACCAGATGGAGGTGGTTCGCCATGAGAAGCCGCTATCGATGGGATTCTGCCTGGATTGCCACCGCGCACCGGAGAAAGTCCTTCGTTCGCCCGAACTCGTCACGAAGCTCGACTGGGTGCATCCGCAGGGAGCGCAGGGACAGATCGAGCAGGGAAAGAAATTTGTGCACGACTGGAACGTTCAACCTCCGCAAAGCTGCTCCGGCTGCCATCGATGAAACGCGAATTTCAGCATCCCGAACCGTCGGAACGTGAACTCAGCGGGCCGCGCTACTGGCGCAGCCTCGACGAACTCGCGGCCACGCCCGGTTTCCAGGAACAGGTTGCGCGTGAATTTCCAGCAGGCGCGTCTGAATTGAACGGTGTGGACCGCCGCCATTTCTTCAAGATCATGGCCGCCTCCTTTGCACTGGGCGGTGTCGGCCTGGCGTCTGGTTGCCGTCGTCCCGAAGAGAAGATTCTCCCGTACGGAAAATCGGTCGAAGGCGTCATTCCGGGTCTTCCGCTCTATTTTGCCACCGCCATGCCTGCAAAGGGGGGGGCGATTCCTCTCCTTGCTGAAACGCATCAGGGGCGTCCGACCAAGCTGGAGGGCAATCCCAGCTACGCTCCGTACGGAGGAGCGACCACGATCCTTGCGCAGGCATCGATCCTTGATCTGTACGACCCGGATCGCTCGACGACGCATACGGTGAAGGGATCCGCGGTGGATGCGGCGGCCATCAACGAAGTGCTGACAGGCATCTCACGGTCCTACGGCACAAACGGCGGTGGTGGACTTGCCTTCCTCGTTGACGAATCCACGTCACCCACCCGGTCGGCCCTGGTTTCGAAACTGCGTGCGCGGTATCCGCGTGCGCTCTGGTCGACGTATGAGCCGGTTTCGAACGAAGTGCCTGTTCAGGCGGGTCGCGCCGTCTTCGGATCCGACGTCAAGCCGATCTATCACTTTGAACGGGCCAGTCGCATTGTTGCGATCGACTCCGATATTTTCAACAACGAGTCCCACTCGCTTGCCTACGCCCGAGACTATGCCAGAGGGCGTCGGATGACGAAGCCCACGGATCGGATGAACCGCCTGTATGCGGTGGAGAGCAATCTGACGGTGACGGGATCGCTCGCCGATCACCGCCTTCGGCTCGCAACAAGCCACATGCTGGGTTTCGTGGCGGCCCTGGCGCAGGCGGTCACGGGTGACTCCACGTTTGCACCCCTGGCGGCGGGGATTGATTTCAAGGAAAAGGACAAGTGGCTGACGGCGCTTGCGAAGGACCTGAATGAGCATCGCGGCTCGTGCGCCGTGGTGGCGGGACCGCACCTGCCCGTCGCCGTCCACAGCATCGTTCATGCGCTGAATGCGGCGTTGGGCAACATTGGTTCCACGGTTGATTTTGTTTCGGTGCCTTCCCAGGGCGAAGGCATCGTGCCCATTGCCGAGCTTGTTTCCGCCATGAAGGGTGGGAACGTGCGGACGCTGGTCATCGTCAATGGCAATCCGGTCTACAATGCGCCTGCCAACCTCGGTTTCGGCGACGCGCTGAAGAACGTGGCGAATGTCATTCGCTATGGATATTACGCCGATGAGACATCGCAGGCTTCGTCGACGCATGTTGCGGCGGCGCACTACCTGGAGTCGTGGGGCGATGCCCGCACGGCGGATGGAACAGTCGTGCCGATTCAGCCCCAGATTCTTCCGCTTTTTGGCGGGATGACGGACATCGAGTTGTTTGCCCGGCTGGCGAATGAAACGACGACGGATCCCCATGCGCTCGTGCAGGCGACGATCTCGAGACTCGCTGGTGACGGAGCCTTCCGCAGGTTTCTTCACGACGGTGTTTTGGCCGGATCCGCCTATCCCGTGGCGAGTGTCCGCCTGAACTCCGGGGGTCTGCGCAACACCATCAATGCCGCCAATTATGCGCCGGCGGTGTTTTCAAAGGACTCGCTGGAGGTGCGGTTCGTTGGGGATGCGAAGGTCGATGACGGTCGATATGCCAACAACGGCTGGCTCCAGGAGTGTCCGGACCCGATTTCCAAGATTGCCTGGGACAATGCCATTCTCGTGAGCCCCAGGCTTGGAAAGGAACTTGGCATCGAGCCGGGCAGCGCGCTGCTTCAGGTGGCTCGCAAGCAGGCTGCGGAATTTGTGCAAGGCAAGGAGATGGCCTTTGTTGGAAAGGTGACGGTGGGTGAGCGCACAGTGGAGGGTCCCATGCACATCCAGCCGGGCCTTTCGGATTATACGATCATCCTGCCGCTTGGATATGGCCGGAAGGTTTCCGGACGGATCGGCAGCAAGACCGGTCAGGATTTCTATCCGCTCAGGACGACCAGCGCGGCGACAGTTGCCGCAGGCGGAAAAATCGAGGTGACACCGCGGCGTTACGCGCTGGCAAACACCCAGGAGCATTGGTCGATGGAAGGTCGCGACATCGTACGAGAGGCAAATCTGGATGAATTCGCGCGCGATCCGGACTGGGTGAATTCGATCGGCATGGAGTCCCATGCGCCCGCGAACCTGGGCAAGGACAAGAACCTCCCGCTTGCGGCGATTGCGGCCGGGACTCCGCGTGGAAATTCGCTCTACGAAAGCCCCGACTACAAGGGTGTGCACCAGTGGGGGATGTCGATCGATCTCAACACCTGCACCGGCTGCAACGCGTGCGTGATCGCCTGCCAGGCTGAGAACAACATTCCGATCGTCGGCAAGCAGCAGGTTCTGCGAGGGCGTGAAATGCACTGGATCCGGCTGGATCGCTATTACTCTGACGGTCGTGCGGATGCGGCGGCGTTCGGAGGCGAGGGCAACAAGGTGATTCCGGAGGATCCCCAGGTTGTGGTGCAACCGGTCGCCTGCCAGCACTGCGAACTCGCCCCCTGTGAGACCGTGTGTCCCGTGAATGCGACGGTTCACGATGACGAGGGGCTGAACGTGATGGCCTACAATCGCTGCATCGGCACCCGCTACTGTGCGAACAACTGCCCGTACAAGGTGCGCCGCTTCAATTTCTTCGATTGGAACAAGCGCTCGATCGATGAACTTTACATGGGGCCGCTCGGCCGTTCCGGCATGCCGGAGCTCGTCAAGATGGTGAAGAATCCCGAGGTGTCCGTGCGCATGCGCGGCGTCATGGAGAAGTGCACGTACTGCGTTCAGCGCATCGAGCACGCCAAGATCCTTCAGAAGGTGAAGGCGGGGGCGTCCTCCCGTGTGGAGATTCCGGACGGAACCGTCAAGACGGCGTGTCAGCAGGTCTGCCCCGTCGACGCCATCGTTTTCGGCAACATCAAGGATCCCAACAGCGCGGTATCGAAGGCCAAGGCTCGCGAGCAGGACTATGCCGTGCTCGGGTATCTCAACATTCGTCCTCGCACGACCTATCTGGGAAGATTCAGAAATCCAAATCCGGAGATGCCGGACTACGTCAGCCTTCCGCTCAGCCGCAAGGAATATGAAGCCAAGAATCACCCCGCTCATGATGAACACGGCCACGGTGAACAGAAACAGAGCCATGGCCATGGTGCCATTCCTCCCGACGGCAGCAACACGGGACCGAAGCTTGGCGGCAAGGGTTCCAATACATCCTTCGGAGGACTCAGCTAATGCCACCCGCTGTTGAATCCAGCTACCCGGCGCCGGCCATCCTTCAGGAGGTAAAACCGGCCATACTCCCCCGCGCGACGCTTGTCGAAAACAACCGCAGCTTTGGCTGGGTAACCGACAAGATCTGCGGCATCATCGAAGGGAAGACGCCCACCTGGTGGTGGGTATGCTTCGTTCTGGCCGCCATGATCGCCTCCTTCACGATCGCGGGCCTGATCTATCTGGTCGGGACGGGTGTCGGCGTCTGGGGCCTTGCCAATCCGGTCAATTGGGCGTGGGGCATCGTCAACTTCGTGTTCTGGATCGGCATCGGCCATGCGGGCACGCTGATCTCGGCCATTCTCTGCCTCCTGCGGCAGAAATGGCGCACGTCGATCAATCGTGCAGCCGAGGCCATGACGATCTTTGCGGTTGTTTGCGCCGCGATCTTTCCGGTCTTTCACGTGGGGCGCGTCTGGCTCGCGTGGTACCTCTTCCCGATTCCGTCGGCCAATTCAATCTGGCAGAACTTCCGTTCCCCGCTCGAGTGGGACGTGTTTGCCGTTTCAACGTACGGAACCGTGTCGGTCCTCTTCTGGTATGTCGGGCTCATTCCCGATCTTGCCATCCTGCGGGATCGCTTCACCGCAGCCGGCAATCGGCTTCGCGGAATCCTCTATGGCATTTTTGCGATGGGCTGGCGGGGTTCCAACCGCCACTGGAGCAACTATGAGATGGCCTACCTCATCCTTGCGGGCATCGCGACACCGCTGGTGCTTTCAGTGCATACCATCGTGTCGTTTGACTTCGCGGTCTCGCTGATCCCCGGCTGGCATACAACGATCTTTCCGCCCTACTTCGTGGCGGGGGCGATCTTCTCGGGTTTCGGCATGGTCCTGACGCTGATGCTCCCGCTCCGCGCGATCTATGGCCTCCAGGACCTCATCACGCAGTACCACATCGACTGCATGTGCAAGATCACCCTGGCCACCGGCACCATGGTGGGATACGCCTATGGCATGGAGTTCTTCATCGCCTGGTATGGAGCCAACCCCTACGAGGGATTTGCCTTCATCAACCGGGCGTTCGGGCAGTATGCGTGGGCCTACTTCATCATGATTTCCTGCAATGTGCTCACGCCGCAGCTCTTCTGGTTCAAGGCGGTCCGCCAGAACACCGCTCTCGTGTGGGTGCTGTCGATCTTTGTGAACGTGGGAATGTGGTTCGAGCGGTTCGTGATCATCGTGACTTCGCTCGCCCGGGATTTTCTCCCCTCGAGCTGGGGCTATTTCAGCCCGACGGTGGTCGATATCTTCACGTTCTTTGGAACCTTCGGGGTCTTCAGCGTCCTGTTCCTTCTCTTCATCCGGTTCCTGCCGCTCATGCCCATGGCCGAGCTCAAGGCTGTGATGCCGCAGGCGGATCCGCATGGACATCCCGACGCAGCCTCCGGTCATGGTGACCGTGGCGCCCACTAAACCCGTCGAACGCGTCGCCAACAACAACCCTTTCCAGAGATGGCTGCACAACCTTATGGTCTCGTTGCCGTGTTCGACACGGCTCCCGACATTTATCATGCGGCGGAGGGAGTCCGCGACGCCGGTTACAAGTTCTGGGACTGCATTACGCCCTGCCCCGTGCACGGTATGGATCGCGCCATGGGAGTGCGTCGCTCAAGGGTGCCTCGCTTTTCGCTTGCAGGCGGAATACTGGGATTCACGACGGGCATGCTGCTGATCTACTACACGGATGCGTTTGACTATCCCCTGATCGTCGGCGGCAAGCCGTTCTTCAGCCCGATGTTTGCGTTCCCGGTTTCCTACGAGCTGACGATTCTCTTCACTGCGTTCGCCACGATTGGCGGCATGTTCATTCTCAACGGCCTTCCGATGCACTATCACCCCGTGCTCAAGTCGGATCACATCCTGAAGGGGCTCGATGACAAGTACCTGGTTGTGATCGAGGCGCGCGATCCGAAGTTCAATCTCAGCGCCACGCGGGCATTGCTGGAGAAGGTGGGCGGTAAACAGATATCGGAGCTGGAAGCCTGACCATGCGCTACGTCTACTATGTCACGTTTTTCGTCGTGGTGCTGACCGTTGGGATCTTTGGGTTCCGCGGCAGCAAGTCCCTGCGTCCGCCGCTGGAAGTCTTTCCGGACATGGATCGGCAGGCCCATTACCTGGCGCAGGGCTCCTCCGCCTTTTTTGCCGATGGAATGGCTGATCGTCCGATGCCACAGGGTGTTGTCGCGAGGGGAGACCTCCGGGAGAACACGGCGCTGTATGAAGGAAAGATTTCGAATGGCGCCTGGCTCATGGGCATTCCCAAGGATCTCACCGTGGACGCGCAGTTCCTTCATCACGGGAAAGAACGCTATCAGATCTATTGCGCACCGTGCCACGGGGCCTTGGGAGACGGCAATGGAATAACGAAACTTTACGGCATGGGCGCCACGCCAACCTATCATGATGACCGACTGGTCAAGATGGCGGACGGCGAGATCTTCAACACGATCACCCATGGCAAGAACACCATGATGTCCTATGCGGACAAACTGGAGCCGTCGGAACGCTGGGCTGTGGTCGCCTACGTTCGCGCCCTGCAGCGCGCGCAGCGCGGCAGGGTTGAAGACGTTCCTGCATCGCATCGCGCGGAGCTTGGCATCCAATGAGTACACACGCTGCATCATCCTCTTCAGCCGTGCCCGCAACGCCGTCCTCGGCGGGTGCGCGGGCACCGGCCGGCGGCAGGGCATTGACGATCGGGGTGGCGGGAGTGCTGCTCACCGCGCTTGGCCTGCTTTTCACCGATCCCTCCAAGATCGCCTTCTCGTGGCTGGTGGGAATCACTTTCTGGGGTGGCGTGGCCCTGGGCATGCTGCTGCTGGTGATGATCCACCACGTTTTCGATGCCTCATGGTCGGTCGTCCTGCGCCGCCAGTTCGAGCACGGCCTGGCGTCCTTCAAGTGGCTCGCCCTGCTCTTCGTGCCGCTGCTGCTGGCCGTCGTCATTTATCCGGGCTCGGTTTGGAAATGGATGAATCCCGCCTTCGATCTATCGCTGGTGGGAGGTCACGGGACGGTCGGAACGGATGAACTTTGGGTGAAGAAGTCGGGATTGCTGAATCCCACGATGTTTGTCATCATCACGGTCGCATGCTTTGCGATCTGGACCTGGCTTTCCGCACGTCTTCGCCGGGCCTCGTTCGCGCAGGATTCGGATGGTGACGCCGGCTGGACACGGCAGAATCGAATCACTTCGGCGTTTGGGATTCCCGTAACCGCGATAACTCTGACCATCGCGATCATACTTTGGGTGAAATCCCTTGAGTACCACTGGTTCTCCACGATGTACGGTGTCTGGTATTTTGCGAACTGCGTGCGCGCAGCCCTTTCCGCCGGCATCATCATGATGATCTGGCTGTGGTACCGGGGTGATTTGAAGGGAATCCTGAATGACAACCACCTCTACTGCATCGGCATGCTCATGCTGACGTTCACCGTGTTCTGGGGGTACGTGACGTTTTCGCAGTACTTTCTGATCTGGAATGCAAACGTCCCCGAGGAGACGTTCTGGTACAACCTGCGCGAAATCAACAACAGCGACGGCCAGCCGAACCAGTGGAAATGGGTCGGCATGACCCTGCTTTTTGGACATTTCTTCTGGCCGTTTTTTCTCCTTCTCAGCTACAAGCGCAAGTTGAACAAGGTCGCGATGCCACGCGTGGCGGTGACGATCGCCGCGATCGTGCTGCTCGACATGATCTACAATATCTGGCCATCCAAGAAGAACGCGCTCGGCGATCCCCTGCCTTTCCTCGCGGTCCACCAGATCTGGACACTCACCGCCGTTGTCGGCATCGGTGGAATCTGCATCTGGGCGTACCTCCGGAGCTTTGGCACGACAAAACTGATCCCGATCCGTGATCCAAGGATCGCAGAATGTCTCACCTATCATGAGTCTTCCCCAGACTAAATCCGACGCATTCCGCCCGCGCCTGTCGTTTTTTTCGGCACTGGTGATCGCGGTCGCCTTTGCGATCTTCATAGTGATCTACGCGCTGGTCCGGCAGGATCCGGTTCCTGCACGCAGCTACGCCGGAGGCGCGGAGGACGAGCAGTGGAAAAACACCCCGGCAGGCCGGAGCGCAAAGCTGGCCGAGCTTCACGAGAAGGAGGCCGCGGCTGCGACAACCTATGGCTGGGTGGATCAGGGGGCGGGCAGAGTCCGCCTTCCCATCGATCGGGCAATGGAACTGACGATCGCTGAAATGAATGCGTCGCGGAAATAGCATCCACTTCAAAGCATGGCTTCACTATCGAATTCAAGCGGGTCATCCCAATCTGACGATGCGGCAATTGATGCATCGCTGAGGGCCCCCGTATCCTTGTTTGCGGCCTCTGCGGCGGGCTGGCTGCTCATCGGCGCGGTGCTGGCGGTGATATCCTCCATCAAGCTCCATGCACCGAATTTTCTCGGCGACCTGGAGTGCCTGACCTATGGACGCACACGCGGGGCCGAGAGCATTGCCTTGATTTACGGCTGGGGATTCAATGCCGCCTTTGCTCTTTCCGTCTGGTTGCTGGCCAGGCTGTCCCGCAGCATGCTGCCTCAGCCTGCGCTGCTTCTTGTTGCCATCTCCTTCTGGAACCTGGGTGTCGCGATCGGAGCTGGCGGCGTGATGTTTGGCGACGGCACGTCACTCGAAATGCTCGAGCTGCCCGCCTATGCGGCTCCGCTGCTCTTCGTTGCGTATGCATTCATTGGAATGTGGATTTTCCAAGTTTATCAGTATGGGAAAATCCGGCCCGTGTACATATCGCAGTGGTATCTTCTCGGCGCGCTCTTCTGGTTCCCATGGATCTTCTCGCTCACTGAAATCATGCTGTTCATCAACCCGGTTCGCGGCACGGTTCAGGCGATTGTCCACACTTGGTTTGCGCAGGGGCTGATCCATCTTTACCTCCTCCCCGTTGCGCTGGGTGCGCTATACTATTTTCTACCCAAGCTTCTGAGTCGCCCGATCAACAACTACTCAATCAGCATTTATGGCTTTTGGATGCTCGCTCTCTTTGGAGGCTGGGCGGGGCTTGCCCGCTTGTCCGGGGCTCCTGTTCCAGCCTGGGTCGTATCGGCAGGGGTCAGCGGCACCCTGATGATTGTTGTGACCTGGGCGGTCCTTGCCATCAACTTTCTGCCGACTCTGCTGGGGCCGCGCGCCACGGGGGAGACTTCGGGAACGCTGCGCTTCTTTTCATTCGCAGTCCTTGCACTGCTCCTCTGGGCGCTTTCCACCGTCGCATTGAGCCTCAGGTCAGTTGCCGAGATCACCCAGTTCACGCTGGTGCTTCCGGCGCAATCCCAGCTGTTCTTCCTGGGTGTTTTCAGCCTCGTGGCCCTTGGCGGACTCTACTACCTGGTGCCGAAAATCCTCGGTGTGGAATGGAGCTCGCGTGGATTGGTGACCGCCCATTTCTGGCTGTCGGTGATCGGCGTGACTCTCGGTGTCGCCGCCCTCACTGTCGGTGGGCTGAAACAGGGTTTTCTGATCAACGCATTGCCCTCGGGCCAGGAAACACCTCCGCCTCTTCTGGCGGTGATGCAACAGTTGAAGCCCTACCTTTCCGCGCAGACTCTGGCGGCGACAATTCTCCTCATCGGTCAATTGCTTTTCGCTGTTAACCTCATGCGCACATTCCGCAAGGCGGGCTGCTGCTGCTGCGCGCTGTTCCGCTCCTCCACCTCCTCAGGCTACACCGGCACGAAGGAGGCCGTCATTCGATGAAACGCTCGCTCTTTTTCTACCTGGGACTCTTTGCCGCGCTGGCTTTGTCGTGGGTTGGTGTGGTCATGGTCAACCAGATCACCTACGGGCGGATGATCCCGCACTTGGATCCCAATGACGGCGTCTCCTACCCGGTTCCGATATCCGGAATCGCCGAACAGGGGCGGCTGGTGTATCGGGATCTTGGCTGTGCAGCCTGTCACACTCAACAGACGCGACGCCCCGGATATGGCATCGATGACAAGCAGGGCTGGGGCGACAGGCAGAGTGTTGCGCGCGAGTACGTGAATGATCCGTTCGTGCTTCTGGGGAGTCAGCGAATCGGCCCTGATCTGCGCTACGTCGGCGTTCGCAAGGAGGGGCAGGATGGACGGGACTGGCATGTTCGGCATCTCTACAACGCGCAGCTCACGTCACCCGGTTCGATGATGCCGTCCTACCGCTTTCTTTTTGAAACCCGAAAGATCGTGGGGGAGCGCTCCCACAGATCCATTCAACAGCTGCTTCCCGCGGAGGCGCAGCCCCCGGCAGGCTATGAAATTGTGGCGACTGACCGCGCTGAAGCACTGGTTTCCTATTTGCTGAGCTTGAAAGACACCCACGCGTATCCTGAGGCAGCAAACCTGTATGTCGCCAAGCCGGCGGAAGCAGCTGGAGCGGAGGGAGGCCACAAATGAGCGCCGAATCGTCATCATCCGGTCCCAAGGTCGAGTTGCGTGACAACTCCGATGAAGCGATTCAGCAGGCCCACGCTGATTTGATTAGAAAGAAGGCAGAGGCGAAGGATGGCACGTCCGTGACATCGCTGTTCCTGTTGGCGCTCCTGTCCACGCTGGTCTTTGTCTGCGCGATTTACATGGTGCACTACCGGGGCAGCTTCAGCCCCCTGGTTCAGGATGAACACTTCGATCTGGCGATGGCCAGCAAGGCACCCCCCGTCGCGGTCGATCCGGTAGCCGCAGGCAACCGCTTGTACAACACGCCGGGCATGTGTGTGACCTGTCACCAGGCCACGGGGCAGGGCGTGCCGGGAGCATTTCCCCCGCTGGCCAACTCGGAATGGGTGAATGGCAGCGAGGATCGCGTGATCCGCATTCTTTTGCACGGTTTGACCGGTGAGCTCAAGGTGCACGGAGGAACCTTCAATGGGGTCATGCCCGCCTTTGGGCAGGGCGCTGGCGGCTTCAACTGGAGCGACGATCGCATCGCCCACGTCCTGACCTATATTCGTCAGGAATGGGGCAACAAGGCTGCCCCAGTTGATCCTGCCAGGGTTACCGAGATTCGCACAAAGGATGCCGCTCGCGGCTCGAAGTCCTGGACCGTTGCCGAACTCGAAGCGATGCCGTAGAGTCGGCGCGGATCGATGTTTGACTGGCGAAGGTTGAGGTCGGCGCTATTCGACTGTGCCGACCACCCGCGCAATTACTCCTGCTCTCCCAGTTTCCTATTGGGCACCAGATAATTTCCGACGTAGTCGCGAACGGAATCAGCCAGCGCCGTGACCGGCCGGTCATAGCCTTGTCCACGGAGTTTGCTGATGTCTGCGCGTGTATGATACTGGTATTTGCCGCGCAGCGCTTCAGGCATGTCGATGAACTCGATCACCGGCTTGAGATGCAGTGCTGAAAAAATTGCGGTTGCGAGTGTGATCCAGGTGTTGGATTCACCCGATCCGAGATTGTAGAGCCCGCCCGCGGCCGGGGATTTTTCGGCGAAATGCAGGGTCATTTCCACGGCGTCCTTGACGTATAGGAAATCCCGCATCTGTTCGCCGTCCTTGAACTCAGGCTTGTAGCTCCTGAAAAGCTGCACCTTTCCCGAGGCCTGAATCTGCTGGAACGCCTTGTTGACCAGTGAGCGCATGTCTCCCTTGTGGTCCTCGTTCGGACCGAAGACGTTGAAATATTTCAGTCCGACCAGCCTGTCGAGACAGCCGTGCGACTGTGCCCAGCGGTCGAAAAGGTGCTTGGAATACCCGTACATGTTGAGCGGGCGAAGGCGCTGGAGATTGAGATCCCTGTCGTCCATGCCCTGGGAACCGTCGCCGTAGGTGGCTGCAGAGGATGCGTAGATGAACCGCATGCCGCGGTCGATCGACCACATTGCGAGCTCCTTCGTGTAGCCGAAATTATTGTCAGCCAGGTAGGACGCATTTCTTTCGGTGGTGGCTGAACACGCTCCAAGATGAAAGACCGTGCTGAACTGCCCAAAGGCATCGCGGCTTTCGTTCAGTTTGCGACGAAAGACGTCCGCTTCGACATAGTCGGCAAACCGGAGGGCAACCAGATTCCTCCACTTCTCGTCGGAGCCGAGAACATCGGAGATGACTATGTTCGTGATTCCGCGCTTGTTGAGCGCCCAGACGAGTGCGCTGCCGATGAAGCCGGCCCCACCTGTCACCAGAATGCGTCCCTGAAGCGTGCTCACAGTGTTCTCCCAGACTTGATTGTTGAGGCCATCCGGTTGTTGAAACGATTGCTGGCGGTGCGTCGACTGTGCTTCAATTGTCCCGGCTCAACTCCTCGGAGCGGGCTTTTGCGGCCATGACGGTCTCGAGCATCATGCCTCGAAAGTCGCGGGCAGCCATGACCTGGAGTCCGGCAAATGTTGTTCCGCCGGGGGAGGTCACCTGATTGCGCAGCGCCTCGGGTTCGCTCTGTGTGCGGGCCATCAACCGGCCTGAGCCAAGCACCGTTTCGACCGCCAGCCGCTGCGCCTGCTCGCGGGGCAGTCCGGCGGCAACACCGGCTTCGCGCAGTGCAGCGGTGAATTCGAAGACAAAGGCGGGACCGCAGCCGCTGATCGCCATCAATGCGTCGATCTTCGACTCCGCAACCTCCATTTCCGTGCCGATCGCGCGCAGGAGGCCGACGAGGCGGGTGCGGTCAGCGGGCGTCAGAGTCGAGTCGGCGCACCAGCCGGTGATGCCGGCGCCAATCGCGGCGGGTGTGTTGGGCATTGAACGGACGATTGCGCGTGCGTGGGGGAACACACTCCGGAGTCGGGCCAGGGGCTTGGCGGCCAGCACCGAGAGCACCATCTTGCCGGCAGTAAGCGCAGCCAGGCCGGGATCGGCGGACGCGAGGTGCTGGGGTTTGAAGGCGATGACGACGATGTCCGCGCCGTCGAGACAGGCATCGGGCGATTCGCAGTGCCGAATGCCCGTTCGCTGGGCGAGAGTGGCGGCTGATTTCCCCGAAGCAGTGAAGCAGGAGATATCGGCCGCCCTGTATGCTCCCTGGGAGAGCAGGCCATCGACCATGGCTGAGGCCATGCGGCCGGCGCCGATGAAAGCGAGTTTTGGCATAGGAACCCCGGATGCCTAGACACATCGGGCCCGCATGTAAACCGATCAGGTGCCCGAACGCGGCATCTTTTGCTCCACGGGATGCTGAATCTGTGCGATTGTCCCCCCGCCGGGTCGATCCACCAGGATCACTTCGCCGCCGAGGCTGCGCATGGCATGGCGCGCTATCGTCAGTCCCATGCCGACACCGACCGTTTGTTTGGAACTCACAAACGGCTCATACATGTGATCGCGAATTCCGTCGTCGATTCCGTTCCCCTGATCCTCAATCCGGAAAAGCACACTGGCCCCGCCAGGGCGCTCCACCAGTTCGGTGCGCAGCCAGATCGGGCGGTTGTCCAACGGCGCCGCCGATCCGTAGGATTCCCAGGCGTTGATGAGGAGCTTGGAGAGCAGATCCTCAAACACCTCCACATGCGTATCGATGGCCTGGTCGCCCAGGGGATTGTCGACGAATACACGCTCCGTGATCCTGTACTCGATCTGATACCGCTCGGTCGCGCCTGCGATCAGTTGACTGACCGGGCGCTTCACGGTCGGGAAACGCGACTTCACCATCAGTGTGCTGAGCTGCTTGATGATGGCGACTATGCGATGGACGGCGTTCTCCACCTGGCCCGCATTGCGTTTGACACTTTCCGGACGATCGGGATGCGCCTTGATGAGGTCCAGATAACCGAGGACAATACCCAGGAGATTGTTCAAGTTGTGCGCAATGCCCTGTGTGACCGCTCCAATGGTCGCAGTCCTGCGCGACTCCAGAAGTCGATGCTGCAGTTCCGCCATCTCGCGGTTGACGGCCACAAATCGAAGCTGCGTCTGGATCCGTGCGAACGTCTCGTCGAGATCGATGGGTTTGGTGATGTAGTCGACCGCCCCAACCCCGAGACCCTCAAGTTTCGCCTCCTTGGAGGCGCGTGCGGTGATGAAAATAACTGGAATCGACTTGGTTTCCTCCGATGCCTGGAGCCTCGTGCACACTTCGATGCCGTCCATGTCGGGCATCATGACGTCCAGGAGAATCAAATCCGGTTTCTCCTTCGCGACCGCCTCCAGTGCCTCGGCGCCGGAGAAGGCGGTCAGCACCTGCAGTTGTTCGCGTTCAAGCTTTCGCTTCAGAACCTGGACATTGATCGGCTGGTCATCGACAACCAGAATTTTTGGGGCGAACATCGATTGCTGTCGGGAGAAGGATTGAAAAACGCCCCCCGTGCAAGACAGCGCATGAGTGAAGGACCCCAGATCACGATGCTTTACGTTTTTTTAAGACTATGATCTGCAATCAATAGGGAGCTGGGTGCTCAACCCGCTTTTTTTCTAAGGCGGTAGGCTTTGACCGTGTTCTTCATCAGCATCGCAACCGTCATTGGCCCCACGCCTCCGGGAACCGGGGTGATTTTGGATGCGAGCGGACTCACGCTTGGAAAGTGGACGTCCCCAGTCAGGCGATATCCCGATTTTTTTGTGGGGTCGGCGACCCTGTTGACCCCTACATCGATGACGACGACTCCGGGTTTCACCATGTCCGCGGTCACAAACTCCGGACGTCCGATGGCTGCGATCAGCACATCCGCCTGGCGGGTGATCGCCGGGAGATTTTGTGTGCCGGAATGGCAGATCGTAACCGTTCCATTTGCGCCGGCCTTCTTCTGAAGGGCGAGCAGCGCCACGGGTTTGCCGACGATAAGTGACCGTCCAAGGACGACGACATGTTTGCCATTCAGGTCGACATCGCTGCGCCGCAGCAGTTCGAGAATGCCGGCCGGCGTGCAGGAAACGAACCCGGTGTCGTCCTCCTGTGCTATCTTCCCGAGGTTGATTGTATGAAAGCCGTCGACATCCTTCTCCGGAAGCACGCGGCGGAAGATGGCCAGCTCGTCGATCTGTTTGGGCAGGGGCGATTGGACAAGAATGCCATCCACCGCGTCATCGGCATTGAGTTCGTCGATCAGGGAGGAGAGCTCAGACTGGGAAATGGTTTCAGGCGGGAGAATAACCCGGCCGGTTATGCCGATTTCGGCGGCGGTCTTCTCCTTCTTGCGCACGTAGGAAACGGATGCGGGATCCTCTCCGACGCGGACGAGCGCGAGGCACGGTTTTCGTCCGGTGAAGGCCGCGACCTCGGCCTTGAGCTCCTCAACGATTGTACTGGCGACCCGGTTGCCGTCGATGATTTCCATGGAGCAGGTTCGACGTCACTTCAACTGAAGGCTCTCGACGACAATGACGAAGTCCTTGCTGTTTGGGAGAGGCTTGGCGGCGCCAAAAACAGAGATGAAGCGGTCCGCATATTTTTCGATCTGTTCGGTCTGGAGCAGACGTGACACATCGAGATAGGCGAAACGGGTTCCGGATTCATCCGTGAGGGCCCAGTCGTAGGGACGCCGTGGCTTGAATGGACTCCGGGTGGAAACAAAACGCCCCTGAAAAGTCCGAGGAAGCACCCCGGCGCTGCTATCTGACAAGCCCACAGCGGGTGCCGCTGCGCCGGGTGTGGATGTTCCGTAGGCTGCCGGTGCGGTGGGGGGCGGTGCCACGGGAGCAGGGGAAGGCGTGCCGGGTGCGGGGGCCCGGGTTCCAACGGGCACGGCTGCTTCGGGAAGCCGGGCTGTGGGGAGTTTGATGTAGCCCGTCAGTGTGCGGTTCATCCTGAGTTTGGTCCAACGGCCATGGAGCCCTGTGATATCCAGAGTTTCGCCTGCGTTGGCCAAGGCGACGATTGGTGCCGTTGCAGAAGGCTCGAGCCGGAGCTCGGCGCCGGGGCGGACATCGAGTGACTTTGTGATTTCCTTGTTCTGGACGAAGACATCGTGCGGACCGGTAACCTCGATTGCCAGCCAGCCAGGGGCGGAAGCGGCACCGGCGACGGGCTTCAACTCGGTGCCGGCGGCGAGTGTGGCCAGTTTGGCGGACGTTGCATCGGGCTTGATGTGTGCGGTGGTGGCGACGCCGAGCGGAACGGCCACCAGGGCGCTGCATGTCGATGCCAGGAAGGTCGCAAGGAGGATGGAATGAAGCTTCATGGGCTGGATGGGTGGGATACGGCCGTCGATTTGACAGCCGATCGGGTCGGTGGTGCGGAGGAAACGGTGAAGAGTGATTCGATTTCCTTCATGGAAAGTTGTCGGCCTCCACGCAATGGGATTCCCTTGAGGGGAAAGGTGCCGATCTGGTAGCGGCGAAGCCGTTTCACCTCATAACCCAGCGCCAGGAAGAGCAGGCGAATTTCCCGCTTCTTTCCATGGTGCATCCAGACATCCAGGTTCTCCGATGTGTCGTCACGGGCTGGATTGACCAAAGCCGCGTACTCGACGCGATGGCGTTCGCCCTCGATCATGACGCCTTTGCGTAGTGTGGAAAGGCGCCTGAACGGGAAGGGCTCGGCCAGCCGCACCTGGTACCGTTTGACGATCGTGTTTCGCGGGTGCATGAGGCGATTGGCCAGCTCGCCGTCGGTCGTCAGGATGACGAGTCCCTCGCTGTCCTTGTCGAGACGGCCTGCGCAGAAAAAGCGGAACCGGGCGTACTGTCGCGGCAGCAGATCAAAGATCGTGTCAGGGTTCTGGGGATCGTCATTGGAGCAGACCAGGCCCCGAGGCTTGTGGACTGCGAGTGTCATCCGTGGCTGTGGCGACGTTCGAACCTGTTTTCCGCGAACGACGATCCTGTCGGAATCGGGATCCACCTTCTGGCCGATGGCTGCCGCTTTTCCATTGATCCAGACCTCTCCGCCGGCAATCAGCGCCTCGGCCGCACGACGCGAGCAAATCCCTGCATCGGCGAGGAACTTCTGCACGCGGACTGTGGGCAGTTCAGACATTTGCCGCCCATCGTGGCGTCAAACGAGCCCTCAACGCAAGGCCGGGAATCATGAAGATCCGCAATCACAAGGCATTGGTCAGCCGGGAGCGCCTGAAGATGCACGGAGTCTCCCACACGGGATTCCAATTTGATTCCGCAATTGTCCACACGCGGTGACAGGCACAATGTTCTCCACATGAAGCTACCTCGATTCCTGCTCGCCTGCTGTCTGCTCTCCTCAACGGCACTTGCGGCCGAGCGTCCCAATGTCCTGCTCATCCTCGCGGATGACATGGGGTTTTCCGACCTGGGCTGCTATGGTGGTGAGATTGCGACGCCCAATCTGGACGCACTCGCAGCGGGAGGACTGCGCTACACGCAGATGTACAACACGGCGCGCTGCTGGTCGTCGCGGGCGTCCATCATGACGGGATACTATGCGCAGGAAGTGCGGCGGGATCTGGTGGCCGGCGTGAAAAGCGGTATGAAGGGCGTGCGTCCGGGGTGGGCTGGACTGCTCTCCGAGCTGCTTCGGCCGTTCGGCTACAAGAACTACCATTCAGGCAAGTGGCACATCGACGGCAAACCGCTCGGCAGCGGCTTTGACCACAGCTTCGACGTGACGGCCAACACGAATGACAATTTCAGCGCCGAGCACCACACCCTCGACGGGAAGCAGATTCCGCAGAGGGACAACTACTATGTGACCACGGAAATTGCCACGCGTGCGGTCGATCAGCTTCGTGAGCACGCCGCGAAATTTGCGGATCGCCCGTTCTTCCAGTATCTCTGCTTCATCGCTCCACATTTTCCGCTGCAGGCACCCGCGGCTGACATCGCGAGGTATCATGACACCTACAATGTGGGCTGGAATGTTGTTGCGGCGGAGCGCTACGCGCGACTCACCCGCATGGGAATCACAAACAATCCCGATCCCATGATGGAGAGGGATGTCGGTCCCCCCTATGACTGGCCCGACGATCTCGCCAAGCTTGGCCCCGGAGAAATCAACCGCCCGCTGCCATGGTCGGAACTGACGGATGCCCAGCGCGCATTCCAGGCGAACAAGATGGCGATCCATGCGGCGATGGTGGACCGCATGGACAGGGAAAT
The DNA here is from genome assembly GCA_015075305.1 of Opitutaceae bacterium. NCBI lineage: Bacteria > Pseudomonadati > Verrucomicrobiota > Opitutia > Opitutales > Opitutaceae > Opitutaceae bacterium. Next base: position 572,747 of record JABTUS010000001.1, on the reverse strand, counting down.
TGGACGCGTCCTCGAGCAGATCAAGGCGATGGGCGCAGAGGAGAATACGATCGTTCTCTTTGCCTCCGACAATGGAGCAAGCGCGGAAATCATGGTGCGTGGAGGTGGACATGACCCATCAGCCGCACCCGGATCGGAGCACACCTTTCTTTGCCTCGGACCCGGCTGGTCCAGCGCTTCCAACACGCCGTTTCGACGTCACAAGACGTGGGTGCATGAGGGCGGCATCTCCACCCCGTTCATAGTCCGCTGGCCCGCGGGGATCCACGAGCGAGGCGGGTTGAGAACGGCACCCCTCCATTTTGTGGATGTTGTTCCGACCATTCTCGACCTTGTTGGCGCACAGAGATCCGCGCCATGGAACAATCTCCCCGTTCCACCGGCGCCGGGAGTGAGTTTCTCGGCCTCGTTCGATCACAATATTCCCGCGGTTCATGTCAGCGATGGGCTTTGGTGGGAGCACGAGGGCAATCGGGCGTTTCGTCTGGGTGACTGGAAGATTGTCGCCGTGCCGGAGGGGCCGTGGGGGTTGTACAATCTGGCGAATGACAGAAGTGAATCACACAACCTGGCTGCGGCTTTGCCTGAACGGGTTCGGGAGCTTGCAGCGCAATGGGACAGAAAGCTGGCGGAAATCCGCGCGCACGCGCTGTCCGACTATCATCCCTGACGGCTCGTCAGCGGCGGAGATAGGAATGGAATCCTCGAGGCTTCCGTCGATGCTTCTGTTGTCCCGATTACAGCCCATGCACGCGTGCCTTCCGTTTGCGGTTGCTCGAAGTTTTTGAGGCGGCAATCGATGCGATTGCCGTTTACGAGTGAATGGTGAACCGGCTTGCTGGTGAGCCAATATGCAGCTTTCAATCCCTCCGGGGGACTTTTCAGGATTCATCTTCGATCTCGATGGCACGCTGGTCGACTCCATGCCGGTTCACTACCGGGCGTGGGATGAGGCGATGCGGCGGTGCGGCCTGGACCGTAAGCTCGACGAGGACTATTTCTACGAATTGGGGGGCGTGCATACCCGGCAGGTTGCAGAGCTTTTTGCAAAGCGCTACGGTCTGACCATCGATCCCGATGAGGTGACCGAAAGGAAGGAGTCACTTTATCTTGAATTGATGACCGATCTCAAGGTGATCGAGCCGGTGGCGGAGATCGCCCGCAGGGAGGCGGGCAGGAAGCCAATGGCGATCGCAACGGGCGGTACGCCGGAAGTTGCCTATCCGTCCCTAAGGGCGGCGGGGCTTCGGGAGTTGTTCCCCATCGTTGTCACTCCGCGCGATGTCGCGCCCGGCCGCGGAAAACCCGCGCCTGACATGTTTCTGCTTGCGGCCAGGCGCATGGGTGTCGACCCGGGGCATTGTCTTGTGTTTGAAGACGCGGAACCGGGCATTCAAGGGGCGGTTGCCGCGGGCATGTCGTTTGTGCGGGTGCCAAGCCGGCAGCATCCGGCTGGCGGCATGCCGCCTGGCTAGGTGCGTGCCGGCTCCTTCGATGCGAGATCGAGCGATTCCCGCACTTTGCGTGCGAGGCTGGTCCGGGTGAACGGCTTTTCGAGAAAACGGGCGCCTGCGTCCTGGACGGCCTGAAGGATCTTTGAGTCGCCGACGTATCCGGACATGAAGAGAATGCCGATTCCCGGAAAAAGCCTGGAGAAGCGGTCCGCCAGTTCCCGTCCACCCATGTTGGGCATGATCACGTCGGTGAGAAGGAGATCGAATGGCGGAACATCCGGATGCGAGCAGTAATCCAGCGCATCCGCTCCGCTTGAAACGGCGTGCACCCGGTATCCTATGCTCTCGAGAATCGCGGCCGTCACTGTGCGAATCGCCTCGTCATCCTCGACCAGGAGAATGCGTTCCGTGCCTTCGAAAACGACGGCGTCGTCGTCGGAAGCGCGTGGATTTGTCGAGGCGGGCAGCTGCGGCAGCAGGACCAGAAAGGTGGTGCCCTTTCCCACGACGCTCTCAAAGGAAATTGATCCCTGGCAGCTCTTGATGATGACAGCGCAGGTGGCGAGTCCAAGGCCTGTGCCGCGGCCCTTGGGCTTTGTGGTGACAAAGGGTTGGAACAGACGCGGCTGCAGATCCTCGGGAATTCCGGTTCCGGTGTCGGAGATGCGCAGTTCAACATAATCGCCGGCGCCCAGTCCGTGCGCATTGCCTTCCTCCAAATTCCGCGAGCCGATGTCGATCGTGATGCTGCCTCCCTGGGGCATGGCGTCGCGGGCGTTTATGCAAAGATTGATGACCACCTGGTCGAACTGGTTCCGGTCGGCTTCAAAATGAACCGCGCCGGCGGCGGGGTTGACGACCAGATTTATGTTTTCGCTCAGGAGCGAACGCAGCAGATCCCTGAGGTCCGTGATGATGTTGTTCAGATCGAGAACCTCCGGCTGCACAATCTGCTTGCGACTAAAGGCGAGCAGCTGGCCGGTCAGTGAACTGGCCCGCGCCGTGGCCTTGAGAATCTCCGCGGCCCTCGATTGAAGCTCGGGCATCGCCGCGAGATCCTCGTGGAGCAGGTCTCCGTAGCAGCGGATGGCGGTGAGTAGATTGTTGAAGTCATGGGCCACGCCACCTGCGAGGATGCCGACCGCCTCCATTTTTTGCGACTGCAGCAGCTTTTGTTCGCTTTCCTCGAGCGCCGCGCGCGCGAATTCCCGCTGATGGACGCTGCCGAGTATGTTGGCGATGCCATGGAGGAAGTCGATTGAGTCCCGGGCGAACGTCATTTCGTGCTGGCTGAGCGCGGTCAGGAATCCGAAGGGACGCTTGGTGCTGGAGATGGGAACCGAACAGCCGGAAACAACTCCAAGAACGCCATGCAGCGAACGCCCGGGGAAGTGTTCGGGCTGTTCCGCGAGAACATGCCCTGCGGCCATCAGCGCCTCGACGCGCACCTCCCCGACGGAAAGAGGGAGGGCGGAAGATTCGAATCCGTGTCCGGCAATCAACCGTATGGAGAGATCCGTGGGTGAAAGAGACAGGACCTGGCTCATATTCACCCGGAGTGTTTCGCTGATCAGACGTGCGGCTTCGCGCACGATGTCGTCGAAGGGGTGCTGGGCCAGGGCGAAGCGACCGAAGCCGGCAAGCGCCGCCTGCTTTATTGCACGCTGGGTGAGGCGCGCCTCCGCCTCGTGCTGGTCGTTGATGTCGATGCAGGAGCCAATGAACCCGATCAGTCCGCCCTCCGAATTGTAGTTGGGGGAACCGTTGTCAATGATCCATCGGTAGAGTCCATCAAAGCGTCGCAGCCGGTATTCCACCCTGAAGGCGCGGCAGGCGGAGAAGCTGTTCTGGTAGATCGCGCGAACGCGTGGACGATCCTCGGGATGAACGGACTCCATCCATCCCTCACTGTTTGCTTCGGCGAGGCTGAGGCCCGTGTAGTCGAGCCACGGCCGGTTGCAATAGGTGCGGGATTGATCGATCCCGGAGATCCAGATGAATGCTGGAGCTGAATCCGCCATCGCCCGGAAACGCGCCTCGCTGTTCCGGAGGGAACTCTCCGCCACGTGTCTGTCGTTGGTGTCGTGCCCGGAGGCATAAACGAGGTTTTCTGCGCGATGCATGCGCGCGGTCCACGTGACATAGCGGGAGGCTGAGGTGCGGCCGATCATTCGGACCTCGCATCCGTCTGCGGTTGCCTCCGCGTTCCTGTTCTGGCCGGACAGCGAACTCCACCATCCGAGAAATGCGCTTCGGTCGCTGGGATCCACGAAGTCGCCGAGAGGACGCCCGATCCATTCCTCGCGCTGGTAGCCGAGCTGCTGGCTCCAGGGGGGATTGGCCTCAACCAGGATGCCCTCTTTCGTCAACACGCAGACAAAACTCGGAATGAGGCGAAAGAGAATCTGGTGCTGGCGTTCCAGTCGACGATGTTCACGGCGGAGGCGCTGGCGATCGAGGGCGGAACGAATGACCGCAAGCAGACGTTCCGGACGATCCTTGACCACGCAGTCGGTGGCCCCCCGCCTGATGCATTCGACCGCACGATCCTCATCGTGGGTTTCTGACAGGACAACGAAGTCCGTTTGCGGCAGACGTTTTCGGACCAGATCAATTGCATCCAGCGATTTGAGGTCACCGAACTCGTGGTCGCACAGGACGAGACCCGGCCGGAGGTTGTCGATGGCGTCGATGAATTCAGCGCGCGTCTGGGTGCGCACGCACGAGGTGCTGTATCCCGCATCCCGCAATGTGGACGCGACAGACTCCAGGTTGAGTGAAGCGTTCTCGTGAACCAGGATTCGCGCCGTGGGCATGAGTGGAAGGAAAGCGGCCCGAACAGCCTGCGAAATCAGTCAGGACGTCAACGATGACTGTCGTAGATTTTCTGCAAAACAGACGCAGGTGGTGAAACGGGGGCGCTCTGCTGTCGGGGGCTGCCGAGGCTGTACCGAAGGATCAACTGTTCATTTTCCTTCTGCAGGTGCAGGATCTGGAGAATCCGGGTGCGCGCCTTTTCCACGATTTCCCGTCGTTGCTTCCGGCTGGCTGTGTCAGCGGGAATGACGGAAGACTCGGGCGCCTTGATGCGAACAAGACTTTCGTCGAGCCTTTTGAGAAGACCCTTTCGACGTTCAACCAGGTCGCGATCAGGAGCCTGGTGGGTTTCCTTGATGCGGCGGTTTTCCTCAAGGGCGAGTTGGTGAAGCTCGTCGCAAAGCTGCAAGTGATTCTGGAGGGGGTCGTGCGAACTCATGTCTGCGGTGATGCAGCAAGAGTAGTGGCCATCTCAGGGTGCTTAGGCGAGTCGGAGGTTTGGAAAAAGGAATTGAGCTGACGGTCGGCGGTGTCCTCCCAGTCAAGCTGCTTCAACCGCCAGGCGGCCATGCTGGCGAGTTCCGCAAGATCAGAGCCTGGCGATGAGCCGTCTTTCGGTGTCCCGGCATCCTTGACGACAGCCTGGAGGTATTCGCGAGCCTTGCCCACCGAGCGCAGTCGTTCATAGCAGAGGGCAATCTGGTAGAAAACGGGGAGTCGCCACGACGGCTCATTGCTGAGTGCGGCGAGACCAAGATAGATGGTGAGAGCGCTTCCGGCGTCGCCTTGTTCGTAGAATTCGTTTGCGAGCTGGTTGCCCGTCTTGCGCTGCCAGTAAGCCCAGCGTTTGGGATCCTCATCCGTGCGACCGTGCTCGGTTTTCAGGAGTTCAAGCGCGGCGACGAGCGACTCCTGATTGCGATCGAGCCGGCGCAGCGACATGGAGAGCAGGTACCGGGCCTCGGGGGTGTTTTCATCCAGGGAGTATTGTTCGAGAAAGGAACGCAGGCTTGCGACGGCCTTTTCATACTCGCCCGCGCGATAAAGGGCGAAGGCTGATTTGAAACTCGCCCGAGCCTGATCGGCCGGTGCGAGGTCCAGGAGCTTGAGACGTGAGAAATACTGGGCGCTTTCCTGATAATCTCCGGCGAGGAAATGAGTTTCAGCCACTTCGAACTGGGCTGTTCGCGCAAGTTGCCGGTACAGTTCCTGGCCATTCTCGGGAAGCTTCAGCGTGGAGTTGATCACGCTGTAGAACCGGGCAATCGCGAGCCGATAGGCCCCGAGCGCACGGTGCACACGGCCAAGTTCAAGATAGACTATGGGGAGCGCATTGTCTGATGGAAACTCCTTCAACAGCTTCTCGTACACGGCCGCGGATCGCGTGAGCTGATTGCTTCGGCGGTACATGCGAGCGAGGCCGAGGAGGGCGTCGCGATCCTGCTCGGGAGTCGCACGTGCCGCGAGAACCTGCCGGTAGGCGATCTCGGCGGAGTCGTAGTCTCCCTGGGAAGTCTTGGCGTCCCCGATGCTCTGAAAGCTCCTGATCTCGGCTTCGGTGATCTCTCCCGGCTTTGGTGCAGCCGCAATGTAGGGGGCGGCGGCCGCCTCTGGGATGCCATCGTGACCCTCGGCCGCAAGACTTGCGCAAGGTGCAAGGATCGCCACCAGACAGGGGAACAGGAATGAGCGCATGCAGATCATCGTTGGCGATAGGTGGCGGAACTCGCCGGCATGGGGGCGGGAGCCGGCGCGGATTGCACCGAGCCTGGGAATTGAAAGTACGGGAGGACATCCTCCGGGCGGACCTCACGCTGAAGGTCGTCGTGAAGGATGGCGACTGGTGGATGGCTGGCGGGCGATCGGGAGCCTTCGGCTGCCGGCTCGGAACCCGTCGATGCCTCGCTCGATACGGCGGGCAAGGCGGCTGGAGGGGCGGTCACAACGGCGGCCTCCTTGTTTTCCGCAGCAACTTCCTCAATGACGCCACCGGGCCGCGGCGGCGCACCTGCAGCGAGGCGGAGAGTGGGATCAGTTGGAGGTGGTGTTGCCTCGAACCTGAGAGCCGGGGGGAGGATGACCGCCAGATAGGGTGAGCTGACAGCGGAGGACCTTTCAGCCCAGCCTCCATCCGAGGTGAAGGATTCTGATCTGACTCGCTGCGGTTGCGCACGGGCCGCGCTTTCCGATCCAACGATCGCGAACAGCGTCAGCGCAACGCAGCGCGAAAGGACCAGCCCGTTCGCGTGAGGCGATGAGGAGAGGAAATTCATGAGAGACAGAGACTTTCCGTTCGCACGGAAAGACGGCATCTAAACCCGGGGTTCTCATCGGCATTTTCCACTGTTTCTAGAGGAGAAATCATGGCTAACGGACATCTATTGCCCATGGCTTGCCGAAGTGCGGCCAATAAAAACCCCGTGCCGTTCAAGGCACGGGGCTCGCAGGGAGCCGCGTCAGCGACGCGGCAAGATGGGATTTTATGCTCCGACGGCGGCGGGCTGTGCGGAAACTGCACTGTTGGAACGTGAAAAGCCGTTCCTGGCTTCCTCCATGGTATCGACGAACGTCCAGGCCTTTGTGTCCTCGAAGCCCTTGCATTCGCTGATGATCTGGCTGTTTCCGACAAGCAGGTATTGCAGTCCAAACTCGCGGCAATGCTGAATCGCCTGAAGGAGCGCCTTGATGGCGATCATGTCCAGGCGCCTGAGTTCACGCAGATCGAGAACCACCTTGCAAATGCCTCCATCCACCGCCTCGGACATCTTTGGTTTGAGGTATGTCAGCATTTCATTCACCGCAGCCTGTGAGGCTACTTCCGGCATCTTGAGGACAAAGACATCCTGGTCGGTTGAAAAGTAGCGCTGGGATGTGTCGAGGTTCATGGCCTTTGACATCTTCGCTTCAAGTTCCGGGATGTCCAAGGGCTTGGTTACGATTGAAGTGAAGCCCACCTGCTGCGCCTGCTGCTGCGCATGGAGTTCGGTCTTCACCACCAGTCCGAAGACCGGGGTATACTTGGTCTTCACGTTCGTGCAGATGAGTCCGAAAAGTGTGAATGCAGAGTCGTCGGGAAGCGAAAGCGATATGATGACGAGGTCAGTCTGGTTGCGACTGCAGAAATCGATCGCCTCATTCGTGGTGGCAACCCCGGTGATTTTCCATGGGGTGTGCTTCAATCCCTCCTGTATCTGCTGAACAATGGCCGGTTTGTCCTCCACAACGAGAATGGTCGCGCTGTCCAGTATGCTCTTTGCCTTGAGCGGGCCCTCACAGAGAGGTTTGAGGTCGATGACGCGTCCGACTTTTTCGACCAGAACCTCTTCGCGAAACGGCTTCACGATGTAATCGCGAACGCCGATCTTCGCGATCTTGAGGACATTGTCACGCCCTCCTTCGGCAGTGAGCATCATCACGGGGATCGCCTTCAGGGTCGGATCCGACTTGAGCTTCGTCAGCATCTCCACGCCGTCCATGACAGGCATGGTAAAATCCAGGAGGATGACATCGGGCCGCTCCTTCGCGGCCGCAGCCAGACCTTCAACTCCGTTGGATGCCTCGATGATCTCGCAATCGAAGGTCCTGAAGGCCTTCTTCACGATGATTCGCACGGTCTTGGAGTCGTCTACGGTTAGGATTTTGTAGCGCATGGAGATGTCGGTCGGCAAAGGTGCACTTCAAATCGGATCAAGCCTCGGTTTTCATGAGAAGATCCGTGATGAGAGAGTGTGATCCGATATCAAAGCGATAGGTTCGACGGGTGACGGTACTGGTGGGTTCGATCCTGAAGTTGCTGCCGCGCAGAATGGACGGAATCGTCAGTTTGCACTGGATGCCGCGATCGCTGAGCTGGTTCTTGAACGTCCCAACGGTCATGTTGGTCAGTTCCCCGATGGCATCGTTGATCGCCTCATCACCATCTGACTCGAGCTCCTCACTCGTGACACCGAGCAGATGCGCGGCGGCGTTGGTGGCGAAATCCGATCCAAGGAAAAGGTAAAGCAAACCATCGATGTCGCCCAGGAATCCAACGGTGCCAACCACCTGCGGACCATTGATCGCGGCCGCAATGCCGCCCGGCTTTCTTGCATCTATTTCGCTGTGAAACACGGTGGATAGATTGAGCATGGTCCGCATGACTTCCTGCACGGCGTGTGTCATGGCTGTGCGACACAGCAGATCGCTGATTCCTTCGGTTGTAGGCATGCGGACGGGAGCGTGTGGATTACCGGTGTCGATACCCTATCGGCCGTTTATTCAGACTATTAACCGAATATGGGTGGCAGGAGCGTCCACATGAAATCCATTGTCCATACAAGCTGACAAAAAAGCCCCGCGCTGGTGAAAGCGCGGGGCAGTCATGTGGACAATGTGTTGGAGGCGATCTCCCTGAAGGTCCTATTTCTTTAGGTCCGCGACTGCAGCCTGTGCCGCGGCAAGGCGTGCAACCGGCACCCGATAGGGCGAGCAGGAGACGTAGTTCAGACCCAGCCTGTGACAGAACTTCACGGAGTCTGGATCGCCTCCATGTTCTCCGCAGATGCCGAGCTTGATGTCCGGACGGGTCTGGCGGCCCTTCTCGATGGCGATCCTCATGAGCTGGCCCACACCCGTCTGGTCGACGCTTGCGAAGGGGTTTTTCTTCAAGATCTCAGCCTCCTGGTAGGCGCCGAGGAAGGAACCTGAATCGTCGCGTGACATGCCAAGGGTGGTCTGGGTCAGGTCATTGGTGCCGAAGCTGAAGAATTCCGCGGTGGAGGCGATTTCGTCGGCGGTGAGTGCTCCGCGTGGAATCTCAATCATGGTGCCGACGGAATAGCTGATCTTCTTCCGGGTTTCCTTTTGCACGGCGGCGGCCACCTCGTGGACGAGTGCGACCTGAAGATCGAGCTCCCGTTTGAAGCCGACGAGCGGAATCATGATTTCGGGCTTCGCCTTGAATCCGCCCTTGTTTGCCTCAACCGCCGCTTCAAAGACAGCGCGGGCCTGCATCGCGGTGATTTCGGGGAACTTGATTCCCAGACGGCAGCCACGGAACCCGAGCATTGGATTGAATTCGTGCAGTTCGTGCACCCGATGCATGATCTTCTCGACCGGGATGCCCAGCTTTCGGGCGAGATCCATCTGCTGCTCCTTTGTCTGGGGGAGGAATTCGTGCAGGGGAGGATCCAGGAATCGGATCGTTGCCGGGAAACCCTTGAGCGCCTTGAAGATTCCAAGGAAGTCGGCGCGCTGATAGGGCAGAAGCTTGGCGAGGGCCGCCTTGCGGGCATCCTGCGTTTCAGCGAGAATCATTTCACGCATCGCGTCGATGCGGTCGCCTTCAAAGAACATGTGTTCCGTGCGTGTGAGGCCGATGCCGACCGCACCAAACGCGATCGCGTTCTGTGTCTGCTCCGGCGTGTCCGCATTCGTTCTGACCGAAAGCCGGGTGGCTTGAGAGCACCACTTCATCAACTGGCTGTAATTTCTGAACTTTTCAGTCTTCCTTGCAGCGGCGTCATTGTGGAGAAGCCCGGCGATGATCTCCGAGGGAGCGGTCTTGATCTGGCCGGCATAGACGGTGCCGGAGGTGCCATCGATGGAGAGGAAATCACCTTCATTGAAGGCCTTGCCGTCGACGGACAAGGTCTTCTTGTCGTAGTCCAGTTCCAGGGCGGATGCGCCGCAGACGCAGACCTTGCCCATCTGCCGCGCCACGAGGGCGGCATGGGAGGACACTCCACCGCGCGCGGTGAGAATGCCTTCGGCGGCGATCATGCCGCGGAGATCCTCGGGCGAGGTCTCGATGCGCACGAGCAGCACCTTTTCGCCCTTGTCCGCGGCGGCAACCGCGCGTTCGGCGTTGAAGTAGATCTTGCCTGTGGCGGCTCCGGGTCCGGCGGGAAGACCTGTTGCGATGGCCTGGGCCTTCCTGACTTCCGTGAGATCGAAAATGGGCGCGAGCAACTGCTCGAGCTGGTCGGCGGGGTTGCGCAGGATCGCGGTTTTCCAGTCGATCAACTTCTCCCTGACCATGTCGATGGAGAACTTGAGCGCGGCTGCGGCGGTGCGTTTGCCGTTGCGCGTCTGAAGCATGAACAGCTTGCCTTCCTGGATCGTGAACTCGATGTCCTGAACGTCCTTGAAATGCTTTTCCAGGATGGCGCGCACCTTGAGCAGCTCCGCGTAGGACTTCGGCATTTCCTTCTTCAGGTTGATCACCGGCTCGGGGGTGCGAACACCCGCAACGACGTCCTCGCCCTGCGCGTTGATGAGGAATTCGCCGTAAAACTCATTGGTGCCATTTGCGGGATTGCGCGTGAAGGCGACTCCGGAGCCGGAGGTGTCCCCGGTGTTTCCGTACACCATGGCTTGAACGTTCACTGCAGTGCCCCATTCCGAGGGGATGTTGTACTTGCGACGATAGACAATCGCCCGGTCGTTCATCCATGAACCGAACACGGCGCCCGCTGCTCCGCGCAGTTGGTCCCATGGGTTGGATGGGAAGCCCTTGCCCGTGCGTTCCTTGACGAGATCCTTGAAACGAACGACGAGCTCCCGCTGGTCTTCCGCCGTCAGTTTCGAATCCTCAATGTCAGCGTGGTATTTTTCGTGCTTGTAGGAATGAATGACTGTCTCGAACGGCTCGTGATCCTCGCCCTCGCGCTTTTGGACCCCCAGGACGACGTCGCCGTACATCTGGACGAAACGACGGTAGCAGTCCCACGCGAAGCGGTCATTTTTCGTTGCCGCCGCGAGGGCTAGAACGGTTTCGTCGTTGAGTCCGAGATTGAGGATGGTGTCCATCATGCCCGGCATGGAGTCGCGGGCACCGGACCGCACGGCGACGAGAAGCGGGAATCCCCTGGCGTCGCCAAAGCGGCAGCCCATGATCCTCTCCATATTTCGTATGCCCGCCTCGATCTGCGCCTGAAGCGAGGCCGGATGGGACCTCTTGTTTGCGTAGAAATAGGTGCAAACCTCCGTGGTGATCGTGAAGCCGGGAGGCACGGGGAGGCCGATGCGGGTCATTTCGGCCAGATTCGCGCCCTTGCCCCCAAGAAGGTTTTTCATCGTACCGTTGCCGTCGGCTTTGCCGGCGCCCCAGGTATAGACATACTTTGCATTCTTCGAGGACGCTGCTTTGGCGCCTGCATTGCCCCGAGGGGCAGACTTTTTCGCTTTGGATTTTGCGGCCATAAATGTGGATGTGATGCGTGTTTGGAAATGGATCCGTGTGCGTGTGCACGCGGAGGGTTGAGCCAATACGGCGACAGGGCGGGGTGTCAACGACGCAGGGGAGGCGATGCCATGAAGCAAAAGCTGCCGGCATCCGAGCCGGCCGCGCTACGGGCTAGCCATCCGGCAGAAAGTGTTCAATCTGGGCGGTTCTCTTCCACGGTGAGCCAGCCTACCGATTCATCTTCCGACTCTGACAACGAAACTGAAGCGCCGATCGATCCGCGCGAGAAACCCATGGGGTTTTTTGAGCATCTGGAGGAGCTTCGCTGGACCCTGGTCAAGAGCGCGATAGCCTTTGTGGCGTGCGCCTGCCTCGTCGGCGTCTTCTTGAAGCAGTTCAACCACGTGCTCCTGCAGCCGCTGACCCGGATTGCGGCGGAGTACCCCGACGTCAAGGTTGAATTGGGGACCACCTCCATCATGGAGGGGTTTTCCGTGGTGATCCAGATGTGCACGGTTGGCGGATTGCTGCTGGCGTCCCCCTTCATCGTTTTCTTCTTTGGCCAGTTTGTCTCACCTGCATTGACGAAAAAGGAACTGAAAATGGTGGCGCCGGTCGGGCTGTCGGCAGTCGTCCTGTTTGTCCTTGGATGCTCCTTCAGCTTCTGGCTGCTGGTTCCGAGCACGATCCGGGTGTCGATCGAGCTCAACCAGCTGTTTGGCTTTGCACTGCGATGGACGCCCGCAGCGTACTACAGCCTGCTGACCTGGCTGGTGGCCGGGGTGGGGGCATCGTTTGAATTCCCACTCGTGATTGTGCTGGCGGTGTATATGGGCCTGCTTGAGGTAGCCACGCTGCGCAAGTATCGGCGCCATGCGGTGGTGGGTATTTTCATCCTTGCAGCCGTGGTCACACCAACGCCGGATCCATTCACGCAGACAATGTTTGCCCTGCCACTTTATGCGCTGTTCGAGCTGGCGATCCTTGCAGGTTCGCGGATTTCCAAGCGTCGGGCGGAGGCAATGGAATCCTGACGACATGCCCCGGCGATCCGGAAATGGTTGTGGAGCGAATTGCCTGGATTGCGCGGAGGCGGTTCCCGATCATTTCTCCCGCTGAAAATTTGTCAGCTGCTGCAGGACGCCAGGATTTGCCGCGAGGTAGCGTGACAGTGACTCAATGGCCGAGAATGTCTCCTGGCTGACATGATGCTCCAAGCCCTCGACATCGTGTTCGATGACCGCCTCGGGAAGATTGAGCTGTCGGAGGAAGGTGGTCAGCAATTCGTGCCGATGCGCAATGCGGGTGGCCACCGCCTCACCGGCGCTCGTCAGGACCATGCCCCGGTATTTCTCATACTTGACCAGGCCCTCCGCATCCAGGCGCTGGATCATGGTGGTCACGCTCGCCTGGGAGATCTTGAGCTCCGCCGCGATGTCGACCACGCGGGCATAGCCCTTGCTGCGAATCAGCTCCCGGATCCGTTCGAGATAATCTTCAACCGCCGCTGTGGTTCGCGGCGTTTCGGAGTCGGGCTTGAAGTCATCTGGCACTCAGGCAAATTCGGGTGCCGCGATCACCTGAGTCAACGCGTTACTTCCTCTTCTGCTGGCGCTGCGCCTGCAGGACGACGCGAAACATCTGCAAGGCCAGCCAGAACACTCCGGTTAGGCATGCCGAGCCCAAGGCACCCCAGAGCAGAATCATCTTTGGATCCGTGGAGGGGACATGGGATTCCACAACCCAGAGCATGAGCAGAAAGAATCCGATCACGAGAATGGCATCCACAACCAGACTCACTGCTGTAACGGGAAATTTGGTATCCGGCGAAGACATGCACCGAACATTAGGCTGGTGTCGCCGGCGATGTCCACGACTTTCAACTCACTTAACCGCTCAGTGAAGGCACAGGCCCAGTACGAATTGAATCACCACCCAGGGAAGTCGCTCCCGATCTTCATTCCCGACGAAGCTGAAGCGTCTTTCGATCGCGATCAGCACCGACAGCCAGGGCCAGGGTAAGTTCGAGCTTGTCAAGAGCGGGAACCGTTCCGCGCATCGGTTCGACGAATCCCGCGTCAGGCGAGTCCATCCTTTTCCGGTGAAGGATTGGCCAGCTGATCCTTCCAGCCCAGGATTCTTGCCTGAGCTCCAAAGTGTTCAGCCTTAGCTTTTTCCCCACGCTCCATCCAGATTCGCGACAAGGTTGTATTGATGAAGAGATCGCCCTTGCGAAGGGCAAAGGCTCTTTCCGCAGCCGCAAGCGCGGCGTCGAGGCGGCGCAGTGAAAGGTTGATTTCCGCCGTTGCATGCCAGGCCTCAAAGGAGTCCGGCGAGCAGGCAGTGGCGCGGGCAAGCTTGGCCAGCGCCGTCTCGGTCTCCCCCAATGTGAAATCGAGCGTCGCATCCTCAACCAATGCTTGAACTTTGTCCGTCATGCGCTCCATCTCAGAAGACCATGAGGCCTGAGACAATCCTCGTTTGCCCTCCCGCACGGCAGCGCGGAGGCACGCAGCCTGATTCACTTCTCGGGCCGGAGAGCCTCCAGATCGTGCTGGAGTTCGGCTTGGAGTTTGGAAAGGCGCTCTGTCGCCGCCTTTGATGCCTCTTGCCGCGTCCGCTGGATGTCGCGGCGCTCCTCCGCCTGCTTCTTGATGGCCTGAATGCGTTCGAGCGCCTCGCGATTCTGGGCCGCATAGGACTCAAGGCTGGAGTTCAGAGCCTCACATCGGGCGACCAGACTTTCAAATCGGCCGAGATCGTTGCGAAGACCCTGCATCTGCTCGGTCTTGCTCCGGATCTGTTCGGCGATGCGGGCGGACTGGCTGGCTTTCAGCTTGTCCTCACGAATGATCTTTTCGCACTTGCCCATGGCCTCGGAGGCCTGGCCGAGACCGGCGCGCGCCTCCGCCAGAATGCGGGACGCCTCGGGGCTGAGTTCGGCGCGACGCCTGCCGAGCTCAGCGACACGCGCGCTGTGGTCGAGCAGTTCGCGTTCGGAACTCACGGTGTCCTGCAGCAGGGCATCGGTCCGACGCAGCAGATCCTCGCGCAGATCGGTGGACTGCATGATCGTCGACTTGACGCGTTCCATGGTGCCGTCGAAAAACTCCATCGCGACAACCGTTGCCTTCAATGCTTCGCGCTGTTCCCGCTGCATCTGCTGGTAGGAGGTGACCCCGGCTCCCATCGCAAGAAGCGCGCTGACTGACGAACCTAGGACGACGATGGCCTTCCGGGTCATGGCTTGACTCCCAGTTCGCTCTCGATGCTGCGCGCCTCGCGCTCGAGGGCCATCACGGACTGACGGCTGGTGGCGATGATCTTCTTTGTCTCCTCATCAAGCCTGGCCACGCCTTCGCGATCACTGTTGTCCGCCCGAGCCATCGAGCGAAGCTGCGCCATCAGCGGCATGAGCTCGCGGCGCACGCGGCGCGCGTATTCCCGGACCATCTGCCCCCGGTCGAAGCGGCTGGCCAGGTCGATGGTGCGTGTATTGAGATTCGCGATACGTTCGGAGATGGCGACAAGATCGGCCTGCACACCGGTTTCGATCATGACGACCTGCGTGGGGAAGGAGAACGACTTTGAGATTTGCGCGAGTATCTCATCCGACGTCGGCTCCTTTGCGGACTCGAAGAGGTCGCCACCGATATAGGCCCCGATTTCCTCAAAGATCTTCTCCGCGGGCTTGCCTTCGGGCAGCCGTTCCACGGTGGTTAGCAGCGCGTCATACCGAAGCAGAATCTGGTCGATGGACTTGATGCTCTCCTGAATCTGATCCGCCAGACTTGCCGCGGGAGATTCCGGCGCGACAACGGGAGCGGCCTTGGGCAGTTCAGTCGTTTGCGGCGCGGTGCTGCACGCGCTGAATGACAGGAGCGCGAGACAAGGACAAACTGCGATGATTAGGGACCGGGGCACGGCATGCTCTCACACAGCGCGCAATCGCACCGGGAAAGTTGCGATACAATGTCTGATCCAGGGTGAACTGTCCAGTCACCAAAGGGGTTTACCCTGGAATTGGGGGCAGTATTATTACGCAGGCCGATCTAATGCAAATTGCCGTCATGGTCATCGCCCGCATGACTCCCGGTATGGCTTCGTGCTTGACCGGAAGTGCCTGCCTGTCCGTGCGCACGTCCACTATCACACCCTTGATGGGATGCCGCCTGGGTGGATTCTGATTTTCGATGTTCGCACGAAAATCCGCCGAAGTTGCGGCCGGGAATTTTGGTGGGATGGGATCCGCACTTGCGAAGCAGGAGCAGGCGCTGACGATGCCAGGTCCGAGTGAGAGAAACGCAGTTCGTGGATGGGCATTTACGGTACAACGATGATGCTTCTGTCGGAGGGTGCAGGAAGAGCCGATTTTCAGGATCAGTGTGTATTCGCGACAGATCCCTGGCTGCGCGGGAAGCCTTGCACCCGCGGCTTGCTTCGCGAGCATGGGTGGAGATGAATTCATCCCCGACCTCCCCGGCTTTTGGCGCGCCGGGCATTCACCCGCGTTGGACCTCGAGTGCCAAGGAAGGGCTTGGGACCGCCTATCACACCAGTTGCCGTGTGTGGTTCACGCTCAGTCATGGCATAGTCAACGAGGTCTATTACCCGACGGTCGATCAGCCCAACACCCGCGATCTTCAGTTTCTTGTTTGCGACGGAGAGTCGTTTTGTCACGAGGAGAAGCGCGATCTGGATCACAAGCTCGAGCTGCCCGAACCATCGTGCCCCTTCTACCGGTTGACAAATTCGGATCGGAGCGGGCGCTACCGGGTGATCAAGCATGTCCTTGCCGATCCGCATCGCTCGGTTCTTCTGGTTCACACCAGGCTGGAGATCATCGATCCCGCTTTGCGCGGCAAACTGCGCATCTACGCGCTGCTGGCGCCGCATGTCGGAGGCCGCGGTGCCGGCAACTCCGGCTGGTGTTCCGAGGTCGACGGCAACCAGTTGATTCATGCAGCCCGCGAGCACATGCACCTGGTGATGGGGAGCAGCAGCGGCTTCGTGAGACGCTCGGTCGGCTATGTCGGGGAGAGCGACGGGTGGCGCGACCTCATGGACAATTTCCGCATGGATTGGGAGTTCTCGACGGCAACCGATGGCAACATCGCGCTGATGGGCGAGGTTGGTCTTGATGATGGAGATGAATTCACGATCGCGGTCGCGTTTGGAGGAAGCTCCCAGAACGCGGTCGCGCATCTGATGCAGTCGCTGGCGGAGCCCTTTGAGGCCCATCACAAGGCGTATGTCCGGCAATGGCAGCGAACGGTGATGGATCCGAAGTTCGATCTCAGTGGCTGCACCTCGGATGGCGGGAGCCTGTTTCGCCTGAGCCGGTGCGTCCTTCTCTGCCATGAGGACAAGATGTTCCAGGGAGCCATGGTCGCCTCGATGAGCATTCCCTGGGGTGAGACGAAGGACGACAGGGACCTCGGTGGGTACCATCTCGTGTGGACCCGCGATCTGGTGCAAAGCGCGACAGCGCTGCTGGCGACAGGCCAGACCGGGACTCCCTTGCGCGCTTTGATCTGGCTTGCATCCATCCAGATGTCCGATGGCCGGTTCCCGCAGAACAGCTGGATAAATGGCGAGCCGTACTGGTGCGCGGTGCAGCTTGACGAGATTGCCGCCCCCATGCTTCTGGCGTGGCGGCTGCGGAACAAGGGCACCTCCCTGGGGCGCTTCGACCCCAGCGTCATGATATTCCGTGCGGCGGGTTTTCTCATTCGAAATGGTCCGGTCACGGCGCAGGACCGCTGGGAGGAAAACAGCGGATACTCACCTTCAACACTTGCAACGGTGATCGCCGGCCTGGTGTGCGCGGCGGAGTTTGCGGAAAGTCGCGACCAGCCGGGCACCGCTTCCTTTGTCCTCGATTACGCGGACTGGCTGGCCGCGCATGTCGAGGAATGGACTGTGACGACCTGCGGCGAGTTGGTGGATGGCATCCGCCGCCACTACATCCGCATCAATCCGACCGACCAGCAGGCGCCCGACCCGCATGCGAATCCCGATGTGACCATGCTGGGAGTGGCCAACGGGGGAGGGGTCCATCCGGCGAGAAATGTCGTTGGCGGTGATTTTCTGCACTTGGTGAGGCTCGGCATCCGACCGGCCTCGGATCCCATTGTGCGCGATTCAGTGGAGGTCATCGACCGTGTGCTGAAGCGAGATCTGCCCCAGGGTCCCTGCTGGCGGCGATACAATCACGACTGCTATGGACAGATGGATGATGGGGGCGCCTTTGACGGCACAGGCGTCGGCCGATCCTGGCCGATCCTGACCGGGGAGCGGGGACACTACGAGCTCGCCGCGGGCCGGGATCCGTCCCTCCTCATCACCACGATGGAGCGTTTTGCCAATGTGGGAGGCATGCTCACGGAACAGCTTTGGGACGACGACGATCTGCCGGGTGCGCACATGCGGCGTGGCCGGCCGACGGGAGCGGCGATGCCGCTGTGCTGGTCCCACGCGGAGTACATTTCGCTCGTGCGCAGTGCGAGCGACGGGGTCTGCTTTGATCGCATCGAGCCCGCCTACCAGCGTTATGTCGTCAGGCGGGCGAGGAACCCGTGTGAGTTCTGGAGTCACCGCCATCCCATCCGCTGCATGCCTGCGGGAAAAATTCTCCGAATTGTGGTGCTGGCTGAGGCGGCCGTGATCTGGACGACTGATGGATGGGCCAGTAACCATGCTGTGGATGCAGCGCGATTTCCATCGCTGGATCTGTGGTCAGCGGACCTTTCAACGGACAGCCTTGCGGCTGGCGCGACCGTCGAGTTCACCTTCCACTGGAAGGCTGATGATCGATGGGAGGGCCGCAACTTCTCCGTCGCGCTTGTCGATGCAGGTCCTGGTGAGGAAACGCCTGCACCCGCTCCCGCGGTCCCTACCGGAAAAGGAAAAACACGGCGCTGATGACCAGGGTGGGGACAAGCGCCCCCAAAAAAAGTCCCAGCGGCTTGACCCCCGTTGGGAAGTGCTTCTGCAGGATGTTCTGTCCAGCCGGATTCGGCGCGTTGGCGATGACGGTGAGTCCTCCACCCGTCACTGCGCCGGTGACCACGGCATACTTCAGGGGCTCGGTGAAATCGGGCACAAGCGTTGCCAGATAGGTGATGGCGGCATTGTCGTTGAACGCCGTCAGCACCGCGGCCCCGGCGAAGAGCGAGGCCTCGTCCAGGCTTTTCAGCACGGGCTCGATCCACCAGCCCTGCAGTCCGCCGTGAATGACGAGCCCGGCGAGGAAGAAGCCAACGAGCAGAGGGGCGCGCAGCTCGAGGCGGCTCTGGTGGTGTGCGGTGGCCTGGCTGAAGGCGAGGAAGAAGAGAAACGCACCGAGGAAGAACGGAGGGTGGTGTGCGGTCGCCACGCAGAATCCCATGAACAGGAGATGGACGAGGGTGATCCATGCAGGGATGGGAGCGCGCCTCTCATCGTGATCCGCCGCCTCGGGGCGGGCCGTGCGGTCGAGTGATCGGAGCTCGCGGCGGAACACGAGGTAGAACAGCGTGGTGCCGGCAAGAATCCCCACGAGCGCTTTCCATCCCACGTGTTCGAGCATGAAGGCGGTGTCCCAATTCCAAGGCCCGGCAACCATCAGCACGGGAGGGGCTGCGAAATGGGTGAGCGTGCCGCCGACGGATACATTCACGAACAGCAGTCCGATCGTGGCATAGGCCAGCCGCGGCGAAGGATTCCGTGCGTAGAACTGCTTTGAAAGGAGAAGCGCGGCAATGGTCATTGCGGCCGGTTCGGTGATGAAGGATCCGAGGAGGGGGGCGACAATGAGAACGGAAAGCCACCAGGCGCCGACACGGTGTCCACCGAGCCCCGCGAGCTTCGCCAGGCATTGCTCGGCAAACCGAAGCACCGGACGCGTGCCGGCAAGCGCCATGATGACAAAAACAAACATCGGTTCGGTGAAGTTGACCCGATGGCTGAGGTAATCAGTCGCTGCGTCCCGGCCATGAGTGGCGCTGATCGCGACGAGCAACGCGATCGCCCACAACCCGAAGACCGCCTCGACTTCGCCAAGAAAGTGAAGCACCTGTCCCTTGAAGCTCACGGGATCCGCTATGCCATCCTCATTGTGGTCCGAGGTGCGGTTGGACCGACCGATCGCCTTGAGATGAGCCGCGTTGACCCGGTGTGACCAGTGTTGAAAGCGCGATGCGGCGAACGTGTGGAGAATCGCCAGGAGGAAGATGCCTGTGGCGACGGCATTGAGCGGATCGGCCTGAATACGATGCGCCAGCAGGCTCCACAGGCCCGCTCCCGCTGGATCGGCGTAATCCGATAGTGGTCTTGGGATCACCGGGTTGGTCGCCAATGTCGCTAACAGGGAAAAGGGCATGAAAGTGTTGGGAGTCGCATTCGGATTTGTCGCGTCCTTGGTGCGTGGGCGGATCCGTGGTGTTGTGTTTCCACTTTGCGGGGCCTGTCCGGATGATGGCAAGGTTGGACCCTGCGTGCTTCGAGCTGCGCTTGGAGCGTCGGTTGTATCATGGCATCCGCACGATGGCAGCCTTCTGCATTGAGAAGCGGACGCCCCCTGTGGGATTGCATCGGGACGACTGCCTGCCAGACTCTCGTCATGGTCATTGGCGTGCCGAAGGAAATCAAGGACGGGGAGACCCGCGTGGCCTTGACGCCGAGTCTTGCCCGCCGATGCGTGTCGATGGGTGCGACAGTGCTGATGGAGCGCGGGGCGGGGCTGTCCGCGGGATTTGTCGATGCGGAATATCGGCATGCCGGGGCGGAGATTGTGTCCGGCGCGGCCCGTGTCTGGAAAGGCGCGGATCTCGTGTTGAAGGTCAAGGAACCGCTGCCATCCGAGTACACACGGCTTCGGGAGGGCCAGGCGTTGTTCACGTACCTGCACCTTGCCGCGGGGCCGGAGCTCACTCGAGTCCTCCTGGCGCGTCGAATCCTCGGAATTGCGTATGAGACGGTTGAGGCGCAGGATGGCACGCTGCCCCTGCTGAAGCCGATGTCACAAATCGCCGGACGTCTCGCGATCCAGATCGGCGCGTATTTTCTTCAATCCCAGAATGGCGGTTCGGGTGTGCTGCTTGGAGGGATTCCCGGGACGGCCCCCGGGCACGTGGTCATCGTTGGCGCGGGAAACTCAGGGGCTCACGCGTGCCGCATGGCTTCCGGCATGGGTGCGCGGGTGACCATTCTCGATCTGGACACCCGGAAACTTGAACTCATCGAGGAGGAATACGGCGGACGTGTTGTCACCCTGCTGTCCAATCCGTCCAATATCGAGGCATCCGTGGCATCGGCTGACCTCCTGATCGGCGCGGTTTTGATCCCCGCGGCGAAGGCGCCGATTGTTGTGCGCAAGGCCGCGGTGGCCTCCATGCGTGCCGGAAGCGTGGTTGTGGACATTGCCGTGGACCAGGGAGGCTGCGTGGAGACGATCCGTCCGACATCGCATCACGAGCCCACCTATCGGCATCGCGGAGTGGTGCACTATGCCGTCCCGAACATGCCGGCGCTGGTCGGCCGGACTTCGACGATCGCTCTGACCCAGGCGACGGAGCCGTTTGTCCTGAAGCTTGCGCAACAGGGGGTGCAGCGAGCCCTGGAGGAACATCGTGGCCTGGCGAAAGGAGTGAACACCCGGGAGGGAAGAATCACCAATCTCGCGGTCGCGAAGGCGCTGGAAGCGGCCTCCGCTTGATGCAGGCTGAACCGGGTCCGCCCCTTGACCGGGATCAGGAGAAGAGCGGATTCAAGGGCGCCGTTGGATCAGGCCGCTGCTGGAACTATCCGGACTGATTTCACCTCAATGCGTTCGATCGGCGTGCTTTTCTCTCCACCGCCACCGGACTTTGTCGGCACGGATGCGATTTTTTCCAGCACGTCGTCGCCGCTGATGAGCTCGCCGAAGGCAGTGTACTGCCTGTCGAGAAAACGGGCTTCGCCGTGGCAGATGAAAAACTGGCAGCCTGCGGAATTCGGGTCCGACGCGCGGGCCATCGAGATGACTCCGCGCACATGGGGCTTTGCATTGAATTCGGCCTTGAGCTTGTAGCCGGGATCGCCGGTGCCCGGCATGCCGCGTGCACCCTCCTTTGTATTCGGACAGCCGCCCTGGATCATGAATCCCTTGATGATGCGGTGGAATGCGGTGCCATCGTAGAAACCCTCCCGGGCGAGTTTCTTGAAGTTCTCGACCGTCTTTGGGGCGACGTCGGACCAGAACGAAAGGGTCATTTCCCCGTGGCTGGTGGTGATGATGGCGTTTTCAGGCGCGATGGGAGTGCTCATGGAAAACGATCAGCAAGCGTCCTCCGCCCAAAAGGTGCAAGCCAGCTTTGATTTGCGGCAAGGCGTGAGGTTTTTGCCATAAGAGCAGGTCGCTCCACCAACACGGTTTCTTTAGTGTATTTTCCTTCCTGCCACGTCTAGTCTGCTGATGGTCAGAAATTTGATCTGCGCCATCAACCATACTCAACCCGACCTCTCTTCGTGCCTCCACAGGATTCAGAGCAAAGCCGTTGGTTCGAGACGCATCTGCGTCCGTACGAGCCCATGCTTCGCGCCTGGCTGCAGAGTCGCTTCCCCCGAGCCGAGCCTGACGACATCCTGCAGGAGGCTTACCTGCGCGTATTGCAGGCCCGGGAAAAGGAGCCAATGCAGTCGCCAAAGGCTTTCCTGTTTGCGGTGGCGCGCAACCTGGCTCTCGATCAGGCCCGGCACCGGCAGGTTGCACGCGAGAACGACCGGGCGCAAATTGAGGATTTTGACATCTGTGACGAAACGGCCGACGTCAGTGAAAGCGTTGCCCGTAATCAGGAACTCGAACTCCTGACCGCCGCCATTCAGTCCCTGCCTGACCGCTGCCGCCGGATTTTCACGCTGCGCAAGGTTTATGGCCTGTCCCAATCGGACATTGCGGGAAAGCTGGGTGTGTCCACCCACACGGTTTCTGCGCAGCTTACGATCGGCGTGCACAAATGCACGGAGTACATGAGCCGCTTTCGGAAGGAGCGAGAAACATGAATCCGCACGATATGCATTGCCATTCTCCGGATGATTACCGCCGCATCGACTGCGAGGCGGCCGGCTGGCTTGTCAGGCAGGACCTTGGATTCACGCCTGAAGACCAGGACGCGTTTTTTCAGTGGCTGGCCGCCGATCCGCGACATGGCGAATGGTTCAGCCGTCACCGGCAGACTTGGAATGAGTTCAATCGCCTCGCAGAGTGGAAACCGGAGCATAGCACCGAACCCAATCCCGATCTCCTCGCCCGGCCACGGACGGAAACTCCGATCCTAAGATGGGCGCGGTTTGGGGGACTCGCGGCCGCCGCCGGGTTTGCCGTGGCAGTATTGTGGAAACAGCCGTGGAGTCGACCGACCCTGGAGGCGGCCCCGACTGTGCTGATTGCCAAGGGATACGAGCGTCGGGTGCTGGAAGATGGGTCTGTCGTGGAACTCAATGACGGTGCCCGAATCGAGGTTGCCTATTCCACCGGTGAGCGTCGGGTGCGGCTCGAGCAGGGGGAGGCCAGTTTCACTGTCGCCAAGAACCCTGATCGCCCATTTGTCGTCCGCGCCGTCGGTGTGGATGTGCGGGCAGTCGGAACGGTGTTCAATGTCCGCCTGGGCGAGGGTGCGGTTCATGTTTTGGTCACTGAAGGCCGCGTGCGTGTTGACGATGCGGTTTGGGGCACATCGGTGCTTGCACAGACAACGGCGGGCGATACCCCCATGCTCGCGGCCAACGAGCAGGTGACGATTCCCCTGGGCCCGCCTGCTCCGGTTCCGGTGGTGGCCGTGACCGGCGAGGATATCGCACGGCAGCTGGCCTGGCTTCCGGAATTGCTCGAGTTCAACGCCACGCCGTTGGGTGAGGTGGTCGCAGCTTTCAACAAGCGCAACCGGATCCAACTCACGGTGGAGGATGAGGCGCTGCTTCAGATGCCCATTGTTGCATCCTTCCGTTCGGACAACGTCGAAGGATTTGTGCGATTGCTTGAGTTGACCGCAGGCATGAAGGCGGATCGCACGGGCGACACGATTGCCCTGCATGCGGCGCGCTGAGCGTGGTGGTGCCGGCGACAACCGGCAAAAAATCTTTTAGTGTGATTTTTCCATGAAGGCGTCTTGGAGACGACGCGTCTTGGAGACGACACTTCATCAAACCATGACATTCCGCCCCACCCCCATCGGGAGAGCGCTGCTCTCCTTCGGCTTGGTCCTCTGCGCGCTCATGCCGCACCTCCGCTCTGCGGAAGCGCCCAAACGGAGTTTCGATGTTCCCGCCGGCGAGGCGGCCGCCACGCTCAAGCAGGCCGCCAGGCAGGGTGGGGTGGAGATCATGTTTCCTGCGTCGACCGTGCAGGGGGTGATCACCAATGCGGTGAAAGGCGAACTTTCCGCCCACGAGGCGCTCATCCGTATGCTTGACCAGACCGGCCTGGCGGTCGTGCAGGACCGGAAGACTGGTGCCTTTGCTGTAAGAAGGAGCGCGGATCCAAATGTCCCAGGGACAGCACAGGATCGGGCCAGTGATGGCCTTGGGAAGGAGTCTGACTTTTCAGATGGAAAATTCGTCCTCGACAAGGTCGAGATTACAGGCAGCCGCGTGGACGGCCTGATCAACAAGGGCCTTCTTCCCACAGACGAGGATGCTCCGCTGCACTATGATGTCATCAGCAGACAGGATATTGAGCGGATGGGTGCGACGAATATAGAGGAAGTCTTCCGCAACGTCCCATCCATAACAACCTACAGCACCCCCAATCAAGAGGCGTCGGTTGTACAGATCGTCGGTTCCAGCAGTCTGTCGTCAAACCTGCGCATGCGCGGGTTTGATGCCAATCAAACCACGGTGTTGATCAACGGCCGCCGGATCGCCCGCTCCTCCTTTCCGAACCTTGTGGGCAGCTCCAGCGGTGACCTGACTCGAATCCCTGTCAGCGCAATCGAGCGAATCGAAATCCTTCCATCGTCCGGATCCGCCATGTATGGTGGTGGCGCAATCGGCGGTGTGATCAACGTCATTCTGCGCAAGGACTACAGCGGTCGCGAACTGACTTTGAACATGGGGCGCAGCACCGATGGCGGATCAACTCTGTGGGGTCTCAATTACCTGCAGGGTTTCTCGCTGCTCGGAGGGCGCACGTCGGGCACGTTGACAATCAACTACCAGGATCGTGGTCCGCTGAGTTTCGCGCAGCGCAGGGGGATGCTGGACCGGGCGCTCCAGCGCTTGAGCACCGAGGCTGCCATCGGCAGCTTTACCCAGATGCCGGGTGTCATACGATTGAGCAGCGCCACCGGCGAACTTGGAATTCCCGGAGCTCCAGGTGTGCGCTATGCTCTTGTGCCCTCCGGGCTGACGCCGACTCAGGCCAATGCGCTGACTCCCGCCTCTTTTGTCGCGACCGCCGGTCAGTTCACGCCGACATTTGACCGCTATCAGGACAATTTCATCTACACGCCATCGAAGATGTTCTCCTTCAGCGCGACGGCCGAGCATCAACTCGTGCGCGAGCGAATCACGCTCTACACGGAATTCACATTCACACGAAACAGTCAGGATATCCACAATCCAAAGTTCTTCGGCACAGGGACAACCCTCACTCTCTCGGCGACACACCCGTTCAACCCTTTTCGCACTGGAGTGACTCCAGGCTTTGTCGGGCGCAATGTCGTTCTGAATGTGCTGCCGATAGATCTGCGCGACAGCTCCACCAAGATGCAGAGGGACTCCTACCGGGGAGTCGTTGGCGTCAAGGGACGTCTCGGAGACCGGTGGGAATGGTCGGTAGACGGCACATCGGAAGTCACCGTGATTGAGGGCGACTCACAGGTTGGCGCCGACAACATCATCCTGGCTTCCTATTTCGCGAGCACGATCAATCCGTCGACCTTCGCACAGCGCTGGGCGCTCTACAATCCGTTTGTCGATCACAACACCCAGCCTGTCGACGAGAGCGTCAATCAGGACTATTTCAATGTCATTGGCCGACAGCGCTACTGGCAATATGCCTCAAACCTGATCGCCAGGCTCACGGGTGACGTGACGGACTGGCGTGCGGGGACGATCAAGGCGTCCGCGGGAGTGGAATCCTACTGGTGGCAGTATGAGGGGAAACGACCCTACGACATGCGCCAGCCATTGATCGATATCATGGGAGGAAGGGACAATCTGAGCAGGAACATCGCGTTTTTGAAGCAAGGCAGGCGCACGGACGCCATTTTCGGCGAGATGATCGTCCCGATCTTCAGCAGATTGTGGCGACCTCTGCCCATCCATTCGCTCGATCTCAATTTGAGCGGGCGTTATGAGGACGCAAATGATTCAAAGTCGGCCACAACAACCGCCGCCGCGATTCGCATGGGCATCACCCAGGACCTGACGTTGCGTCTCTCACGCACGCAGGGTTTTTTTCCCCCGGAACAGAACAATCTCTATCTCTCAGATTACGCCTTTGGCACCTCGGTCACGAATACGTTCACTTTCACCGATCCGCGTCGAGGTGGACTGCAGCAGTTGAACGTTCCTTTGACGAATACCTCCGGTCCCAATCCTGGCCTGCGACCTGAGACGTCGACGTCCGACAACCTTGGTGTCATTCTGAGTCCGCGGTTTGCGAAGGGCCTGCGTCTTTCTCTGGATTTCTGGCGCACCAAGAAGGTCGATGCCATCCGCGCTCCAACGCTGCAGCAGATCCTCGACAACGAGAAGTTTTTCCCGGATCGCATAACCCGCGGGCCGAATCTTCCCGGCGACCAGCCGGGGTGGGCGGGCCAGGTGACAGGCACTGATCTTCGGTTCATCAACTTTTCCCGAATTCAGACCCGCGGTGTCGATGCGCAGGTTACGTGGAACATGGATGCCGGCCGCTTTGGGCAGTTTACATGGCGCGGAACCGGGACCTACACAAAAGATTTTCTCACCGCGATCACTCCACTGACTCCAGCGATAGACAGTATTGGCACCACTGACGGTGGGCTGCGGTGGCGCGGGAGTGGTTCGCTTTTCTGGGAGAAGAACAGTTGGACCGCGGGGGTCACTGGGCGCTACACGGATTCCTACAAGACCAATACCACGTCGCCTTCACCGGCGTTTCCCAATGCCACCGGAATCGATGGTCGGCATATCGGCAGTGATCTCGTCTGGGACGTTCAGCTTGGCTACAGGGTCGCTTATCGTGCGGACGCGCGTGGCTGGAAGGGTTTCTTCACTGGCACCCACTGGATACTCAATGTCCAGAACATCCTCAATCGCATGCCGCCTTGGAATTCCAGTGGTTTCTACAGCCGCTATTCGGACCCGCGGATGCGTTATGTTTCCCTCCAAATCAAGAAGTCCCTCTAAACTCCGTCGATTCTCATGAAAGCCACACTCCACGCTATTGTTCTGGGACTACCGCTTTTCATCGGGTGTTCCGCCTTTGCCCAGAAACCGGCCCTCAACCCGGTTGCGTCGGCGTCATCGGCCGACGCCGACTACGCGGCCTGGCAGATTGTCCAAAGGCAAGGCCCGTCGTCCGAGGGAAAGCGCAGCCGAACGAAGGAACAGGTCGATCAGTTTTGGCGGGAGAAGGCTGCTGAAATGGACGCACTGGCTGAGAAGTTTGTTGTGGATCATCCCGACGATGGCCGGCGATGGGAGATCATGCTGCGATCCATCCAGATGGCGCGCTGGCGAAACCATGAGAGTGCGGCTGCCAAGCGTGTCGCCGACAACCGAAACCTTGAACGCTTGCGTACTATCATGGCGGTGCCTGGAATTCGCCCGGATCTGGCGGAACAGGCGCATGCAACGCTCGTCCAACTCTCACTCGAACAGTTTCGGGAGGACCAATTGGCGGGACGCGCATTCGATGGCGCCGCAATTCAGGCCATTGTGGATGGATTTGCCAGTCGCCATCCCTCCTCACGGATGAGAGCCTCCCAGGAGCGTGCCTTGCTCAATCTGCTTGAGAACGCGGATTCGCCCGCCGCAGTTTCACGAATGCAACGGCTGGTGGCGGAACGCGACAAGAACCAGGAAGTCGCCGATCTCGCGGCGGCTTTGCTCGACAAGGCCGGGCATCTGGGCCGCACGCTGGAGATGAAGTTCACGTCCGCCGATGGACGCGAGGTCGACTTGGAGAAATTGCGCGGCAAGGTTGTGCTGGTGGATTTTTGGGCAACCTGGTGCGGCCCCTGCATGAATGAGATGCCCAACGTAAAAGCCGCCTATGCAAAATACCGCGACAAAGGCTTCGAGGTGATTGGAATCTCGCTTGATGGCGGTGGCATTACCAAGGGCATTCAGTCAGGAGTGAAAACCCGCGAGGACTTTCTGGCATTCCTGAAGCGCGAACAGATGCCCTGGCCTCAACATTTCGACAATCTTGGATGGAAGAATGAGTTTGCGCAAAAATTCCGGATCAAGGGCATTCCCGCGGTTTTCCTCCTGGACAGATCGGGACGGGTGATCGCAACCGAGCTCCGAGGCGAGGCTTTCGATGTGGAGATTGGAAAAGCCGTTGCTGCTGTCACCGGAGACGCGGGAGCGGCGCGATCGTCAACAGCGGCGTCGTCCGGGGTGTCGGCTTCGGCGGAGCAGGAAAAGACGGAGTGGACGGAATTTGCCAGGGACTTCCGTGCCGCGTCGCAGGCGATGAAAGCTGGACAGGCGGTGGATTGGTCGGCGTTTGTTTCCAGCTTCGATGCGCATGTTTCCCGGTTTGCAGCCATGGACATTGTCGCGAGTCGCGCATCTGATTATCTCGGCGCGCTTGAACGCAATCAGCCAGGCAGCAGTGGCAGGGTGTGGGAGCACCTGCTCACAGCTCCCAACGCAGCCTTGCGCGCGAGGGCTGGGGAACGCCTCAAATTCATGGAACTGCTTAGCCGGCCATTGGATATCGCCTTCACTGCCGTCGATGGCCGCAAGGTCGATCTCGCAAGCCTGCGGGGCAAGGTCGTGCTTGTCGACTTCTGGGCGACCTGGTGTGGCCCGTGCATCGCTGAGCTGCCAAATGTGAAAAAGGTGTATGGCGCCTACCACGACAAGGGCTTTGAGATCGTCGGCATCTCGCTGGACCGGGCGGGAGACAGGCAGAAGCTGATCGATTTCACCAACAGCGAACACATGCCATGGCCCCAGCATTTCGATGGACAGTACTGGAAAAACGAGTTTGCCGTGCGCTATGGCATTCGTGCGATTCCAGCCATGTTCCTCCTCGACCAGAGCGGCAAGGTTGTCGCAACCGATGCACGCGGAGAGAAGCTGGAGGCCGAGGTGAGGCGGCTGTTGAAGTTGTAGTGTGGGGGCTGGCTGATCTCAGTTGCGGATGCCGGGATGTTGCCGTGATAGAGGAAGGGCAGCACGCTTTGCCTGTCTCTTGACCCCGCGAATGGACCGGTTTATGGATCCACGCAATGAACCCGCTCCTCATATCTCGCGGCAAGGAAGTTGCTGCGGCCTGCAGGCGCTATGCCGTGGAGCGGCTGGAGGCATTTGGTTCAGTGACGCGTGCTGACTTTGACGAGGGGACGAGCGATATCGATCTGATAGTCCGTTTCAGCGCGTCCGATCAACCGGGTTTGGCCGATCGATACTTCGACCTTGCGGAAACCTTGGAAGGCATCCTGGGCAGACGGGTGGATCTTGTGACTGAGCGCTCGTTGAGGAACCCTGAATTCCTGAGGAGCATCGCAGCGGATCGCGTCACGGTCTATGCGGCCTGAGACCACCAAGCGTCTGGCCGATGCTCTTGCAGCCTGCGAGGCGATTGCCACGTTCACACAGGGACTGGACTTTGGCGGATACTCGAGCAGCACGTTGGTCCGCTCAGCGGTCGAGAGGCAGTTCGAAATCATCGGAGAAGCACCGGGTCGGGTGGTTCGCGATGACGCGTCGATGGTGCGAACAGTGCCCGAAATTCGACGCATCGTTGGATTGCGCAATCGTTTGATCCACGGCTACGATTCGGTGGACGACCAGATCGTGTGGGACCTGGTGAAGACAAAACTGCCAGTGCTGTCCGCTGATTTACGAAGGCAGTTGATGCCAAAAACGTGACGGTTCAGGAAGGCTCCACGCAGTCCGGCATCCCGCTGGAGCCGCGATCGGGCCTCGACAATTTCAGGCTGAGCGAGTCCAGGCTAGAGTATCCATATGCCCAATACGCCGAGCGCGAGCAGGACCGCGATCCAGGCAAGCATCCTTTTCTCCTGCCGGGTGAGACTGAAGAGCATGGGTAAGGCTGGGCTGCGTGGATGAATCTGCTGAAACGGGAGGAATCGACAGACTTCATACCCGGCATCGCGTCAAGTGCGCTCGATGCCCGGTTCGG
The DNA here is from genome assembly GCA_015075305.1 of Opitutaceae bacterium. NCBI lineage: Bacteria > Pseudomonadati > Verrucomicrobiota > Opitutia > Opitutales > Opitutaceae > Opitutaceae bacterium. The sequence continues at coordinate 542,986 of JABTUS010000001.1, read as the reverse complement.
GTCATTGCGACGGAGTCGTCAGCCGGAGTCCGATGATGGATACTATGAGCATGCCCAGGAAAAGCCCGCGACTTGGGGAGAGGACTTCTCCATGGAGAAAGATGGCGACTATGGCGGTGCCAGCTGCGCCGATTCCCACCCAGACCGCATAGGCGGTGCCGACCGGCAGGTGCTTCACGGCAAGGGCAAGCAGGAACATGCTGGCGGAAAGCGATCCCAGGAAAAACAGCGTTGGCCACAGGCGGGTGAAACCGGCTGTCGACTTGAGACTTGAGGCCCAGCAGACTTCGAGCAGGCCGGCGGCGATCAGGATGAGCCAGGATTTCATGCGGCGAGAGTAGGCTTGTCATGCGTCGTCTTGCGAATCCGGGTACGGCGCGTCTCGTCCGGGTGGCTGAACCACGTGAAGGATTGGTGGGGAATCAGCCACTCGCAGGACTGTCAAGGTTGTGCGATCAAACACCTTTGAGCATTGCTCTCTGGGGTGGCAAAGGCGACTCATGAGACAAAGTCTCAAAAAATCTTGACCTAGATAATGAGCCTCAGTCTCATTTTGTTTCACATGCACGAAGCGAATCGTAAATTATGGGATGGTAGACATATGCGGCCAAGTGTGGTCGCTGAAGCTACCACTCCAGTCGCTGGCATGGACGGGTTTCCCGGTTGAGCGGCCAATGATCGATCTCCGGTCCATGGATTCTCTTTCGTCATGCCCGAGCTCGCGCCGGTCGATCCGGATGCGCGGGAACATTCGATTCAAACTGACATGAGTCGAGTGGACATTGTTGAACCGGCGACTGCGAAAAAACCCGCCGAAGCTGCGCCCGGCAGGGGGGCGGGTCGCGGATTTTGGATCAAGCAGTTCTACCTGTGGCATTGGGTGAGCGGCGCGTTTGCACTCGCGGCGATGATCTTTTTCGCCGCCACGGGCATCACGCTGAATCACTCGGCGAGTTTTAGCACCAAGCCGCATGTCACACAGACTGAGGCCAGGCTTCCTGACGATCTGCTCTCGAGCATCGCTTCGGACTCAGGCACGTCGGCCAAGGGGAGGCGGGTCGTTCCCGTCCAAGTGCGGGACTGGCTGCGTGAACACTTCGATTCCGATCCTGGTGCGCGGATGGTTGAGTGGTCGGAAGACGAAATCTATATCGATCTTCCCCGGCCTGGCGGCGACGGCTGGCTGACGATCGACAGGGCGACGGGAAATATCCACCGCGAGATCACCACGCGCGGTGTGGTTGCCTGGCTCAATGATCTGCACAAGGGCCGCCACACGGGAGGAGCGTGGATCCTGTTCATGGACTTCTTTTCGGTGGTGTCGGTCGTGTTCTGTGTCACTGGACTGGTACTGCTCGTGGTGCACGCGTGGCGCCGTCCGATGACCTGGCCGGTGGTCCTGGCGGGCATCGTTCTCCCCGTCATTCTCATCATCTTTTTTCTGCATCTTTAGCCTGCGCCTTCCATGTCCTCGCCTGCCTTGTCACGCCTTGCATCCCGTATTGCCCCCGGGCTTGCCTGCACGGTCGCCACATCGGCGGCGGCGCAGCTTGTCGCCACCGTGGAGATTCCCCAGTTGGACGTCGCCGAGTACCACCGGCCGTATGTCGCCCTCTGGATCGAGGGTCCGGATCGCGCCTTCATCAATGTGGGTGTCTGGTACGATGTGGAGATGAAGAAGGACGAGGGCGAAACCTGGCTCAAGGACCTGCGTCAGTGGTGGCGCAAGGCGGGCCGGGAACTCGATCTGCCCATCGACGGACTCAGCGGGCCCACCCGCCCCGTGGGCGTGCACAAGGTGGAGATTCCAAGCGCGATTGTCGCGAAGCTGGCTGATGGCGACTATTCGCTCTATGTCGAAGCCGCGCGTGAGGTGGGCGGACGCGAGGTTGTGCGGGTGCCCTTTGCGATTTCCAAGACTGCCAGAATCGATGTCGCGGCCAAGGGCGTACGCGAACTCGGTGCCGTCACGCTTCGCCAGGTTGATTGACCCATTGTCCACTCATGAAATTCCATCGCACTCTCGTTGTCGCCGGACTCCTCCTTGGAGCCTCCACCCTGCAGGCCCACCGCGTCTGGATTCTTCCGTCGATGACGGTGTTTTCCGGGACCGACCAATGGGCCTCGTTTGAGGCGGCGGTCTCGAACAATCTCTTCTTCCCGAATCACCGGCCGGTTCCGATCGCGGCGATCGAAGTGCGCGGGCCCGACGGCCAGCCGGTCGCCGTGCAGAATGCCGTGGGCGGAGAGGTGCGCAGCTCCTTCGAGCTCCAGCTCAAGCAGCAGGGCACTTATGCGATTTCACTCAAGCCGGGCATTGTGCGCCGTCCGACCTTGCCCGGAGACCCCACGCTTTTTGGCAGCTATGAAAAAGCCGGCAAGGTCGAGCGCTGGCGGGGAACGCCGGAGTCCCTCGTCGCCGAGGGCATGGCGGGCAAACCGGGATTCAAACTCCGCGAATCGGGCGGACGGCAGGTCGTCACGTTTGTAACCTGTGGCAAACCGAGCGACGGTGTTCTGCGCACGACGGGAAAGGGAATTGAAGTGGAATACCTGACGCATCCAAACGACCTTTTTGTGGGCGAAGCGGCGCGCTTCCGGCTGCTGCTTGATGGAAAGCCCGCTCCCGGCGCCGAGGTGACGGTCGTGCGGGGCGACGATCGGTATCGCGATGAGGCGGGCGACATCACTCTCCGGACGGATGCTGATGGTGTCGTCGAAATCAAGTGGCCGCAGGCCGGCCGCTACTGGTTTGAGGCGTCGGCGGGCACCGAGGGGACGCTGCATGGTGTTCCCTCGGAGAAGTCCTTCACGTACATCGCCACGTTTGAAGTGCTTCCTGACTGATCGCGAACTTGATCGCCACCGGAATCTCCTGAGCAATGGCGCTGCTGGCAACGCCCGGGACGGAGCGGCGGGTTCTGGTGCCGCCAAAACTTCCGGCTTCACTCCGTCGCCCCTTGCGGGCCGGGCGAGGGATCTGGGGCATGAGCGGGGCAACGATGGGAACGTACTGGCGCGCCCGGGTGGTTGAAAACGATGCCGTGCGGCGGCACGAAGCTGAGACTTTGATTCGCGAGGCGCTCGCGCTCGTCGTGGATTGCATGAGCCCGTGGGAGCCGGCGTCTGATCTCGCCCGCCACCGTGAAGCGCCTGCGGACTCGTGGGTGCCCTTCCGCGAGCCCACGCTGACGGTGCTGCGGCGCGCCCTGGAGGTGGCCGCGCTGACACGCGGCGCGTATGATCCGACGATCGGCCGGCTGACAGATGCCCTTGGGTTCGGACCCGGCGGGACGGAAGGAGCCGTGCATCCGGCGTCGCGGGCGGCGTTGGTGGCTCGATCGTTCACCGGGCATGCGCGCGTGAGGATTGATGGGGAAAAGGGGGCCGTGTATCAACCGGGCGGATACGCGCTTGATCTCTGCTCGATCGCGAAGGGCCATGCGGTCGATCTGGCTGTCGAGCGGCTCGTGGCGGCCGGAGCATGCGATTGCTTTCTGGAAATCGGTGGGGAGGCGCGGGGGGTGGGATGCAAGCCGGATGGGAATCCCTGGTGGTGCGCCATCGAGGCACCGCGGAATGCCGCTGCGGATTTCCCGGTCACCGTGGCTGCAGTCTGCGAGCTCGCGCTGGCGACATCAGGAAACGCGCTGCGGAAGCGCAGCCTCCCCGACGGAGAGCTTGGGCATATCGTCAACCCGCTGCCGGGCTGCACGGTGCCGTTGGAGCTGGAAAGCGTGACCGTGCTAGCGCCAAGCTGCATGGAGGCGGATGTTTTTGCGACGGCGCTTTTTCTGATGGGTCCGGAGGAGGGGATCCGGCTCGCGGAAACGCAGGGCCTCGCGGCGCTGTTTGTCGAACGGTGTGCGACCGGCGGCCATGCGGAGCGATGGACGCGCGGGTTTGCGGAGTATCTTGGTTGAGGCGGATCGAACGGGTCGGAGTGTTTGACCACGGATGGAACCGGATGAATACCGGATGTCCTCCACAACCTGGAGGGGCACGCTCCGTCGTGACCGGTTTGGGAGGATCGGTGGAATCCGCGCAATCTGTGGTTGAACGGGGGCTCGAGTCCGAGTCTTGAAATGAACGGAACAATTGCGGCGCTCAAACCGTGGTTCAGGCGGAAATTGACATTTTGCCGGGTATTGACTGTCTGTGGCCCCATGAAGGCGATCCGACGTCTGCTGCCGTTTGTCCTGCTGGCCGTGTGGCTGGCGGCCGGGCAGCACTGCGTCCTGGAGGCGGCGGGCGTCCTGGCAGATGTTGATGCCTGCGGGCGGGATACGTGCTGCGACGAGCAGAACGACAGTTCGCACGAGCGCTGCAACCTTGCCGAAGGAGACTCATTCTCCGCGGCGGCCGCGTCCGTGAAGGTTCCCAGCCCGCAGTTGCTCGACAGCTTCATACTCTGCGATCTGTTCATTCTTGAGCCTGCCATTGCAGAGGCGCCACCCACGGCATTTGCCGGGGGCGTCGAGCAGCCGCTCGATTGGGTTCCCTCCTGGAGTTTCCACCGCAGGGCCGCGCTTTCTCCGCGGGCCCCGTCGTTGAGTCTGGCCTGAACGGGGTCCCTGCGCGGACCGTTGGGCGATTCCGTAGTGCCGTGCCGGCGCGGGTGCCGGCGCGGCGGTGTGTCAGCATGCGTGATTCGTGTGCTGTGTTTCGGCGATTACGTTCAGACTCAATGAATAGAATTTACAGATTTCCCTTCTTTTTTGGCGCCTGCTTCGGCGCCGCGCTGGCCGGCTCCGGAGCGCCGCTGACGCTGGCGGATGCGTTGCAGCGCGCGACCGACGCCAGTCCCATCCTGTCGGCGCAGCGGCATTCTCGACTCGCTGCGGACGCCCTGATCGAGCAGGCCGGCTACCGGCCGAATCCAACGATCGAGGCGACACTCGAGAACGTGCTCGGCACCGGTGACGTCCGCGGGATTCGCGGAGCCGAAGCCACAGTCCTGGCGACACAGACCCTTGAGCGCGGCGGGAAGCGACAGAAGCGCGTGGCGCTGGCGAACCGCGAACGTGAACTGACGGAGCAGGAACTGGCGGTCCTGCAGAACGAGATTCTGTCACGCACGGCAGTTGCCTATGTCGGGGTTCTTGCCGCCAGGCAGAGGCTCGCCCTGGCGGAGGCTCCGCTCCGGCTTGCCGTCGAGACGCTGGCCGCCGCGGAGTCGCGCGAAAAGGCCGGGGCCGCGTCGACCATCGATGTGGCCCGCGCCCGTGCGGCGGTCGCGGCCGCACGCGGAGAGGTCGTGCGCGCGCGCGCGCTGGTGTCCGGCGCGCAGACCGCGCTCGCCGCGATCTGGGGTGGCGGTCCCGATGACGCCCTGGAGGTTGCGGGGACGCTGCGCGTGCCTGATGCGTTGCCGGACGAATCGATGCTTCTCTCCCGCATGGGCCAGCATCCCCGCGTTGCCTTGCAGCGGGCCGCCATCGAAAGCCGCCAGGCGGCGGTGGACGTGGAGGTGTCGATGGCCAGCCAGGATGTTTCCGTGGGGGGAGGGCTGCGGTTTCTCCGGGATGGCAGCGATGCCGCGCTGGTGGCGTCGGTTTCCATACCACTTGCGGTGCGCAACCGGAACCAGGGAAGAATCCGCGCGGCCCGCGAGGAGGCCCTTGGCGCCGGGGAGACGCTGCGTGCGGTGAGGCTCGAATTGAAGGCGGCCTTCGATGCGGACTGGCAGGAGTTGAAGGCCGCGCATGCAACCGCCCTCGGGCTTCGGCGCGACGTGCTTCCGGCGAATGAGGACGCCTTTGACGCGGTGAAGCGAGCCTATGACAACGGCGAACTGGCATTCATCGACGTGCTCGATGCGCAGCGGACGCTGCTGACCGTGCAGCGCGAACTGCTGGAGGCCGAGGCCTCCTACGTCATCGCACTCGCGCGGATCGAGGGCCTGACCGCCACCCGCTTTCCCGGCGTGATAGAACTGATTTCAGCACAATGAAGACACGAATCCTTTCCATTCTCATTTCAATGGCCGCTGCGGTGAACCTGGCGCAGGCCGAGACCGCTGGCGGGAAGGCGGACAAGATCATCCTGGATGAGACGGCGATCCGGAATCTCCGGATCGAAACGGTCTCGATTGAACCAGGGGATTTTGAGGAGACCGCCTTTGCGCTCGGACGGATCGACGCGATGCCGGGGCGGATCGCCGCGGTTGCAAGCAGGATCCCCGGACGTGTGACGGCGATCGCGGCATTGCCGGGGGATTCCATTGATTCTGGGGCTCAGATTCTGCGCGTGGAGAGTCGGCAGCCGGGGAATCCGCCACCGGTCATTTCCCTGACCTCGCCGATAAAGGGGATGGTCACTGAGTTGAATGTGAGGGTGGGCGATCCGGTTGAACCCGACCGGCCGCTCGCGGAGGTCTGTGATCTGGCGGAGGTCTTTGCCGTCGCCCGTGTTCCCGAGCATCTGGCGGGGCGTATCCAACCGGGCGCTACGGCGCACATCCGGATTCCCGCGATCGCTGAAGGAAACATCACCGGGCGGCTCCTGCGGTTCGGGACCTCGGCGGATGAGACGGGAGGCACGATTGACGCGTTTTTTGTCCTGCCGAATCCACAGGGGGCCATTCGACCCGGAATGCGCGTTGAGTTTTCCATCGTGCTGAGCCGCCGTTCGGGAGTCGTCACGGTTCCCCGAAGCGCGCTTCAGGGTGAGCCGGCATCGCGGTATGTCTACGTGAAGGACTTCGATCTGAAGAACGCCTTCATCAAGACACCCGTGATAGTGGGAAAGGAGAATGACCGCTTTGTCGAAATCGTGAACGGCCTGCTGCCCACGGACGAGGTTGTCACCCAGGGCGCCTATTCGCTGGCGTTTGTAGGCGGCGGCACGGTCTCCTTGAAGGCCGCGCTCGATGCAGCCCATGGCCACGCGCACAATGAGGATGGCTCCGAGATATCCGCCGGGCAGCAGAAAACGAATGCCGGCGGCCAGCCCGCGGCTCATGCGGATCACGACCACGAGGAGGCGCACAGTCCCTTCTGGATGATCGTCAGTGGCGCCCTGTTCGTCCTTCTCCTGGCTGTTTCGATTCGCAGAAGGACCGCTTCGGCCTCGGCGGATGAAGCCGCCGCCGGAAAGCCGAAAGGAGAATGACCGGTCATGCTTAACCGAATGATTCTATGGTCGCTCTCAAACCGGGCGATCATACTTGGCGTCTCGGTCATCCTGCTCGCGCTCGGGGTGCGATCGGGGTTGAAGCTGCCCGTCGAGGTTCTGCCGGACCTCACAAAACCGACGGTTGTCATACTGACCGAGGCTCCGGGACTCGCACCTGAGGAGGTCGAGGTTCGTGTCACCCAGCCCCTTGAAAGCGCGCTCCTGGGCGTTGCGGGCCTGACGCGGCTGCGCTCGAACTCGGACGTTGCGCTCTCGCTCGTCTACGCCGAGTTCGGCTGGGATACGGATGTCTACAAGGCGCGTGTGCTCGTGCAGGAGCGCCTGCAGTCGGCGAGGGAATCCCTGCCGGAGGGTGTGGAGCCCTTCATGACGCCTGTGGCGTCGCTCATGGGGGAGATTCTCCTCGTGGGCGTGCGTTCGACCATCAAGGAGGGCGAGCCGGGATACCTGTCTCCAGCGGAGGTTCGCAGCATCGCTGACTGGACGATCAAGCGCCGCCTGCAAAGCGTGCCCGGCATCGCCGAGATCCTCAACATGGGCGGAGGCATCCGGCGCATCGAGGTCCAGCCTGATCCCTATCGCCTGCAGGCCCATGGCGTCAGCCTCGCGGAGCTCGAGCAGGCGATCCGGGAATCCGCCAGCACGACAACCGGCGGATTCATCGACAGCGGTCCAACGGAGATCATGGTCCGCAATCTCGCGATGACAACCGACCCGTCGGCGATCGCGCGCACCGTGATCAAGCAGTCCAATGGGCGCAACGTCACCATCGGAGACGTGGCCGGTGTGGAGTGGGGCATTGAGCCAATGAGAGGGGATGCGTCGGTCAGCGTCGCCCCGGAGAAAACCCCGACGCATGGCGTGATCATGTCGATCACGAAGTCACCGGGGTTCGACACCCGGGGGCTCACGGGGGAGATCCGGAACGCGCTTGCCGAGCTGAAGCCGGGTCTTCCCGCCGGGGTGGAAACCGTGCTGCTGTTTCAGCAGAAGGACTTCATCGACCATGCGATCGGCAACCTGAAGGAGGCGATTCGTGACGGTGCGATCATGGTGACGGTCGTCCTGTTTGTCTTCCTCCTCAATTTCCGCACGACGTTCATTTCGCTCATGGCCATACCCATGAGCTTTGCGATCACGCTGCTGACGTTTCAATGGATGGGACTCACCGTCAATTCGATGACGCTCGGCGGGCTCGCGGTTGCGATCGGCATGGTTGTGGATGATGCGATCGTGAACGTGGAAAACGTCTTTCGCCGATTGCGCGAAAACGCCGCCACAGTGGAACCGCGGCCAAGGCTGGAAGTGATCGGATCGGCCTCCACCGAGGTGAGAAACTCGATCCTTTATGCGACGGTTCTGGTGATCCTGGTCTTTTTGCCGCTGCTCGGGTTGAGCGGTGTGGAGGGACGGCTGTTTGCGCCAATAGCGATCGCAACCATCATCAGCATGGTCGCGTCATTCGTCGTCTCGCTGACCGTGATACCGGTGCTCTGTTCGCTGCTGCTGCGCCCGAAGGCGGGACGGAAGCATCCGGACGGTGCGCTGGTTCGTGGAATGAAGCGCGTGCTTCGCGCCACCTTTCTCCGGCTTGCGCTGGATCTTCCCGTTCCCGTGCTTGCGATCGTGGCGATCGGCGTTGCCGCGGCGCTCATGCTCTATCCGAGGATGGGCAAGGATTTCCTGCCCGCGTTTCGCGAGGAGACCGCATTGATTGCGGTGACGTCCGCGCCGGGAACCTCGCTGCCGGAGATGAACAGGATTTCCGACGTGCTCGAGCAGCAGATCCTGGCCGTGCCGGAAGTCAGAAAGGTTGGTCGGCGTCTCGGGCGCGCGGAGCGGGGGGACCACGTTGTGCCGGTGTCCACAGTGGAGTTTGATGTGGATTTCCGGACTGAAGAGGGAAGCGCCGTGGGAGTGCGTTCTCGAAAGCAGATCCTAGATGATCTTCGCGCGAGGCTGCACTCGGTTCCCGGGGTGTTTTCAGTGATTGGCGGTCCCCTGGCCGACCGCATCGGCCACATGCTGAGCGGGGTCTCGGCGCCTGTTGCGATAAAGATCTTTGGTCCAAATCTGGACGAACTGCGCCGCATTGGAACGGAGATCCAGTCTGTTGCGGCGAAGATTCCGGGATTTGAGGATGCGAAACTGGACCAGCAGTCGACCATCCCGCAACTGCGCATAGAGCCGGACCGCATTCGTTCGGTGAGTTACGGCGTGACACCCGGCGCGATCAACGAGCAAGTGGGTGCGCTGGTGGGCGGCAGGGAGATTGCGGAGCTTCGCGAAGGCCAGCGATCGCTGTCGCTCGTGCTTCGTCTGCCCGCGGAATGGCGCGACACACCGGAGAGGATCTCCGAGCTGCCGGTGGAAACGCAGTCGGGCCGCAGGCTTCCGCTGGCCCTGGTGGCCGATGTGCGCGAGGCGAAGGGCCCCAACGTCATTTTCAGGGAGAACAGCCAGCGGCGCTTTACCGTGGCGATCAAGCCCACGGCGCGCGATGTGGGTGCGCTGGTGGAGCGGCTGCAGGCTGGGGTTCGCCAGGAGGTGAAGCTGCCGGAGGGTTATTTCGTCACCTACGAGGGCGAGTTTCAGGCGCAGCAGGAGGCGACCGTTCGCATCGCGGTGTTCAGCTCGGTGGTGTTCCTGGTCATCCTGTTTCTCCTTCAGGGCTTCTTCCGAAGCCTTTCGCTTGCGCTGCAGGTCATGCTGAACATCCCGCTGGCGCTGGTCGGCGGACTCGTGTTCACCTGGCTGAAGGTCGACAACATCAGCATTGCGACGCTGATGGGGTTCATCGCCGTGGGGGGCGTCGCCGCGCGCAACGGGATCATGATGATCTCGCACTATCTGCACCTGATGAGGCATGAGGGGGAGCGGTTCACCCGCGAAATGGTTGTGCGCGGCACGCTGGAACGGATGGCGCCCGTGCTCATGACCGCGCTTTCGGCAGGGTGCGCGCTCATCCCGCTTGTGTTTGCGGCGGATCAACCGGGCAAGGAGATCCTTCATCCGGTGGCCGTGGTGATCGTGGGCGGGCTGGTGTCCTCCACGCTCCTGAACTTCCTGATTACGCCCCTGATATTCTTCCACTTTTCAAGACGCGCCGCCGAGCGGGCTGTCGCCACCGGTGCGGCGGCATCCCAGTAGGCCGGTCACGCCAGACTGGTTTCGGCGCATTCCATTTCTTCAACGACCATGAAAATCAAATCCAACATCCTCCCGATTCTCGCCATGCTCGCGTGCGGTATGCCCGCCGTATCCGCGCATGCGCACGACAATCACTCGCATGCCCGTGATGCCGGGGCAAGAATCAAGGCGCCAAACGGCGGACGCGTGCTGACGCGCGTCGAGCCGCACGCGGAATTCCTGCTCACCGCGGATCGCAGGGTTCAGATCACGTTTGTTGACGATGATGGACGGATCGTGGCGCCTGCGGACCAGATTGTCACCGTATTCACGGGCGAACGGCTGTCGCCGACAAGGCTCTCCTTCAAGAAGTCCGGCAACACGCTGATCTCGGACGGGGTGGTGCCTGCGGGGGACGGCTTTGCGACGGTCGTACAAATCAAGTCGAGCTCGGATGGCGCGACGGTGACCGAAAAGTTCAACCTGGTGCTTTCGACCTGCGGCGAATGCTCGCTGAAGGAGTATGCCTGCGTGTGCGATCATTGACGGCCAATGATTGGACGGGCAGGGCGAGGGGAGCGGGCCGTGTGTGTTCGGAGTCCGCCCCGGAGTCATCGAGCGAGGGAAATAACGCCGCCTTGACGCGTCGCTTTGATTCCAAAGTTTGCCTCGAGCAGCCGCACCATGCCCTCGGCATTGTCGGCACGCAGAAATCCGCTCAATTGCAGCTTGTTCAACGATGAGTCGGCGATCTCGAATTGCACCTGATTGTGTTGATTCAGAATCGCAAGGGCGTCGGGCAGGGGGGGCCGCGTGAATTCCAACTGGGGAATGCGCCACGAAGTCCGTTCCGTCATGTCCGTGTCGGAGAGTGCCTGAACATGGGTCGCCGAGGTCTTCAGGTCCACGCTCCACACCTTGCCGGCATCGAGGAGTTGCACGCCAGAGCCCCCGCCCTGCACTGCCTCAAGCTTCGCCAGTGGCGGCTCCAGCGATTCCTTCGCTTGGGAGTTGCTGGATGTTCGGTTGTCCGCCAGCGCTTCCGCATTGTCCGCAGCCACGGCAACCACGCCATTGGTCACAAGCACCTCGATGCGGCGTTCATTCCGGTCGACAACAAAAGCCGTTCCCACGGCTCGCACATGCACGCCGGCCGCGTCGACGACAAAGGGCCGCCGGGCATTCTTGGTGACCTGAAAATGCGCCTTGCCGCGCTCGAGGACGACTTTCCGGAGCGAGCCGGAAAAGTCGACGATGACACGCGCGCCATCGATCAGCTCCATCACCGAGCCGTCTGGAAGGATCCGGCGTTCGGGCGAGGTGACGGTGGCGGTCCGAGAATTTCCGACGAGTCCTGAAGCAATGGCAGGGGACAGGCCTGGCGCGGAGTTCGATGCAGAGCTCGGCCGGGAGATCCGCCAGACTACGCCTGTGATCAGGCCCAGGCTCAACAGGCCCGAGGCCAGAGCGAGACGCCGGCGTCGGTTGCGGTGCAACTGACGGGAAACCTCCTGAAGGAGTTCGTCTTCCGCGCGGGCGCGGCGCATCCATCCCAGCGCAGTCAGGATGGATTCGTCCGTTTCCACCTTCGGCGGACTGGCATCGAACCCGGGCCGGTTGTGGTTATCGGGGCTCATTGGCAAACAGACCGTTGACCCCGCGGCGTCGAAGGTAGTCGGCGCAGCGTTTCATGGCCGTGGCGGTTTGCACCTCGACGGTCCGTTCCGACAGGCCGAGTTGGAGGGCGACTTCCCTGCGGGAGCAGCCGTTTATCTTGTGAAGGATGAATGTCTGCCGGCACCGGCCGGGCAGTTTGGCGATGGCGCTCGCGAGAAGTCGGATCCGCTCACGGCGGTCGGCGCATTCCGCGACATCAGGCTCTTCGGCTGCTATGTCCAATTCGTCGAGGTCGAGGGTGGCATCGATTGGCGAAGCCCTGTCGTGCCTCACGGTGTCGAGGGCGAGCCGCTTGGCGACGGTGAAGAGCAGGGCCCGGACGGAGCGGATGGGCTGCCTTGCCGCAGTGCGGAACAGGCGCAGGTAGGACTCCTGCACGACGTCGTCCAGATCGCGCACTCCGGGAAAGGAAGCGCGGAGATAGGAGCGCAGGGAGGATGCGTGCGGTTGCACCTCTTCGCTGAACCAGCGCGACCGGTCGTTCGGCGCGGGAAGGAGGGTTGCGGGTGTTGAGGGGGGAGGGCTCATCGCGCAGGAGGGGGCCCCCGGTCTTTGGTCCGGTCGCGCAGTGAGTTCAAGCATGAACCGATATGTCAAAAAAATTGAGATTCCCATACGTCGCGACCCCCACTTGGTCCGTCGTTTACGTGCATGACCTTGATACCCTGTTCCAGGCCGCTGGGCGTCCGTGCCCGGACCCTTGGCGTTTCATTCGCGCTCCTTGCGGCCATGGTGATCTCCCCGCTTGTCGGCCGGGCCGCGAAGCAGGACCGGAAGGCGTTCGATGTTCCGGCCGGCGCGGCGGAACAGACGCTCAAGAAATTTTCGCAGCAGTCGGGTCTGCAGGTCGTCTTCGCGCCCGACGCAACGGACGGTGTGCGCACCACTGCCTTGAAAGGTGAATTTACCCCCATGGAGGCGGTGAACCGATTACTGGCGGGCACGGACCTGGGCGTGATCATGGATGAGAAGACGGATGTGCTTTCGATTGTCCGTCTGGACAAGCCGGAGGGCGCCGGCCCAAACGTGCAAAGGGCGGCGCAACAGAGCAGAAGCGTCCGCCCCGATGAAGGTCCAGGCCGGAGCGGAGTCGTCGGTCGGGACGATGTCGTCAAGCTCAGTCCGTTCGAGGTGACAGAGTCGAACAACGGCTATTTGGCGACGAACACGATGTCGGGTACCCGGCTCAACAGCAGTCTGGAGGATCTTGGCTCGTCGATTTCCGTGGTCACGAAGCAGCAGATGTCGGATTTCGCGATGCTCGATATCAACGACATCTTCGCCTACGAGGCAGGCGCCGAGGGAGTGGGAACCTACACCGCATTCGAGATCAACCGCAACGGCCAGATGAATGACAACGTGCAATCCGATCGGGAGTCATCCAATCGTCTTCGCGGCATCGGCGCGGCAAACATCTCGCGCTCCGGTTTCGCCACCAGCGGCCGCGTCCCCGTCGATCCGATCGACATTGATGCCGTCGAAATCAGCCGCGGCCCCAATTCGAGCATCTTCGGCCTCGGCGAGGGATCCGGCACCGTCAACATGGTGGCAGCATCGGCCAACCTGAATCGCGAGATTTCCCAGGCCCAGGTTCGTTTCGACAACACGGGAGGCTGGCGCACATCCTTTGACCTGAACCGGACGCTCATTCCCGGCAAGCTCGCGGCCCGAGTGAGCGGAGTCTATCAGCACGATGAAGACGTTCAAAAGCCCTCCAGCTTCAACACCCGCAGGATGAACGCCATGATCAGGATCCAGCCGTTCAAGAGCACCACGCTGCGCGCTTCGTTTCAATCCTACTTTGCCGACGGCGCGCGGGGGACCGCAGTGACGCCGCGCGATGGCGTCACCTACTGGCGCGAGATGGGCAGTCCGACCTGGGATCCGGTGACGCAGACGGCCACCGTCAACGGCGTTTCGACAACATACAGCGGCACCACCAATCCCCCCGGTCTTGCCAACCTCAATCGGGCTGGTCCAATCATGTTCGTCGACGATGGAGGGATCCAGCTGTGGCAGATCGGCCGCATGCCGGCGGCCACCGCGACCAACGGCGCCGGCAGCATCACGGGAGTCAATCGCATGCTCGAAAGTTTCGCCGAGCCCATTCGCGATGGCCGGCCGCTTTTTTCCATCCTCCGCGGTGTGTCGGACCCCTCCGTCTACGACTATGCCCATGTCAATCTGGCCAGCGCGAATTACCAGCGGGAGAGAACCGACACTTCGACCGTGGAATTTGAGCAGTTCATTCTTAATACGGGCCGCAACACACTGGCCTTCCAGTTCGCCTGGCAGCGCGAGGAATCCGACAGGCTCCGCAAGACCATCGTGAACACCACCAGTGGGGTGGGCCAGAGTTTCCTGCTGCGCGTCGATCCCAACAGCCGGTTGCTCGACGGCCGCCCCAACCCGTTCTTTCTAAAACCCTACTTCGGTGCTGTGGAACCGGTTTACAATGAGACGCCGTTCGAACAGGACAGCTACCGTGGCCAGCTGGCCTACGTGCTCGACTTGACAAGGGAGAAGTCGAAATGGCTCCGCTTCCTGGGCCGTCAGCAACTGCTCGGCTACTACGAGGAGCGCAAGAGCAAGAACCGCGTCTATAATTTCCGCGACGTGATGATTTCAGACAACCCGATCTACGCGCCGGCCGGTCAGACGAAGGGCAATGCCCTGACTGCAAACGGCTATGGCCCGTCGTCACAGGCCACCAGGCCATATTTTCACTACTACGTGGGCGACGCCAACGGCCAGAATGCGGACTATGGCCCCTCGCGAACGACCTATGGCATCTACGATTTCACCTGGTACAATCCACAGACGAAGCAGTGGGTGACCGATCAGGCCACCTTCGGCCAGTCTGCTGTTGCCGAGGGCAGTGCGGGAGAAAATGCCAATTCGACCGTCAACCTGATCCAGACCAAGGGTGCGATTCTGCAGAGCAGCTTTTTCGGCAACCGTCTGGTCACCACGTTCGGGCTCCGCTCAGACCAGAGTGGAAACAAGCGCCAGGACCGGGTTCAGCTCCTGCCCAACGGCTATGAATACGACTACGCGCGAATGTCCGGATGGCGTGGCGACTGGGCGATACGCAACGGCGACACGACCACGAAGGGTGGCGTGATCCGCCCGTTCCGCGACTGGGGCTTCATCGAAAACGCCCGCAGTGGCACGGGCTGGAAGGCCGGGGTGGCCTCGGTATTGCAGGGTTTGAGTTTCTTCTACAATCGTTCCGACAGTTTCCGCCCCGCGGCGCCTGCGATCAGCATCAAGCAGAACGAGCTGCCCAATCCCAGTTCGATCGGGCAGGATTACGGCATCACCGTCAGTTTCGGCGGCAAGTTTTCGCTTCGGGTCAACCACTACACCACGGATAACATCAACTCCCGCGCCGGACAAGGGGCTCTCATGGCCAACCGGCTGATGACAACCGATTTTCAGGGGTTTGCCGCCATTGCGGACACGTTCGCACTTCACCGCCAGGCGGTCAACTGGCTGACTCAACTCAACCCCTCCATGACCCTCGAGGCGGCCGAGGCTGAGGCCTACCGAATTCAGCAACTCTCCCCCGATGTGGAGGCGGCCTGGCGGAGCAACACCGTTGCGGATACAACCAACATCTTTGCCAAGGGGGAGGAGTATGAATTGAACTTCAATCCGTCGAGCTTCTGGACGCTGCGTGCAAACGTGACCCGGACCGTTTCAATCGATGGCGCGCAATCTCCGGACAATTTTGACTGGCTGAACCAGCGGATGCCGGTGTGGGAAACGATCGTCGATCCGCGATCCGGAAAGAAGTGGCTCGATACCAGCTATGCCGGGGAGTTTCCATCGACCGGCACGCGCACACCACGCGACTACATCCTCAGCAATATCCTCACCCAGCTCCGCATCGACGGGGCGACGGCGGGCACCGCCCGTCCGCAGATTCGCGAGTGGCGCTTCAACGTCGCCACGAGCTACAGGCTCGCGGGGCTGACCGACCACCGTGTGCTCAAGAACCTTACCGTTGGCGGCGGTGTGCGCTGGGAAAGCAAGGGAGCCATCGGCTATTACGGCATACCGATTGACGGCAATATCGAAGTGGCCGAGTCACTGGATCCGACACGCCCGATCTGGGACAAGGCGCACGCCTATTTCGACGCTTTCCTGACGTACCGGACGAAGCTCTTCAACGGCAAGGTCCCTGTCCGCTTTCAGCTCAATGTCCGCAATATCCAGGAGTCGAAAGTACGCCTGCAGGCCGTCGGCGCGTATCCCAATGGCGAGGCGCACACCTTCCGCATCGTGAATCCGCGCACGTTCGTGTTCACCACGACCTTCGATCTCTGAGCATGTACTCGGGATTGAGGGCGTCCGCAGACTCAAGGATGTCCCACTCGCCTCCGCTCTAAAACCATGACGCCCGAGGATGCTGAAACCTCATGGTGCGCCTGCCGGTTGCGCGCCAACATCCACATTGCACCTTTCAAATCATGAATGATCTCACCCGCCGTCAAATGCTGCAACGCAGCGGCTTCGCGCTTTTTGGCGCGGCCATGCCATCCGCCATGGGCGCGGATGTTCGCGCCCGGCCCTCCACCGATGACGAGGGCGACGATCCTCCCTCCAGTGCGGCGGGGTCCGAACCGGGAGGACTCGCCAGGCACAACCGATCGCCGCGTTCCGTGCAGGAGTACTACGTGCGGCGCACGCGCGAGGTGATGCAGGAGGCCGATGCGCGCCGCGCGGCGTTGCGCACCAAGGCGGACGCGGAGCGTTATGTCGCCGATGTGCGGGAACGACTGGGCAAGTGCTTTGGACCCATGCCGGAAAAGACTCCGCTCAATGCGCGAGTCCTGAAGACGCTCGAACGCGATGGCTACCGCATTGAAAACGTCATTTACGAGAGCCGCCCCGGATTTCCGGTGACGGCCAATCTCTACGTTCCGACCAATCGACGGACGCCTTCGCCCGGCGTGTTGGTTCCCGTGGGCCACTTCTCCTCGGGCAAGGTCGGTTCAGCGACCATCGCCCAGGCTCTCGTGCGGCAGGGCTATGTCGCGCTTGCCTTCGATCCGATCGGTCAGGGCGAGCGCTACCAGTATGTGGACGCCGCATTCAAGCCCATGCACGGCGGCGGCACGGGCGAGCACATCTACAGCGGCGTGCGCATGCCGCTGGTGGGGGAGACCCTGCCCACCTGGTTCGTGTGGGACTGCATTCGTTCGCTGGATTATCTCATTTTGCGGCCAGAAGTGGATTCCCGCCACCTCGGCATCACGGGCAGCTCCGGCGGGGGGAACCAGACGAAGCTGCTCTGCGGTTTCGATTTGCGCCTGACAATGGCGGCGCCGAGCTGCAATGTGACCTCGCTGCGCAGGCTTGTTGAAAACGAGCGTCCGCTCGATCCGGAGAATCTGCCGTGGGGGCTGCTCGCGCACGGACTCGATCATTCCGACTTCCTGGCTGCGATGGCCCCGCGTGCCGTGCTGCTGGTTGGACAGGAGAACGATTTTTTTGATGTGCGCGGCTTCGAGGAGGCCTGTGTCAGGCTTCGCCGGCTCTATGCGCTGCTCGGTGCGGAGGAAAACTTCTCCTTCTATCTCGGAACGGGGGGCCACGGATTTGCCCAGCCCAACCGCGAGGCGATGTACCGCTGGTTCAGCCATCACTCGGGCATGCCCCAGGTGCCGAAGGAACCGGAGCTCACGCGCGAGAACTGGGACAATCTTCGATGCCTGCCCCACGGCCAGGTGGCCGAGTTGAAGGCGAAAACGGAGTTCACCCATGGCGCTGAATTGTCGCGAAAACTGCGCTCCACAAGACCGGCATTGACGGGAGCCGCGCTGCGGCAGCGAATCACATCGACACTCAGGCTGCCCTCACGCGAGGGCGTGTGCGAGTTCCGGATCATGACCGGAGCAAGCGCCCGGGGATACCCGAAAAAAAACCATGCCGAATACCTGCTGGAAACGGAGCCTGACATCCAGGTCTTCGTCTATCGCCTCAGCGAAGGAAGACTCCTCTCGCGCCCGCCACGCGGGCCCAAACGGGCGGTCCTGTATGTCGCCCATCGCTCCGCCGACGAGGAACTGCGCACCGATCCCTGGTTGAAGGAAATCTGCGAGGCGGAGCCAAAGGCGGCAATTTACGCCTGCGACGTGCGCGGAGTAGGGGAATCGCAACCGGGGATCTCGACATCCGACAACCCGCAGAAGAGCAGGGTCGACAACATGCACGCGGGATTCGGGGTCTTGTTCGACTATCCCACTGCGGGACAGCGCACATTCGACCTCCTGCGCGTGCTCGACTGGATGGCCGGCTACGACCATGAGGAAGTGCACCTTGTCGCCCGCGGCTGGGGCGCGATTCCAGGCACGTTTGCGGCCGTCCTGCACGACCGCGTGAAGCAGGTCACTCTGAAGCACGCGCTTGCCAGCTACGCGGACGTGGCTGAGACCCCGGGATACGACTGGCCGTGGGCCACGCTTGTCCCTGGCGTGCTGAAGGCATTCGATCTGCCGGATTGCTACCGCGAGTTGGAATCGAAAAAGCTCCGCCAGATCGAGCCCGCCTCCGCCTCCGGTGTCCCGGCGTAAGGCGGCGAGCTCAACGCTTTTTCCCGAGCCATGTGATTTCCGTTCACTTGAAGGTTTTCGAACCGCCCGCTCAGAGTTTCGGGAGCGGACCGTCGAGCATGCGGGCCATGGTCAGTTTTCCCTCCTGAACAATTTCCGGGAACGATGCCGGGGGAGGCAGGAAGTCGTTCGTTGCGCGCATCCAGCGATCCAGCTCGAGAAGGAGTTCGTCGACCACTGCTGCGTGTGCGGGATTCTCGGCGAGGTTGGAAAGCTCATGGGGATCGGCTGACAGGTCGTAGAGCTCGACGACGGGGCGGGGTGAGCGGAACATCGCCGCGAGCGTGGGCGGGAGGCGTCCTGCCTCGTGCTCCCTTTCCATGATTCTCCAGACCGGCGCTGAAACATGGTCCAGGGAGCCCCGGTACGACACCTCCGGGCGACAATTGCAGATCAAGGCGTGCTTTTGCGAGACGATCGCGCGGGCTGGCTCCCACGTGTCGTGCCAGTTGCGCTCGGCATGGATGTATCGCCGCGACTCGTGGGGCCGGCCGGTGAGCAGGGAAAGGAGGCTGCGGCCCTCCATGGCGGGGAGCGCAGGCTGTCCCGCCAGTTCGAGCCAGGTGGCGGGCAGATCGACCGACGAAACGAGTTCGGAAGTCACCTGGTGAGGAGCGACGCGACCGGGCCAGCGGACGACGAGCGGCACGTTGATGCCGGCTTCATAAAGGGTGGCCTTGGCTCGCGGGTAGGGCATGCCATGGTCGCTCATGAATACGACCACGGTGTTCCTGTCCCGGCCGGAATCCTCGAGCAGACGGAGAACCTCGCCACAGTCCCGGTCCAGCCGGTGAATGGCATCGTAGTGCAGCGCCAGATCCGCGCGCAGGGCCGGGGTGTCCGGCAG
The DNA here is from genome assembly GCA_015075305.1 of Opitutaceae bacterium. NCBI lineage: Bacteria > Pseudomonadati > Verrucomicrobiota > Opitutia > Opitutales > Opitutaceae > Opitutaceae bacterium. Next base: position 523,576 of record JABTUS010000001.1, on the reverse strand, counting down.
GAAGGGGGGAACCGTGACTTCGGCGGGGTCGTGCGGTGGCGTGACCAGGCCGCGGATATGATCATAATTCGTGTAAAGGTCGCGATGCGGATCGTTGAAGCCGACCCACATGAAAAAGGGACGGTCGGCAGGCGCCTGGCGGAAAAACGCGGACGCGGAAGCATCATTGCCGCCGGAGAAATCAAAGCGGCGGCGAAAGTCCTCGCCGAGATGGTGCTTGCGGAGAACGCCGGTGAAATAGCCCTGCTCCCGCAGCGGTTCGAGGACCGTCGGTACGTCGTTGCGCAGCGGGGCGTGCAGACGCGAGGTGCCGGTGGCGTGGGGTGTGCGGCCGGTGAACAGCGACGAACGGCTGGGGCTGCATTGGGGCGCGGTCACGTAGGCGCGCTCGAAGCGGAGCCCCTCGGTGGCAAGCCGGTCGATGTTGGGTGTGCGCACGTGCGGATCGCCGTAGCAGCCCAGCGAGCCTTTGCAAAGGTCGTCGGCTATCAGCACTACAATGTTGGGAGGAGTGGCGTGGCGGAGGGATGACTCCATGGGGAGGTCGGTTGGCTGGCGCTCAGCTTCGAAGGAACAAGGCCTGGATTTCCTCGAGCGTGCGTCCATTGGTCTCGGGCACGAAACGATGGACAAATCCGAACGACAGGGCGCCCATGCCGGCGAAGACGAGGAAAGTCAGGCCCATGCCGAGGTGGGCGAGCATGACCGGAAACAGCAGGCCAACGCCGAAGTTGGTGGCCCAGTTTAGGACGAGCACATAGCCCATGACCGCGCCGCGCACGTGCTGGGGCAGCAATTCGGAGATGAGGACGCGCACGCACGCGCCCCAGCTGAGTGCAAAGGCGGCCAGGAACATCAGCATGCCGGCGAGCATGCCCCAGCCTCCGCTCCCGCCCGAGAAGCCCGCCGCAGTGAGCAGCAGCATTGCCGCGGTCATGAGCACCGAACCCGTCAGCAGGAGGCGCCGCCGCCCGAGCCGGTCGATCAACTGCAGCGCCACGACTGTCACGAGGATGTTGACCACCCCGATCCCGAGATTGGCGATCACCGCGCCTTTCTGTCCGAATCCCACCTGCATGAGCACCGTGGGCGCGTAGTAGATGATCGTGTTTACACCGAGCAGCTGGACCAGGACGGCGAGTCCAGTGCAGGCGAGCAGGGCACGGCCCAGTCCCGGCGCGGATTTGCCGCTCGCGGTCTCCACCGAGGCCCGCGCGGCCGCGGATGCGGCCTGGATTGCGGCGATCTCCCGGTCAGCGCGGCCGCCCCGCCCCATGCGTTGCAGCACCCGGCGCGCTTCCGCGATGCGGCCGGCCTGGATGAGCCAGCGCGGCGACTCCGGCATGGCGAGGAGCCCGGCCAGCAGCACAACCGACGGCACCGCGCTCAAGCCGATCATCCAGCGCCACGCGCCCCAGGGTTCCAGCAGGTAGTCCACCCCGAAGGCGAGAAAGATGCCGCACACGACCATGAGCTGTCCCAGGCCGGCGATCCGGCCGCGGTGTTCGGCGGGCGCGAGTTCGGCGAGGTAGACCATCACGACCACGGCCGAGGCCCCCACGCCGACGCCCATGACGACGCGCGCGGCGATGAGCGCCGCGACGGAGGGGGCGAGCGCGCCCGCAAGTCCTCCCAAAGCGAAGACCGCCGCCATTGCGATGAGCAGCGGCCGGCGACCGAAACGATCCGACAGGACTCCGGCGCAGCCCACGCCGAGGGCCGCTCCGGCGAGCAGAGCGCTCACGACCAGCCCCTGCGAGACGGGCGAAAGGTTCATCTCGCGCGAGATGAACAGCAGCGCGACGCCGATCACGCCGATGTCGTAGCCGAACATCAGCTCGCCCAGCGCCCCAAAAAAATACACGGTCCGGGTGAATCCACGCGACGTCCGCGCAGTCGCCGGCGGGGTGGAGTGGTCATTCTCCATGGAGCTCATTGGGTTTTCACGGGAAAGTTCCGGCGTGGATCCGAGCTAAGCCGCCGGCGCGGGTGAAACACAATCCACGACTTACTTTTGTCGTATTACTTGACGGCAACCGAATGCGCGGCCGGAGCGGGACGAACGGAATCGCCGTCGATCCATTCGCCTCGAATCAGGCTGAGGACGGCGTGGGACGGAACCCCTCTTTCGCCTCGAGAAAGCTGGCCGACGACATTGTCGACCGCCGCGGACCCGATGTGATGCCAGCCCTCGTCGATGTGTGCGCAGCCCTCATCGGGCCGAAAGTCCGCAAGTCCGGCGATGCCAATCTCGTCCGGCGCCGAAAGGCCGGACTCCTCCATCCATCGGCGGATGGGATACGGCCCGCCGTACAGCACGGCTTCCGGTCGGAAGGACTTCACCCATTTCCTCAGTGCGGACTTGGTTCCGATCGCGGGCAGGACGGCGATCGCGCTCGGATCGATCCCCGCGGCCTCGAACCCGAACGCGCAGAAAGCCGCCAGCCAGCACCGGTGGACGCGCACGCTGAGGCGCCCATCCAGGGCGATGCCAATGCGGCGATATCCGCGCAGGCGGAGCTGTTCGAGGGCGATTGGCACGGAATCGAAATGCGCTGTCACGACCCGATGCAACAGGGGCGATTCGAGGGTGTAGCCAATCGCAACGCTGGCGAATTTCTCCCAAGGAAGGGGAAGGATTGAGTGGGTCGAGAGCGGAAACACGATCACGCCCTCGATGCCGCGCGCCTGCAGGATCGAGGCGAGGCGGGGGACGCTCAGCCCGCGCTGCCCGATCGAGAACTCCTCGAGACCCCATCCCAGTTCGGTCGCCCGCCGCCGGGCGCTTTCCCATTGTACGCGCCATGCGGGGAACTGCCAGGACTCACCGGGACCCGACCAGTTGGTCACCCCTGCGAGCCTGGCCCCAAACTTCACCCGCCGTTTCGAGCGGATCTGCGCCATGAGGGACGAAATGCCGGCATGGGGATGATAACCGATTTTTCGCGCAGCCGCGCGGATGCGCTCACGCGTCGCGGGTGGAATGCTGGCGTGGTTGCGGAGGGCCAGGGACACCGCAGCCTGGCTGACGCCCGCCGCCACGCCGACATCGGCCATAGTGATGCGCAAGATCTTTCCCATTGGCGGCCGAAGCGTTTCCGATCCGACAGGGATTTCAACGGCTAAAGTTCTTTCGGCGGCGATGGGTGTGAACAGGCTGGACCGGGTCCATTGACCGGGGTCACACCTGCGGTCTTTGACACCAAGATGCATCCAAAAGTGCCCGGCGTGCCTTGGGGTTTTCCGCTTATACGATACAAGCAACGCTGCGGTTGCCACATCGTCGGGTTGTTTCTTCCTGCTTCTCAGTGAACGCCTCGTGGCGCTCACTGCAAACCGCCAACCCCCCGCATCTCCCGACGATGAAATCCTCGTTCGCCTCCAAGATAACCGCCATGCTTGCCGCCTGCGCCGCTTCCGTGGCGGCACAGTCCACCACGAGTCAATCCTCCACCGACACGGATCCAAACGAGAAGGAAAAAGCCGTGGTCCTGTCGCCTTTCGAGGTGGTCGAATCGAACAACGGCTACCTCGCGACGAATACGATGTCCGGAACGCGGCTGAACACCAGCCTGGAGGACCTGGGATCGTCGATCTCCGTTGTCACGAAGCAGCAGATGTCAGATTTCGCGATGCTGGACATCAACGACATCTTTGCCTACGAGGCCGGCGCGGAGGGTGTGGGCACCTACACGGATTTTGAGATCAATCGCAAGGGCCAGATAGACGACAATGTTCAGTCGGATCGGGCGACGTCCAACCGCCTGCGCGGCATCGGCGCTGCCAATATCTCGCGCTCCGGTTTCGCCTCCAGCGGTCGCGTTCCCGTCGATCCGATCGACATCGACGCCGTTGAAATCAGCCGTGGTCCCAATTCGAGCATCTTCGGACTCGGCGAGGGCTCCGGCACGGTCAACATGGTCGCCGCGTCCGCCAACCTGAGGCGCGAGATCTCCCAGGTTCAGTTCCGCGTCGACAACACGGGCGGCTGGCGCACTTCGTTTGACCTGAATCGCTCGCTGATTCCCGGAAAACTCGCGGCGCGCGTGAGTGGCGTCTATCAGCACGACGAGGACTATCAGAAGCCATCCAGCTTCAATACCCGCCGGCTCAATGCCATGATCAGGGTCCAGCCATTCAAGTACACCACGCTGCGTGCATCGTTCCAAACCTATTTTGGTGATGGTGCGCGGGGAACGACAGTGACGCCCCGCGACGGTGTGACCTACTGGCGCGAAACGGGAAGTCCGACATGGGACCCAGTTACCCAGACTGCGACTGTCAATGGCGTTTCGACGACCTATACCGGCACCAACAATCCCCCTGGTCTCGCGAACTTGAATCGGGCCGGTCCCATCATGTTCGTCGACAACGGAGGGATTCAACTCTGGGAAATTGGGCGGATGCCGGCGGCCAACGCAAGCAACGGCGCCGGCAGCATCACCGGGGTCAATCGCATGCTTGAGAGCATTAGCGACCCCATCCAGGATGGTCGTCCGCTTTTCGCAATACTGCGCGGCGTGTCGGACTCCTCCGTTTACGACTACGCCCATGTGAACCTGGCGAGTGCGAACTACCAGCGGGAGGAGACCGATACGTCGACCGTGGAATTCGAGCAGATGATTCTCAACTCGGAGCGCAATACGCTCGCTTTTCAATTTGCCTGGCAGCGTGAGGAATCGGACCGGGTTCGTCGGACAATCGTGAATACCATCAGCGGTGTCGGGCAAAGTTTTCTGCTCAGAGTCGACCCCAACAGCCGGCTGCTCGACGGCCGGCCCAATCCGTTTTTCCTGAAACCATATTTTGGCGCCGTAGAGCCGGTCTACAATGAGCGGCCCTTTGAGCAGGACAGCTATCGCGGGCAGCTTGCCTACGTGCTCGACCTGACCAAGGAGAAGTCGAAATGGCTGCGACTGCTGGGACGGCAGCAATTGCTCGGCTACTACGAAGAGCGCAAGAGCAAGAACCGCGTCTATAATTTTCGCGACGTGATGATTTCGGACAATCCGGTGTATGCACCGGCCGGCGCGCCAAAGGGCAATGCCCTCACCACAAATGGCTATGGCCCCTCATCGCAGGCCACACGCCCCTACTTCCACTATTACGTTGGAGACGCCTCGGGCCAGGATGCGGACTATGGGCCGTCGAGGACGAGTTACGGAATCTATGATTTCACCTGGTATGACCCAAAGACAAAGCAGTGGGTGACTGACAAGGCCACCTTTGGCCAATCCGCTGTCGCCGAAGGCAGTGCTGGTGAAAATGCCAGCTCCACGGTCAACCTGATCCAGACAAAGGGCGCGATTCTGCAGAGCACGTTTCTTGGCAACCGACTTGTAACCACTTTCGGCCGGCGTTCGGACAAGAGCGGGTACAAGCGCCAGGACAGGGTTCAGCTCCTGCCCAACGGCTATGAATACGACTACGCGCGGATGTCCGGGTGGCGTGGCGACTGGGCGATACGTGAGGGTGACACGACAACCAAGGGTGCGGTTGTCCGACCCTTCCGCGACTGGAGTTTCATCGAAAGCGCCCGCACAGGCACAGGCTGGAAGTCGCATCTGGCCTCTGCGCTGCAGGGCCTGAGCGTGTTCTACAACCGTTCCGACAGCTTCCGTCCTGCGGAGCCCGCGATCAACATCAAGCTGGAGGCGCTGCCCAATCCCAGCTCGGTCGGTCAGGACTACGGCTTCACCCTGGGTTTCGGCACGAAGTTCTGGCTTCGAGTCAACCACTACACCACGGACAATATCAACTCCCGCGCCGGGCAGGGAGCGCTCATGGCGAATCGGCTGAAGGAAATGGATTATGATGACTTTGCCGCCCTTGCGGACACCTTTTCGCTGCACCGGCAGGCAGTCAACTGGCTGACCCAGCTCAATCCCTCCATGAGTATCGATGCGGCCAATGCCGAAGCCAACCGCATCCAGAAACTCTCCCCGGACGTGGAAACGACCTGGCGTGGCAACACCGTCGCAGATACAACGAATATCAATGCGAAGGGTGAAGAGTATGAACTGAACTTCAATCCCACGAGTTTCTGGACACTGCGCAGCAATGTGACGCGCACCATTTCCATCGACGGCTTGCAGTCACCAGCCAATCGCGAATGGCTCGATGAAAGGATGGCGGTATGGGAAACGATTGTCGATCCGCGCACCGGCAAGAAGTGGCTGGACAGCAGTTATTCCGGAGAATTTCCCTCGACGGGCACGCGCACGCCGCGCGACTACATTCTCAGCAGCATCCTCACACCGCTCCGCATCGACGGCGCCACTGCGGGCACGGCCCGCCCGCAGATTCGTGAATGGCGCTTCAATCTCGCCACGAGTTACCGGCTCGCCGGGCTGACCGACCACCGTGTGCTCAAGAATTTCACTGTCGGCGGAGGCGTGCGCTGGGAAAGCAAGGGCGCCATCGGCTTCTACGGCGTTCCGATCGACGGCAATATCGATGCGGCAGAAACACTCGATCCCACTCGTCCCATTTGGGACAAGGCCCATGCGTATTTTGACGCCTTCGCGATCTACCAGACGAAGCTTTTCGGCGGCAAGATACGCGCGCGGTTTCAACTCAATGTTCGCAATATCCAGGAGTCAAAAGCCCGTCTCCAACCCGTCGGAGCGTATCCCAACGGCGAACCGCACACCTTCCGCATCATCAATCCGCGGACATTCGTGTTCACGACGACATTCGACCTTTGAGTCGGATCGCGGGGTTGCGAGTTTCCCGCGCTCTCTTTTTCCCTTGAGACATTCATCATCGTCTCCGGTTGGTTCGACCGGCCGCATTTCGCGGCGGGCGCTCCTGAAGTCAACAGGCGCCGGGCTGTGCGGCGTCGTTTTGGGAAAAATTGGCGCGCCGCAATCCGCAATGGGAGCGGCCGCCGAGACGAATGTTCCCTTCACGCCCAAGCTGCCACTGGCGCCGGCCCCATTGAATCGTTTCGGCCGGATGGTGCAGGAGTACTACGTCACACGCGTGCGCGAAGTGGAGCAAACAGCCAATGCGCGTCGAGCCACCATCCAAACGAAGGCGGATGCCGAGGCCTATGTGCGGGAGGTCCGCGGCAAGATCCGGCAATCGTTCGGCGCATTGCCCCCGAAGACTCCGCTCAATCCGCGGGTCACGGGCATGGTCGAACGCGATGACTACCGCATCGAGAAGGTGATCTTCGAGAGTCGTCCGGGATTCCTGGTGACGGCCAATCTCTATGTGCCCAAGGGGCGCCCCTTTCCGCGGCCCGGAGTCGTCGGAGCCTGCGGCCACACGCACAGTGGCAAGGCCGGTGGAACATACCAGTCCTTCGCTCAAGGCCTGGCGCGACTCGGCTACATCGTGCTGGTGTTTGATCCGATCGGGCAGGGCGAGCGCGTGCAGCTCCTCACCCCTGATTTGAAGCCGCGTCACGGCGTGGCCGTGGGTGAACATTTGTATGTGGGCAACCAGCAGGTTCTGGTCGGCGAATTCTTCGGTGCCTGGCGGGCATGGGATGGCGTGCGCGCACTGGACTACTTGCTGACGCGTCCGGAGGTTGACCCGCAGCGGGTGGGCGTCACGGGCAACTCGGGCGGCGGGACCGACACGGCCTGGCTCTGCGGCATTGAGCAGAGGTGGGCAATGGCCGCGCCCAGTTGTTTCGTCACGACGTTTCTGCGGAATCTGGAGAACGAGCTGCCGTCCGACACGGAGCAATGCCCGCCGGGGGCCCTGGCGCTTGGATTGGATCACTCGGATTTTCTGGCGGCGGTCGCCCCCAAGCCCGTCATCCTGCTCGATCAGGAGAAGGATTTTTTCGACGTGCGCGGCATGGAGGAGGCCTATGAGCGGCTTCAGACGCTCTATCGGCTGCTCGGCGCGGAAAAGGACATCGCGCATTTCATCGGTCCGGACTATCATGGCTTCTCGCAGCCCGTGCGTGAGGCGATGTATCGATGGTTCAACCGGGTCACAAAGGCCTCTGATGCCGAAACCGAACCCCAACTCACGCTCGAAAAGGAGGAAACACTTTGGTGCACGCCCCGCGGCCAGGTCGCTGACTTGAAATCGCGCACGGTGTGCGACTTTACCCGCGACGCCTCGGCAGCGGCCCGACGCGGGCGGGCCGGACTCAGCGGCGCGAAGTTGCGGAAGGCGCTCGTTGAGGTGCTCAAGCTGCCGTCTCGCGACGGCGTGCCGGATTATCGGATCTTGCGGCCAGGCCGTGATAGGAACTATCCGAAACCTTTCGCGGCAACCTATGTCGTCGAGACCGAACCGGGAATACAGGCGCTGGTCTATCGGCTTTCGGACGAACCGCTGCTGTCACGCCCACCCCGCGGATTGAAGCGGGCCGTGCTCTACATTGCGCACCAGTCGGCCGATGCCGAGCTGCGCGACGAGCCATTGCTTGCCGAGATTGTTGCTGCTGAAAGCGCGGCGGCTGTCCATGCCTGCGATGTTCGGGGAATTGGAGAGTCGGCGCCCAACACGACCAATCTTCCACCCAACGCGCCCTATGGTCCGGACTATTTTTATGCGGCGCACGGGCTGATGCTCGACTATCCCTGTGTCGGCCAGCGAACGCATGACGTCCTGCGCGTGATCGCCTGGTTGAAAGCATCAGGACACGAAGCCATTCACCTTGTCGCGAAAGGATGGGGCGCATTGCCGGCCACGTTTGCCGCCGTGCTGTCGCCCGAGGTCGTGCAGGTCACCTTGAAGCATGCGCTGACGAGTTATTCCGACATCGCCGAGGTCGAGGACTACAGTTGGCCGCTGTCCGCCTTCGCCCCTGGCGTGCTGCGAGTGTTCGACCTGCCGGACTGCTACCGCGAGTTGGAGAGCAGGAACCTCCGCCAGATCGATCCGGTCTCTGCCATGGGCGTCAATGCCTGAACCGTTTTTGCCATGAAAAGTCGTTGTTTCGCCATGACTCTGCTGCTGGCTGCCGTGGTCGGCGCAGCCGAGGCTCCACCGCCTCTTCCGGATGGTCCCGTCCATCATCCGGCCCTTTTTCTCGTTGGAGACTCGATCATGAAGACCGGCTCCGGCAATGGAGAGCGCGGGCCGTGGGGCTGGGGATCAGAGCTCGGTGAGTTCTTCGATCCGGCGCGGATTCACGTTTACAACGCGGCGATCGGCGGCCGAAGCAGTCGAAGCTATATCGAAGAGGGCTCGTGGGCGCGCGTGCTGAAGGAGGTGCAGCCGGGCGATTTTGTCATCCTCCAGTTTGGCCACAATGACACATGGAATTCGAGCAAGGCGGATCGCTCCACCATCACTTCCGCCGGTGATGAAACGCTCCAGGCGGGCACGAAGGACTCCCCCAGGCTCATTCATAGCTACGGGTGGTACCTGCGTCAGTACGTCAGGGACGCGAAGGCAAAGGGGGCCACGTGCATCATCTGCTCGCCTGTTCCGCGCAACGAGTGGAGCGATGGTCGGATCAAACGCGGCTTTGATGGCTACGCCGAATGGGCGGCCGAGGCTGCGCGCGTCGGCGGTGCCTTGTTCATCGACCTGAATGCCCTTGCCGCCGATCGCTTCGATGCGCTCGGACAGGACAAGGCCCGAGAGGTTTTCAACGACCGCCAGCACACAAGAAAGGCGGGTGCCCGGATCAATGCCGAATGCGTCGTCGAAGGCATTCGAAAACTGAAGGACGTCCCACTCGCCTCCGCTTTGAAACCCTGACGGCCGAGGACAATGAAACCTCATGGTGCGCCTGCCGGTTGCGCGCCAACATCCACGTTGCACCTTTCAAATCATGAATGATCTCACCCGCCGTCAAATGCTGCAACGCAGCGGCTTCGCGCTTTTTGGCGCGGCCATGCCATCCGCCATGGGCGCGGATGTTCGCGCCCGGCCCTCCACCGATGACGAGGGCGACGATCCTCCCGCCAGTGCGGCGGGGTCCGAACCGGGAGGACTCGCCAGGCACAACCGATCGCCGCGTTCCGTGCAGGAGTACTACGTGCGGCGCACGCGCGAGGTGATGCAGGAGGCCGATGCGCGCCGCGCGGCGTTGCGCACCAAGGCGGACGCGGAGCGTTATGTCGCCGATGTGCGGGAACGACTGGGCAAGTGCTTTGGACCCATGCCGGAAAAGACTCCGCTCAATGCGCGAGTCCTGAAGACGCTCGAACGCGATGGCTACCGCATTGAAAACGTCATTTACGAGAGCCGCCCCGGATTTCCGGTGACGGCCAATCTCTACGTTCCGACCAATCGACGGACGCCTTCGCCCGGCGTGTTGGTTCCCGTGGGCCACTTCTCCTCGGGCAAGGTCGGTTCAGCGACCATCGCCCAGGCTCTCGTGCGGCAGGGCTATGTCGCGCTTGCCTTCGATCCGATCGGTCAGGGCGAGCGCTACCAGTATGTGGACGCCGCATTCAAGCCCATGCACGGCGGCGGCACGGGCGAGCACATCTACAGCGGCGTGCGCATGCCGCTGGTGGGGGAGACCCTGCCCACCTGGTTCGTGTGGGACTGCATTCGTTCGCTGGATTATCTCATTTTGCGGCCAGAAGTGGATTCCCGCCACCTCGGCATCACGGGCAGCTCCGGCGGGGGGAACCAGACGAAGCTGCTCTGCGGTTTCGATTTGCGCCTGACAATGGCGGCGCCGAGCTGCAATGTGACCTCGCTGCGCAGGCTTGTTGAAAACGAGCGTCCGCTCGATCCGGAGAATCTGCCGTGGGGGCTGCTCGCGCACGGACTCGATCATTCCGACTTCCTGGCTGCGATGGCCCCGCGTGCCGTGCTGCTGGTTGGACAGGAGAACGATTTTTTTGATGTGCGCGGCTTCGAGGAGGCCTGTGTCAGGCTTCGCCGGCTCTATGCGCTGCTCGGTGCGGAGGAAAACTTCTCCTTCTATCTCGGAACGGGGGGCCACGGATTTGCCCAGCCCAACCGCGAGGCGATGTACCGCTGGTTCAGCCATCACTCGGGCATGCCCCAGGTGCCGAAGGAACCGGAGCTCACGCGCGAGAACTGGGACAATCTTCGATGCCTGCCCCACGGCCAGGTGGCCGAGTTGAAGGCGAAAACGGAGTTCACCCATGGCGCTGAATTGTCGCGAAAACTGCGCTCCACAAGACCGGCATTGACGGGAGCCGCGCTGCGGCAGCGAATCACATCGACACTCAGGCTGCCCTCACGCGAGGGCGTGTGCGAGTTCCGGATCATGACCGGAGCAAGCGCCCGGGGATACCCGAAAAAAAACCATGCCGAATACCTGCTGGAAACGGAGCCTGACATCCAGGTCTTCGTCTATCGCCTCAGCGAAGGAAGACTCCTCTCGCGCCCGCCACGCGGGCCCAAACGGGCGGTCCTGTATGTCGCCCATCGCTCCGCCGACGAGGAACTGCGCACCGATCCCTGGTTGAAGGAAATCTGCGAGGCGGAGCCAAAGGCGGCAATTTACGCCTGCGACGTGCGCGGAGTAGGGGAATCGCAACCGGGGATCTCGACATCCGACAACCCGCAGAAGAGCAGGGTCGACAACATGCACGCGGGATTCGGGGTCTTGTTCGACTATCCCACTGCGGGACAGCGCACATTCGACCTCCTGCGCGTGCTCGACTGGATGGCCGGCTACGACCATGAGGAAGTGCACCTTGTCGCCCGCGGCTGGGGCGCGATTCCAGGCACGTTTGCGGCCGTCCTGCACGACCGCGTGAAGCAGGTCACTCTGAAGCACGCGCTTGCCAGCTACGCGGACGTGGCTGAGACCCCGGGATACGACTGGCCGTGGGCCACGCTTGTCCCTGGCGTGCTGAAGGCATTCGATCTGCCGGATTGCTACCGCGAGTTGGAATCTAAAAAACTCCGCCAGATCGAGCCCGCCTCCGCCTCCGGTGTCCCGGCGTAAGGCGGCGAGCTCAACGCTTTTTCCCGAGCCATGAGATTCCCGCTCACGCTGAAAACATTCCCAGGTGTGCTCACCCTGACGCTGGCCGGGTGGCTCGCCGTCGCGGGACTTCACGCCGCCGATTACTACTGTGACCCGGTCAATGGCAGCATGCGCAATCCTGGAACTATGGAATCACCGTGGGGCGCGCTTGAAACGGTGTTCGCCAACGGCAGGACGTTCGCCTCCGGCGATGTGATTTACCTTCGAGACGGTTTTCATGGCGCGCCCGTCGTAACCGGAGGGCCCGCCTCGGGAAGTGTCTCCATCCGGCCGCAGGACGGAAATTCTCCGAAATTGCGCCGCCTCGGGGTGGATCACGCGCAGCACTGGATCATTTCCGGCTTGAATATCAGTCAGGAAAACGCAGGGGACGTCGATCGGGTCGATCAGAAAGGCGCGGTGCGGGGACTCGTGGATATTCTGCCGTCCTCGCACCACATCACGGTGGAGAACTGCGCCATCCGCTGTTCCACGTCGGTATCCGGGTGGAGCCGTTCGGATTTCGGCGCGAGGATGGGAACCGGCGTGCATGTCGCCGGCGTGCATTGCACGATCCGGAAAAATCACATCCGCAACATAAGGACCGGCGTGTGGGTGCAGTTTGAAGCCGACAACGTGGTCGTGAGCGAAAATGTCGTGGAGGACATTCTGAACGATGGCATCTTTGCGCTGTCGAACGACGGGCTCTACGAATACAATACCCTGAGAAACTGGTATGGGGTGAATTCGAATCACGACGACGGCATCCAATCCTGGACCTCTGGCGGGGGAAACGGGATTCCGACCGGGGAACGGACGCTTTATCGCAATGTCTTTCGGGGAAACACGATCATCAACAACACGACCGGTCCCGGGCGCCCCTTTCCGGATGACGAGGGACACGGGGTGAATGGCATGGGATTCTTCAGCGGCATGTTCGTCGATTTTGTATTCGAGAACAACGTCATCATCGTCGATCACGTCCATGCCTTGACAGTGCTGGGTGCGACCGGCTGCAGGATCGTCAACAACACCGTGATTCAAAACCCCTATCATCCCAAGAACAACATTCCCATCATCACCATCAGGCATCACAAGAGCTATCCGGAACACCCCTCGCTCGCCAGCAGCGGAAACATCATCGAGAACAATTTCGCTTCAGACCTTCCGTCGGGACGTGACTATTGGGCGGCGCAGGGCGTGGTCGACTATCCCAACGCCAGCAATTTCGAGTCTCAGTCCCATAACGCCAATTTTGCATACTACCCCGCGGACAACCTCAATTCGGGATATGATCTTCATCTGAAATCCACGAGCGGCGCGGTCGGGATTGGGCGGACCGCCCATGCTCCCGTCATCGATCATGACCGGGTCGCCCGTTCCGTGCCCTACGATGCCGGTGCGTTCGAATCCGGAGCAACCCCCGAAGCGCCGCTCACATCCAATCCGGCGGCGGCCCGCGGCCATATCGACCGCCAACCCTGAAGGGAAACGAAACCATGAGGTTCCTGATCCCATTTCTCCTCCTGGCCGAATTGGCTGCGTTCTCGCACGCGGCGGCGACCAGGCCTCCGAATATCGTCTACATTCTCGCGGACGATCTGGGATGGACGGATCTGCACTGTCAGGGCTCGGAGTACTACGAGACGCCCAATATCGACCGGCTGGCGTCGCAGGGCCTCCGGATGCAGCGCTTCTACAACTCCCAGAATTGCACACCGACCCGGGCCGCATTGATGAGCGGCCAGTATGCGCCGCGGACCGGCGTCTACACGGTGCAGTCGCTCGATCGCGGCCCGTTGCTCGAACGCCGCATGAACGTGCCGAAGAACTCGACGAGACTCGGACTTGACAGGTTCATCCTGCCCCAGGTGCTGAAGACCGCGGGCTACGCGACGGCGATATTTGGCAAATGGGGCCTTGGCAACGACGGGGAGTATCATCCTGGCGCGCGCGGCTTTGACGACGCCATGGTTGCATCCACACGCGGCTCATTTCTCAGGCTGCCGTCCGTGCCGCAGCCCTCGGAACAATATCTCATGGATTTCCTGACGGACCGCGCGGTGGATTTCATCGACCGGCACCAGGACCGCCCGTTTTTCCTCTACCTGCCGTACTTCGCGGTTCATACCCCGATCACTCCCAAGCCCGAATACGAGGCTGCCTGGAAAAAAAAGGCGCCGAAGGGCACGCATTGGGATCCGGCGTATGCCGCGATGATCCAGAGCCTCGACGAAAGCGTCGGCCGGGTGATGGCGCGACTCGAGGCGCTGAAGCTCGCCGACAATACCGTGCTCATCTTCTCGTCGGACAACGGCGGCCTGGGCGGGTATCAGCGGACCGAGCCGCCATCGAAGATCAAGGGCTTTACAGACAACGCACCGCTGCGCGGCGGCAAGGGCACCCTCTACGAGGGCGGACTGCGCGTGCCGTTCATCATCCGCTGGCCCGGGGTCGTGCCGCCCGCCGCCACGAGCGAGGCGATGGCGGTGCATGTCGACATCTACCCGACCTTCCTCGAGATCGCCGGCGCGACCCCGAAGCCGCATTACCCGCTGGACGGGGTCAGCTTTTTATCCGTCCTGCGAAACCCTGCGGCACCGTATCACCGGCCGCCGATCATGTGGCATTTTCCAGGCTATCTCCCGTCCTATGTGCACCGCGGCACCGGACTGAGGACCGGTCCCGTTGGCGCGATCCACAGCGGCGATTTCAAGCTGATGGAGTTCTTCGAATCGGGGAAGGTCGAACTTTACAACCTCCGCGACGACATCGGGGAACGGCACAATCTCGCTGCGCAACTGCCGGACAAGGTGAAGGAGCTGGAGGCTCGACTGGCCGCCTGGCGGACCAGCGTGCACGCTGAAATGCCCGTCATGAAAACGAAACAGGAATTGAAGGACGACCGAGCCAAGGCCGCCAGCCAGCCAAAGGAAACCAAAACTGCGAGAGGCGAGGACCGGGATCAATAGGGCGGCGGGCGCAGCGTTGCGGGCGGAGGTACACGAATCCGCCGCCTCGTCGTTGCGTCCACGCCCGCGACCAAGTCCGTGTCCGCGCTCAAGAAGACGACTCCAAAGTAAAGATCCGCGAGTCAGGCCTCACAGCATTTAATCAAGGCAAACATGTCACTATCATCATCTCCACCCTGTCGCTCCGCTCGCTTTCATTCGAACGCGATCCTCTTGAAACTCAGGTCTCCTCTGGTTGTTGGGGGGCGCTCCTTCCGGCAATGGCTCGCGAGGAGCATGGTGATGCTTTTGGGTGTACTGGCATTTTCCAGTCCTGGCCGTTCCGCCGCCGAGATCAATCGGGCGCTCGAACCCGGTAGCATTGCGAAACGACAGCTCATTCTCGAGAAGCTCCAGCAGCGCCTGCCTCCCTCGCCGGCATTCAGCGAGTTCCTGAAGCGCAGCGGAGAACTGCCGCCCGATTTCGACCTGATGCCGTCGCAGTTCTTCCTCCCGGATCCCATGAGCTGGGTGGAGGAGGGGCGTGGTCAGCGAGCCACCCTGGCCAACTGGCCGGTCCGCCGCCAGCAAGTGGCCGATATGATGGAAAAATGGGTGCTCGGCACCGCACCGCCACCGCCGGGCAATGTCGCGGCTGAAATCCTCGAAAAGACGACCGTCGACGGATACGACGTTTGGAACGTGCGCCTGACCTTCGGGCCAAACCACGCGGCCAGGCTGGGCGTCAAACTTTACCTGCCGAAGAACCGCACGCCGTCGGGGATTTTTCTCTGCGACAGTGAACGCTACCGGTCCTGGGCAAGGAAGGCGATGGAGACGGGTGATTTTGGCTTTGCGGTCCACAACGCCCGCGACGGGAGAGGAGACGAATCGCTGCAATACAGCGAACTCTTCGGGAAGCTGGACTGGTCCGCTCTCCGGCGGCGCGGCTGGAGCGCCAGTCGCGTGGTGGATTGGTTGATCACCCTGCCGTTCGTCGATCCGAAGCAAATCTACATCGGGGGACATTCCCGCTCGGGCAAGGTGGCACTGACAGCGGCGGCTTTCGACCAGCGCTTTGCGGGCGTCATCTCCTCGAGCTCGGGCACGGCGGGCTCGATACCTTATCGCTTCGCCGACCAGAACTACTCCGGGCCTTCGGTCGAGCGAATGACCCGTCAGAATCCCGACTGGATCAATCTGCGTGCGCGGTTTTTTGCGGGCAATGAGGACAAGCTCCCCGTGGACAGCCACTTTCTCTACGCGCTGATCGCGCCGCGCCCTCTCATAACGAGCACGGCCACGGAAGACGCGGTGGAAAACACGTGGGCGGTCGAGCAGGTCCACCAGTCCATCCTTCCCATCTACGACATGTTCGACCGGAGTTCGAACTTGGTCGTGCGCTACCGCCCGGGTGGCCACACGATCACCGGCACTGACACCTTTGACGCTTACAGCGATTTTCTGCTGAATGCGCGGAGCGGCGCGCAGCCGCTGTCGGCAGTGTTTCCCTTCAAGCCGCTGCACCCTTGGAACTATCAGGCTTGGGCGGCGCGCAATCCGATCAACGTCGCTGAATTTCCGCGGGTTGGTCAGCGACTGTCCCTCGATGCTCCGGTCACGCCAGTGACAGCGGAGTCTCAGGAAGCCGCTCATCGGGAGGTTGCCCGCAGGATTCAATGGCTGATCGGGGATGAGATTCCCTACCGGAAAGCCGCCGTGATCGTGAATGATTTTTCGGCGCTGCCCGTCGGGGTGCGCAATCACTTCACGAAGATTCAGGATGCGGTTGACGGAGTGCCGCCTCCAGCACCCGTCCGGGGCGCTGCGAACCATGAGGACGGCGACGAACCCGAATCGCCAGGGGAGCGCTCGAAGGAGTCCAGTGTCACCGCCACAGTCGTCACATTCGGCGATGGCGTCACGGGCTGCCTCTTCACGCCCAGGAAAGACGAGCATCGCCCCGTCATCATCTGGCTGGCGGCTTTTCAGCCCGCCCAAGGCTATGCTCCCGGCCGAAGCATGGGGGAATTTGCCCCCGTGGCGCTGCTCAAGGCCGGCTATCCTGTCTTTGCGTTTGATCCCATTGGCACTTTCTATCGGCAGGAGGAGCGCCGCGAGTTTTTTGTCCGGCATCCGAATGCATCGTTGATGGGCAAGATGGTCTGCGATGCACGCCAGGCGATTGACGCCGCCACAGAGCTGCTGAAAACGCCGCGGCCGGTCTGCCTGTATGGATTTGCCATGGGTGGAACCGTGGCGATTCTGACCGCGGGTCTCGATGCGCGGGTCGACGGCGTGGCCGCCGCGGCGGCTTTCACGCCGTTGCGCACCGACACGGCCGACCGGCGCGACGGTGGTCTGGCCCGCCTGAGCCAACTGTACGGCTGGCTTCCCCGCCTGGGCGCTTTCATCGGGCATGAGGATCGGATTCCCGTCGATTACAACGAGATCCTGGCGTCGGTCGCTCCGAGAAAAGTCCTGATCATCGCGCCCACCGAAGACCGCTATGCCACGCTGGGCGAGGTTCACGACGCGGTGGAGTTCGCCAGGTTGACCTACAAATCACTGGGCAACGAACACGGCATCGAGCTGGTGACACCCTTCGAAGAGATCCGCCTGGTCGACCCAATCCATCAGGACGTCATCGACTGGCTGGGCCGGCAGTTTCCTCGCGACCACTGACAATCGCCACGCCAACGATACGCGCGCGTAGATCCAAGCCACCAAGATTCAAGTAGCGATCCACCGAATGAAGACAAACTCCATAGTCCGCCAGTTTTCCATGGCGCTGGGCTCGGCCATTCTCTGCTCATGCCTGCCGATTGCGCTCGCGGCAAACGTGGAATCGAGGCCTGACCCCCGTGAGATTCCAGTCCCTTGGATCGAGGGACCGCTGGGAAGGATGCCCGGGCCGGATGACCTTCCCTTGCGCAAGGAAATGCCGGACATCATGACGATGAACGACGGCAGCAGGGTCACCAGCCTGGAACAGTGGCAAAAGCGACGGGAGGAAATGAAAGTGATCCTGCAGTATTACTGCGTCGGCCAGATGCCACCGCCGCCCGGCAACGTGACCGGAAAGGAGATTGCGACCGAAATGGTGCAGGACGGCAAGGTGCGGTACCGGCTGATGCGGTTGACGTTTGGTCCGCAGGAGAAGCTGAGCCTGGACATCGGCATTTGGACTCCGGCGACCGGAGGGCCCTTCCCCACGATTATCAATCAGGCCGGCACGCCGCCCGGTGGAGTGGTATTGCCGCGGCTGCATCGCGGATTCGGCCGCTTGGGAGTCGACGTGCTGCTGCCGGTGGATGAAATCAAACGGCAGGTCGCCGCCAAAGTGGCCGCCGCTGGCGCCGCGGCGGATGAAGAGCCTCCGACATCCGCAGAGCGCGGAGGCCGGCGCGGCGAAGCGACGGCTGAGGCCGCGGCCCAGCGGTATGCCGAGGTGTTTCGGCGAGGTTACGCGCTTGTATTGTTCAACCACAACGATTGCGCCGAGGATACGACGCTGAGGATGCCCGACGGCAGTTGGGCGTTCCGAACCACGCGCTTTCCACCGGCCTATCCCGAATACGACTGGGGCGTGATCGGCGCGTGGGCCTGGGGCATTTCGCGGATTGCCGACTATCTCGAGACCGATCCCGTGATCGACGGAAAGAAGCTGATCATCACGGGTGCGTCGCGATCCGGCAAAGCGGCGATGTTCGCGGCGGCATTCGACAACCGCCTGATGGGCGCTCCCGTGGTGACGGGCGGCGGTGGAGTGGGTGCGTTCCGTTATGCCGGCCCGCGCAACAGTGAGACCCTCGATCTCATGATGAAGAAGCTGCCGAACTGGTTTTCACCAAACCTGCACGATTTTTGGGGGCACCGCGAAAAGCTGCCGTTTGATCAACATTGGTTTCTTGCGCTGTGTGCGCCCACGCCCTTTCTCTCCCTCGAGGGTGACACCGATCGCATCTCGCTGCCGGAGGCCGTGAGGCAGTCAGTGCTCCACGCCAAGCCGGCCTACGCGCTTTATGACGCCGCGGATCGGATCGGCGTCCATTTTTCGCATCACAGCCACGCCTTCACCGATGAAGACTGGACAGCACTGATGAACTTCGCCGACCGCCACCTGCGCGGGAAAAGGGACTGTACGTTTGATTGGTTTCCGAACGATGCGGAACTCGACGCAGCCGCCGCCAATCCGGGGCCTGGCGGAGGTGCCCGTGCGATTCAGGCTGTCCGTTGATCGTGGAGTTGCGGGGCCGAACGCCGAATTCTGACCTCATGAATCCGTGACCGATTGGGTACGCTTTGTCACAATATTCCCCCGGATGGGCACGCTCCGTCACAATATTCTCCTGGAGGGGCACGCTTCGTCACAATGTTTCCACTGGAGGGGCACGCTTCGTCGTGCCCGGTTTGGGGTTTGATTCTGAAATCTCCGACCTGAAATTCCAAACAGTGCACCAAGGAGTGGACCAGCCGGCGATGCGTGATGATAGGCGTCCCCTGGGCATGACAAAGCATGCCCCTGCTATGAAGCCGTAATGGGCAAGCGAAAAAAGCTACGCCCTTCGCACGCTATGGACGTGCGTTGAAAAAAGAGAATTGGGATTGTGGCGCCGGGGACGTTCTCCGCCGCTGACACGTCAGCGCAACTGACGGTCCAACCTGCTATCCAAAGCGCGTGATGTGCGCCGTTAAGATGACTTAGGGCGTGTGCAAAAATAACTTCATTCAATGGAGCGTAAAGAGTACAATTGGACGGGCGTGCTCGGAAGAAAGACTGGGCAGATCTATGGATCCGGTTAGAGGAGAAACACGAGGGCCGGTCGTGTGGTGATTGAGATGGAGTGGATGTTATATTAACGCTCGACTCGCCGGGTTTTGGCGTTAAGCTAACATTATGAATCGGATTCACTATTCTGCGGAGCGACCTCGTCGAGGTTTTCCAACGTCAGGCCGTGGCCACCTTGCCTGAACTGAAAGCGGCGCTGGGGGACCGAGGCCCTCACGGTTTTCCGCAACTCGCCACGCTGGACTACACCACCAGCTATTCGCATCGGGGAGCGTATTACACTCTCCACCGATCGCCCGTTATGATGCTCAGGGACTTTGGTCGTATCAGGACGTTCGTTTTCCCGGCATGGCACTTTTTCTCGACACCGTGGCCGTGCTCACCACCCAGGGCGCCGGCCGGGTACTTCACCGAGGAGTTGATGCCGTCGTCGGCGTGTTGTGCAAGGATGCGTTGCGCCAGCTGGTGCAACGCGACCGCTTGCAGCGCCGGCCCTGTCCGGACTGTTACCTCCACGGCGCCGCTGAGCGCGCCCGCTGGCAGGAGCAGGGCGGCCGCAGGGCTGGACGACGAACGCCGGCGGCAGTCGCCCTTTCTACGGCCTGCCTGACGAGCAGCAGCGCTGGCTCTACGCCGGGCTGGAAAGCCCGCAGCGCGGTCATGGCGGGGACCGACGGATGGCCGGGCCATTACCTGGATGCGGCGACCGTGGCACGCGGCCGGCGCGAAACTGCTCACCGGCCGTGTATTGTGACGGGCGCGTCCGCTGCCGGAGCCGGACGCCAGCCGGTGGAAAACGGCGGAGATCCTGACGAACCTCCGCTGGTTGCTGACCGCCGACACCGCCGGCGATCCGATGGGCCGGCGCGATTGTGGACCGGTCTGCGTTTGCGAGCCAGATCAGCTGGCAATTGTGCGCCGGCTGCACCTGCGGGTCTGTCCAAACACGGTGCGCCGCCTGTTGAAAAACTTGGTTACGCACTGCACGCCAACCGCAAGAGCCTCGGCCAGTCCTGTCCTGAGCGCGATCGGCAGTTCCGTTATCTCACCTGGCAGCGCCGCCGCTTCACCGCGGAGCACGCCCCATCATCAGCGTCGACACCAAAAAACGCGAACTGGTCGGCCAGTTCAAGAATCCGGGCCGCGTGTGGAGTCGCGCGCCACCGCCGGTGCACGACCACGACTTCCCTTCGCTCGGCTTGGGCATCGCCATCCCTTATGGCATCTGGCGATGGCGCGGCCAATCGCGGTTACGTCCGATCGGCACCTCCCGCAACACCCCTGACTTCGCCGCCGAGTCGATCCGGCACTGGTGGCTGCACGACGGCCGTCGCCGCTATCCCAACGCATCCCGCTTGCTCATCCTCGCAGACAATGGCGGCAGCAACGGCGCAGTTGCCGGCTCCTGGAAACACGCCCCGCAAACGAAGCTCGTCGACCCCTTCGCGCTGTGCGTCACCGTTTGCCACTATCCCACCGGCGCTTCCGAAGCGGAATCCCATCGAACACAGGCTGTTCTCCGAAATCAGCAAACAATGGCCGGGCCAGTACGCTGCAAGCGACCATGCGACGATCGCGTCTCATCCGCCAGACCCGCACCCGATTCCGGGCTCACCGTCGCCTGCGAACTGAATCCCAAGCGTTACCTGACCGGCATCAAACTCGCCCCGGACCAAATCGACAAAATCAGTCTTCATCGACACCCTGTGCTCCCCGATTGGAACTACACTCTCCTGCCAAACGAAAGTGGGAATTAAATTTTGCACACGCCCTTATGCGGAAAGAGTAGTGGCGGAGACAAAGCGGCTCGATCTCCAAGACGGGGTTCACCCAAGGGGCATGACGAACACACTCCGCCCCCGCCACCAAAGTCCCATTTAGGCGCTCAACCCACTTTCAGGCCCAGCTGTTCGGGCGTGCAGCGACCGGTGGATGCGCCATAAATCGATTGCGAGCCGTCGCGCGTGCACCGCGACCACGGCTCGTTTGCGCACGGGCGCCGAGCGCCCGGCGCAGTTTTTCAGCGGAGGTAGTCGGGCTGCCAGCGCAGCAGACGCCGTGCGGCCTCGACGAGCAGGTGACGCATTCTGAGGGTTTCCGTGCTTGAGATGCTGCCCTGACGGCGACGTGTGTTCCCCGTCGAGTACTCACCGGGCACAATCCGCTGTACCCCCTCCCCACCTTTCGACGACCGCCAAAGCGGGCCCAATCGCACACCTCCATTCCCAGGAGCGTGTTCGTGAGCAGACCCAGTCCTTTCACCAGAAATCTGTTTCCTCGCCCATACCTCAACCCGCTTGGTCCACGCTTCTATCCTCGGATTCAAAATGCAGCGCGCTTGACGCTGCCAGTCGGCCTATCCGTGCGCGCAGCCCGGCGGCAATGTCTCGCCAGCTCACCCGTGCCTGGGATGCCACCAGTCTGGATCCGCCTGCACACCGGCGGTCAGCATCAGGCCGTGACCCACCGCACCACACAGCGCTGGCGCTCCTTCACCAGCATTCCCGCTGCCGACCCAACGCTCGAGTCTCTTCCTGTTCCTCCGTCGGAACGTACACCACCGAAAAGGCAGTGTGCTGCCCCTCGCAGGTATCGGTCCAGCGCATCACAGATCCCCGGGCATCCCTGCGATCAGTTTTCACACGCCTGCCTTCCGCGTCCCATTTCCGAGGCACGATCACCTGATTGCGCGCTCCCCATCTGGATCAACTTGCGATGCAACCTGCATCCGCAATGGTCCGGCCCTCGCAGCAACTCTCCACACGGTGTCCTGCAGCGATCAGCCCCGCAACCAGATCCAGCAACTCTTTGTGCGTCATTCTGCACACTGGCTTCGGCTGCTGCCCGTCATTCTGACGGCAGACCACCACATCCCTGGCGTGCAGATCCAGCCCCAACTTAACCGTCATCGCCATCTCGACAGCGACACGCTCACCATCTATTTTATGTATGTTATTATTCATAACGCCGACAGGTTGGCTGCTTTTCAGCCGCCTGTCGGCTACATGTCATCTCCAACGGAGGAGGCATGCGAGAACCTATGGACGCATGCGAGAACCTATGGACGCGCGTGAAAACCTATGGACGTGTGTGAGGATTTATGGAGGGGCACGCTCCGTCACAATATTCCCCTGGAGGGGCACGCTTCGTCGTGCCCGGTTTCTCAGTCTGATTGACCCTCGAATTTGGCATGTCAGATCCTGCCGCACGCTTCTGCGTGCCACCTCCAACGGAGGAGGCATGCGAGAACCTATGGACGCATGCGAGAACCTATGGACGCGCGTGAAAACCTATGGACGTGTGTGAGGATTTATGGAGGGGCACGCTCCGTCACAATATTCCCCTGGAGGGGCACGCTTCGTCGTGCCCGGTTTGGGGGTTCGATTGACCTCGAATTTGGCATGTCAGATTCCAAGCCGCACGCTTCAAGTGTGCCACCTGATGCCAATTGTTTCCTCTGTGCGCTGATGCTCTGCGTGAGGTATTTCCGGCGCAGATACGCGAGGCGCGTCCCCAGGTCACGACGGAGCGTGCCCCTCGTGCGCCTGTGAGGGCGTCCACACAGCGGGGTGCAAGTCCCCGTCAGGCGGAACGTTCACCCGCCTGCAACCGAAGGCTACTGCGTCGTGGCAACACGGGGTGGAGAGCTGCCGGAGGTGAACAACCCGTCCGTAACAAGTAACATGACACATGATGCAAGGTGAACCCGATTCGGCTACGTCGACCAGCGAGCTCGCGAGGGTAAGGCGAAGCTCCTCCAAGCCGCACGCTTCAAGTGTGCCACCTGATGCCAATTGTTTCCTCTGTGCGCTGATGCTCTGCGTGAGGTATTTCCGGCGCAGATACGCGAGGCGCGTCCCCAGGTCACGACGGAGCGTGCCCCTCGTGCGCCTGTGAGGGCGTCCACACAGCGGGGTGCAAGTCCCCGTCAGGCGGAACGTTCACCCGCCTGCAACCGAAGGCTACTGCGTCGTGGCAACACGGGGTGGAGAGCTGCCGGAGG
Source organism: Opitutaceae bacterium (assembly GCA_015075305.1). NCBI lineage: Bacteria > Pseudomonadati > Verrucomicrobiota > Opitutia > Opitutales > Opitutaceae > Opitutaceae bacterium. The sequence goes on along the minus strand of JABTUS010000001.1, from coordinate 499,952 downwards.
TGAACAACCCGTCCGTAACAAGTAACATGACACATGATGCAAGCGTGAACCTGATTCGCTACGTCGACCAGCGAGCTCGCGAGGGTAAGGCGAAGCCCTGCCATGACCCGCGGGAACAACTCCTGTGCGCCAGCAATGACGCAGGGTCCCTGGCTTGCGGCCACCGACAGAAGAAGAGCGTGAACGAGCGCAAATGCGGTGGTCGGGGCGGCGTTGTGGTTGGGGACAGAAGGGTTGGAAGCGGGGACGAAGTAAACAGGAGAGAACGCCGGTCGGAACGGTGTTCAGGGCGGAGACGCCCGAAGAGCCGCCCGGTGGAAGTCAGAGCGTTCAGTAGCGATGAAGCGGGTACCTGGGGAGCGGAAGGGACGCAGGAAGGTGGAGGCGTGAAGTCCATGACGAACGATGGTGAAAACCGAGCGGCGCCAGTGGCGGGGTGACCCCGCCTCAGCAAGCCGCAGACATCCGCGAGCGCTGGCCGTGGGTGGAACGCACGGTGGACCGAACGCATGCTGACCCGGCTCGAACAGAGCGAGCCGGCAACGAAGTGGTTCCGGCTCTGGGACAAGGTGCTCGACGCGCGCAATCTTCAGGCGGCCTTCCGGTCGGTCTGGCGCAACGCGGGCCCCCGGAGTCGACGGCCAAACGACAGGGCAGTTTGGCCGTGCCGAAGCCGAACTGGCCCGGCTGCGCGAAGAACTGCAGGGTAGACGCTACCGCCGCCAACCGGCGCGACGCGTCTGGATACCGAAACCCGGCACGACCGAACAACGCCCGCTGGGCATTCCAGCGGTGCGGACCGACCGTGGAAGCGGCGCTGCGGCACGTGCTCGAACCCATATTCTGAGCGCGACTTTGCCGAGCACAGCTGGGGTTCAGGCCCGGACGTGGATGCCGCGATGCGGTGGACGCGTGCAGGAACTCCTGAGCGAGGGACGCGGCTGGTGCGTGGACGTCGATCTCAAGAGTTACTTCGATACGATTCCGCACGACGGTTGATGGCGCTGCTCGAACAACGCATCGTGGACGGCAGCGTCCTGACGTTGATCTCCCAGAGCCTGAAAGCCGGAGTGCTGGAGGAACCTGGCGGGCTGGCAGCCGACCGAGCGCGGGACTCCGCAAGGGGCCGTGATCAGTCCGATGTTGTCGAACCTGTACTCAACCCGCCTGACCACGAAATGGTCCGGCGAGGGTGGGCAATGGTGCGATACGCGGATGACTTTGTCGTGCTGTGCCCGACCGTGGAGGAAGCTGAAAGCGTGCTGGCGTGGCTGCGCGAATGGACCACGGAGCGGGGCTGACCCTGCACCCGACCAAGACCCGCATCGTCAACGTCGCAACCGAAGGCTTCGACTTTCTGGGCTGGCACTTCCGCGGGGCCAAGAAATGGCCCCGAAGAAAAGCGTGCAGAAACTGCATGACAAGCTGCGTCCGCTCACGCGGCGCGCCATCGGGCGAAGCCTCAGCGAAATCATCGCCAAGGTGAACCCTATCCTGCGGGGCTGGCACGGTTACTTCCATGACAGCCTGCCGTCCGGTCTTAGTGACATGGACGGCTGGCTGCGGCGTCGCCTGCGCGCGATGCTGCGAAAACGGGAGAAACGCCCCGCCTTCGGGTTTAGCCGTAACGATCATACCCAATGGCCAAACCGCTGGTTTGCGGCACAAGGATTGTTCAGTCTGAAGCACGGTTCTTGTACCTACGGTCAGTCTCGCTGAGAAACCACTGACTGGAGAGCCGGATGCGGGAGATCCGCCCGTCCGGTTCGGAGGGAGGAGTGGCGCTAACCACGCCATTCCTACCTCTATCAATTTGTGGAAGCGACAAATGGTGTCGTGACACCCAGGATCCACCATGGCAGGCAGCTTTCCGCGCCCGTCCATTTTGTGGAGGCGATTGGTGGTGTCCCGATCGCAGTTCTCCGGCGTCCGAAATCCTGTATTCATCCCGTTCGATCCGTGGTCAAGAACCTCCGGGGTTGCCCTCTTCGAGAACGGGCTTGCCACAGGGCGGCTGGCATCTAGCCACTTCAGATCGTGGCCATCCCCAATCTTGCACTGGTCGTCGACGATGAGGCGCATGTTCAGACGTATGTATCCCTGATCCTGCGGGAACTGGGGGTCGGGCATACGCTCGCGGCGGGAGATGCCGAAACCGGGTTTTCGCTTTACCAGCAGAATCAACCCGGCGTCATCATTCTCGATCTGCACCTGCCGGGAGGCGCCTCGGGCCTGGATCTCTTGAAACGCATCCGCGCTGTCGATGAGGATGTCCCGGTGATTTTCCTGAGCTGCGAGGCGGCTGCCGCCACCGTGATGGCGGCGGCCAATGCGGGCGCCGACGGCTATGTCCGCAAGGACACGCCCAAGCAGGAAATCCTGCGACAAATCCAGGAGTTCCTTGCTGATCCCGATGACGAAGGTTCGGAATGAGCAGCCGAAGGCGGCGCGCGCAAAAAGCCGGACGCGTGCTCGCATCCGGCTTGGAGGTGAAAGGATGATGCGCGATGACCGCGGTGGTTACAGCTTGCCGCCGTAAATTGCGGAGGCTCCGAGTTCCTCCTCGATGCGCAGGAGCTGGTTGTATTTCGCGACACGGTCGGTGCGGCACAGCGAACCGGTCTTGATCTGACCGGCGTTTGTGGCGACGGCGATGTCGGCGATGGTGACGTCCTCCGTCTCTCCCGAGCGGTGCGAAATGACGGCGGTGTAGCCGGCCTCCTTGGCCATTTCGATTGCATCGAAGGTCTCGGTAAGCGAACCGATCTGGTTCACCTTGACGAGAATCGAGTTGGCCGTGCCCGTGTCGATGCCCTTCTTCAGGAAGGACGTGTTGGTCACGAACAGATCGTCGCCCACGAGCTGCACGCGGTCGCCGATGGCGTCGGTCAGCTTCTTCCAGGTCGCCCAGTCATTCTCGGCGCATCCGTCCTCGATCGAGATGATCGGATATTTTGCGGTGAGCTGACGATAGAACTCGACCATTTCGTCGCCGGAGAGAATGCGGCCGGATGACTTCTTGAAGACGTAGTGCTTCCTGTCGGCGACGTAGAATTCGGAGGACGCGACGTCGAGGGCGAGGGCGATGTCCTTGCCGAGCTTGTATCCGGCGCTCTTGACGGCGAGGGCGATGGCGTCGAGCGCGGCTTCGGCGGATTCCAGTTTCGGGGCGAAGCCACCCTCATCACCGACGGCGGTCGAGAGGCCGCGCTCCTTGAGAACCTTCTTCAACGCGTGGAATACCTCGCAGCCCATGCGCAGTCCTTCGCGGAATGAAGGTGCGCCAACGGGCATGATCATGAATTCCTGGAAGTCGATCGGCGCGTCGGAGTGGGCTCCACCGTTCATGATGTTCATCATCGGAACGGGAAGCACCTTGGCATTCGGTCCGCCGAGGTACTTGTAGAGCGGCTGTCCCAGCGCCGCGGCCGCCGCGTGGGCGGTGGCGAGGGAGACGCCGAGGATCGCATTGGCGCCGAGTTTTGACTTCGTGCTCGTGCCATCGAGTGCGATCATGGCGCGATCGACGCCGGTCTGGTCGAGGGCGTCGAATCCGACGAGCGCGGGTGCGATGACGGACTTCACGTTCTGCACGGCCGCGAGCACGCCCTTGCCCAGGTAGCGCTTCTTTCCATTCGTGCCCTTGGGGAGCGATTTCAGCGGAGCCGAGGCATCGCGAAGCTCGTGGGCCTCGTGCTCTCCGGTGGAGGCGCCGGACGGAACGGCGGCGCGACCCAGCGCGCCGGAGGCGAGGCGGACATCGACCTCGACAGTTGGATTGCCGCGTGAATCGATGATTTCGCGGGCCGTGATGGCGGTGATCTTGGTTGTGCTCATGAGAATGTTGGCAGCGCGCCTCAACAGGACAAGGCGTGCCCGTCATTGAAAACCAGCTGATCCCGGGAGAAAAGAACAATCAATCAGTGGCTGCGAATTGGGTGCGATATGCGCGGTGATCTGGGTCAGGGATTCCGATTGTTGCAGAATCCGCGGGGTGAGGCGAAGTTGTCGGCTTTCGCGCATGTCACTTTTCAAGCTCAGTGCCGAGTACCAGCCCACCGGGGACCAGCCTCAGGCGATCGAATCGCTCGTGCGGTCGATTCGGGAGGGGAACCGCTATCAGACGCTCCTGGGTGTCACGGGATCGGGCAAGACGTACACGATGGCGAACGTCATCGCGCAATGCGGACGCCCCACACTGATCATTTCGCACAACAAGACTCTGGCGGCGCAGTTGTATTCGGAGTTCAAGAATTTCTTTCCGGAAAACGCGGTCGAGTACTTTGTCAGCTATTACGACTACTACCAGCCCGAGGCGTACGTGGCGTCGTCGGACACTTACATTGAAAAGGATTCCTCGATCAACGAGGAGATCGAGCGCCTGCGCATCGCGACCACGAGTTCGCTGGTGTCGCGCCGGGACGTGATCGTCATCGCCAGCGTCTCGTGCATCTACGGACTGGGCTCGCCCGAGGATTTTCAGGAACTGCGCATCGACCTGAAGCGCGGCGGCGCGATCGGGCGGGGAAAACTGCTCGAGCGCCTGGTGGACAATCTTTACGAGCGCAATGACTACGAGCTCAAACGCGGACGTTTCCGGGTGCGCGGGGATGTGATCGACATCATGCCCGCCTACAGCGAGCAGGCGCTTCGAGTGGAGCTCTGGGGAGATGAGATCGAATCGATCCAGGAGTTCGATCCGCTGACGGGCGAGGTGATCCGACCGCTGGAGGCGTTCGACCTCTACCCGGCCAATCAGTATGTCACGACGAAGGGCAAGCTGGAGGGTGCCGTTGCCGGCATCCGGAAGGAGCTCGACGAGCGCGTGGCGTATTTTGAGGGCAAGTCGCTCTATCTGGAGGCCCAGCGCATCCGGATGCGCACGAACTACGATCTGGAGATGCTGCAGGAGATGGGATTCTGCAGCGGCATTGAAAACTATTCGATGCATCTGGCGGGCAGGAAACCGGGGTCCCGGCCGTTCTGTCTCATAGACTTTTTTCCGAAGGATTTTCTGCTGATGGTGGACGAGAGTCACGCCACCGTTCCCCAGATTGGCGGCATGTACAATGGAGACCGCGCGCGCAAGCAGGTGCTGGTTGACTTCGGTTTCCGTCTGCCGTCGGCGCTGGACAACCGTCCGCAGTCCTTCGAGGAGTTCAAGGAGATCACGGGGCAGACCCTCTTTGTCTCCGCGACGCCGTCGCCCTACGAACTCGGCATTTCCGCGGTCGTGGCCGAGCAGGTCATCCGGCCCACCGGGCTGCTCGATCCCGAGATTTCCGTGCGGCCCACCAAGGGGCAGGTCGAGGATCTGATCGGCGAGATTCGGCATGCGGTGGCGCGAAAGGAGCGCGTCCTGGTGACCACGCTGACCAAGCGGCTTTCCGAGGACCTGACGAGCCACATTCGCGAGTCAAAGATTCGCGTCGAGTATCTGCACAGCGACATCGATGCGATCGAGCGCGTGGAGATCCTGCGCAACCTGCGCCTTGGAAACTTCGATGTGCTTGTAGGAATCAATCTGCTGCGCGAGGGGCTCGACCTGCCGGAGGTGGCGCTGGTGGCGATACTTGATGCGGACAAGGAGGGATTCCTGCGCAGCGAAACCTCGCTGATCCAGACGGCGGGACGCGCGGCGCGGCACGAGCGGGGCCGGGTGATCTTCTATGCCGACAAGCGCACCGCATCGATTGACCGCACGATTGAGATCACGCAGGGACGCCGGGAGAAACAACTCGCCTACAACGCGGCGCACGGCATCACTCCCCGCAGCGTCACGCGTGCGGCGCAGGCAAGCCTTCACGTTTACGATGGCGGCGGGAAGGATGCCTCGGAGGATCAAATGGCCGCGGAGGACGGTGCCGAGGATGTTGCGGCTGTCATCGCGGAGCTTGAGCTCGAGATGACCGCGGCATCGGAGCGGCTCGAATTTGAACGCGCGGCCCTGCTGCGTGACCAGGTCCAGGCCCTCCGAACCGGGGACTACAAGAAAAAGGCGGCGTTGCCGGGTAGTTCAACACCCTGGAAAAGGAGGAAGGGCGGTGGGTTTTCCGGGAGGAAACGATAGGCCGTGCAGTCGAAGTGGGCGGGGAAGGCGAGCTTGGGGTGAGCACCTCGAATGCGACGGACTTGCATAGCAGTCGTTTTCGTGAAGAATGGCTGGCATGCAAGAGACCATAGAACTGGATTGCCCGGAGGAGTTGCTCTTGGGGCTGCGTGTGAGCGCGGAGCAGTTTCGTGACGAAGTAAAACTCCGCGCAGCGGTGGCATTGTTTCGGGACGGCCGTTTGTCGTCCGGTCTTGCTGCTCGATGGCTCAAGATGCCGCGTACGAGGTTCCTGCTGATTGCGATGCAAGAGGGTGGTCAGCTTCTTGCCGACACGCAGGACGACTTCCGGCGCGAGACTGTCCTCCTGTGATTGTTTTCTCCAACACGACTCCACTGATTTCCCTGGCCAGCATTGAAGCACTGCATCTGCTTCCGGCATTGTTTCAACGAGTGCATATCGCTGCATCGGTGGCCGCTGAATGCCGCATGGGAGGACCGATCGCGCTGCCGGATATGTCCGCCCTGCAATGGTTGGAAATCGTGCCGTCTCTGCAACCCACCGGCATGCCATCCGCGCTATGGGAGCTCGACGCCGGAGAACGTGATACTCTTGAGCTGGCTTGCGCGAAGAAGGCGGACCTGGTGATCATTGATGAAAAACTAGGTCGAAATCATGCAGAATTCCTTGGTCTGAAAATCACCGGTACGCTGGGCATACTCTTGAAGGCAAAGCAGGGCGGTCTGATCCAGTCTTTCACGACAGCAGCCCAATCAATGCGGGCGCAGGGAATCTACTATAGTCCCGCTTTGGTCACGCGGTTGGCCGCCAGTATCGGTGAATAGGTCGGGTTGGTCGCGCTCACATACCGCACCTGCAGAATCCTCCTGAGGCGGGTCTGCCGGTGTTTTGTGCACACGAGGACGCAATTTCCCTCGGGTGAGGACGGCACGGCTCATACCGCTCCCCCTCTTCAATTCACGCCCACTCAGGAGGATTCTGCAGGTGCGGCTTGAGCACGCCGATGCACGGGAGGTTGCGGTAGCGTTCGGCGAAATCGAGTCCGTACCCCACGACAAAACGGTCGGGAATCTCGAATCCCACGAAGTCGGCCTCAAACGGCACCTGGCGCGAAACCTTCTTGTCGAGCAGCACGCACACGCGAACGCTGGCGGGGGAGAGTTTGTGGATCAGGCCGGTCACCATCGATAGCGTCTTTCCGGTGTCGAGAATGTCGTCGATCAGCAGCACATGCCGGTTGGAAATGTCGAGCGAGAGGCTGTTGAGGAGCTGCGGCGCGCCGAGCGGCTTCGTTTGGTTCCGATAGCTGGAAACCCGCAGACAGTCGAGCCGCACGGGATTGGAAACCGCCCGGAGCAGATCGGCGGTGAACAGAATGGCCCCATTGATGATGGCGATGACGGTGATCTCCTCGTTGCCGTAAACGGCTCCGATTTCAGCGCCCAGTTTCCTTATGCGACGGCGGATGGACTGCTCGGAAACGAGGACGGTCTCCAGGTCTGCGTGGCGGGCGGAAACTGTGGCGGGCATGGTTGGAATTCCCTCCAGCAAGGGCAGGTGGACCGCGGGTGCAAGACCGGCATGGCAATGGTCGGCGGTTATTTCCTTTGACTCGACCGCCCGCGAAACCTTGGTTTTGGCGCGCCCATCAGCGCGGAATGATAGCGATTCGCATCGAGAACCTAACCAAGAAGTTCGGCAATGTTGTCGCGCTCCGCGGGCTCGACCTCGTCATCGAACCGGGAGAGCTCTTTTTTCTCCTGGGGCCGTCGGGGTGCGGAAAAACCACGCTGCTGCGGAGCCTGGCGGGATTCAATATTCCGGACGAGGGGCGGATTTTTTTTGGGGAGGAGGACGTGACCCGGCTGGAGCCCCACAAGCGAAACGCGGGCATGATGTTTCAGAGCTACGCGCTCTGGCCGCACATGTCCGTGGCCGAGAACGTGGCCTTTGGCCTGCATGAGCGGAAGACCCCGAAGGGTGAGGTGAGGCGCAGGGTGGGGGAGGCGCTGGAGTCCGTGCGCATGAATGCCTACGCGGACCGCAAACCCAACCAGCTTTCCGGTGGCCAGCAGCAGCGCGTGGCGCTTGCGCGTGCTCTGGTGATCAGGCCGCGCTGTCTGCTGCTCGATGAGCCGCTGTCGAATCTCGACGCCAAGCTGAGGCTGGAGATGCGCACGGAAATCCGGCGCGTGTGCAAGGAATTCAAACTGACCACGGTCTATGTCACGCACGACCAGAAGGAGGCGCTTTCGATCTCGGACCGCATGGCCATCCTCGAGAACGGCCACATCCTGCAGGTCGGTTCGCCCCGCGAGATCTACCGCCGCCCGAGGTTCCGCACCGTCGCAAATTTCATCGGTGACACCGACTTCTTCAAGGGCACCGTGCGTGCGGTTGAAGGTGAGCGGGTTGTTGTGGACACCGACATGTGCCAGTTCGAGGGGTTTCTTGGCGACGGGGCGGCAAGTGCGGCTGTCGGCACCCAGGTGACCGTGTCTGTTCGCCCCGAATGCTGGACGCTCTCGGACTCGGCGCAGCCCAGGAACAGCGTGCGCGGCTCGATCGGGGAGTCCGTGTACCTTGGCGAGGTGTGCCAGCACGATTTCGTGGCGGGATCGAACCGGCTGAAGGTGTACGAGCTCAATCCAGGCGAAGCAGGACCGGGTTCCAGACGCGAGCTGCACGCCACGGTGAATTCGCGGGACGTCGTTGTCCTGCTGTCCTGAACCGGTTTCGCGCATGCTGAAACGGTCAGCCATTGTCCTTGCGCTGATTGCGACCCTGGCGCTGCCGTTCATCCTTCGCCCCGGGAAGCCGGTGGGGGGGCATGCCGATGAGACCCTGGTGATCATCACGCCGCACAACGAGGCGATCCGCCACGAGTTCGGGCGGGCGTTTGAAGCCTGGTACCGGGAAAAGACCGGGAGGACGATCTTCGTGGACTGGCGGGTGATCGGGGGTACGAGCGAGATTGCGAGGTATCTGGAAAGTGAATACACGGCTGCATTTCAGTATTTCTGGACCGGCAGGCTGGGCAGGCCCTGGAGCAATGATGTCCAGGCGGGATTCAGCAGCGCGCGGGTGGATGAGAAATCCCCCGCGATTGTCCGCGAGGCCAGGGCGGCGTTCCTTGCGTCGGATGTCGGCTGCCGGATCGATCTGTTCTTCGGCGGCGGGACCTACGATTTCATGAGGCAGGCCCAGGCTGGCAGGATCGTGGACAGCGGCGTGCTCCAGCGCCACCCGGAGTGGTTCACTGACAGCACGATTCCAAGGCAGTTTGCTGGGGAGGAATACTGGGATGCGGGCGGGCGATGGGTGGGCGCCGTGTTGAGTTCCTACGGCATTGTCTTCAACCGCGATTCGCTGAGGCGGCTCGGATTTTCCGGCAAACCGAAGGCGTGGGAGGATCTGAAGGATCCGCGCTTGGGCTCGGAGGTCGCGCTTGCCGATCCGACCAAGAGCGGATCGATCGCCAAGGCCTTCGAGAATGTCATCCAGCAGCAGATGCAGCGGCGTCTCAAGGCGCTGGTCGCGTCCGTGGGCGGGCGGGTGGATGATACGGGTCCGATCGAGGCGCGGGCGGTTTCGGAAGGCTGGCTGGACGGGCTTCGGCTGCTGCAGTTGATCTCGGCCAACTCGAGATACTTCACCGACACCTCGCAGAAGCCGCCGATCGATGTCGCCGCGGGCAACTGTGCGGTGGGAATGTGCATCGATTTCTATGGCCGGCAGCAGGAGGAGGCCGTGAGGCGTCGCGACGGGAGCGATCGCGTGGGCTATGTTTCACCGGAGGGGGGGACGGTGAGCTCCGTCGATCCGATCGCCCTGCTCCGCGGGGCACCCAACAGGAAGGCCGCGATCGCCTTTATTGATTTCTGTCTGTCGATGGACGGACAGAAACTCTGGAATTTTCGACCCGGAGCACCCGGCGGTCCCGAACGCTTCGCGCTGAGGCGGCTGCCGGTCCGCCGTGACTTCTATGCCAGCGACGCATGGAAGGAGTTCAGGACCGATCCATCGGACAATCCCTTCGGATCAAAGGACCAGTTGATCTATCATGAGAAATGGACCGGCGGGCTTTTCCGCGAGATGTCCTTCATCATTCGTGTCATGGCGCTCGACTCGCACAGTGAGCTCATCTCGGCGTGGCGGGCGATTCAGGGGGCTTCCGAGGACCGGAGAACCGCGGCACTGGCGCGCCTCCAGGATCTTGCCGCGGTCAACTACGACGAGGCGCGCGGCTCGATCCAGAAAGCGCTGAATTCGAAGAACAAGGTGGACGAGGTCAATCTCGCGAGCCGCCTCGGACGAATTTTTCGCGCCCAGTACCGCGAGGCGGAGAGGATCGCGAGAGGTGAAAGGCCCTGATTGATCCGCGTGGATTCAGGACAGGCAAGTGGCGGAATGGGTGGCGACGAGACGCAACGCGCGAGCCATGGGCGTGGCGCGAGGATCGTTGTCGCACTCTTGTCTGACGTGACCGCTGGCTGAGCCTCGGATTCCTACCAGGCTGCGACGGTGCGGGCGAAAGCGGACGCATCCTCGGCGGCAAAAAAGGATGTGCCTGCGACGAAAGTATCGGCTCCCGCATCGCGACAACAACGGCCGGTTTCAAGGTCGATGCCTCCATCCACCTCCAGGCGGAACTCGAGGCGGCGCTCATCCCGCCAGCGTGAAAGCACGCGGAGTTTCTCCGTCATTTCAGCGCGGAAGGGCTGTCCGCCAAATCCGGGCTGCACGGTCATCACCAGGACCAGATCCACGTCAGCGAGAAGCGGCGAGACTGCTTCAACGGGAGTGCCAGGATTCAGGACGATGCCGCGCTTGCATCCAAGATCTCGGATCCTCCGCAAGGTGGCAAGGTGGTCATACTCGGGCTCGATGTGGATGCTGATCGAGTTGGAGCCAGCTCCCGCAAACGCCTCCACATAGCGGTGGGGTTCCGAAAGCATGAGATGAGTATCGAAGAACAGCTTCGTGAGCGGTCGAAGCGCCGCCACAACCTGGGGGCCAAACGACAGGTTGGGCACAAAGTGGCCGTCCATGACGTCCACATGCAGCCAGCGAACCTGGGCGGCTTCCGCATGCCGGACGGATTCAGCCAGGTTGGCGTGGTTGCCGGCGAGCAGGGAGGGAGCGAGGATGGGTTGGAGGAGCACGACGGGCCAACTGTCTGTGAACGCCTGAGCGAAGCCAGCCGAAATTCGGCTGGTGCGCCTTCGCTCAGACAATGTGAAGATGCCGGCTGGGGTCGGCGTCCGCCTACGCCAATCAGCCGGCCGTTGTCCCTCCAGCGGAGATTGGATTCTCCAACCGGACTCAGCGTTTCAGCGCGGTCGCGATGCGCGCCAGCGCGGTCTCCACATTCTCGCGTGAATTGAACGCGCTGATGCGAACATGACCCTCGCCGCATTTGCCGAAACCGGCGCCAGGCGTGCAGACGACCTGGGCCTGGTTGAGGAGGAGGTCGAAGAATTCCCATGAGTCGCGACCGGTGTTGATCCAGATGTAGGGTGCATTGTCGCCGCCGACACAGGAGAATCCGAGGCTGAGAATCGCCGAGCGGATGAGGGCGGCGTTTGCGAGGTAGAAGTCGGTCATCGCCTTCACCTGCTGCCTGCCGGCGTCCGTGTAGATGGCGGCCGCGGCCTTCTGGACCGGATAGGAAACACCGTTGAATTTTGTCGTGTGACGCCTGTTCCACAGCGCGTGCACCGAGTGGGTGCCGCCTGCTTTGTCGTAGGCGACGAGGTCCTTGGGTACAACAGTGTAGGCGCAGCGCGTGCCTGTGAATCCGGCGGTCTTGGAAAAGCTGCGGAACTCAATGGCGACCTCGCGCGCTCCCTCGATCTCATAGATGGAGTGGGGAATCCTTGCGTCGCGGATGTAGGCCTCGTACGCGGAGTCGAAGAGGATGATCGCCTTGTTGGCGCGGGCGTAAGCGACCCATGCGGCGAGTTGCTCCCGGGTGGCGACGGCTCCGGTCGGATTGTTGGGAAAACAAAGGTAGATCAAGTCCGTTGGAACCGAGGGAACGGCTGGAACGTAGCCATTGGCCGGGGTGCTTTCGAGATAGGTGATGCCTTCGTAGCGCCCGTTGACCACGCCGCCCGTTCGGCCGGCCATGACATTGGTGTCCACATAGACGGGATAGACAGGATCCGGAATTGCCAGGCGCAGACCGTCCGTGGCAAAGATCTCCTGGATGTTGCCGCAGTCGCACTTCGATCCATCGGAAACGAAGATCTCGTCCGCCTCGATGCGGCAGCCGCGCGCCGCGTAGTCGTTCTGGGCTATTGCCTCCCGCAAAAACGCGTAACCCTGCTCCGGGCCGTAGCCCTTGAAAGTGGCCCGGCGCGACAACTCGTCGGCGCCTGCGTGGAGGGCATCTATGCAAACCTGAGGCAGGGGCTCGGTGACGTCGCCGATGCCGAGACGAATGACCGGCTTGGTCGGATTCGCCTGAACATAGGAGGAAACCCTCCTGGCGATGTCGCTGAACAGGTAGGAAGCCTTGAGCTTTGTGTAATTTTCGTTGATGCGGATCATTGTGAAGGTGGCGATTGTCGCGTCATGGGGCGCGGGTGAAAAACTTGAACTAGCGGACCTGCTCCCGTTTGTTTGTGTCAAGCGTGTCGTTGAATCGCCTCCTCCATGCAAACGATCCACAGCATTTCCCCGATGCGGGCCCTTGCCCGTGAGCGCCGCGCAGGTGGGCATGTCATCGCCCTGGTGCCCACTCTCGGTGCGCTTCACGAGGGGCATCGCAGTCTGGTCCGGCTGGCTGCCGAGCACGCCGACACGGTGATTGTGTCGATTTTCGTGAATCCGGTGCAGTTCGGGGCGAATGAGGACGCCTCGAAGTATCCGCGCGAGTTGGAGACGGACCAGGCGCTTTGCCGCGAGGCGGGCGCGGATGCGGTATTTGCACCGTCAGTCGAGGAGATGTACCCGAAGGGATATTCGACGTACGTCATCGAAGACCACGTGAGCAAGCCGCTCGAAGGCGCGTCACGTCCGACGCATTTTCGCGGAGTGACAACGGTGATCGCCAAACTGCTGAACATCGTGGGGCCGGATATTGCGGTTTTCGGGCAGAAGGATGCGCAGCAGGTCGCGGTGATCAGGAAGATGATTGCGGATCTGGTGATTCCAGTGGAGGTCCTGGTCGCGCCGACGGTGCGTGAGGCGGACGGGCTGGCGATGAGCTCGAGGAATCGCTATCTCAGCGCCAACCAGCGAAGGGAGGCCGTTGCGTTGTACCAAGCGCTGAGCAAGGCCAGGGACATGGTTGAACGCGGCGAGCACAGGCCCGATCGACTGATTGCGGAGGTCACGCACAGCCTTGCGCAGCACCGCCGGGTGCGGGTGATTTATGCGGCCGTGACGGACAGCGTTACCATGGAGACCGCGCGTGAGGCGGTGCACGGGAAATCCATGATGGTCGTCGCGGCGTGGGTTGATGAAGTGCGCCTGATTGACAATATTCTTCTGTGAAACCTCGAAGGCGGAATCGCGGCGCATTGCGACGGAGCTACGACATTCTCGTCGTTGGAAGCGGCATTGCTGGTCTCAGCTTTGCGCTGAAGGCCGCCGCGCGCGGGCATTCGGTGGCGATTCTGACGAAGAAGAACAAGGCGGATTCGAACACCAATTTCGCCCAGGGCGGCATCGCCGTCGTGACCGCGCAGACGGACGATTTCGACAAACACGTGCGCGACACGCTTGTCGCGGGCGACGGCCTGTGTGATGAAACGGTCGTGAGGGAGATCATTCGGGACGGCCCGGACCGGGTGCGCGAGCTGGTGGACTGGGGCGTGAAGTTTTCCCGCAATGAAGCGGGGACCTATGATCTCGGACGCGAGGGGGGGCACGGGGAGCGGCGCATCCTCCATGTCAGGGACACCACGGGAAAGGCGATCGAGGAGGCCTTGCTCAAGGCGGTGGCGCGAGCCCAGCGCGTGCACCTGCTCGAGCATGTTTTCGCGATCGACATCATAACATCGGACAAGGCTGGCGGAGCTGGACGCGGGAATGCGAGGCGGGTTGCCGGCCTGTACGCGCTCGACGTGCAGAGCGGACGGGTGGTGACTTTCAGAGCACCGGTTGTCATGCTCGCCTCGGGCGGAGCAGGGCAGGTTTATCTGTACACGACGAATCCGGACATTGCGACCGGCGATGGCATCGCCATGGCCTATCGTGCGGGTGTTGAGATCCGCAACATGGAGTTCATCCAGTTTCACCCGACCACGCTCTATTCAACGACCGGGGAGCGCTTCCTCATAAGCGAGGCGGTGCGGGGCGAGGGCGCGATTCTTCGCAACTTCGAGGGCGAGGCGTTCATGAAGCGGTATCACCCGCTCGCGGATCTGGCTCCGCGCGACATCGTGGCGCGAGCGATCGACAATGAGATGAAGCGGAGCGGCTCGCCGCATGTGTGGCTGGACATCACCCACCGGCGGGCGGATTTCATCCGCGGCCATTTTCCCCAGATTCATCGCACCTGCAAACGCCTCGGATACGACCTGACAAGGGAAAAGGTGCCGGTTGTGCCGGCCGCGCATTACACCTGTGGCGGAGTGGTGACGAATCTTTCCGCGGAGACCAGTCTGCCCGGATTGTATGCCTCCGGCGAGGTGGCGAGCACGGGTCTGCATGGCGCAAACCGGCTTGCCAGCAACTCGCTGCTCGAGGCGGTTGTGATGTCGCACCGCGGCGCCAGCGCGGTCGACGCCCACCTGCGCGAACTCAGGACGGACGCGGGAGCGCTGCCCGCCTGGCGCGATCTCGGCGGCGAGGATCCGGACGAGCGGGTGGTGCTCTCGCACAACTGGGATGAACTGCGCCGCACGCTCTGGGACTATGTGGGCATCATGCGCACGACCAAGCGGCTGGAGCGGGCACGCACGCGCATCGACACACTCACGCGTGAGATCCACGATTACTACTGGAACTTCTCGGTCGATCCCAAGCTCCTCGAGCTGCGCAACCTGCTGCAGATAGCCAGCCTGATAGTGACCTGCGCGCTTCAGCGAAAGGAGAGCCGCGGGCTGCATGCGATCGCTGACTTTCCGAGAAAGTTCAGGAAGGGACTGGATTCCGTGGTGGTCCGCGGGGCAGTGTAGTTAAAGGCTCAGGTTTGCGACAGGGCCGACGCAAACACGGATGCTATTCACGAAGAATGTGCGGTCCTGTTTGAACAGCTAATTCTCTTTCGGCAGTCCTGTCGTTCCGATCAGCCAGCGCACTTGATCCAGATGGGAACAGATCCTTCGGGTTGCCGTACCGTAGAAGGCTGTCTCCGGCATGCTTCCGCAAACGTTGTGAGGCGTTTTGCATTTCGACCATTCGTGGATTGACTGAATCGATGTGTCGGCTTGATGAGAATAAGCGTCAATCTGCAGGAAGCTGCGCTTAACTGGAACTTTTTGTCCGCCGGCTCCAATCTGTGGGAACAATTCAAAAATACGTCCATCACACTGCTGCTGAGCGTATGAGCACAAAAGCGCAGGATGTTGCCTTCGACAGGATGCTGGTTGACCGATTCAAGTCCGGCGACCAGTCGGCATTCGATGAAATGGTGCGGCGTCATTGGGATCGCATCTACGCCATGGTGCATCAACTGCTTAGAAACCAGCAGGATGCAGAGGAGGTCACGCAGGATGCGTTTATTCGCGCGCACAAGGGGCTGGTGAATTTCCGCGGGGAGTCTGCCTTTTCCACATGGCTGTATCAAATTGCAACCAATTTGGCCCGGAATCGATACTGGTACTGGTGGCGGCGGAAGCGTGATCAAACGGTATCCTTCGACCAGCCCGTTGGGCCGGACAATGCCACGCCGCTGAGTGAGGTTTTCGCTGCAGAACAGGAGACTCCGGACAATGTCACGGTGACCCAGGAACTCGTCGACCGTATCGCGGTCGGAATGGAAAAGCTTTCACCCAAGCACCGCGAAATCCTCGTCCTTCGCAACATCAAGAATCTGTCCTATGAGGAGATAGCGGTCATCCTGGGGATTTCAGTCGGTACTGTCAAAAGCCGGATCGCGCGTGCGCGTGAGAGCCTTCGGCAACGCATGGGGGAAGATTTCAAATGAAAGAGTCGCGGTATATCGAATTGTTGAATCTCTATGTCGACCATCGGCTGACACCTGCAGAGGCGGTGGAACTCGAGGCGGAGGTGCAGCGGAGCCCGGAGCGCCGTCGCATCTACTCCCAGTATTGCCGGATGCAGAAGGCCTGCGCCGTCCTGTTTGACGCGGAGCGCTCGCTCGCGCCCAAGACGGCCGCGGTCCTGTCATCCTTTGATTCCCATCCACGTTCATCCCGGATGGCGCCCATCTGGCGATGGGCTGTTGTTCCAGCCATGGGCCTGGCTGCAGCGATTGCATTTGTGGCGGTTCTTGGCACGGACCGGCTTTCGGAATTCGTTCGGACCAAGTCCGGTGCTGGCACCCTCGCGCCCGAAATTGCGGCGACGCGGCCGGATGAATCAGGCCCCGCCGTCCTGGCGCAACTCGCGGCAGGTACGAATGCCCATGCCATCGTGACGCCCGTGGGTGCAGTCTTGTCCGAGACTGAGGTTTCCATTCCACCGGCCGTTTCCGACGCAAGAGCGCAGGAGTCGTTTCGCCCGTCCTTCAAATCCTTTCTCGCGAGAGCGACGACTGTCATCGGCCGCACGGCGGGCAACGGCTCGTCCAGCACCCACCAGGTGGATCTCGCATGGCTCAACAACGTCAAGCTGCCTCCATTGAATGCCCTGTCGGGACAGGAAGCCGCGTTTGAGCGGCAGCCGGTGCTCGCGCGCCCAGAGACACGGATTTATCGCGGACGCGAGCCGATGCAGGGCAATGTGGAGATGATATCGTTCCAGTTTCAGCGGTGATTGCCGCACACGCTGTCGCACCGCGTAGTCAATCGCTGGATACGCACTTCTCCCGCATGCCCGGCGGGCCGGGCCTCAGGCAAAGGCCTTCCTGATCAAATCCTCCGTTGTAGCCGCCGGTCCAAGCGCCTGGACTGCCCGCCGCACGGCTTCGTCCGCATCAGGAGCGCGGTAACCCAGGGCGATCAGCGCCTTGACCGCGTCCGCCGTGCGCGTTGAGCCTCCGCTGTTCGCAGGCATTGAGACGCTGGAGGCAACGTCCCCCGGCGCGATGCCCGATCCAGCGGGTGCAATTCGGCCGCGAAGCTCAACCACGAGCCGCTCGGCGGTTTTCCTGCCGATGCCCGGGCATTTGGCAAGGAGCGCGACATCGCCCTGACTGACAGCCGCCTCGAGTGAGGCGAGCGAGAGCTTGCTCATGATCGAGAGCGCCATTCTGGGCCCCACGCCGGTCACATGGTCGATCATCAAGCGGAAAAAATCCCGGTCTGCGGTCGACGCAAATCCGTAGAGGGTCTGGGCGTCCTCGCGATAAATGACCAGGGTGTGCAGCTTGACCGTGCTGCCAACCGCCGGGAGGCGTTCCGCAGTCGTGACGGGGATGTTCGCCTCGTAGGCGATGCCGCCGATGTCAATCACCGCGACGAGCGGTGTGGCGGACACGAGAATACCCTGCACGGATGTGATCATGAGTCTGGTTGTCGAACTAAGGGTCGCTTGCGGAATGCGCTGTCAGCGCAAACCAAGCACATCCTGCATGTCGTAGACCCCAGGGGGGCGACCCACGACCCAGGCGGCGGCGCGGATGGCGCCCCGCGCGAAGATGCTTCGATCCGACGCCTTGTGCGTGAGCTCAAGACGCTCGCCCAGCGCCGCGAACATCACCGTGTGATCACCAACCACATCACCCCCGCGGAGCGCGTGAACTCCGACCTCCGTGCGGGTGCGCTCACCGGTGATGCCGTGGCGGCCGTGGCGAAGTGCATTCGCACCGAGGTTTCGCTCCTTCAGAATGATCTCAAGCAGGCGTTCAGCCGTTCCGCTCGGCGCATCCTTCTTGAAGCGGTGGTGCATTTCGACGACTTCGGCATCGTAGTCGTCGCCAAGCACGGCGGCGGCGCGCTGAGTCAGCGCGAAGAGCAGGTTCACGCCGACCGAATAATTGCCTGACCAGACGCACGGGCAGGCGCTGGCGAGCGCGAGCAGGCGCTTCTTTTCCTCTGCAGCGTGTCCTGTGGTGCCTATGACCAATGGCTTCCTGTGCGTCGTGGCGAGCTGGATCACTTGGGCCGTGGCGCTGTGGGCGGAGAAGTCGATGACGACGGAAGCCTCGGCAACGACAGCGGCCAGATCATCGCCTGCGTCGCCTTGGGCGCTGATGCCCACGCCGGTGTCGCGGGCGGCTGCAGCGACCGCCTGCCCCATGCGCCCGCGCGAACCAATGATGCCGATTGAGAGAGCCATGATGGATTCAGCGTCCAATTGCGGCCAATGCATCGAAAAGAATCTTTTCGTTTGCGGGCGCGATGCTGCTCAGCGGCCCCCGCACCTCGGCGGAGCCGATGATGCCGGCCCGGGCGAGGGCCGCCTTGACGGGCACGGGATTGGGGTCGAGGAACATTGCCTTGAAGACCGGGTACAGCCGGCGATGCAGTTTTCCGGCGCGGGCGAAATCGTTGGCCAAAGCGGCTTGGGTGAGTTGCACGATGTCCCTGGGAAGAAGGTTCGAGACGACGCTGATCACACCTTCCGCTCCAACAGCCATGAACGGGAGGGTCATGCTGTCGTCGCCGCTCAGCACCGTAAGCTCCCTGCCGAGCGCCTGCTTGAGCTGGTCCACACGATCAACGGAACCACCGGCCTCCTTGATCCAGCGGACATGGCGGAACTTCTCCGCCAGACGGGCAACGACACCAACGCTGATTTCGATGCCGCAGCGCGAAGGGATGGAGTAGAGGATGATCGGGCGGTCGGTGGCTTCCGCGATGGCGCAGAAGTGCTGGAAAAGACCCTCCTGGCTCGGCTTGTTGTAATAGGGAGCGACAACCAGCATCGCGTCAGCGCCGGCACGATGTGAAAGCTCTGTCAATTCGACGGCTTCCTTGGTCGAATTCGAGCCCGTGCCCGCAATCACGGGCACGCGCCCGCGGGCAAAGGCAATGACCTTTTCAATGACCTCCAGGTGTTCGCGATGGTCCAGGGTCGGGGATTCCCCCGTCGTTCCCACGGGAACCAGCCCGTTGATTCCGCCTTTGATCTGAAATTCCACTAACTTTTTGAGATCAGCGTCCGAAACAAGCTGATTACGAAATGGAGTGACGAGCGCGGTGATGGCACCGGTGAGTGGACGGAGCTTCATGGAGTGATACCTTTCCCAGAAAAGCAGAGCACTATACCGAGATCGCAACGATATTCTGTCCGCCCCCATGTCTCCCAATACCGAAATTTTTACCGACTTGCTGCGGCTTGCCGTCGAGAGCGGGGCGAGCGATGTCGTCGTCAAGTCAAACAAACCAGGGTATGTCCGGCTTTCGGGCCGCCTGAAGCCGGTTGACATGGATCCCATCACCGCGGTCGAGGCGCAGACATTTGTCGATGAGAACGTGCCAAAGGTTTTCAAGCAGCGGTGGGAGGAGGAAGGGCAAATTGATTTCGCTTACTCCGTGGCCGATGTCGGAAGGTTTCGCGTCAATGGCTTTCATCAGCGGGGATTGGTCAGCATCGTCTTTCGCCACATCAAGAGCCGTGTTCCAACGTTCGAGGAACTGAATCTTCAGGCGGAGCCGCTTCTAAGACTCGCCCAGGCCAAGGATGGCATTCTGCTTGTCTGCGGCGCGACGGGCTCCGGCAAGAGTTCAACCATGGCCTCGATGCTGGATTGGATTAATCACAATCATGATCGTCACATAGTGACCATCGAGGATCCGATCGAGTACACGTTTCAGGACGACAAGTCGGTGTTCCAGCAGCGCGAGATCGGACTGGATGTGCAGAGCTTTCAACTGGCGATCAAGTCCGTGCTGCGTCAGAATCCCGACATCATTCTGATCGGCGAGATGCGGGACAGGGAGACGTTTGAGACGGCGATCAGCGCAGCGGAAACCGGGCATCTTGTCTTTTCGACGATGCACGCGGCGACGGTGGCGCAGTCGCTCACGCGCCTGTTCGAGTTTTTCCCTCCGGAGCAGCAGATTCAGGCGCGCCGCCAGATCGCCGGCTCGCTCCGCGGATTCATCTGTCAAAAGCTCATTCCGGCGATTGAAGGCGGCGGGCGCTATCCGGCGAACGAAATCCTTCAGGCTGACGCGACGGTGCGCAATTTGATCCTCGAAGGCCAGTTTGAGAAGATCCAAGTGCTGCTTGAGAGTGGTGCGGAGGCGGGGACCTTTGCCTTCAACAAGGACCTGCTGCGCCTCGTCAAGGCCGGCAGGATCGCGCGGAGCGATGCGCTGAAGTTTTCACCGAATCCGGCCCAGTTGGAGATGAACTTGAAGGGCATCTTCATCCGCACCTGATCCGGCCTCTTGCCGCGGAGCACGGAATTTTGTCGCGGCATCCGGTGCTGGAGCTCGCAAAGCGGCGGCACATCAGGATAGGCTGGATGGCAAATGTCCGATCCCGCCTCTCCTTCGAATGACCCGGTGATCCTCATCATCGACGATGATGCGGAGATCCGCTATTCGCTGACACGTGTGCTGACCTCGCGGAAATGGAATGTCCTCGAGGCGGCCAGCGGAGAGCAGGGCATTGCCATGGTGAAGAAGCAGCCTCCCGATCTCATTTTTCTGGATGTTCGGATGGGCGGCATGAGCGGCATTGAGACCCTTCAGCACATCCGGTCCGTGAATCCGAGGCAGATAGTCGTGCTGATGACCGCCTTTGGGACCGCGCAGACGGCGATTGAGGCGATGAAGTACGGCGCATTCGACTACATCATGAAGCCCTTCGATTCGCAGAAGGTGCTGACGATTTCAGAAACCGCGCTTCAGGCCCACGCGGACATGCGTGCCGCAAGCGGCTACCAGCCGATCCTGAACAGCGAGGATTACAAGGAGGGCATCGTGGGCTCATCCCCCGTGATGCAGGATGTCTTCAAGATCATCGGCCAGGTGACCGCGAGCGATGTCACGGTGATGATAACCGGCGAGAGCGGAACGGGCAAGGAACTCGTGGCGCGCTCGATCTGGAAACACAGCCACCGCGCCGCGAAGCCCTTCATCCCGGTGAATTGTGCGGCCATCCCCGACAATCTGATCGAAAGCGAGTTGTTCGGCCATGAGAAGGGATCCTTCACGGGAGCGACCGCCCAGCGGCTGGGCAAATTCGAGCTGTGCGACGGCGGCACCATCTTTCTGGACGAGATCGGCGACATGGCCCTGGCGACGCAAACGAAGATCCTCCGCGTCCTCCAACAGGGGGAAATTCAGAGGGTGGGCGGAGTCGAAACGATTTCGGTGGATGTGCGCATACTGGCCGCGACCAACAAGGACCTTGAGGCGATGGTGAAGGAGAAAACCTTCCGTGAAGACTTGTACTACCGCCTCAACGTCGTGCGCATTCGCATGCCGGCACTTCGTGACCGGAGCGAGGACATTCCCGCCATTGTCGACTTCAGCCTGCAGAACCTCGTCAAGCAAAGGAAGGCGCGCGTGAGCAAGGTTTCGCCAGAGGCGCTGGCCGTGCTGGTGAGATACCGCTGGCCCGGCAATGTTCGCGAACTGGAGAACGTGATCTATCGAAGCGCCGTAATTGCGCAGGGTGACACCATTCTCCTCAAGCATCTGCCCGCCGAGGTGCGCGACGCGGTCGGTGCTCTTCCGCCTGAAAGCCTGGCGAAGGTGGATCCGGCGCGACTGTCCGCAGGACCCGCGGACAACATCCTCCCCGTTGGGAACCCTGTGCAGGGCAGGCAGGCGGAAACCAGCGGCACCCCGGATGTGCGGACGGTGAACGAACCGGAGCTGACGGTTCAGCGCGCGCTCGATTTTCTTGAACGTGAACTGGCAAAGGGCCCGACTCCGATTCTCGAGCGGCTCGAGCGTGAGATGATCGAACGCGTCCTTCGAACCGAGGGCGGCAATCAGCTTCGTGCCGCGGAGAAACTCGGCATCACGCGCGCCACTCTGCGCAAACGCATCGACGAGTGGTCGCTGAAGATTTGACGTGTTGGCAGCGACTGCGTCGATCTCACGCGTAGCCTTCGGGTTTGCGTGAGTGCCAGCGCCAGGCCGATGCGACGATGGAATCGATATCCGGATGCTGGATCTTCCAGCCGAGTTCGCGGACCGCCTTGGAGCTGTCGGCATAAAGCGCGGGCGGATCGCCAGCGCGGCGCGGTGCGATCGTGAACGGCACTTTTCTTCCAGTGGCTCTGCCAACTGCGCGTATCACCTCGTGGACGGAGGTCGGGTTGCCGGTGCCAAGATTGTAGAACAGGGAAGTTCCCGCGTCGCGGAGCCTGTCGAACACCGCGATGTGTGCACGACTCAGGTCATCCACGTGCACATAGTCACGGAGGCAGGTTCCATCCGGAGTGGGGTAGTCGTTGCCGAAGACCTGCAAGGCTCCCCGGCGGCCGGTGGCGGCGTCGATGGCAAGGGGAATCAGGTGTGTTTCAGGGTTGTGGCACTCTCCAATCGAACCGTCTTCGGCGGCCCCCGCGGCGTTGAAATATCGGAATGCGGCGAAACTGAGTCCATGGGCGTGGCAAAGGGCCTTCAGCGCGTTCTCGACATCCAGCTTGGTCTGACCGTAGGGGTTGATCGGTGACTGTGGCGTTGACTCGGTGATGGGCATGGAAGCCGGCACGCCATAGGTGGCGCAGGTGGAGGAGAATACGAATCGCTTCACATTTGCGGCCAGCATCGCCCGAAGCAGGCGGAGTGTTGCGACCACGTTGTTGAAGTAGTACTTGAGAGGGTCCGTCACGGATTCCCCCACGTAGGCAAACGCTGCGAAATGCATGACCACATCAATGCGTTCCTCACGCAGGATGCGACCGACCGCATCTTCGTCGCCGAGATCATGGCAATTGAGTGGCACCGATCCGGGCAATGCCTTCGCGTGTCCGAAGACCAGATTGTCCAGGACCACGGGACGATGCCCCGCGGCAATCAACTGGCGGACACAATGACTGCCAATGTAACCCGCGCCTCCAACGACAAGAACGTTCATGATAAAAGGTGATACGGACCGGAGGCTTGTATTGCGCCCGTGGCCCGGTTGGCTAGCTGTTTATAAAAATCCGAGATGAGTCTTTCGCGCATCGTCATCACAGGGGTGGGGCTGACCGCCCCGAACGGCAACAGTCTTGCAGAGTTTCGAGGCAATCTCCTGGCGGGAGTGGCGCGAATCGCCCGCATCGAGATTCGCTACATGGGACCGCTGCTTGCAGGAGTCTGCAACTATGATCCGCTGAAGCACCAGAAACGGAAGGAAGTCCGCGTGGGCACGCGTGCAGGATCGATCGGAATCTATTGTGCGCGCGAGGCGCTTGCTGACGCGGGACTGAGCGTGGAGGTCATCGCGAAGAACCGAACGGGCGTGTTTGTGGGCATCACCGAGCACGGAAATGTGGAAACCGAGAATGAGATCTATGCGATTTCCAAATTCGGACATGACACGAAGTTCTGGTCCCACTATCACAATCCGCGAACCGTCGCGAACAACCCGGCGGGCGAGATTTCCCTGAACCTTGGAACCACGGGGCCCGCCTACACGATCGGGGCCGCCTGCGCCGCGGGGAATCTTGGATTGATACATGCGACGCAGATGCTGCGCCTGGGCGAGGTGGATTTCGCGATCTGCGGCGGAGTGAGCGAGAGCATACACACGTTTGGCATCTTTGCGGGATTCAAATCACAGAATGCCCTGGCGCATCATCCCGACCCCAATCGTGCGTCGCGTCCATTCGACAAGGCGCGCAACGGCATTGTGATCTCCGAAGGTGGTGCGCTCTACACCTTGGAGCGCCTGGATGACGCTCTCCGGCGGGGAGCCCGCATTTACGGGGAGATCGCAGGATACTGCGTCAACAGCGATGCCAGCGACTATGTGCTCCCGAACCCGGGCCGACAGGCGGAGTGCGTGCGTGAGGCGGTGGCGCGGGCCGGCATGCAGCCGCAGGATATCCACATTATCAATACACATGCCACGGCCACGCCGATGGGCGACATCCAGGAGTGCGAGGCCATCCGCTCGGTTTTTGGCGAAGGCTGTCCGGATACTTCCGTGAACAACACCAAGAGCTACATTGGCCACGCCATGGGTGCCGCGGGCGCCCTCGAGCTGGCCGGCAACCTGCCATCCTTCGAGGATCGCGTGGTTCATCCGACAATCAATGTTGAGGCTCTTGATCCCGCCTGCTCCCTGCCCGGGCTGGTTTTGAATCAACCCAGGGCGGTTGCAAAGGTGGATGCCATTCTTAACAACTCGTTTGGAATGCTGGGGATAAATTCCACGTTGATTGTAAAGCGTTTCGTGCGATAGTTGCACCTTTCACGCCCATGACAAAAGACGAAGTTAAGCAGGTGGTGCTCGATATCATCGCCGACATTGCACCCGATGAAGACCTTTCGAAGATCAAGCCTGACCTTCGTTTGCGCGACCAGATGCAGCTCGATTCAATGGACTTTCTCGACATCGTCATGGAGTTGCGCAAGCGACACGGCATTGAGGTTCCTGAGAAGGACTACCCGCAACTCGCGACGCTGGATGGCTGCGGTGATTATCTCACGCCAAAGTTCAACGAGCTCGCTGCAAAAGGGTAGGGCTCTGATGCTGCGGAGCTTCCTGACGGCCGGGGATTGCCCCGGCCTTTTTCATGGTGATTGATGGCGGCGCGCCCCGAATGCACGTTCTCCCGTGAACAGCAGCACGCATTATGACGTTGTGATCCTGGGGGCTGGCATGTCCGGCCTGGCTGCGGGGATCAGGCTGGCGCACTTCGGCAGGAAGGTGTGCATCTTCGAGAGGCACAATGCCGTCGGCGGGCTCAATGGATTCTACAGCATTGCGGGACGGAAGTTCGACGTGGGACTGCATGCCGTGACAAATTTCGTTCGCGCCGGCGTCAAGGGCACCCCGCTGGGAAAACTGCTGCGGCAGCTCCGGATTGATCGCGAACAGTTCGCCCTCTGCGAGCAGCGGCGGTCCCGCATCGCGTTCGGACCGCGCGGCGAGGTCTCGCTTGGCTTCACAAATGACTTCATGGTGCTGGAGGCGGCAATTGCGGAGCGGTTTCCAGCACAGATCGACGGTTTCCGACGGCTGGTGGCGCTGGTTCGCGCCTATGACGACGTTTCACTCGATGCGCCACCCAGGTCCGCGCGCGCGATGTTGCGCGAACACGTCACTGATCCATTGCTCGAGGACATGCTGCTTTGCCCCCTGATGTACTATGGAAGCTCCCAGTCCGGCGACATGGAGTTCGGACAGTTTGTCATCATGTTCAAGGCGATCTTCCTGGAGGGATTTGCGAGGCCACTGGAAGGCGTGCGCGTGATCCTTCGCGTGCTTCTGGAAAAATACCGGGAAGCGGGCGGGGAGCGCAGGATGAAATGTGGCGTCAGCCGGATCCAGACACGCGGGGACCGCGTGGTGTCCCTGCGGCTGGATTCGGGCGAGGAGGTCACTGCGGATCATGTGATCAGTTCGATTGGCCTGAGTGAAACCCAGGCTCTGGTGGAGACTGAGGCGGGGCCAGCGGGTCATGTTGCTGCTTCGAATCCGCAGGGCCCGCGGTTGTCCTTCGCCGAGACCATCTGCATTCTGGACAGGCAGCCTGCCGAAATGGGTTGGATGGACGACACCATTGTGTTTTTCAACGATTCCGAGCGCCTGACCTACGCACGCCCCAAGGATGCTGTCGATCTGCGCAGCGGGGTCATTTGTTTTCCGAACAACTTCGTGTATCCAGACCACCATTGCCTGCCCGAAGGCATCCTTCGCGTGACATGCCAGGCGAATTTTCATGCCTGGGAGCGCCTTGCGGTGGATGAATACCGGCGGGAAAAGGCGCGATGGTTCGCCACGATGCAGCACAGCGCGATGCGCTTTCTTCCGGAGCCCGGGGCGCGCCTGCTCGAGGACGCCACTGTCACGACCGACATGTTCACGCCCCTGACCGTGCGTCGCTACACAGGGCATGAGGAGGGTGCGATATACGGTGCGCCTCAGAAGGTTCGGTCGGGCAGGACGGCCTATTCGAACCTCTATCTTTGCGGCACTGATCAGGGTTTTCTTGGGATCATTGGCGCCATGATGAGCGGAATCTCCATGGCCAACTACCATGTTCTCGCCAAACCGGGGTGATGCTCTTTTGCTGTCGTGCATGGCCCACACGATGGCATGAAGGAAAGGACTGCGGAAAAACCTCCCGTCACCGTCTGCAGCATCGCGAAGGCGGCTCGTGTTTCGATCGGCGCCGTATCCTCGGTCCTCAACAATCGCCACGAGGAGCGGCGCATTTCAGAAAAGACCGTGTTGAAGGTGAGGGCGGCGGCTGCGAGGCTGGGCTACCTGCCGAACATCGGAGCGCGCAGGCTGAGGACGGGTGCGCAGATGCGGCAGACGATCGTGCTTGCGCTGATCACGAGCCACCAGGCCCCGCTGCTGCTTGTGAACCATTTTGTTGCGGGGCTGCGGGAGGCGGCTGGCAGGGCCGGCGTGCGCGCGAATGTTTCCTACCTGCTGCAGATCGGCATGTTTGAGGCGGGCAAACTTGCGGAGCTTCCCGGGCTGCTGAGCGGGGATCACTTCAATGCCGCCGTCATCACGAACACCACCATGGAGGACGACGCGTTCCTCGCGAACACGAAGCTGCCCTATCCCACTGTGCTTGTGAACCGCGCGATACCCGGGTACGCGAGCGTCATGGAGCGCCCGGGAAGCGGAACCCGGGCTGCGGAAATTTTTGTGCAGGCCGGGCGGAGCCGGCTCGCCGTGCTGCATGGCAGCCCTCTGACTCAGATCACCCGCATGAGGGTGAACGAGTTTCTGGAGGCGTCGCAGCGTCTGACCGGGCGACGTGCCCCTGAAATTGTCGCAAAGGCGCTTTCGGAGGAATCCGCGGCTGCGGCCATGGTGTCCTGCCTGAAGAGGGGCGCGGATTTCGATGCGCTTTACGCGGTGACGGACGGGGAGGCGCTGGGCGCGTATCACGCGTTTGCGCGAACCGGACGAGTGGTTCCCGGGGATGTCGCCGTCATTGGCGTCGGAGACTACGCAATCTCCCGGTTTTTCAATCCCCCCCTGTCCTGCGTCGGAGCGTCGCATCAGGACCTCGCATTGTCTGCGGCGGACCTTCTCATCCGGCGCCTTTGGGCGCCCGGTTCAGGAGAGGAACGGGTCGAACTGGAGTTCGATGAGCACTTGAGGGAATCAACGAACCATGCGAGTGCGCGGGAGCGCTGCTAGGATGAGAGATTGCGGTGCAATCCTTCGCCGGTCCATGGAGTCGAAGATCCCCGCGTCGATCCGCCCATGATGGAGCCGTTCCAATTTCAGTCGCTGGCGCGACTCGCAGCGGAAGGTGACAATGTGGCCATCGCCACGCGGCGCATCGAGGCCGGTGGCGTGATCGACTTTTTTGGGGTTGTGATGACGATTCACCACACGGTCCTTGAGGGTCATCGATTCGCTGTCCGAGCAATTGCACCGGGCGGGAAACTGCTCTCGTGGGGACTGCCCTTCGGCCGGGCAATGCGGGCGATCGCTCCTGGGGACTATGTTTGCAATGACTCGATGATCCGGGCGCTGGCTTCCCGGGAGGTGACAGGGAAGATTCCATCACAGGCGAACTTCCTGGATGAGATAGAACCCTTCGTCCTGGATGAACGATCGTTTTCTCCCGCTCCGCCGCTGGAATTGGCTCCGGAGCGGCGAACCTTCCAGGGCTACCGCCGCGGTGGATCCCGTGGCGTGGGAACGAGGAACTTCATCGTCATCCTTGGCACAACGTCGCGAACAGCCAGTGCGGCGCGTGAGATTGCTGCTCGCCTCCAGCCGCTTGCAGGGGCTCATGCTGGTGTCGACGGCATAGTCGCCGTCTCGCATACCGAGGGAGGCGGGGTGGAAGCGCCGAACAACGTGCTCGAGATTCATCGCGCCCTCTCTGGATTCATGCTGCATCCGAATGTTGGCGCGATCGTCGCGGTCGATTTCGGGGTGGAGCCCGTGAACAATCGCACGCTGAAGCATTTCATGCGCTCGGAGGGCGGCGGGCTGGATCATGTGCCGCACCGGTTCGTTTCGCTTCAGGGCGGAGTGAAAGCCGGCTATGCGGAGGTTGAGGAATGGGTGCGCGGATGCATCGCGCTCGTGGCCTCGGCCCGCCGGACGCGGGAGCCGCTCGCCGGACTGACGATTGGGCTGCAGTGCGGGGGAAGCGACGCGTTCTCCGGCGTTTCGGGAAACCCGCTCGCGGGATCTGTTGTTCATGAAGTGATCCGCAACGGCGGAGCGGGAGTTCTGTGCGAAACGGACGAGTTGGTGGGAGCCGAAAGCTACATGCTGCGGTCGGTGCGCGACATCGATACGGCGCGTTCGCTGTTGAGGACGATTGAACGTTTCAAGGATCGGCTTGCCTGGCATGGAGTCACTGCGGAAGCCAACCCGTCGGCGGGAAACAAGCTCCGGGGGCTGTACAACATTGTCCTGAAGTCCCTCGGTGCCGCCCACAAGAAGGACCCCCGCTCCCGCGTGGAGCATGTCATCGAGTACGGCGAACCCGCACCCGGGCCTGGATTCCATTTCATGAACAGTCCCGGCAACGATCTCGAGGGCATTGCGGGCCAGGTGGCCTCGGGCTGCAACCTGTTCCTCTTCGTGACGGGAAACGGCTCGATCACGAATTTCCCCTTTGTCCCGACGATCAAGCTGACGACGACGACACGCAGGCATGAGCTGCTCATCCATGAGATGGATGTGAATGCCGGGCGCTATCTCGACGGGGAGAGCATGGAGGCGCTGACCGCGGAGACCCTGGATCTTGTGGTGGCGACTGCCTCGGGTGAAAAGACAAAGGGCGAGATTGCGGGGCACTCCCAGGTGTCGATCTGGCGAAACTGGCGTCAGACCGACGCATCGCGGCTGCCGGAGCTGCAATCGAGGCCCGAACCGGCGGGCAGGGCGGTTCTTGGCCGTGACGCGGCGCGGCTTGCGACGGCTCATCGCCCCGTGGAACTGCCTCAAGTCACAGTAAAAGTGTATCCACGCGGGCATGACACCTGGGCGACCGAACGGGTGGGGCTCGTGTTTCCAACAAGTCTCTGCTCGACGCAGGTGGCGCGAATGGCGGCGGAGCGGATGAATGCGGCCGGCCTGGGGCGGCCGCAGGGCATTTCCCGCTTCGTCGCGCCGCAGCATACGGAGGGCTGCGGATACGGAGGCGCCTCCATGCATGAGCGGTTGCTTCGAACGTATCTCGGCTATGCCACCCATCCCAATGTGGCGGCGGCGCTTTTTCTTGAACACGGATGTGAAAAGATTCCAAACGACGTGATGCGCCGCCACCTGGAGTCTGCCGGGATGGAACCAAGTCAATTTGGCTGGGCGAGTGTTCAACTTGACGGCGGCATCGACAGCGCACTGGGAAAGGTTGGGGATTGGTTTGAGCGGCGCCTGAAAATCATGGCGGGGCCGGTGGCGGCGAATGGAGGCATCGGACTGCTCTCGATCGCGGTGCAGTCGGTTGCCGGGCTGGATGAGGCGTGCTATGAAAGCCTGGCTGAATTCGTGCTGGGCGCAGTGGCTGCAGGCGGGACGGTGCTTGTGCCGGAATCGGATCCGCTGCTCATGGCGGCGACGCGCCTGCGAAGGATACTGGGGGCGGGAGTCGCGGCGAGTCTGAGCCATGGGCAGTGCAGCCGGGAACGAGGACTGCACATTGTCGCGACGGAAAGCACGGACTTCTCGGAAAACCTTGCCGGACTCGGAGCATGCGGAGCCAATCTTGCTGTATCCGCCGTTTCAATACACCCAAGAGAGGGGCATCCCCTGGTCCCGGTGCTTCAGTTCGACGGGACCGGGGGGGCAGCGGAAGGCTCCAGGGACTATTCGGATGGCCTGCTTGCGATCGATGTGAAGCACGACCTCGAGTTGATCACGGGCCGCATTGCCGGTGTGATCGCCGGAAACTACACCACGGCCTGCACATCCCTCGGCTTCAGCCATTTCCAGATCACCCGTGGACTGCTGGGTGTTTCAGCCTAGAACGAGATGGGGGGCCGCGGTGAACGCTACCGCCAGATTCGCACGAGACGGGATTGCCGCTCTGGCGGGCGGCTGATGGTGATCGAGTTGAGGAACCCGGTATCGACATAGAAGCTGATCGCCGAGTTGTAATTGGTGATTTTCGTGTGACGGCCGTCGGGGGATGTGTACAGCACCCAATAGTACTCGATTCGCCCCTTGTACGAGATCGCAATCAGGTCGCTTTGTGCATGCGCCTGGCCTCCCAGAAGGAGAAGAATTGCGAGAATCAGATATTTCATGATCGGCTTCCGGGTCGATGTTTCACGGCAACCCCGTTACTGGACATCGGCCCGCGTCTGCGGAAATCAAGCGCGAATTTGAACCCGGATTGCAGCCGGCTTCGTGCATCAGGAACGGAGCCGGCTGTCTGCGGAAAGGAGAAAGGAGGTTCAGAATGTGAACGAATTTGTGACAGACCACTGCATGGGCTGCGGGATGCGCGCCGAGGCGATCTGACCGTTGGGCTGCGCGGTCACGGCAATGAGGTCGTCGTTGCCGAACAAGTCCCGGATATTGATCTGCACGGTCCAGCGGATCCGATCCTTGTGGAGCCTTCGCGAATACTTTGCCCAGAGATCGATGTCCAGTTCGTCACTTCCGAAGTGAGGCTGGGTGATGTCCGACACCCACACACCGAGCTCATTCCTTTTCACACCGTAGCCGACAGCGACCCGATCCTGCCAGCGAGCGCCTCCGCCCACGCTGAAGCCTTTTAGTCCTCGATGCTGAAAGTCGTAGTTGGTGATGACATTGAAGCGCCATTTGCGAAGTTCCTGGGCGGCGGCGTTGTTGGCGGCGAGGGCATTGAGGTACGGGATGTACATGTTGTTGATCGCCAGAATGCCGAGACGCGAGCCGGTCACGCTGTTGAAATACGGGATGTCCTCGAATCCGTTCTGCGCGCGGATGCTTGAAGCGACTATGCCGTCGCCGTCGGTCCAAAGCTTCAGGTTTCGGTCGACGAATTCAGCAAAGTCGGCGCCGTAGCTGGCTCGGTAGGCCTTCTGCCGGGCGGCGTTGAAGGTGATGCGCCAGTAGGGAAGGGGGTTGTAGGTCCCCTCGATTTCCAGCCCCTTCGATTCGGTGGCGGCGATGTTGCCGACATTCGGCGGACGAGTCGCGCTCCAGGTTCCACTCGCGTTCTGAGTGAATGCCCAGGATGAGGCGAGCAGAGGATCGACAGGCCGGAGCCATTCTTCGCGTGTGCGCTGGGTGAACCAGGCGTTGCGTGCCGCCGACTCGGCAGTCGTAAGGGATGGATTGGGGTTGTTGGCTTGAGCCGGGTTCGTCAGACTCGCCCGCAGCGGCAGGTAGCGTGAGTCGGAGGGCGTGAAGCCAAACCAGCGGTTGATCAAGACTTCGGAGGTCTGGGAGCCGCGAAGGCCGTTCATTGCGCGCACCACATCGTTGCCGGGCCAGAAGGTGTTGTAGAATGTGCTGACGTCATTTGACTGAGTGGTCTCGTAGCGCATCACACGCAGGACGAATTTGTTGTCGGCAAAGGAAAGGGTTGCCCCGATGTCGCGGGTTGAGCCTGAGGGAGGGGCGAATGGCCGGCCGTAGACGTCGGCCACGGTGGAGGACGGACGAAAATTCTCCGAGCGATTGTAGGAAACACTGATGTCCGTACCGGCAGGCAGGTGGCGCTTGATGAAATTGGGCGCATGCCCGACGATACTCCAACTCACGGTCTGATCCCTGGCATGGATGGTGGGTGAATCCGGGTAGACCCATGTTGGATCGAATGGATTGACCTGGTCAGTGACGGGGACCTTTTTCGGCACCCCGGCGTCGAAGAGCGAGAAATCATCCTGCCTCCAGCCAACGAGGCCGACCAGCTTGCGATTGAGAAAGTAGCTTTGCCAGATGGCCGACCAGCTTCTGGTCTTGTTGAACGCGCGCGAAGCCTGGGAGTAGAGCTTGTCGAGATTGGACTCAGCATCGAGCACGCTGACTGGGGCCTGCACCCAAGCGTCTTTGCGATTGTCGAAGAGGAGCGCCGTGCCCGTGGCGGCCGGATTGTGCAACGCGGTGAGATTCTGGATGTTTGCTCCGACCGGGGAGGAGAGGCTGGCGATCGAGTTGCCGAGATAGTGGATGGCGACGTAGCCGGGATAGGACTGTGCTGCCGGATTGTCTGCGTAGATGTTCTGATCGAGGGTGTAGGCGAAACCCTGGTGGGTGCGGGAAAGGCGGGTGCTCTCCTGGTCGCTGTAGACACCTGTGAAAACGTGACGTCCCAGGTGTCGCAGCAGGCCGGCTTTTCGGGTCAGGTCAATTGTGGCGTAAGTGGTGGCGCGGAAGGCCTCGCGATCTGAATCGACCATGTAGTTCCCGATCGAATCGGAGGCGAAATAGGGTCGACCGAAGTTTGGGTTCGGAGATCCGTCGACCAATTTGTTCTGCATGTCTACATGGATGGTGGCGGCATCGAAGCCTATCAGGCTGCGGTTGCGTCGGGAGTGTTCCTGGCGGTCGTAGGCGAGTTCCAGTCCGATTGCGTCGTTGATGAACGTTTGGCGGATTGTAGCGTTCAATGCGTTGAAGTCGGCAGTCTCACGCTTGTTTGGTCCGTCGAGGAGCTTGTCGTAGAAATTGAAGACACTGGGATCCCGCAGCTCCTGGTATTTCCAGAGTCCCGCATAGGCCTGGCCCTCCGGCGCGAACTGCTGATTGAGAAAGAATCGTGGATTGTTGCCGAGTGCGGTATACGAGCCGACGGCAAACCACTGGGTGTAGGGGGTACCGCCGCGACTCATCATGAATGGCGGTACGCCGCTGCCACCCTGTGTCGCTGAGGCGGGGTCCGTGAAGACAGCAGCGACCTGACCGAACCAGCGTCCAGCCGAACCGAGGTGGGCGGCGAGCAACGGACTGTTTGTGACGGTGGTTGGAGCCGTTGGATCGAGGGCGACCTTGTCGAGAACAGAGTACCAGACGGACAGGCCGTCCTGAGGTGGATTCAGCCGGGGGCGGTTCGCCTTGATTCTACCATCTTCATAGCTGACTTGAACCTGGGTGGATCCACTTCTTGTCAGATGGGGTTCCCAGCGCAGGGATGCGAACAGGCGGCGATCGTCCTCGAACGCTGGTTTCTGACGATACTGCTCCTCGTCATTCAGACCGATGACCCGCACGGCGAGTCTGTCCCTGACAATTGTCTGGTTGACATCGAGCACCTCGCGATGGGCGCCGTACCGGCTGACCCTTTCGGCGAAAGTGATGTCGTTTCTCCGGAGGTTGGCGACCTTGAGTTGGTTGTTGATGATGCCAGCGGGGCTTCCCAGTCCGAAGAGTATGGCGTTGGCACCCCGGGAGATGTCGACGCGCTCCGTGTTGTAGGAATCCATGCCGATATCGGTTGAGAAAAAATCGCGGGTCAGGTCGGCGCCACTCAACCCCCGCACACGTGTCGCCTGATTTGGGCTGACCAGGCCGTCCTCAGCATTGGAAAAGCCGTTCCCGGTGCTCATTCCGGAAAAGTTTCCGCCCATTCCGGCGGCCTCGGTGCCGATTGTGTACACCAGAAGGTCTTTCGCATTCGTCGACGCGGTGTCTGCGAGGAACTGCGCATTGACCACAGAGATCGCGGCACCCACATCACGCAGCTCCGTTCGCAGGCGTGTGCCGGCAAGCGTTGAGGTTGACTGATAGCCGCGATCGGCATCCGCCGCCACGACAAATGGCATCAGCTTGATGACAGTTTCTTCGGTATCGCTTTGAGCACTGACAAGCGGCGGAGGCTGCGTGGAGGCAGTGGTAGGAGGGCCAACGGCGGGGTCGATCGATTGCGCCTGAAGACAGGCTGTTAGGGCAAACAAGCAGGCGGCCATTCGGGTAGCGCTTGTATTGGCCGGGAGAATTGACACATTTGTTGTCGATTCGGAGTGGCGGGTCATGAAGGTGAGGTTGACGTGGTTTAGCGTGAGTTCGTATACACGGCGACTCATCCAATAGAAATGACACCGTGACAGACGGAGTATTGGCAGCCCATGAAATGCTCTCATGGAATCGAGGGCATCGCACTTTTCGCCAGCGGTCGCCAGACTCCCGGCGCGAATCATAGTGTCAACTGGGTTTCTTTATTTCTCTGATTCAAGTATTTACAGCTAAGTACCTAGGATGCATCTGCGATGAATTTTCATTCATCAATTTTGACCGCCTTATCGACTTCCGGGTGTCAAGGTCTTAGCTTGGCGAGATGAAAACTGACTGCTAGGATTGTATACAAGTAAGTTGTTTCGATGTCCGCAAGAAGCCGTGGATTGAGTTGCTCCGGGTTTGCAAAAGGGAAGCGTAAGAGAGACTGGCTTCGGGAAATTGTTGGGCTCGAGACCGCGGTTGCGCCCTGCAGCACATTCGGCCGCCCCTGCAACGACAAGCTGGATGGCGATTGTCCGATAGGCAGCAATCTCGCCGACTGAACGAGTGGCGTGAGGCACGAATAGAGCTTCACCAAAAAAACTTTCACCGAAGTTTCCGCAGCTCACGCAATTGGGGCGGTGAGAGAAAAATTTCATTGCGGCCCCTGATAAGTGCGGGCTCATCTCGCAGCGCACCGAGGCTCTGATCTTCCCCCCTGATCATCGCGTTCACAGAGGCTTGGTACCGCACCCCATGTTCGCCCCCCACACACACAAGCTGCCGTGCCGTAGGCGGTTACCGCGACAATCGTAGAGGATCGTTTCATCTCGTTGCGTGCTCGCCGGCGTGCAGGCGATTTGTCCAAGGAGTTTTGCTGGCGATTCTGCTGCTGGCGGTGCTGCCCAGCGAGGGACGCCTGAGCGGGCAAACGGCCGCGCGCGAGCAGGCACCGCCGTCGGATCCCAATGCATTCCTGAAGCTGAGCCTGCCGAAGGCTCATGCAACGGCGTTTTTCAAGGCGTGGACGCAAGCCAGCGCCGATCTTGAGAACGGCCGCCTGGACGAAGCGCGAAAGGGTTTTGGGGCCGTCCTTTCCCTCTTGGGCGAGTTGGAGTCGATTCCCGCTCGCCGGGAGCAGGCCATTCTCATCAAGGCCCGGGTGCATGCGTTGATACTCGGCGACCGCACAGCTGCGCGGCGCGAACTGGCACGCGTGCTCGTAGCGAATCCGATTTCCGCGGAGGCGCTCGCACTTGAATCCCGGCTGAACGCGCAGGAACGAAAGCCGGATCGCGGACCGGAGAAGGCGGCTCCGCCGAGCAAACTCACACCGCGACTTGGCCGCGGAAAGGAGGCGGCGCCATGATCGATCCCGCCGATCTGGCCGCAAGCCGCATCACCGAGGTTTACCAGTACAATGCTGCGGGGTGCCGCATCGCCACCACCGATGCGAAGAATCAGACGCGGCGCGTCGAGTATGACCTCCATGGCCGGGTTGTGAGGGAATGGGGATCGGCATCGTACCCGGTCGAACGCAGCTACAGTTCGTGCGGAAGATCGTAGGAACTGCGCAGCTACCGAGAGCACAGGCTGGAGCAGGCGCCACCTGGCCCGCGGCGACAACCGGCGCGTATGACCGGACGACATGGACCTATGGATCGGCGACAGGGTTGCTTCTGGCGAAGACCGATGCAAACTCCATG
The DNA here is from genome assembly GCA_015075305.1 of Opitutaceae bacterium. NCBI lineage: Bacteria > Pseudomonadati > Verrucomicrobiota > Opitutia > Opitutales > Opitutaceae > Opitutaceae bacterium. The sequence goes on along the minus strand of JABTUS010000001.1, from coordinate 464,167 downwards.
AGCGTGACGTATGCGTATGACGCCGCCGGACGCATGAGCTCGCGCGCCTGGGCGCGCGGGGTGGTGACGAACTATGGCTACGACCCGGCCACCGGACAGCTCCTGTCGACAACCTATTCGGACGGTACGCCGGCAGTCACCTACACCTACGACCGACGCGCGCGCATCGCCACGGTGATTGATGGCGTGGGCAGCCGAACGCTGAGTTACACGGCGTACGATCAGCTCTCCAACGAGGCGCTGACGCTGACGGGATTCGGCACTGGGTCTATCGCATACACCAATGATGTTTATGGCCGGCGGACGCAGAGTTCGCCGATGATGCAACGCACCGGCTCAACTGCTTTTGGCCAAGGGGTGAACTACGCCTATGCAGCGGGAACCGGGCTCCTGTCCTCGGTCAGCGGACCAGCGACATTCACCTACACGTACCTCGCAAATTCAGGGCTGCCAGCTTCGATCAATGACAATTCCAGTCAATCAAAGGTACTCACCTGGGCGGCGCACCGCGATGATCTCGTGTCGTATGACAATCGGTACAGTGGCGGGAGTTTCAGCGCGCACCGCTTCGAGTACACCCGCGATGAGATTTCGCGCATCGTGATCGAAACGCAGTACAAGGAGGACAGTCTCTTTTCCGGCATTCCCTTCTCCTACAATCCACGATCGGAACTGACATCCGGACCGGGAAGCGTCGTGAGTTATGACGAACAAGGCAACCGCGTGACGGGAAATGGAGCCGCCTATCAGGCCAATGCGCTCAACCAGTACACGGCGGTCGGCGGCAGCGCGTGGACCCACGATGCCGACGGCAATCTCCTCAGCAATGGCACGCAGACCAATGTCTACGATGCGGAGAATCGCCTCGTTCATGTGACAAAGGGTTCGATGGTTCACAGCTTTGCCTACGACTATCGTCACCGGCTTGTGAAGTACACTGGCTATTGGCAGCCGTGGGGCGGCTATGGTTACAGCACGGCAGGCACCTCATGGCGTCTGTACGATGGCGACCGTGTCACCTTGCGGTACGACACCGTGGGAGCCTACACGCAGACCGCGCAATACCTCTGGGGCAGGGACCTGGCCGGACGGCATGCGAGCGGCGACGGAACCGGAGGATTGCTGGTCGTTTGGTCAAATGGAATCGGCTACCTGCCGCACTATGACGGACGCGGAAACATCTGGGGCTTCAGCGGCGGCTACAGCCGAAGCCTGAGCGCCTTTGGCGAGGTGGCATTTTATCCCAGTGGCCTTCCTGCCAACATGCCGATTGGCCTCCTCACCTACGCCCACGGAACCAAGGAATACTTTTCGGACCTTGGGTTACACAACTATGGCCGACGAATCTACGACCCGAAAAGCGGCCGCTTCATCGGCCGGGATCCGATCCAGGAAAACGGCGGTTTGAATTTGTATGCATTCGTGAGAAACAACCCGGCGAACTGGTGGGACTATCTGGGGATGGGCGCATTGAACTGTAGCTACTATGAGGGGCAGCAAGACTGCGAGGACGAAGAGGTCATCACATTGGAACCATTTGGGGTTGATGCCGAATCCTACAAGGAGGAGGAAGACCCCAATTTTGACCCCTTCAGCTTTCCCGACCTGGACATCAGGGATGAGCTTGATGATTTTTCGGAGGAGGGAGAGCCAGGACCGGGGGCTGAGACCAATTCAGAGAACGCAAAGTTGAAAAAGGAGTGCGACGGACTGGCAAAGATCATCGGTACCTTTCAAGGCGAAGCGCAGAAGGCGTTGAACCGATTTAACAGTCAGCTCGCATACTCACGGCGCCTAGCTAACAGCTTTAAGAACGACAATTTGGCGTTCTTGAAGGACGGAACCGGCTTCATCGGCGATATGGGGGGCGATCTTGCATTTAACTGGGGTGCTGGAAAGCTGCTGCCAGACGAGATCGGTCAGATTGCGGGAGAGTTAAAAGACAGTGTGAGCGAAAGTAGCGACGGGAAAGCTTGGTTGACGTTGGGGCATCTCACGCTCGCGACCTACTTCACGATCAACTATTTTAGGCCGACAATCTATCGCTCGCCGAACTTCGGCAGCATCGCGAAATATGGCGGTGGCTCGTTGCTTGTTGGAACAATTGCGATCAAAGCCTACGAGCATTTTGGAGCCACGGCCTACAACGAGTGGCAGCAGGCTGAAATCATGGAGCAGACAAATCAGGCCACATCGCAATTGATGGGGGACTACCTCCATCAAGACGGCTTGGTCAAGCAATTCCAGCACTAGTGGAAAGACAAGGGCTGCGACAAACTTTAGGATAAACCATGAGATGGATCTATTTTGGTCTCGCAGTCTTTGCCACCATTTTCGTCGTTCTCGTTGCATTGCTCGCTGAACCCAAAGACAAGCCGCAAATGCTTCGTGTATGTATTACTGGCGCGGCGGTCAACTACGTGATCTTCTTCGTGATGGGTTGGGCGAAGAAGAAAGGCGAACGCTGGATAAATATCCGTAGCACAAAAGCGAAAAGTGGACTTACCTCGGACAAATAGAAGCTGAGTCATTGCGGGCGGGACCCATTCTACATGTGATTGCCTCGGTTTAGTGGACAGTCAGCTGGGTATGATCCGGAGTGATAGGTGACAGATTGTCCATGGTGATGGGTTACATTCTTGCCATCAAGAATGCATGTTTTCGGACATGCTCTAGACGGACAGCATGGCGAGACTGACAATCGGAGGCTTTCAAAAAGGGCGTATCGGGTTTTCATGGGTAAAACGTCCACAGCCGACCTTTCTTCGCATCGCCTCCGATGCTGGCCGGCTGTGGTGTTGCGCGCTACACAAAGGTCCAATTTCAGGCATCATAAAAGTGTAACCCATCACCCTGGACTGTTTGTCACCTATCACCGGATCAAACCCTGCGTAGCCGGACGTTCAGCCAAAGGGGTCAAACCTGAATGGCGCTAAGTTAAGCCCCGAGGGGGAGCGATCCAGTGATGGTTGCGAGAAGGGAAGCATTATTTGAGGGCACGAGAGCAGATACGCGGAAGATGTGACGAGGTTTGGTGAGGAACTGGTAGTTTTTCGGTCGGCGCTTTTTTGCCCGTGGTTCGGAGCGACCGGGGCGGAAGGGGACGAGATCGGAGATGATGCGATCAATCAGTTCCTGCTTCAAATGACGCAGGAGTCGCCTGCGTGTCGCAAGTGGTGCCCAGCTCATGAGAAGATCGAGGGTGCCCTTGAAACTGAGGCGCGCCACGGGAATCTGGCCGGTCAATGCGCCCTTGAGCATGAGTGCGCGGATCAGATTGTAGGCGATGGCGTGCATCCAAAGCTCCCGCTCGACTGTGGCGGGGGAAAGCCCGCGAAGAACATCCAGTCCGAGATTGGTCTTGATCTGGCGGTAGTGCAATTCGATGTGCCAGCGCTGCATGTACAATGCCGCGATGGCGTGATCGAAACGCGCAGAGCGATCCAACAGAGAGGTGGCGATTGTCATGGTTTGTGTGCGGTATCCGCGACAGAGGTGCTGAAGCGGACAAGGCGCACGGTGATCTGACCGGGCATGCGCTGGAGGCGCTCGAGGAAACTCCTTGGATTTCGGTCCGCGCTTGAAGGTTTCGCACCAGCTGCCGCAGCCGTTGCGAATGGTCTTGCGAGAACCATGAAGGCGGATGACGAAGTCGACCCTTCTGCGCAGCTCGGAAGAAACTCATAGCCGCAGTAGAGGCGGTCGGCGGAGGACATTCCCGGGCTTGAGATGGTGGGTGATCATTCTGGCCAGCGTGAGCTCCGCCGGGTCTTCCATGTTGCGTAGGCGAAAGTGATCAGGTGACCGCTGTGAAGGCAGAACAACCCGACAAACTTTCCGAGAGGAAAGCCGCAGCCTTTCTTCTGGCATCCGGGATAGTCAAACTGGCGGGCGTTTTCGGCTGAATCAGGCATCGAGAAACAGGACCCGTCCATGATGCGCACGGTGCGTCCGAGCCAGTCGCCGGGAGTGCGGGGAGTGAACCATCGGTTGACTGATGCGAACAGCGACTGAAGCCATGAGAGATCAAGGGACTGGCGAGCCTGGCAGTAGGCGCTGGTGTTGTCCGAAGGCCGGGCGGCGCCTCGCGCCACCATGGCGGCCTGAAGGCGAATCAAAGCGGGCCGGCATGAATCACCGCGCCTGAGCACACGGGCGAGAAGGCCCAGAAGATGTCCACTTCCAGACTGACGCCTGCGGCTGCCGGGCCTTTTTCAGAGGAAACAAGCAGACCTGGGAAAAGGATCCGAACAGAGCGGACAGGCCGCCGGTCACCGGCTGAACTGGCGGCCTGCCGGAACAGGGAGCCCAAGGGGCGCAGAGCGCCCGCAGGGAGGGGAAATAGGGAGTCGTTTGCATATGGCCGTATATAGACAGTCCTGTGTTGACTTTGTTCCCCTCGATCGCCAACAATTCCTCGATGCCCTCGATTGACAGACTGGAACAACGCTACGCCCAGCTTCGGGCCGAACTCGCAAGCCTGGGTCCGCTCAGCCAAGGTTCAGTTTACCGACGCCCCCCGGGCCGGCCTGGAAATCGTTTCACCTGGTCAACAAAAGTGAACGCAAAGACAGTCAGCCTCGCATTGTCAGAGGAACAGGCCGACTGGTTTGATCAAGCCATTGCCGAACACCGCCGTCTCAAAAAAATCCTCGTGGAAATGTACAGGCTATCCCGTCAAATCATGCGCGCTCGCTTCCCGGATCCAGTCCGCCGCAAACCTCTCAACAAAAAAGTTTTACGCCTTATCTAAGCGCCATTCGGGTCAAACCTCACTTTTCGCATTATTTAATCCCAAGTAGTCATTCTCATGGTCACTCCTAACGATTCTGGTATTTGAGATAGCCATGAATGCTCCAAGACGGGGGGCTCCGGCCACGCGCACTTTGGTGAAGCCTCAAACCGCCAATTTGCCTACAATGGCCGCGGCGAACTGACCGCGGGCATCGGCTACCTTGGCACGAATGTGACCAGCCAGGTCGCGTCGCTGCCGGGTCGCCGCAATGAATACGCCTACGATTCCATCGGCAACCGGCAGTGGTCCAACAGCACCGGCGTCAGCGGGCTGCGTGACGACTATACTGCCAATGCGCTCAACCAGTACGTGGCACGCGAGAACAACACGCTCTCGCTCTCCGGCACCGCGACGAGCGATGCAGTGGTGGCAGTCAAGGGACGCACCGTGACGGCGGGGAGGCAGGGGCGGTTCTGGAGCGACGAGGTGACCGTCTCAAACGTCCTCGGTCCGTGGGCGGGTCCGCTTTCGGTGTACGCCACGAAGCCTGTGGCCGGGAGCAATGTGATGCGCATCGACTCGCGGGCGGCGCAGTTGCCCGCGGTGGCGCAGAGCTTCAGTTACGACCTCGATGGCAACACGCTCTCGGATGGTATCTGGGACTACCAGTGGGACGCCGAGAACCGCCTTGTCCGCCTGGAAACAACGGTAGCCGCCAGAAGCGCCGGGATTGCGCATCGCATCCTCAATTTCACGTACGACTATCTCGGACGCCGCGTCCAGAAGCAGGTGATGGACGGCGTCACCTCGACGGAACTGTCCTGTCCTCCCAACGCTTCATCTACAACGGCTGGGATGTGATCGCGGAATATCCCGTGTCGGCGGGCACAACTTTGGACAAGCTCCAGCGCACCTACGCGTGGGGCATTGACCTTGCGTCATCGCTGACAAAGGCTGGCGGCGTGGGCGCCCTGCTGCAATTTGCGAACACGCCAACCGGCCAGACCTACCTGCCGACCTACGACGGCAACGGCAACGTGGCGTCCCTCGTCAACCTCGGCACCGGAGCCCTCGCGGCCGGCTACGAATACACCCCCTTCGGTGAAATGCTGCGCGACGAGGTGCTGGACAATGCCGTCAGCACCTGTGGGTTTAAGTTCTCGACCAAGTGGCGGGATGCGGAGACCGGCTGGTCGTACTATCGGCGACGGTACTATGATGCCAGGATGGGGCGGTTTATTGGGAGGGATCCGGTTGGGGAACAAGGAGGGACCAACCTGTACGGATTTGTTGGAAATAATAGCGTCAACCTATTCGACTATCTAGGGATGGACTACTGGGACGAAAATGGTTCTCTTGTTGACGAAATCGCCTCTCATTGGTCAGAGGGAGATCCCGGCTTTTTTGACGAGAATGGCGTAGCTTGGAGGCAAATAAGAGCATCTTCTGTTTCATTGTATAGTACGAGATATACGTATAGCGATGGAAGTGGGAGAACTCTCAATTATATAGAAACCATTGAGAATGACGAAGGTTACGTTAATGATTTCAGAGAATCAGGCTTGGCTTCTAACCCATACGCACCTCAATCATATGTAATTCAGAATGGAAAAATCCTAGCCGCGGTTGATTCATTTACTGCAACTAGCATTCAGCTAGCCAATCATCAAAAGGATATGGTTTTCGCGAATTTATCAAATAGCCCAGCCGACACACGGTTCCCAAGAATCAGTGTGATTATAGGTACACTCCAATCCTATTCAGGACCGAACGAAGGCGCGTTTTATATACCAGTTCCGATTGATGCTTCAGACAGCGCAGGCATGTTGGATTTCTGGGAAAACAAGACGTCAGAGGAGATTGCGGCTGCCTACGGTGCCGTGTGGGACAGCCTACATAAACAACGCCCCGACAATTGGGCTGCCATCGTTGCTGGATTCGCCGAAATCAGCGATGAGTTGAAGCTTGGCGCCGTAATAGGCGAGGCAGTTGGAATCGGAGCTCCAGCAGCTGCGTTCGGGCCAGGCGCCATTGGTGTTGGGATTGAAATTGGAGTTCAGGGAATCGCAGTTGGACGAACCGCGGCGAGTCTAGTGCAATTTAGATTGGGCATACAACTTGCCCAAGTATCATCTGGCGCCCTGAGCGAGGGTACACTTATAGTAGAAGGTCTTACTATTGAAGAAGCCGCGCTGGCAGCTAAAGCGGCTGAAGTTGCCGCTTGGGCAGCTAAGATTGGCACCGCATCGAGTGGGGGCAGATGGCCCTAATTGAATTGTAAAATGATTCGATTTGAACAGGATCGCAGGTTAAGTAGAGCTACATTGATTCTAGAAGGCAGACGCCTGACTATTTCAATGGAAGCCTTGGGGCTTCAGTCAGTCAGGACTATAAACATAGCTACACTTAATCCAAATTGTGAACAAATACGACGTCCGCGTGCGAATCTACTGATTGTGCCCATCGTTTTCACTGCAATAATGTGTTTTTTGACATACTTGGCCTTTCAGCAAAATGCAATAGCCAAGAGTATTGCAGTTGCGCCGATTGTGGGACTAATATCTTCTATCTGGTATGTTCTTATTGGATGCGTCCCGATTGAATCAACAATCTTTCGAGATTACAATGGGAACCATGTCATAGAGATATTTTGTCCTAAGGGGCGTAGATTTGATTATAAAAATATTGTAAAATATATAGTCAATGAATGCGAGATGAATGCGAGAATTTCCGCGGGATCGACCCCACGGCTGTCTGGTTAGAACCCATTGATTTTCCGTTCAGCCAAAGGGGTCAAACCTCACTTTTCGCATTATTTAATCCCAAGTAGTCATTCTCATGTGGTCACTCCTAACGATTCTGGTATTTGAGATAGCCATGAATGCTCCAAGACGGGGGGCTCCGGCCACGCGCACTTTGGTGAAGCCTCAAACCGCCAATTTGCCTACAATGGCCGCGGCGAACTGACCGCGGGCATCGGCTACCTTGGCACGAATGTGACCAGCCAGGTCGCGCCGCTGCCGGGTCGCCGCCATGAATACGCCTACGATTCCATCGGCAACCGGCAGTGGTCCAACAGCACCGGCGTGAGCGGACTGCGCGACGACTACACGGCCAATGCGCTCAACCAGTACGTGGCACGCGAGAACAACACGCTCTCCCTCTCAGGCACGGCGACCACCGATGCCGTGGTGGCGGTCAAGGGCCGCACGGTGACGGCCGGGCGGCAGGGGCGGTTCTGGAGCGACGAGGTGACGGTTTCGAACGTGCTCGGTCCGTGGGCGGGGCCGCTGTCGGTCTACGCCACGAAGTCCGCGGGCGGGAGCAATGTGATGCGCATCGACTCGCGGGCGGCGCAGTTGCCCGCGGTGGCGCAGAGCTTCAGTTACGACCTCGATGGCAACACGCTCTCGGATGGTATCTGGGACTACCAGTGGGACGCCGAGAACCGCCTTGTCCGTTTGGAAACAGCCGTCGCCGCCAGAAGCGCCGGTTTTGCGCATCGCATCCTCAATTTCACGTACGACTACCTCGGACGCCGCGTCCAGAAACAGGTGATGGACGGCGTCACCTCGACGGAACTGTCCTCCCAACGCTTCATCTACAACGGCTGGGATGTGATCGCGGAATATTCCGTGGCGGCGGGCGACGCTGGACAAGCTCCAGCGCACGTATGCGTGGGGCATTGACCTTGCGTCATCGCTGACAAAGGCTGGCGGCGTGGGTGCCCTGCTGCAATTGCGAACACGCCGACCGGCGAGACCTACCCGACCTACGACGGCAACGGCAACGTGGCGTCGCTCGTCAGCCTCGGCACCGGAGCCCTCGCCGCGTCCTACGAATACACCCCATTCGGCGAAATGCTCCGCGATGAGGTGCTGGACAACGCGGTCAGCACGTATGCGTTCAAGTTCTCGACCAAGTGGCGGGACGCGGAGACGGGTTGGTCGTATTATGGGCGAAGGCACTATGACGCCAGAAATGGGCGGTTTATTGGAAGGGATCCAATTGGGGAGAAGGGAGGGATCAATCTGTATGGGTTTACTGGAAACAATGGAGTCAGTCGTTGGGATACATTGGGACAAGCATATGGTGATACCCGGCTGTCTGATCAGAACCGTTGATTTCAACTGGATACTTGTATCGATAGTATGGTTCGTTGTATCGAATTTTGCAAATAGCTCTGGCAGAGACTTTCTCAAGGCGGCAATCGAGATAATTTGCAAAACTTGATGTAGGTGCCAGGCAGGGGCGTTTTCGCGTTTGGCGATGGCCACCAGCAGGTGGGCGCACAGGGCCGTCAGATTTGCGCGCACGCCGTTTGGATCGGTGCTGAAGAGCCGCGCAGCCGCAAGTGCTGTTTGATCCAGCGAAAGAACAGCTCGATTTTCCAGCGATGTTTGTAGATGAGCGCCACGGTGAGCGGATCGAGCGCAAACTGATTAGTCAGGAAGATGAGCCGCAATTTGGTTTCGGGATCGATATAGCTGATGCGCCTCAACGCTTCTGGATAGCAGCGTCGGCCCTTCGAGGAGTTGAGTCGGATGGTTTGATCGCCAACGCAAAGCCGGTGGTCGGTGCGACCGGTCGCGACGAGGCCACGTAAGCAGGTGTTGGTCTTGAGGCGGGTGACGAGGCACCCATCGCGTGCAGCCGGTGCAGGCGCGCAAAATCAGATATCCACGATCCATCACGTAATAGGCGCAGGACAGACCGGGATCTCGTCGAGCGGGCGACTTCGTGCCGGTCGCCCTCGTACAAAGCTGGCAAAGGCGGGCGGATCGGCCTCGAAATCCAGCAACACGTTGAGCTTCACCGCCGCCTGCGTGCCCTGCCAGCGGGCCCAAGGAAACAGCGCAAAGCTCCAGCTCGATCAACGTCGCATCCAACGCGAACAGATCGGCGTCAAGTCGAGCGGCGTTGGATCGCCCGCATACATCCGTCGCGCCAGCGCATCAACCCTTCCGCCACTTCGGCGAACAGGCGCCAGTCGCGATGCTCGTTCGCGTAAGCAGTTGCAGCGTTTCACCGTGCCGCGAATTCCGGCATGATAAAGCAACCCTCGACGCGCATTCAAACCAGACCTCGATGTCGCGCAGGCTCTCGCGATAGGTGAGCTGTGCGAAGACCATCGTGGCAAGTGATCAATAAGCGGAAGCGCCGGAGTGTCGCGACGCATTGGATATCGCGAGGACAACGCGAGAAACTCTTTCCCGCTGATGCCTGCGAGCGCCGGGCCAGCGGTTTTGCCGGTATTCATCCGCGAAATAGCGGATCCGATCATACCAGAAATCAAATCGATGACACATCAAAATCATCGTTAATCGCTATTCTCAAATGTCTTAGAAACGCCAGAATCAACCTAATTCAGACAGCCGTGGGTGATACCCACAAGGAGAATCCCGCAATTCCCGTCGGCTTTTATGATGTAGGTGATGGAGAGCACGCTTGCCCGTTCAATTCTCGCTATGATGGTAAAGGGAACTGTGTGGACGATCCGGATGCGCCTCATCCAATACCGCCAACGGAAAAGGAAAACAAAATGGATCCATTTGAAGTAAATGAGTCTATCGGTGGCGGGAGAAGATTCTATAGCGATGGACTATCCCAACAATCGCAGGGGCCAAACTTTTACCCTACTGATCCCGAAACACCACCGCCAGACGATCCTCCAAAGAATTCTCGAAACCCCAAGGAACAGGCCAAGAACATATTGGAAAATATGTCTGCGACCCTCAAGAAATCACTCTGCGAGTCATTCCTTGATCCAAACAAATTCGATCACTACTACGGTATTCAAGACACAGAAGGCGGATTCAATTTCTACAGAGAATTTTCGCTGACGAGCGCAGATTATGCTAATGGGCAGCCAAGTGTCATGGGTGGGAAAGAGGGACCATTGATCGCTTGGAACGGGGAGAATGCGTACTTGAGAGACTTTACACCCTTTACTGGGCCACCGCAGCCAGTGGAAATACCAAACGAGCGACCGACGACACGTTACTATGTGCCGGTTCCCTCACCATCGCAGATGATTGATGGCAATCTTCTGACTTTCTACTACCAATTTCACACGCATCCAAACGACCCCGGTGGGAATATTGGTCTATCAGATGCTGATTTTCGCAACCTAGGAAATAAAAAGAATTTCGTTTCCGGTGGGCCTGCAGGTGGATATCCCGTTTTCGGAGGAGCATTCGATGGGCAAACAAAACGCTTTTATGGAGCAATTGGTGGGAAGAAATACGACATGTCATTTCGAGAAACGAGAAAGGTGCTTGGATGCAAGTAAAAGTTATATTGTTGATCGTGATTGTTACATGCGCTTTGACTCTCTCAGTTCGATCGAAACCTCAGCAATCGAGCAACACTCCTGAGATTCTCCTGTTGATACTTTCCGACTCTACACTTCGACTTGGGAAACTAATAGATGCGGCAAACCGGGCGCTAATCGAGACAAAGATTAAATCTATAGAAAATTATATTTCAGAATCAGACAATGGGAATGCTCAACTTGAGCAAGAGTTGCGGAGCTGGAGGAGAGCGTTGGAGAGGTGGAAACCTGGCGATCCAATACCAAGGGGCATCGCATATGTCGTAATTGCGGAAGAAGGAGGAGAGTTTTGCGTCGCCTATTATCCATGGCTAGAGCCCCCATTTGTTTTCTATATCGACAAGGAGAATTATAAGTCTCATTCACGTGCTTTAGAGCGGCAGATGAAAGCCACGATACTTGGCGCGGTTGGAGAAATCATTCCGTAACACGTGTGATTTCCACGGGGTCGGTGCCACGGCTGTCTGACTTGGGGTGATTCTGGCATTCCTAACGCATTTAATAATAGCGATTAACGATGATTTTGATGTGTCATCGATTTGATTTCTTGGGCCAAGTGGTCCGCTATTTCGCGGATGAATACCGGCAAAACTGCTCTGGCCCAAGTGCTCGCAGGCATCAGCGGGAAAGAGTTTTCGCGTTGCTCCTCGCGATATCCAATGCGTCGCGACACTCCGGCGCTTTCCGCTTACGATCACTTTGCCACGATGGTCTTCGCACAGCTCACCTATCCCGACTTCGCCAACTAGAGCCTGTCCCATGGCGCCAGCGAAAGCCCGATGAGACGGGAAAGCGCCCAAACTGAACAAAGAAAGGAAAATGAAAAGGAAGGAGCGAAGGAAAGTCTCAAAGGAGACCCTGCGGGAACCGACCCGCCCGGCAAAGCCTGACCGGCAGCCGGAAGCGAGCCTTGGCTGGCGACCGGAAACGGCGTCTTCAAGCGTAGGCAGCGAACTGCAAAGCCGTGTTAACGAGCCCCGAAATGCTCAAAATAGGGGGAGCCTGCGGTGTTGGGACATCGTGGGCAGCACCGAAGCGCCGATATGGTCTGGCGTTGAGGTCCGCCCGGGGTCTAAGAGCAGGGCAGAGCGGTACAGGGTGTCTCGGGAAGCTGGGAGAATGAAGCCCAAATTGGCACTGCGTAATCAAGCGCGCGAAAGCGGTGGTTGGCGAAATCGGAGGATTGGCGGTGGCTTTCGGAGCAGAGAGCGTCCATTCGACGAATGACCATGCGATGCGAATATGCTTATGCCTCCCACCGTCGTGGGTCGAAGGAAAACCATGGAATGAGGTCAAGCCGCTTCAGCGATTTTCGGCGATGGCGTACACCTTCGGCCGATTTCAACTTCAATCGGCAGATTTTGGGGTGAAAAGGATCACCCAGACACCGGGCTCCGCCTCGCGCGTTTCATGGGTGAAGCCGCGGGCACCGAGGAAATCGTACAAGGGCACGGGTTCAAAGGGCGCCGTTAGCTCCAAGGATTGCCCGGGCTCCAAGCGGGCGAGCGCGTTGAGGATCGCTGACATGGGAGGCTGGCGGCGGGCGCAGATGGGCCGGACGTCGAGCGGAAGTGGCTTTTGGGGCTGCATGGATTCAGATTGCCCGATGGACAGCCTTATCACCTTGATTCATCTCAAGGAAAGCGCCGAAGTTCTCCGTCATGGCCGTGCCAACTTCTGATATTCAAGGACTGCGCACCGCAGCCATTGTCGCGACACTACGAAAGAGCCGCATGTTTGCGGTTCTGAAGCAGGAGGACATCGCCGCGATCGCGGCTGGCTGCACCCTTCGCTCCCTGCAGAAGGATGAACTTCTTTTCAGGCAGGGCGACAAGTCCGAGGGCTTCTATGTCGTTCAGACCGGCCGCATCTGCGTCTACCGGCTGACTTCCGATGGACGGGAACAGATCATCTGCGTGTTCCAGGAATCGGAGAGTTTTGCCGAAGTCACACTGGCGACCCTCGAGGCCTATCCCGCCAATGCCGTTGCGCTGGAAACGTCCCAGGTCGTGATGGTCCGCCGCGCCCATTTTCGCGAGCTGGTCTGCCGCAAGCCCGAACTCGCACTGCACATGCTAGCCTCCATGAGCCTGCACCTGAAGCACCTCGTGCAGAGCCTGCACGATCTCAAGGGCAAGCAGATAGAAGTCCGTCTCGCAGACTGGATCCTGCACCACGCCGGCGAACAAAGCAGTTTTGAGCTGCCGGTGAGCAAGAAGGTTCTGGCGGGCCAGCTCGGGGTCACAAGTGAAACGCTTTCGCGCACTTTTGCCCGGTTCCGATCAGAGGGCATCATCGAGGTTGCCGGACGGCGGATCGATGTCATCAATCCGGCGGGACTCCATCGCTACAAGGACAGCGAAACCTGATCTCTAGCCGTCGACGCGGCGGCGTGCGCCGCACCAGCTTGCGAGCCATGCGAGGGCTGATCCCGCCACGACGGAAACGGACAGCCAGAGTTCCGCGTGCCGGATCCACCAGGCGGTCAGCCGGCCGGCCTGGAGTCCGCCAAACGCAGCGTTTTCGACGGCAAACAGGATGGTGACGCGGTACGCGTCGAGGGGGTTCAGCATCAGGGCTGCCACCCAAAGATCCGGATGCTGCTGCACCCATGGTGCGCCCGCAGAGGCCAGCAGGATCAGATCGACACCGAACAATAGCAGCAGCCAGGCCGCAATCGCGGCGATCAGGCCTCTCACGCTGTCCCGTATCCAGAATCCGATCGCGAGCCCGATCATCGCGCAAAGACCCGCCACACCGACAGCGCCAAGAGTCGCAAGCATCAAGGGGTATGATCCGCCACCAAGCAGTGTCACCGGAAGACCCCGGAGCAGGGCGGAGCCTCCCGCCATGGCCATCAAGCCAGTCACTTTTCCCGCCAGCCATGGTCCGATGCCCGCCGGCTGGCCGAGCAGCCACACGAATTCCTCGGACTCCGCCTGGGCCGAACTGAGACCGAGCAGCAGCGCGGAGAGCGACACTGCATAGAGCACCGCGTGCAGGAGCCACCATGCCGCACCGCGAGCGAGGCCGGTTTCCGGTGTGAGCAGCGGAAGCAACCCCGCGGTGACAACCAGCAGCAAGTGCGCATGCAGGAACCGGTTCAACCGGTGGCTCACCCACTCACGGCGCAGCGCCGCGCCGGCGACACCGGAAAAGGCGGGAATGTGGACAGCAGAATTCATGACTGGTTGAAAATGGGATTTGGCGAACGGCGCCTCAGGCACAGGTTCGCGCCAGACCTTGTGGTGACTCCATGCCACGGAGTTCGGGAAAGGCTTCGCGAAGGCGATCCGGTGGAAGTTCACCGGCCACCCGTCCTTGATCCACAAGCAGGCAGCGATCGACGCGACCCTCCCATTCGCCGAGCAGATGGGTGGCAACCAGGACCGTGCATCCGCGGCGCGCCTGTGCGTGAAGAAACTGCTGAAGCCGCTCGCGCCACCCGGGATCGAGACTCAGCCCGGGCTCATCGAGCAGGAGGATCGGCGCCTCGGCGAGTGCGAAGATTGCTAGGGCGAGACGCTGCCGCAGGCCGCCAGACAACTTTCCGGTGGGTGCATCCGCGAACTCCCTCACACCCCAGACGTCGAGAGCAGTTGATACGTTTTCCATCGTGCGCCCCCTGAGGCACGCGTAGAATTCAGTCGTCTGCCTCACCGTAAGGCGTGGATGGAAACGCGGGGCCTGCGGAAGAAAGGAAATCTGCGAAAGCGCCTCGCCTCGCCGCCGCAGGAGGTCTCGTCCTGACAGGGAAATGGTTCCAGCGTCGGGTTTGGACAGCCCGGCGATCAAGCGCATCGCCGTGGTTTTGCCGGCGCCATTCGCACCGACAAGGAGGGTGACGGCGCCAGGCTGAATCTCCAGTGTCAAACCGGAGAGCACGTGGCGTGAGCCGAACGACTTTCTCAGATCGAATGCAAGGATCATGGTGTGGCCTTCGCCTTGACCAAGGGATGCGGGTCGGTGGTTCCCGGGATCCCTGGAAGCGCGATTCTGCTGTGAACGAAACGAAGCAGCCGCTCGCCTGGCGCTGCTGACAAGAGGCCGATTGCGGGGAATGTGCGGCGCCAGGGGCCGAAGAGGTCAGACTCCCGGTGGGGGATGTCCCCGACTCCATCGCGATTCAGGTCCAGTACGATCGCACTCTCCCAATAGTTTCCGCGTCCTGCGACCGACCACTGGTTCGCATGATTGGACCCCGTGGTTTCCACGGAGTGCACGTTTCCGCTGAACCGGTTCTCCACAAACGTGCTCCCTGACGTGCTGTCGCTCACACGAAGGCCGACGTAATTGCGTGAAATGCGATTGTCGCGCACAACGACCGCGTTGGAATTCTCCAGGTAGAATCCCAGGGTGTTGCCGCCATCGATGTCGTTTCCCTCGACGACCGTATTGTCGACCGACTGGAAAAGAATGCCGTAGGCGCGATGGCTGCGGTTCGCATGAAAGCAGTTCCTGCGAAGGACAATGCCCATGGAGTACATGAGCGCTGAGCCGGCGGCGTTGTCCGAGAAGGTGTTTTCCTCGAACGTATTGTCGTCGGAGTACATGTAGTGCAGGCCATAACGGACGCGGACGATCGTGTTGTGGCGCACGAGTGTGGAGTCGGCGAAGGAGAAGTAGATGCCATCTCGCGTTCCCTGAATGACATTGCCCGTGATCACGTGCCCGCGGGAATTCCAGAGATGGATGCCATTGCCGCGCCGGTCCTGCGAGCTTTCGACGTCGCACAGTTCGGCCTCGCCGGGCTTCAGCGAGGACAACGCCGGATCGGCAACGCTTTCCGCAACGGCGCCGTCGCCGATGATCGTGTTGTTTTCGATGCGGCAGTCGTCGGCGCGCCGCACGTAGATGCCGTGAAGGCTGTCGAGAATGCGGTTGTTGCGGATGATTGCGCGTGCGCCGGTGATGTGAATGGCCGCGTCATCCCTCCCAAGTGCCCTCCCTGAGCCGCGCAGGGTGAAGCCCGCGATTTCGACATCCGGCGAGCGAACCGCCACAATGTGGGTCTGCTGATCCCCCTGCAAAATCGCGCCCGCTTCTCCGAGCAGGTGAACCGGCTTTTCGATTGTGAAGGGGCCCTCGTACACACCGGACTGAACGACGATGCGCTCACCCGGCACCGCCGCGGCGAGGCGCGCGCGGAGGGCTTCGCCCGCGGTGAATCCCTGCGCGTTCGCCAAAGCGGCGAGACCCAGCACAAGAATCCCCAGGATTTTCACGGCACCTCCCGGCGCGAGTTCCAGCCCGCGGCAAAGATCAGGACCAGGAAGGCGGCGAGAAGGTAGCCTCCCGTCTGGGGCAGGCTGGTCTGGATGAAGTTGGCGATCTTCTGGCTGCCGATGACAACGGGAGTGAACGGCGAGATTGTCATGGGAGCCGTTGGATCGAGCGAGTGCCCGTAGGAGTGCAGCCGGTAGTAGAAGTTCCCGAGTGAGAACAGGGTGAAGTACAGGAAGAGCACACCCAGGTCTATGACGCTGGCCATGCGACCGATGACGGCGGCGCGCAGGGCCAGGATCACAAAGACGCCCAGGGCAAAGGGCATCCATTTCATCTCGGCAAAGTCCACCTCGGACAGCGTCTTCATGCCGATGTAGTGGTTGAGCGCGTTGATCTCGTGCAGGTCCTGGCCGCCGTTGCCACCGATCAACTGGTAGCTGTAGATGTTGAGCGCCAGCCCCTCCCGGTACTGGGGCGCCACGAGATGGATCTTCCACAGCGGAAGAAACGCGGCTGCCACGAGCAGGCCCGCGGCGGCGAGCAGGAGTATCCGCGAAAACAGGTTCAGCGGACGGCGAAGAAAGAAGATTTCACGACGAAGAAAATCACGCATGGCATAATTCGAAGGGTGGAGCGCGGAGCAGAAGTTCGTGCAATAGAACGGGAACACGCCGGCCTTGTTCAGCTTGACGCGGATCGTCTTTGTCTCACCGGGATCCAGCACCACGTTCATGTCGTGTTCAACAATCGCGAAGCCGTGGATCATGTCGGTCGTCTGCTCGACATTGGTGACGTGGATGATCAGCTCGTCACCCTCGCGTGCGTCGATGCGGTCGGGAGTGAAGCGGCTCCGGATCGCCATGATCTTCGCCTCGACCTGGTTTCCCTTGCGGGGACGACGCTGGTGTCCTTGGCCTCCCAGACGGCATGCGGATGCCTGTTCTCGGCCCTTGGATAGACCTCGATCGCCTTGACCGCATCCGTGCGGATGATCTGCGCGAAATGCGGCTCGGGTTCCGTGAAGGTTTCGTAGAGCATCTCCATCTTGTCACCCGTGATGTCGATCAACTGGCTCGATTCGGGTTGCGCCGGGCCGACTGAGATGTGGCGCCCTTTCGACAGCTTGTTCATGGCGACAAGGTAGTCTCCGAAGGGCTTGGTCGTGTCGCTGCCGCCGACCACCAGGTGCCCGATGTTGTAGTGCACGTCCATCTTGTCGAGGATGACCTTGTTGAGGTCGGCCTTCTCCTCTGCGCTCCACGGAGGCAGATTCCATTTGGTGACGACGGACTCGATGAACAGGGATGTGTATGCGTTTCCGCGACCGTCGAACTGCGTGTGCAGTGGGCCAAGGCCGACCGGCACGGAGCCCTCGAGCACGGACTCGTATCGAATGACGGGCACGCCCCGGAATTCGGTTTCGAAATCCTTGTTGTCAATCGCCGCCTTGATCTTGTTGAAGTCAAAGACGGAAGCCATGGGCTGCAGTTTGCCGCTCGCGGCGATCCAGCGGCCCGACGGATCCGTGTCGATGCCGTGGGGTGACTTCGGAATTGGCAGGAAATAGAGAACTCCGGGAACCTTTGCCGGATCAATCATCGGCACTCCGTCCAGCATGTCAGCCTTGCCGGCGGCCACTGCGGCTTCGGCGGCCTTCCAGTTGACAACCGCGCCGTAGTCGCGCTCCGCCTGCGTCGATGTGGCTTCAAGCGTTTCGTGCCCCATCTCCGTGTTGTAGGATGTCCAGAAGGCCCAGCCCTCGCTGGGATCCTTGCCGGTGGAACCGAGGTCCCAGTCGAACGGCGGTGTGAGGATCTGCCATCCGACGCTCATGGTTCCGGTCTGTGGGTCGACCCGCACGCCGGACACCATGCCGTTTTTAGCCTTGACATGCATCAAGCAAACGCGATTGAGGCCGCGCCGGATCAAATCCGCACAGCTTGACATGCATCAAGGCGTGATGGGCGAATCAGTGCTAGGATCGGCTGATGAACGTCCTGCGGAGCCGGTTGTCTGTCATGCTTCTGCTCGGCCTGGCGGCCGCGGCGCAGGTGTCATGCTCGAAGGCGCCGGCTGACGGATCCCACCGGGTGACGGGCGTTGTTCGGGAAAAGCTGTCCGCGACAAGCCTGTTGATAGCGCACGATGAAATCCCCGGCTTCATGGCTCCGATGACCATGGCCTTTGATCTGGCCTATCCTGAAGAGGGAGCGAAATTGAAGGCGGGCGATCGCGTGCGCTTCCGTCTGCAGCGCGACGGTGAAAACTGGGTGGTGGATCGCTTCGAACTGCTCGGCAGGGAGACGCCGCCGACACCCGCACCCGCGGCCGCGGTCGCACGAGTTCGAGCGGGCGATGCAATGCCGCCGGTCGCACTCCGTGACGAACGCGATCGATCCCTCACCCTTGAAACGCTTCGCGGTCGATACACGCTGGCCACCTTCATCTTCACCCGCTGCCCGGTGCCGGAGTTTTGCCCGGCCATGGCGTTGAAATTCGCCGCGATCCAGTCCCGGATTGAGAATGAAGAATCGGTCGGCAGCGGCGCACCCGGGCTGCGATTGCTGAGCATCACGCTCGATCCGGAGTTCGATCGTCCGGCACAACTCGCGGCCTATGGAAAAGGCGTCGGCGCCAACCCTGCGATCTGGAACTTTGCGACCGGCACGTCAGACGAGATTGCCATGCTGGCCCGCCGATTCTCGGTCTTCACCGAACGCAAGGGCGTGCTGCTCGACCACACGCTTTGCACGGCGCTGATCGGACCGGACGGGCGCATTCTCGAAATCTGGCGGGGAAACGGCTGGAAGGTCGACGAGGTTTTTTCACTGCTCAATGCGCCGCCGGGTCACGCCCGCTGATCGGAATTCCAGGCATGCGTTTCAAGACACAAGCCAGCTCATTTTTTGACGCCATGAACACGAATACATCCCCTGAATCAACCGCGGGTTCACCCGAAAGCGCGGACGTCTTTGACGTGCGCATCATTCCCGGGCGTGAAAAGCACGCTCGCATATTCCAGCGCTGGTATGACCTTCCGGTCGGAGGCTCATTCGTGCTGCTCAACGACCATGATCCGGTGCCGCTCTACTATCAATTCCAGGCCCAGTGTGCCGGGGCATTTTCATGGACCTACCTGCAGGAGGGACCGGAGGAGTTTCGTGTGCGCATCACCAAGACCGCCGCCGTCACCCCGCCGCCCCCGCGCCAGCCGGGCACCGTGCCGGCGGTCGCATCCAAGGGCAACACGGCGGCCGGCGATGGCTTGACGCTGCAGGTCGATGCCCGCGGGCTCGAGCCCCCGGAGCCGTTGGTCAGGATCCTTGCGGCGCTGGAATCGCTGCCGGCGGGTCACCAGCTCCGCGCCTGGACCGACCGCGAGCCCTGCCATCTCTTTGGAGAGGCCCGTCAGCGTGGCTTCAGTCATGACTGCCGCGCCCAGGCGGATGGAAGCTGGATTACGATGCTCAAGCGCGCATAATCTCCGGGCCAACTTCATCCAGAGCCCGCCTATCGCATTGATCCATTCGATGAGTCAGCCTTTGCCCGCAGCAAGCTCCCGTCCCTCACAAGTTCCCGCCCAGCACGGAAGCTGGCTTGCCGCACAGGGCAAACTGCCGCTCGCATTCATGGGGCTTGCCCTGGCCTGGCTTGCCGCCGGGGCGATCCTCCTGCTTCTCCGTCCCGGACTGCTTGCGCTGCCGCACACGCATCCGCATGTGGTTGCGCTCACCCATGCCTGGCTGCTCGGATTTTTCCTGACAGTCGCGTGTGGAGCCGCCTATCAACTGGCACCCGTGGCCTTGGGCACCACGCTGTCGAGCGAACGCAAGGGCTGGTGGCATTTCGGCATGCATGCGATCGGTGTGCCGGGCATGGTTGCAAGCTTCTGGTTCTGGAATCTGGAGCAAGTCGGCCATTTCGGACTTCTCGTGGCGATCGGCGCCGGTGTCTATGTTCGCAACATCTGGGTGACTGTGCGCCAGGCCGGCCGGCCCGGGCTCATTTCGACATCGCTCCGGGTCTCCGCAATCTGGCTCGTGATCACGCTGCTCATCGGGCTCACGCTGGCGGCCAATCGGTTCTGGTATTTCATCCCGCTCGATCCGGTGGTCCTGCTCCGTGCGCACGCGCATGCCGGGATTGCGGGTTTTTTTGTCACCCTGCTGCAGGGTGTGACCTTCCAGCTTGTCCCCATGTTCACGCTTGGCGATGTGCATGACTGGAAACTGCCGACGCGGGGATTCTGGATGACGCAGATCGCGCTGATCGGCCTGCTGCCGGCGCTGCTCCTGCGCGCGGCCTGGGTCGAGACGGCGATGGGAGTTCTGCTCCTGAGCGGTCTGGCGTGCTCGGCTTATGCGCTGCGACGCGTTCTGGGGACCCGGAAGAAGCGCGCGCTGGATCCCGGGGTTCAGGCCTTCTTTCTGGGAATCGCGGTGCTGTTTGTCGCAGGCATTGTGGGGCTGGCGCTGGTCTGGCCGGGGTCAACCGGGGGATCCGCGAGCGGTGGCATGAGCGCGATGTTTTACGCAGTGATCATCGTCATCGGGGGAATGCTGCCATGCTTTTCAGGCATGATGGGCAAGATCGTGCCCTTTCTCACCTGGATGCGAGCCTATGGACCGCGGGTTGGACGCGAGCGCGTTCCTCTTGCCAGCGCGCTGGGAGTGCGCTGGGCGGAGCGCGCCGGGCTTCTGCTGCAGTTTCTTGCCGTGGTTCCGCTCGCGTGCGGGACCTGGACATTGGAGGCGTCCTGGCTCGTTGCGGGCGCATCGGTGCTGGCGGCTGGCACCGGCCTCTTTCTCTTCAATCAACTCTGCATTCTGCGGCACCTCTTTATGAAGTCCCAACCTGCAAAGGCAGCGGTTCCCGCTGGTCAGGCCGGGGGGGGGCGGCCCGTCATCGAGAATACCGCACACGGAGCGTAACCATCAGCCGATTGGACTCCACTCATGAATGAACCTGACGAAGCCGCAGTGATGGCGGCCCTTCGCACGATTCCTGATCCCGAATTTGGAATCAACATCGTCGACCTTGGGCTGATCTATGATGTCAAGTGCGCGTCCGGAGAAGTGATCGTGACCATGACACTGACGACGGAGTCCTGTCCCGCTGGCAGTTGGATCCATGAAGGTGCGAAGACTGTCGTCAGCGGCCTGCCGGGCGTGACCAGTTCGCAGGTCAATCTTGTTTTTGAGCCGCACTGGTCGACCGCCATGCTGAGCGCCGATGCCAGAAAGCAGCTTGGGCTTCCGCCGGAGTGATTCGGAGGATTGTGGAATCGGCGCGGCCCGCTGTGATCGTGATCACCTGCCACGCATGAACATTGGAATACGTGGCGCATGCCGCTGTGCTATGGCGGCGATCAAACGTCGAGAAATGGGATGCAGCGGCGGTTTTCAGCGGGCGTGATCAAGCGCTTCGCTCTGGCCTGCCGCCAGCCATTCAATCGGGATGCGGCGAATGCGCAGGCGTGAGAGGCGTCCGATCCGCTCATTTCCGGCGACGTAGGCGAGCAGCACGGTGTCTTTCGTGAAATGGATCGCCGTGTAGCAGTACCAGCCGCTCAGATCGCCCTCGATTACACGCGGGCTGTCCCAGGAGCGGGCTTCATCGCGGGAGAGGCTGATGACGAGCGGCGCCCGTTGGCGCTCTGAGGCAGGCTTTGGCACCCGGCCGGAATGGTCGTTGTAGACCGCAACCAGCGTGTTTGTGCCGGGAATGCGCTTGATGCTCAGGGGAGAGTTGGGCGAGACGAACGGGGATGGCTCCGGTGGACCGAACGATTTTCCGTCGTCCTTTGACCAATACTGGTACTGCATGCCGCGGTCCGTTCGCGACCAAGAGTAGATGTTTCCGTTGTTCAACTCGACCACACCGGGCTCCTGGAGGCCCGATCTGCTCGCGATTGGCAGCGCCCACCAGTTGTCGGATTCCCTCCATGTTGCGCCCTCGTCATCGGAGTAGTACCAGAGAGCAAGACCTCGGGAGTCCCAGGACGCCCAGTCGTCGCCGGAGCCCTTCAGCCGGTGAAACGCCATGGGCACGATGAGCCGGCCGCTGTGGGTTTGAATCACGCGGTCATTGTTCAGCACAAAATAGCCGGGCGCGTCGTGAATGGCGCGCGGAGGCGACCATGTCGCGCCCTCATCATCGCTGGTCGACATGACAACATGGCAGTCGCTGAGGCGCGAATTCTTGAATGCATGAAAGCGGGCGATTCTGCCGCTGGCGAGGCGGAGCAGGGAGACGCTCATGACGTTCCTGTGCGTGCCCGTATCCACCACCACCCGGGGCCGGCTCCAGGTTTCGCCCTGGTCGTCGGAATGGATCTCCGCAATCTGCGCACGGTCGAAGTCCTCGGCCCCGCCGGAGAATTGGGAGTAGTTGAGCAGAATGCGCCCGGATTTCAACGTGATGAAACTGCCCTCGGTGTTGCGCGGATGGGCTGCCGACGGATCGATGTCGTAGGGAGAGGGCAGGCTTCCGGCTCCGGACGGTGTCGTAGCCAGGTGGAGGATGGCTGAAGCCAGAATCAGAAGTCGGAAATGCCGTCGGGTTCTGGCTGCCTGGGTGGGGGCAGCGGCTGTTTTGAACGGGGCAGGCGTCATCGGGTCAACATGCTTTGCGATGCGGATGCCATTGCAACCCTCGGATTGTTCCTCTTGCGCTCCACGGGCGTTGCGGTGCGTCGGTAGTTTGCCGTTCGATTCCCCCTCCCTTTGGAGGTGCGCCCCCCGTGATTCCGGGGATTTCCGTTTGCGTTGCGGTGGCGTAGGATTGTGGCGATGACCCCGACGCATGAGGTGAAGTCCTTGTACGAGCCCCAATCTTCTCCAGGATTCTCAGGCTGCCAGCTGCCTGCCGCTGCCATGAAATTCCCCCTGATCGCGCTCCTGCTGCTGCTCGTCTCCACGGGATTTCCCGAACCGGTTCGCATTTTTCTCGGTGAGGACGACCACACGGACTTCATGTGGACCGCTGATGCCCAGACGTACGAGCGCGTGTTTGTCGAGATGCTCGACCATCATCTCGCGCTTGCCGCGCAGACTGCGGGAAATGAGCCGCCGTTTCGCCACCGCTTCAATTGCGATGGCAACCATTGGTTGTGGAGCTATGAGCGAAGCCGGCCGGCCGCTGACTTCGAACACCTGATGGCCCGCGTTAAGGACGGCACGATCAGCGCGCCTCTCAACGCATTGGTTTCCTGCTATGGGGGCCAGCCGACCGAGGCGGTGCTGCGGGGCATGTATTATTCCGGGCGACTCGAGCGTCGCTTCGGATTGCGATTCAAGCTCGCGGTCGCGATGGAGAATCAGACGTTTCCCCTCGGCCTGGCTTCGCTCTGGGCGGGGGCTGGCGCGGACTACAGCTGGCGCGGCGTATGCGGGTGCGCGAGCCGGATGAGGAACCGGGAGCTGGCGCACCGCGAGCACGAGATCTACTGGAGCGCGGGAATCGACGGTCAGCGGGTGCTGATGAAATGGCACTCGTTCGCCCTTCCGGGAGGCAGCAAGCGCAGTGGCGGCTACGCGGAGGCGTTCGATCCGGTGAAGGCCGTGGAGTTTCTCGACAAGGATCCTGATTTTCTGAAGCGATACCGCGCTCCGGGGGCGGCTGAGCCCTATCGCGTGAGGGCTGCGTTCGGGTTTGGCTGGGATGCCCTCGATCGAAAAACCGGGGAGCCCTATGCGCCGAATCCGAAGCAGTACCCCTTTGTCGATCATTTCCACCGCATCGCGAAGGCCATGTCGAATGCTGAGCGACAGGTCATTGTCTCGAACGAGGAGGATTTTTTCAGGGACTTTGAGTCGCGCTACGGCGGGTTGCTTCCAACCGAATCCGTCACCCATGGAAACGAATGGGACCTCTACAGTGCGTCGCTCGCGGAAACCTCGGCCCAGGTGCGCCGTGCGGTCGAAGGCCTTCGCACCGCGGAGGCGATGGCGACGCTTGTGAGCCTGCAGCGTCCGGACTTTCTGAACGGCCGTGAGGCAGCGCGCGACCAGGCCTTTCAGAATCTCGGCCTTTTCTGGGAGCACGACTGGACGGCGGATGGACCCGTGACTCGGGAGGCTCGCGCGGATTGGCAGCGGAAACTCGCCGCCGACATCGCCGGCTACGTCGACGGCCTGGCTGCCGATTCGACCGCGGCGCTGGCGGAATTGATCGCCGCGCCGGCAGGCGTCCAGCGGTTCTTTGTCTTCAATCCGCTGGGGTGGGCGAGGACGGACATCGCGGACCTTCCGTATGACGGAACGCCTGACGTGGAGGTGGTCGAAGTCGCTTCCGGCGAAAGTGTGCTTCATCAATATGTCGAAAGCGCGGGAAGCAGGAAGCTTCGCATTCTCGCCCGCGATCTGCCGGCCGTCGGCTACAAGGTCTTTGAAGTGCGGCCGGCCAGCCCGGGTCGCGCGGATCGTGATTCGGCGGCAACGCTTGAGGGACGAGTATTCGAGAACTCCCGGGTCAAGCTTGTCCTCGACGCCGATGGCGCGATCTCCAGCCTGATCGACAAGCGCGAGCCTGCGGTTGAGCTTGCCGCCAGCATCGACGGATTGAAGGTCAATGACCTTGCGGCAAATCAATCCGGCGGACACGGCCTGGTGGTTGAGAACGCGGGGCCGGTTTCAGTCACTGTGCGACTGGCGAGCGATGCTGCGCGCAACCATGTCACCCGTGTGACGCTCATCCGGGACTCCGATCGCATCGCGATTGCCAATGAGATCACGGAAAACTTCGGTGATGTGCGCCACTGGTCGTTCAGCTTCAATCTTGCATCGCCGGATGTTCGCACGGAGGAGCTTGGTGCGGTGATCCGACTCAGGAAGAAGTCCGAGGGAGGCGACTATGCGGACCGCAATGCGCGCTGCGACTACGCCACGCTGAATCACTTTGCCGACATGACGGATGGCGACAACAGGCGCGGAGTCACGCTGTCGAACTGGGACTGTGCGTTCATGAAACCAGGCAGGAGCACGCCCGATGCGCTGGATGTGAAGACCGCGCAACTCAATGTGCTGGCGGGCGGGCAGGTCGATGGAGACCAGCTTGGCATACGCAATCAAGGTGGTGAGACGCATTTTCTTCAACGCTTTGCGCTGCGTCCGCATCAAGCCTACGATGGCGTCGCTGCCATGCGCTTTGCGCTCGAGCATCAGAATCCCCTGATCGCCGGACGTGTCAAAGGATCGCCGGCGGCTCCCATGCCCGAAACCGCCTTTTCGCTCGTTTCGGTCAGCGATTCCCGAGTGCTTCTCTGGGCTATCAAGCCGGCGGAAGAGGGCATCAGTCGTGGAATGGTCGCTCGGTTCTGGAATCTGGCCGACGTGCCCGTGACGAGCACCTTTGATTTTGGAAGGAATCTCGTTTCGATGAACCGCACGACCCATCTGGAAACCGATCTTGACTCTGTTTCCCTGGAGGCGGGGAAAGCACCGTCAGCACCGTTTGCGCGCCAGCAGCTTCAGACCTTCCGTGTCCAATTGCGCCCGGGAAGTTTGCGCTGAAAGTGTTCACCCGCAACTGCCTGCGCCCGCATCCTCAACCCAGCGATCGATCCCACATCACATGCACACCATGACTTATTCCCGAATCACAGCTGCGTTCACTCTTCTCCAATTGATGTTGTGGATCGCGTGCCCGGCTCCAGCCGATGCGGCGGCAGGCCGGGCCGCGGGTTCCGCCCCGCCGGCTTTTGCCTCGTGGGATGAAAATCGGCTGGTTCTCGACAATGGTGTGGTGAGGCGCGTGGTGACGTTGAAGCCGGACGGCATTTCGTGCGCTCAACTGACGCTTGCGGGATTTCCCGGGAGCTCGATGGTGGCGCGGGACAAGGGCGCGGAGTTTCGTTTCGATCTGAAGGGGGGCGGGACCTTCAGCGGTGCGTCGAGGTGGGAGCGTCCGCGGTGCGAGGCTGCGAGCGACACGCATGGAGGCCGTGGCGCAGCGATTGTTCTCGAGGCGCCGGGAAGCCTGCGCGTGAAGGTGGTCTACCTGCTTTATCCCGACCTTCCGGTTGTACGAAAGCAACTGGTCATCGAGAACACGGGATCCGCCGATGTGGCGGTTGAGAATGTGGATGTGGAGCGCCTGCAGCTCGTCGATGACGATGTGCACTGCCAGGTGTACGTGGACTATGCCCGTCGCGCTCATTTGGGCCCGTATCTCGGCGACTGGCATGATGCGCTGACAATGCTGCTGTTCTCGACCGGGAAGTTCGATGCGCGGGCCGCGACGTGGGGACTGGCGGTGGGAAACGAGGCGTCCGGCGTGCTCAAGCGGGTTTCGGCCTTTCTCGGCGACAAGAACGAACTCGCGGTGGGTGTGAGGCGCGCCGATGAACCCTATGCGTTTCGCCGGTGGCTCCGTCCAGGCGAGCGGTGGGCAAGCGAGCGCACTTTCATCGTTCCGTATGCCAACGAGTTTCCGACGGCGGTTCTCAACGGGCCAGTCAACGATTTCGTGCGACGCCACCTCGGACTCCGTCTGGCGGAGCTCTCACGAAAGCCCACGTTTGTCTACAACACCTGGCAGCCGTTCATGGTTGATATCGATGAACGCCTGGTCATGGACCTTGCGAAACAAGCGTCCGAGATGGGTTTCGAGGAGTTTGTGATCGATGACGGCTGGCAGGCGAATCGCACGGACAAGCCCGGGCCGCGCCCGATTGGCGACTGGCTGGTGGACCGGAAGCGTTTTCCCCGCGGGCTCAAACCGGTGTTCGACTACGTCAAGAGCCTTGGCATGAAACCCGGCCTGTGGCTGAGCCTTGGCGCGGTTTCGACGGACTCGGCGGTGTATGCCGAGCATCCGGAATGGCTGGCGCGCGGGCCGGACCAGAAGCCGATCTATCTGCACAACACTTCGTCGAAGACGCGGGTTACCGCCTGTCTGGCGACGGGGTGGACCGAGCATTTCAAGCAGATGCTGCTCGGACTCGTGCGCGACAATGGACTGGAGTACATCAAGCTCGATCTCGCGGTGATCGCCAGCGCGTATGTCAACGATCCCTGGATCTCCGGATGTTGTGCAACCGATCATCCGGGCCATCGCGATCATGCGGAATCGCATGGTGCGATCTATGCCGCCCTGTGGCGCATGTTCGACGAACTGCACGCCGCCGTACCGCAGCTTTTCATCGACTGCACATATGAGGCGATCGGAAAGCTGAACCTGGTCGACTACGCGCTCTGCGAGCATGCCGAGGGCGACTGGCTCAGCAACTTCGACAATCCGGCCGTACTCGACAACTGGCGTGTGCGCCAGATGGCCTGGTGGCGCTCACCCGCGATGCCTGCGACGGCGCTCGTGATTGGAAACCAGCGCCTGGACGATCCGAACTGGGAGCTGTCGTTCAAATCGCTGGTCGGCGCTTTTCCCATATTTCTTGGCGATCTGCGCGCGGTTCCACCGGAGCGCAAGCAACGCGTCCGCCAATGGGCCGACTGGCTCAAGCGGATGCAGGCGAAATACGACTACGCGATGTACCGCAGCGACCTTCCGGGATTTGGCGAACCCGCGGCCGGCGCATGGGATGGATTCTCGCGCATCAATACGGATACGCGGGCTGGAGGCCTTGTCGGTGTGTTCCGCGACAACGCGCTCGAGAATTCACGCCGCGTGTTTGTTCCCGGACTTGAGCAGGACAATGTGTATGTGATCAGCGTCGCGCCAGAGGGCAGGGTCCTGCACGAGATGACTGGCCGGCAGCTTGCGGAGACAGGCTTCGAGGTGAAGCTGGAGAGCCCGCAGGATGGAACGATATTCGGGATTGAACGAAGGTGAGTCCTGGCTGAGCTCCGGGGAACAAAGCGCTGCGGGGCGTCACCAGCCGCGTTGCCGATTCAGGTGGAGCGGCTCGTACAGGTTGCTCGAAAGTTCCTGAAGGAAGCGGCTGGGTGAGTTCATCATGCCGCCCGGTCCACCGCGCAGATTCACTCTTGGGAAGCAGAGGTAGAGCTCGTCACGGGCTCGGGTGACGGCGACGGAGAAGAGGCGGCGTTCCTCCTCGACGTCGCCGGCTTCGATGCTTCTGCGTCCGGGGAACACTCCATCCGCGAGGCCGATGACAAAGACCACCGCGTATTCGAGTCCCTTGGCCTGGTGCACGGTTGTCAGTCTCACGGCATCGGCATCGGGGTCGGCATGGCGGTCGCTCGCTTCGCCGTTGAGAAGCACGATCTGGGCGAGCAGTTCGTCCATTTCGTCGTAGCGCTGGGCGAAGCCCACCAGGGCGGTCAATTCGTCGCGTCGATCGAGGTAGTCGGCGAACGCGCCCTTGAGGTAGTCGCCGTACCAGCCTTCGATGGCCTTCTCGATCGCGACGGCCGGCCGGGCGGTTTCCATGGCCTCCGACACCTGGGCGAGCGAGGCGCAGAAGTGGCCCCATTCGGCGCGTGCGTCCTTCGGGACCTTTGACTTCACGTCATCGGTGGCGAGCGCATCGAGGAAATCCTGCTGAAGCAGTCGGGCGTGCTCGAGTGCGGCCGCATAGATTTTTTGCGCGCCCTTCTCGCCGACCTTCGGGAGCAGGACGGCGATGCGCGCCCATGCGGACTCATTGCGTGGATTGAAGACGAACTGGATGAGGGCGACGAGGTCGCGGACGTGCTGGCGCTCGAAAAATTTCACTCCGCTGGTGATGAGGTAGGGAATGCCCGCGCGGGACAGGGCGAGCTGGGTTTCGAGCGCGACAAAATGGGAGCGGTACAGGATGGCGACGTCCTGCAGGGCGACGCCCTCGTCCTCAACCAGCGCGCGCAGCCGCTTCACGATGAAGTCGGCCTGCTCGCGCTCGTCCATGGCCTGGACGAGAAACGGCTTGTGCGAATGCTTGCGCGCGGCCTTGAGCTCCTTGTCGAAGTGCCGGCCGATCGGCTGGGCCAGCAGCACGCCGTTGGCCAGATGGAGGATTTCGGGAGTCGACCGGTAGTTGACCTCGATGCGGTGGATCACGGTTCCCGCGTGGCGGTCGGGGAACGTCATGATGTTCTCGAAGTTTGCGCCGCGCCAGGAGTAGATGCACTGGGCGTCATCGCCGACGGCCATCAGCCGGTGGTGCGAGGCGATGCGATCGACGATCTGCGACTGCAGCGTGTTGGTGTCCTGGTATTCGTCGACCAGCACGTGCCGGAACCGCTGGGAAAAATAGTCGGCTACCGAAGGGTCCTTCGTGAGCAGGTCGAGCCACAATTCGAGAAGGTCGTCGTAGTCGCACACGTTCTGCTCCCGCTTGCGGCGCTGATAGGCGGCGGCGAACGCGGGCAGGGCGATGGCGATATCCTTGTACTGGGGAAACTGCCGGTCCACGGTGTCGGCCAGCGTGCGCTGTGTGTTGCGCGCGAGAGAAAGCACGCTGAAGAGCGGACCCGGGCGCGGATTGGTCTTGTCCTTGAAGAACTGCGAGTCCGTCTCCTCAACCACCCGCTTGAGCATGGATTCGGATTCGTCGGCGTCGAGTATCGTGAAGGCTTTCGGGAGACTGATCGATTCGCCGAACATGCGCAGGGCGCGATGGCCGAGCGAATGGAAGGTGCCGCCCCAGAACTGGCGCGGCTCGATGCCGGTGAGATCCTGGACGCGATGCAGCATCTCCTTCGCGGCCTTGTTGGTGAATGTGAGCAGGAGAATCTCGCCGGGACGCACGCCCTGAGACAACAGGTACGCGACGCGGAAGGTGAGCGTGCGCGTTTTCCCCGAACCGGCTCCGGCGAGCACCAGCAGGGGGCCGGGGGGCGCGGTGACGGCCGCGAACTGTTCGTCGTTGAGAAGCCCCCGGAAATCGATGGCGGGAAGGGCTTCGCCGGGATTGGCGGGGAGAAGGTTGTCGCCGTGCATGCGCCGCGTGTGTTTCTCTCCTACAGGAGGACCAGGTCGTTGCGGTGGACGACCTCGTGGCGCTTGCGGTCGGGGAAAAGCGCGCGCATGTCCTCGCCGTGCTTCTCCGCGAGGCGGGGAATGTCGTCGCTTCCAAAGGACGTCCTGCCGCGCGCGAAGATGGTGCCGTCCGGTGCGGCGATATTCACGATGTCGCCCGCTTGAAACCGACCCTCGGCGCCTGTGACGCCGACGGCGAGCAGGCTGCGGCCCTGGTCGCGCAGCACGGGCACGGCGCATGCATTGACGGCGATTGATCCCTCGGGGCGCTGAAAGTAGGCGAGCCAGCGTTTCCGAGCTTCCAAGGGAAGTCCGCTTGGGACAAAAAAGGTGCCGGGTCCGCCACCGGACAGCAGCCTGTTCAATATGTCCGGTTCGGCGCCGCTTGCGATGAAGACGCCGCAGCCGGCCTGTGCCGCGAGGCGGGCGGCGGAGATCTTGCTGATCATTCCGCCCGTTGCGGTTTCACTTTGCGTGCCGCCGGCCATGGCTTCGATTTCGGGGGTGATGCGTTCGACCACGGGTACGATCCGCCCCGTGCCCTTCATGTCGATGAGACCGGGCGCGGTCGAAAGAATGGCGAGATGGCTGGCTTGCATCAACGAAGCGACCATCGCCGACAGGGTGTCGTTGTCGCCGAACTTGATTTCGGCCGCGCTCACGGTGTCGTTCTCATTGATGACGGGAATGGTTCCGTAGTCGATCAGCTGCCGGAGGCATTCCTTGACTCCCAGGTAGCGCGTGCGGCTGCGAAGGTCCTCGTGGGTGAGAAGCACCTGGGCGACGGTGAGATTCTGCTGGGAGAATGCTTTCTGCCAGGTCTGCATGAGCAGGGACTGTCCGATTGCCGCGCAGGCCTGCTTTTTGGAGACATCCTTTGGTTTTTTTTGAAGCCCGAGTGCACCCATGCCGAGTCCGACTGCTCCTGAGGAGACGACGATCACCTCGGTGCCGCGCTGTCTCAGGCCGGCGATTTCGCGGGCGATGCCATCGACAATTGCTGTGTTGAGCTGCCCGATGCCGTGGGTCAGGACACCGGTTCCCAGTTTGACGACAATGCGGCGCGGGCGCCCGGCGATGGGTGTGGACATGGAGAGACCAGGCGATGCGTTCCGTGTGATGGCGGAGACGCGCTGATATCAGACGGTTGTCAGCTCCTTTTCCTTGCTGACAAGATGCTGGTTGATGTCGGCGATCGCCTTGTCGGTCGCGTTCTGAATGTCTTTCTCCAGGCGCTTGCTTTCGTCCTCGGGAAGCCTGGCCTTCTTCGTGGATTCGATGGCGTCGCGGCGGATGTTGCGCACATGGACGCGACCCTCCTCGGCGAGTCGGTTGGCGACCTTGACGAACTCCTGGCGCCGTTCCCGGCTCATCTCGGGCAGAGGAATGCGGACGATGCCGCCATCCATCGTAGGGTTGAAGCCCAGGTTGGCGGTTTGAATGCCCTTGATCACTGCCTGCGCGAGGCCCTTGTCCCACGGCTGAATGACGATCGTGCGGGGATCGGGCGTGCTGATGGCGGCGCATTCCTTGAGTCGCATTGTCGATCCGTAAGCCTCGACCATGACGGACTCCACCATTCCCGGGCTGGCCTTGCCGGTGTGAATGGTGCTGAATTCATGCAGCGTATGCTCGATGGCCTTCTTCATGCGGCCCTGCGTTTCGGAAAGTATCGGATGAGACATGGTTGGACGGGAGAATGATGACAAACGGTCGGGACTGCAAACGCGTCGTGTGGGGTCAACTGCGCACGAGGGTCCCGATTTTTTCACCGAGGACTGCCCTGCGAATGGCGTGTTTTTCGTTCAGGTCGAACACGAGAATGGGCACGTTGTTGTCGAGGCAGAGCGAAAAGGCGGTCGAATCCATGACGTTGAGGCGCTGCCGGAGTGCATCGACGAAAGTGATTTCGTCGAATTTGACGGCGTTGGGATGTTTCTTCGGATCCTTGTCGTAGATTCCGTCCACCTTGGTGGCCTTCATGATGATCTCGGCGTGCATTTCTGATGCCCGCAAGGCGGCGGTGGTGTCGGTGGAGAAATAGGGGTTGCCTGTGCCTGCGGCGAAGATGACGACGCGACCCTTTTCCAGGTGCCGGATCGCTCGGCGAAGGATGAAGGGCTCCGCGACCTGATTCATTGGAATGGCGCTTTGCACGCGAGTGGTGACACCCATTTTTTCGAGGCAGTCCATCAGCGCCAGGGAGTTGATGACGGTCGCGAGCATGCCCATGTAATCGCCGGTTGTACGATCAACGCCGCGCTTTTCTCCGGCGAGCCCGCGGAAGATGTTTCCGCCGCCAATGACGACACAAATTTGCACGCCGAGCTGGTGAATGTCCTTTATCTGTTCGCAGATGCGTTCCAGCACGCTGGCGTCAATGGGATCCACCGACTTGCCCCGTAGAACCTCCCCCGAGAGTTTGAGCACGATGCGTTTGTATTTAACGGAAGGTGAAGCCGTCGGAATTTCACTCATTCCCCTAGAGAACGGTTGAGGCAATTTTCCGTCAATGCCTGAGATGGAGATATGCGGGGAGGTCAACGGTCGGAGGACGAAAGTCAGAGGTCGGAAGCGGCAAGTGGGAGACGGTGAATTCTGGCATTCACCTTTCGACGTCACGCGACGCCCGATCCCAGGTCACGACGGAACGTGCCCCTTCAAATGAAAGCGTCATAGGTGCGGACTATGTCAGCGCATGGCAACGCCATGCGTTTTCATGAGAGTGGCAGTTCTTTGCGATTTCTTACATCGGACCTCAGAGATCTGGCAAAAACGTGGCCTTGCCCGCGTTGAATGCCTCGGCCACGGTCGGACTCGCGTGAAAATCGGGTTTCTTGGCGGCAGCTTCGATCCAGTCCATTTTGGCCATCTTATTGCAGCTCAGGATGTGTATGAGCAGCATCGGATGGACCGGCTGTTTCTGGTTCCGGCGGCACAGGCACCACTGAAGCCGCAGGAAACTCAGTCTTCAGCGGAGGATCGCCTGTCCATGCTCAGGGCGGCGATTGAATGGGATCATCGATTCGAAATATCTGATTTCGAACTGAAAAAGGGGGGGACTAGTTACACCATCGATTCAGTCCGGCATTACCGGGAGCAGTTTCCGAAAGATGATCTCTATTGGATCATTGGGGGAGATCAGCTCCCCAAGATGCATCTTTGGAAGGACATCGAAATCCTGGCCACCTTGATCAAGTTCATCTTCCTTGAGCGCCCGGGCCATCCTGCAAAAGTCGCGCCAGCCATTCCAGGCCTTCGATTGATCCGGTGTGACGGACACCTGGTTGAGATCAGTTCAACCGAATTGCGTCAACGGGCTCGAAACGGCCTGTCCCTGGATTATTTTATTCCCCACAAGGCCATTGTGCACATTCGTCAGAAGCAGTTGTATCGATGAATATGTCTTCCGATTCTTCCTCCGAAATCAGCCTGGTGCGGGAAATCATCCGTGTCCTCGATGAGAAGAAGGCTGTCGACCTGCGCGTTCTGCGGGTGTCCGAACAATCGACGATAACGGACTTTCTTGTGCTGGCGACCGGGACCTCCGAGCCGCATCTGCGTGCGTTGAGAATCGAACTGGAGAAGGTCCTCGATTCCCGCAAAGCGCGTATTGCCGGAATGGATACGGGTGAACCGGGCAGTGGGTGGACGGTGGTTGATGCCTACCAGGTGATGATTCATCTGTTCACGCGGGAGAAGCGGGACGAGTACCGGCTGGAAAACCTGTGGAAGGATGCGGAGGAGCTGTCGCTCAGCCGGTTGTTGAACCCGGATGCGGAATCCGCGAAGCCGGCAAGGGCAGGAGCGAAGCCAAGGACGAAAAAGAAGACGACGTCGATCAAGTCTACCAGACGCCCAGCCGCAATGAAGCCGCCGAAAGCGGCGAAGTCGGCCGCAGGGACGAAGGCGAAGAAGAAAGCCGTCCCGACAAAGCCGATGTCCCGAAAAACGGGGCGTCAGAGATAGCGTACTCGCGACCTGTTCGACCTGCGCACCGGCGTGTCTATGTCCGCGAGGTGCCGGCCCTGCGGATGGCCTCCAGGCGATCGCGGAGTTTGCTCACGATTTCGGGGTGCTTGTCGGCGAGGTTGTGGGTCTCACCTGGATCGACCGAGAGATCGTAGAGTTGCGGCTTGGGGAGATTGCCCAGTTCGATGTTTGTGTTCAAGCTCATCGCGGGTCCCTTGCCGGGCGAGATGTACTTCCAGTTTCCTTCTCTTAGGGAAAGCACGCCGGCATGTTCGACCAGTTCAGAGCGCCCCGCCTTGGATTCACCCAGTAGGGCGCGCAGTTCGTTCTGGCTGTCGGGAACATCGCCCTTGGCGAGAGGCTGGCCGACCAGGGCTGCAAACGATGCGGCGAAATCGACCTGGCTGACAATGGCGTCGGACACGGCTGGCTTAACGCGCGCAGGCCAGCGCACGAGCATCGGCACGCGGGTCCCGGCTTCAAATATGCTGTATTTGCCTCCGCGCCAGGGACCGCTCGGGCGGTGGCTGCCCAAAAGCTCGACGGCTTGTTCCTTGTAGCCGTCGTCCACCACGGGTCCGTTGTCGCTTGTGAAAATCAGGAGAGTGTTGTCGGAAAGCTTCAAACGTTCGAGCGTCTTGAGAATTTCGCCGACGGTCCAGTCGAGCTGCAGGATCACATCGCCGCGAGGTCCCATGGGGCTCTTGCCCGCGAATTTTGCGTTTGGCGGACGCGGGACGTGGATGTCGTGGGTCGCCAGGTAGAGAAAGAAAGGCTGGTCCCTGTGCTTTGTGATGAAGTCGGTGCTCTTCTCCACAAATGTCTTTGCAAGGTCTTCATCAACCCAGCGCGCGGAGTGTCCGCCCGACATGTATCCAATGCGGCTGATGCCATTCACGATGGTCTGGTCGTGCCCGTGACTTGGATGTACGCGGAGAAGTTCGGGGTTTGACTTGCCCGTTGGCTCATGGCCGATGGGACCGGCGAAACTGACCTCGATCGGATCCTTGGGATCGAGTCCGACGACACGATGGTTTTCGACGAAAACGCAGGGCACGCGATCGGCGGTCGCCGGCATAAGGAAACAGTAGTCGAAACCGATTTCGAGCGGACCGGGTTTCAGCTCACCATTCCAGTCCGGCTTTCCCTCGCCAAGCCCCAGGTGCCATTTGCCAACTGCTGCGGTCGCATAGCCCGCGGCCTTGAGGAGACCCGGCAGGGTGGTGCGTCCCGGTTTGATCAAGGCCGTCGCATCGCCTGGAGCAATTCCGGTGTTTGGGTAGCGCCAGGCATACTCTCCGGTGAGGAGCGAGAAGCGCGAGGGTGTGCAGGTGGCTGACGTGGCATGGGCGTCCGTGAAGCGAATTCCCTCCCGGGCCACGCGATCGATATTGGGGGTCTTCACGCGCGTGGCGCCGTAACACGATATGTCTCCATAACCGAGGTCATCCGCGAGGATGACAATGATGTTTGGATGGGATGTGCCGGCGGCCGTCAGTTGCAGAACGGGAAGCAGGATCGTGGCGAGCAGGGCGGAACGGAGCAGGGATTTCATAAAATTCCAGAGGCGTTGGATCGAATCATCGAATCTGAAAATTCAGCCGGACCACGCTGACAGGCAAGTGTCTATTCGCAGGGCTCACAGCCTGCCACGGATCTTCGCCCAAAGGAGTCCAAGGTATTCGTAGACCGCCTTCTGGGTACGTTCGAGTCCCGTGAGATCGCAGCCGAGATAGTCCCATGCGTTGAATTCGGAATTGATGCGCACGGCGAAGTCGGTCGGACACGGAACGACCTTGAGTCCGGCGCGTCTGAACAAAGCAACGGCTCGCGGCATGTGCCAGGCGGAAGTGACCAGAGCGATGCGTGCGCCGTGGTCGAGACCCTGGGCGAATGCACGCGCTTCGCCTTGCGTGTCGTAGCCGGACTCGATCCGTCGAATCCGGTGCTCAGATACCCCCAGTTGCACCGCCACTTCGGCGAGCAGGCTGGCGTGCGTCGCGCCACGCCTGGATACGCCGGGTCCGCTTGTCCACAGTTGTGCGTGGGGAAGCGCCCGGGCGAGGCGGCAGCCCTCGACGATGCGTGAGAGCGCCGACGAACTGAGCCGGCTGCTGGCGGGCAGGGATGCCGTGTCAGAGTGGCCACCGCCGAGAACGACAATGGCGGTGCAGGCCGCAAGGGAGGCCGGAATGGTGCCTTCTGCGCTGAGTGTCGGCTGCGCGGGAAACTGTGCTTCGAGCGGGCGAAGCAGCAGAATCCCAACGCCCTTGTTCGCTGCGAGTGTCAGTCCCGCGATGCCGAGAAGGAGAAGCCATCTTCCGATGGATCGCTTTGCCGCTCCGCGAGTTTTCCACCACCCGGTCCAGAGGAGGAGCAGGACGAGGGAGAGCGGCATGAGGAGTGAGGCGATGAGCTTTTTGAGGAGAAACATGGGACAGCGGTGACCGGCGGCAGAATCCCCCGCTTGCCACAACGAGTCGATCCGCTTCGCTGTGCACCTTCATGTCCGCGCGCGATCTCCCGGTTTATGAACTCGAGTCCTCCCTGGTGGCGGCGCTTCGGACCAATGGGCGGCTGATCGTGCAGGCGCCGACCGGATCGGGAAAATCCACGCAGATTCCGCAGATGCTCCTCAGGCACGGCTTTGCGGGAGAGCGCGGCGAGATCGTCGTGCTTCAGCCGCGGCGCCTGGCCACGCGCATGCTCGCGGCGCGCGTAGCGCGCGAGCTGGGCGATTCCCTGGGCGGTGTCGTGGGATATCAGATACGCCTGGATGCTCGCACCAGCGCGCGCACGAGGATCCGGTTTGTGACCGAAGGCGTGCTGCTGCGGCAGATGTCGTTCGACTCCGGCCTGCGTGGAGTCGATGTCATCGTGTTCGACGAGTTTCACGAGAGGCATCTCCACGGCGACATTTCACTGGCGCGCGCACTGCAGATCCAGAGGGACGCACGCCCCGACCTGAAGCTCATCGTCATGTCGGCGACGCTCGACGCCGGCATGCTTCGCGCGCACCTCGCCCCCTGCGAGGTGCTTTCCTCGGAGGGAAGAAGTTTCCCGGTTTCGATCGAGTACCTGGAGCGGTCGGTCAATTTCGACCAGCATCCGGTCTGGGAGGTGGCGCGGGAGCAGTGTGAGCGCATCGCGGACAGGACGCCGGGGGACCTGCTTGTGTTCATGCCCGGGGCATACGAGATCAACCGCACGATCCAGGCGCTAGGCGGCTCGCGCCTGCTGCGTGATTTCATCGCTGTTCCGCTTCATGGGGAGTTGTCGGCGGAGGCTCAGGACCGCGCCGTCGCGCCGTCGCAGACCCGGAAGATCATCGTCTCCACCAATGTCGCGGAGACCTCGCTGACCATCGAGGGTGTCACGGCGGTGGTCGACAGCGGACTCGCGCGCATGGCGCGGTTTGATGCGAATCGAGGGATCAACACGCTGCTGATAGAGAAGATTTCGGCGGCAAGCGCGGACCAGCGTGCGGGGCGCGCGGGGCGCCTGGCGCCCGGATTGTGCGTGCGACTCTGGACCGAGCGGGAGCATGCGCTGCGGCCGCGGCAGGAGCTGCCGGAGGTCAAGCGGCTGGATCTTGCGGAGGTGGTGCTGGCATTGAAGGCCGGCGGCGTGGATGATGTGGCGAATTTTCCCTGGCTTGAGAAACCGGACGCGAAGGCGCTGGCGAGAGCAGAGAGCCTTCTGGCGGACCTTGGGGCGCTGATGCCGTGTGAGGACGGGAACGACGGAGGTTCAGCATCGCGCGCTGGCATTTCCGAGATCGGAAGAAAGATGCTGCGCTTTCCCGCTCATCCCCGCTACGCGCGCATGCTGCTTGAGGCGGACCGGCGCGGTTGCGTGCGATCGGTGGCGCTCATGGCGGCTCTGACGCAGGGGCGGAACTTTCTTCTGCGTGGAGTCGCGAGGGAAGTGGAGGAGGCAAGGGAGGATGCGCTGGGCGAGGAGGCTGAGAGCGATTTCTTTTTGTTGATGCGCGCCTGGCGGCACGCCGAGAGCGCGGGATTCAGCGTGGATGCCTGCCGGCGCATCGGCATTCATGCGCAGGCTGCACGACAGGTGGGTCCGCACTTTGAGCAGTTTCTGGAAATCGCGTCCAGGGAAGGGCTGGATACTGCGGAGCATGGCCTCGATGGAGTCGCCGTGCGCAAGTGCGTGCTGGCTGGATTTTCGGATCAGGTCGCGAGGCGCCTGGATGCCGGCACGCTGCGCTGCGAACTCGTGCACGCCCGCAGGGGCGTGCTGGCGAGGGAGAGCGCGGTGCAGAAGGCACCACTGCTGGTTGCCGCGGATGTGAGCGAGATCGAGGGCCGCGGGGGCGAGGTGAATGTGCTGCTGTCGCTCGCCACTGCCGTGGAGGAGTCCTGGCTTGCAGAGGTCTTTCCCGGAGACCTCCGGGAGACGAAGGGTGTTGTCTACGACTCCCAGATGAAGCGTGTAGTCGCGCGGAGGGAGAAGCGGTTTCGCGATCTTGTATTGGAAGCAAAGTCGAGCACTGACGACGCACCGTTGACCGAGGCGGCCGTGCTGCTCGCCCGCGAGGTTGTTGAGGGACGCATCAAGATCGAGGCGTGGGATGATTCAGTCGAGCAGTGGATCACGCGCGTGAACCGCCTGGCCGGATGGTTTCCGGAACTTGAGGTCAACCCGATACGCCCGGAGGACCGGGTAACACTGATCGAGCAGATCTGCCATGGAGAGCGCGGGGCCCGAGCCGTGAAGGAGAAACCCGTCATGCCCGTGCTGCGGGAATGGCTCACGGCTGAACAGCTTGCAGTCCTCGATCTCTACCTGCCGGAGCGGCTGGTGATGGCCAATGGGCGGAAGTCGCGCCTGACGTACCCGCCGGAGGGACCGCCTGTATTGAGTGCACGAATACAGGAGCTCTATGGAGTTGATGGCGCCTTCACGGTTGGCAATGGGCGGATTCCCGTGAAGATCGAGGTGCTGGCTCCGAACCACCGGCCGATCCAGATCACGGATGACCTCACTCGTTTCTGGAGGGAGATGTATCCCCAGGTGAAGGCGGAGCTCTCGCGCCGGTATCCACGCCACGAGTGGCGCTGACCCCGCGCGCTGACCGTCCGGCTATTGCTAGTGTAAATTATTGATGATGAGAATGAAACATATGGGAAGTTTCACTTCTAACTTTACGTGGAGGCGGGAATGCATCTGAAATGGATGGCACCCCAAGATTCACGGCATGATTAGCTACGATCCGAATCGCTGGTCCTCGCAGATTTTCGCGATTCGCGGCACGATTTCCCCGAAGGTATTTCTGCGCGTTGGAGTGGTTGTTGCCTGGAGCGTTTGTGTGGTGGCGCTGCATCGGTATGTGCGGCACATTGAGATTCCTCCAACGGTGCATGCATTGATCGGTGTCGCCCTCGGACTGCTGCTGGTGTTTCGCACGAACTCCTCGTATGACCGCTATTGGGAGGGGCGGAAGTCGTGGGCTCGGATCCTGAACGAAAGCCGCAACATTGCGCGCTCCTCCCGCACCCTGCTCGGGGGGCATCCGGCGCTCAGCAATGCGGTCATCCTGTGGACCGCAGCCTTCCCCTACGCGTGCATGCACTCGCTGCGCGGAGGCCGCGGACTTGGGCCGATGGTGCGGCGATTGCCGGCGGCGGAGGTGGAGGGGGTGCTTTCCGCCCCCCATGTGCCCACCGCCGTGGCGATGCGAATCACCGCGCCCCTGGTTGAGAATCGTCCCGCGGGAACGTTTGCGGAACGCGCGGTGATTGCCATTGATGGCATGGTCCGTAGTCTGCTCGAGCAGATTGGAGAGTGCGAGCGCATCAAGAACACGCCGCTGCCGTTCGCCTATGTGGTTCACCTCCGCAGGGCCCTTGTCCTTTACCTCCTGACGCTGCCTTTCGCGCTGGTGGGATCCTTTGGTTGGATGACCATCCTTTACACGCTTTTGAGCGCCTACATTCTCATGGGAATCGACGAAATCGGGGTTGAGATCGAAAATCCTTTTGGCGGGGACCGCAACGACCTGCCCCTCGAGACCATCTGCGAGACTGCGGAGAAGGATCTTCTGGCGCTTATGATTCCACCGATGGATTCCTCCGCGGACAGCCCGCCGTTGGACGCCCCTGCCTGAGGAAAGGGAGAGGTGTCTGATCGAGGGTTGCATCCGGCCAGATGCTGATTTTCCCCGCAGGGAAAGCGCTTGCCACACCCTTGGGCCCGTGGAGACTGGGCCTCCTACACGCAAACCACGCGGGCACATCCCCGCCCGACCTCCGTCATGGACGAAAAGCCATCCACCGAGAATCCTTCCAAAAAGGATTTCAACAAACTCGATCTGAGCCAGCTCCAAGGGTTCAGCTTCGGAACCCAATGGGCGCAGGAAAAACACGAGCCGCGCCCGCGAGCGGACGGTCGTGAGGATGCGCCGCGTCGCAGCCATGACCGGCGCGACCGCGAGGCGCACGGCGCGCCGGGGACGGGCGCGCTGAACCGCGATCGGCGCGGCTTCCGCAGACCGGGCGGTGGTGCGCCGCAACCCGGCGAGTCGCGCGATGCGAATGCAGGCGCGCCTGG
Source organism: Opitutaceae bacterium (assembly GCA_015075305.1). Taxonomy (NCBI): domain Bacteria; kingdom Pseudomonadati; phylum Verrucomicrobiota; class Opitutia; order Opitutales; family Opitutaceae; species Opitutaceae bacterium. The sequence continues at coordinate 423,449 of JABTUS010000001.1, read as the reverse complement.
AGGGCGGCGTGAGCAGGAGCGCCTTGAGGATGTTCGGGGCCGTGGGCAGGGTGAGGCACGGGGCATGCCCCGACGCGAAAACGGGCACGGTGGTGGACGCGGAGACAGGAGGGGAGGTCATGGCGAGCGTGGTCCGCGTTTTGGAGTCCGCGAGGGTGCGCACGCAGGCGTGCGTCATGAAGATCGAGGTCCCTACATCAGCCCTTACTTCACGGTCACATTCTATCCGGAAGACGCCAGCTTTGCCGCGCTGTCCAAGACAATCCGAAGCTCATGCCGCACCTTTGAGCTATTTGACATCGCGAAAACTGTCATTGGCAAACCCGAGCGCTTTGTAGTCGTGCTCGCGAGAAAACCGGCGGACGCGGCCCATGCCGAAGCACCTGCGGCTGCGCCAGCGGCTGCCGGAGGCAAGCCGGCGCCGATCTACCTGTCCGTCCCGGATGGAATTCCCTTTGAAAATGAAGAGAGCGCAATCGCGCATGTCATTGAGAAACACCTTGGGCTTTTCTTTGACATTGCGGAGGTCGAGGTTGAGCCGCCAAAGGGCAATTACCTGATCGTCAACCGCTGTGGAGTGACCGGCGATTTGCTTGGGCCGCCGAACTACCACCGCTACAATCAGATTCTCCAGCAGCATTTCAGCTCCAGAATCCGGGGAATGTCACTTGAGGTTTACCGCTCCCGGGTCGAGTCGGTGCGTGATGCCGAGGTTGTCAATCAATGGCTGGAAAAGATGAAGAAGGCCACGCGCTACACTTGGAAACAGGCGGATGCGCCGGCTGTGGAAGGTCAGCCCCCTCCCGTCGTGGCATTTGATTCGTTCGAGGAGGCGCGGCTGCACCTTTTGACTCAGGCGCGCGACAAAATTGTCAAGTCGGTCGACAATGCACGCTTCCATGGAACGCTTGCGGCAACAATGCCGCCCGGAGAAATTCGCCGCTCCGTTGAAGGCGCCCTCGAACGGCAGCGTCGCTTCCCGCTGGATACTGCGAATGCGCTCCGCGGTCGTCTGCGCCGTGAAGGATTCACAATTTTCAAGAAGGGCTCGAAGGGGATCAGCTATGTTTGCGCGGTAAAACGGAAGTTCCGGGTGCCGGGTCAGACGTTCTCCGAGACGATTGGAAGTCTCATCGCGTTCATCGAGTCCAATCCCATGGTGAGGGCCGGTGACCTTCCCGGCAAACTGCTTGGGCTGTCGGGGGCGCCCACGGCGGCTGCGGCCGGTGCGCAACCAGCAGAAGGACTGGAGCCGCATCAGACCATGCTCAGCGCCGAGGACCAGAACCGGCTGACGCGCATGCAGGGCGACTTGCGGTGGCTCGTGACGGAAGGCTATGTGACGGAGTTCCTCGATGGCAGGCTGTTTGCTGCGCCGGCGATGGTGGAGGCGCGGAAAAAGGAGATCGAGAGCGCGGAGCACGATCCCGAGAATTTTCCCGAAGCGCCTGCTCCGGAGCCATCCCGCGATTCCACCCCCGAACCGCGCTCGGATCCAATTGCTGAATCAGCACCGACACCCCAGCCCCCACCTGAGGCTGCTCCCGTGCCATCGATCGAAAGTGTTTCGGAGTGCGTGACGGCTGAGGCGGTGCCCGCCGCGATCGAGACCGCAGTCGAACCATCTTCCGGGGTTGGTCCCGAAACCACGCCCCGCCCGGCGGAACCTGCCCCTTAGGGCGTGTGCAAAAATAACTTCATTCAATGGAGCGTAAAGAGTACAATTGGACGGGCGTGCTCGGAAGAAAGACTGGGCAGATCTATGGATCCGGTTAGAGGAGAAACACGAGGGCCGGTCGTGTGGTGATTGAGATGGAGTGGATGTTATATTAACGCTCGACTCGCCGGGTTTTGGCGTTAAGCTAACATTATGAATCGGATTCACTATTCTGCGGAGCGACTCGTCGAGGTTTTCCAACGTCAGGCCGTGGCCACCTTGCCTGAACTGAAAGCGGCGCTGGGGACCGAGGTTGACCTCACGGTTTTCCGCAAACTCGCCACGCTGGACTACACCACCAGCTATTCGCATCGGGGAGCGTATTACACTCTCCACTCGATCGCTCGTTATGATGCTCAGGGACTTTGGTCGTATCAGGACGTTCGTTTTTCCCGGCATGGCACTTTGCTCGACACCGTGGCCGTGCTCACCACTCAGGCGCCGGCCGGGTACTTCACCGAGGAGTTGGATGCCGTCGTCGGCGTGCCGTGCAAGGATGCGTTGCGCCAGCTGGTGCAACGCGACCGCTTGCAGCGCCGGCCCTGTCCGGACCGTTACCTCCACGGCGCCGCCGAGCGCGCCCGCTGGCAGGAGCAGTGGGCGGCCAGGCAGGGCCGGGACGACGAACTGCCGGCGGCAGTCGCCCTTTTCTACGGCCTGCTCGACGAGCAGCAGCGCCGGCTCTACGCCGGGTTGGAAAGCCTGCAGCGCGGTCATGGCGGGGACCGACGGATGGCCGGGTTGCTGGGCCTGGATGCGGCGACCGTGGCACGCGGCCGGCGCGAACTGCTCACCGGCCAGGTATTGCACGGGCGCGTCCGCCGGGCCGGAGCCGGACGCCAGCCGGTGGAAAAAAAACGGCGGAGATCCTGACGAACCTCCGCTCGCTGCTGACCGCCGACACCGCCGGCGATCCGATGGGCCGGCGCGGATTGTGGACCGGTCTGCGTTTGCGTCAGATCAGCCGGCAATTGCGCCGGCTGCACCTGCGGGTCTGTCCAAACACGGTGCGCCGCCTGTTGGAAAAACTTGGTTACGCACTGCACGCCAACCGCAAGAGCCTCGGCCAGTCCTGTCCTGAGCGCGATCGGCAGTTCCGTTATCTCACCCGGCAGCGCCGCCGCTTCACCGCGGAGCACGCTCCCATCATCAGCGTCGACACCAAAAAACGCGAACTGGTCGGCCAGTTCAAGAATCCGGGCCGCGTGTGGAGTCGCGCGCCACTGCCGGTGCACGACCACGACTTCCCTTCGCTCGGCTTGGGCATCGCCATCCCTTATGGCATCTACGATGGCGCGGCCAATCGCGGTTACGTCTCGATCGGCACCTCCCGCAACACCCCTGACTTCGCCGCCGAGTCGATCCGGCACTGGTGGCTGCACGACGGCCGTCGCCGCTATCCCAACGCATCCCGCTTGCTCATCCTCGCAGACAATGGCGGCAGCAACGGCGCCAGTTGCCGGCTCTGGAAACACGCCCTGCAAACGAAGCTCGTCGACCCCTTCGCGCTGTGCGTCACCGTTTGCCACTATCCCACCGGCGCTTCCAAGTGGAATCCCATCGAACACAGGCTGTTCTCCGAAATCAGCAAACAATGGGCCGGCCAGCCGCTGCGCGACCATGCGACGATCGTGCGTCTCATCCGCCAGACCCGCACCGATTCCGGGCTCACCGTCGCCTGCGAACTGAATCCCAAGCGTTACCTGACCGGCATCAAACTCGCCCCGGACCAAATCGACAAAATCAGTCTTCATCGACACCCTGTGCTCCCCGATTGGAACTACACTCTCCTGCCAAACGAAAGTGGGAATTAAATTTTGCACACGCCCTTAGTCTTGGGAGTGCATTGGCGCCAATCGTGGAGGCGCCGGCTGCATTTTATGCGTGCCACATGAACGTTTGTGTGGCGGGCTCGCATGACCATGATTATTGCAGACATTGCCAAGATACCGGGTCGCACGTTTCCTGCTCGTCGTTGGACCAGGGGAATGGTTGGGCAGGCCGGTCAGCCGATTGCGGCGAAGGGATTCGCCATGGGTTATGTGGTGCTCGAACCTCGAGGAGGCCAGGTGCCCTGGCACAATCAGGAGCAGGAGGAAGTCTACATGATCATCGAGGGCACGGGCGAGATATGCGTGGGGAGCGAGCGCCGGGAGATCTCAGCCGGACAGGCGGTGTTCCTTCCGCCGACAGTTTTTCATCAACTGACCAATACCGGCGACGAACCGCTCCACATGATGTACATTTACTGCCCCGGTGGCGACGTCGCGCACTGGCGCCAGGAACTGGACGGCACGCTGCCACCCGCTGGCGTGGGACCGACTCCGCCGCTGCCGGATGGGGCGGCGGCGCAGTGCACGAAGAAGCCTGAGTGAATCCGCATCCGGCTGCGAAACAGATGGCTGCGTCCCCAGCAGGTGAATGCCGCCCACGAGCCAGTGAAAGCAAAACGAACGACGGAATTGTCTGAAGGGGTTTCCGACCGGCTTATCGGGTCGATCGTAACCTGGAAAATCAAGCCGGGGCACCCGCTTCGGGAAGCGCGACTGGCGAAAGAGTGGGGCGTGAGCCGCACGCCGGTGCGCGAGGCGGTCCGTCAGGCGGCCGCCTTGGGACTCGTGGAACTTCGACCGAATCGGGCACCGCTCGTCAGGCTCCTGACAGCGCGGGACGCAATGAATCTATACTCGTTTCGCGAGGTGCTTGAGGTCATCGCCCTGGAGCAGGCGTTCGAGGCAATACCGGCAGACAAGGTGGACGTGCTCTGCAAGCGCGTTGAGAGCCTCGAACGCAGCCTGGAAAAGAAAACCAGGCGGCGGTCCGCGCACAACGTGGATGCGGAACTGCACCAGTTGTGGATCGGCCACTGCAGCAATCGGTGGTTGCAGCAGGCCATCGACCAACTTTGGACTTTCATCGAAATCCTTCAGCAGATCGTGGCCAGGGATGAGACGGCCCTGCGGAATTCGATTGAGGAACACCAGGCCATCCTCGCCGCACTTCGTCGCAAGGACCTTCCCACGACCCGGAAGGCGCTGCGGCATCACATTCGGTCCTCCGCCAAATACCTGAGGCGGAGACTGGCAGCCCTGCATGGCAGCGACGCCGGGACGTAAGCCGTCGGCTGGCGGTCATTTTCCCGCGGTCCAGCCGCATTCAATGAGAAATGTGGTGCCAGTCACCATGTGGGATTCCGGAGCTGCCAGGTAGAGGGCGGCGGCGGCGATTTCGTCAGGCCGGATCATCCGGCCAAAAAGCTGGGTGGATGCCATGGAACGGCAGGCCGCCTCGGGGTCGGCGTACTCCTGCAGGCGCGCCTTTACAAAGGGAGTTTCGACGCGACCGGGGCAGATGCAATTGCTTCGGATGCCGGCGGCAGCGTGATCGAGCGCCAGGCACTTTGTGAAACCGACGACAGCGAACTTCGTTGTGCAATAGGCGACACGGTCGCGTATGCCGACGACACCGCCTATGGATGCCATGTTGATGATATTCCCCGAATGGCGCTCCACCATGGCTGGGAGGAAAGCCTTGGTGACATTGAACATGCCCCGCACATTCACGGCATAGAGTCGGTCGAGATCCGCGCCGGTGGCTTCCAGCAGCGTTCCCACGCTGCCTATGCCCGCGTTGTTGACCAACACATCCAGTGCCTCGTGCCGCTTGGAGACCAGCCGTGCAGCCTCGGCGCAGGAGGTTTCCTGGGTCACATCGAGTCCAAGTGCTTCAGCCCGGCCACCGGCGGCGCGGATGGCATTCGCCTGGGCTTCTGCAGCCGCGTGGTCGATGTCGGCGGCGTAAACGAATGCGCCGGCTTTGGCGAACAGCGCTGCGATGGCGGTGCCGATACCTGAGCCTGCGCCGGTGATGAGAGTGTTTTTTTCGTTCAGTGAAAACATGGAGGAGTCGCAAATGAGGGAGAGGAATGGGGTCATAGACCTGAAACCCGGAGGGTGCCTGGAACCCGCGGTTCAAGAAAGTCCGCCGTTGCGGCTGCAACCGCCGAACGGTCGGTGGGATTCGCGGACGCGGTTTAGAGGGAGCGAAGCAAGGCCCGGCACCAGCCTCCGTCGACCCCGACCAGCTTCACTGGTGCGGCCAGCAGTTCATAGCGGCCGGCCGGAATTTCGCGAAGACAGATGTTTTCGAGGATGAGCGTCCCCTTGCCGAGCAGCTCCATGTGAGCGGGAAAGGTGGGCTCCGTTGGGGGATCGATCGTGAGGTAGTCGAGTCCCACGAGCAGGATGCCGCGCTTCGTGCACCACCGGGCGGCGGAATCAGAAATATAGATGAAGTTCGGATTCCACGGCTGCTCCCAGTAGTTGATTTCACCGTTGCGGGTGCGGAAAAGCAGGCGCTTGGTATCCGGGGCGATGCCCGCACGTTCGAGCGCCGCCGCGTCCACGCAGCGATCGAGGTGCCGGAGATCGAGCACTTCGCAGGGGCCGACCCAGTGTTTGAGCGGCATCTCGTCGAGTCGCCGGCCGCCCTTGATGAAGTGCCACGGAGCGTCGACATGCGTTCCATGATGCAGGCCTCCGCGGTAGAATCCCACGTTGGCGGGATTCCCCTTCTCGTGGGTCCAGCCCGGCCAGTGGAAATCCGGCGCAGGGTCGCCCGGGAACACCGTGGTGGCGGGGGAGGTGGGGATGCTGATGTCGAGGTAGTTTGGCATGTCGTGATGGAGGCGGTGAGGAGCGGCGGCAGAGTCTATTTCTCCCAGTACTTCGCGCCCGGGAGCGAGCCGTCCATCACATACCCGCCGTCGATTGTCAGATGCTGGCCGGTCATGTAGCGCGATTCGTCGCTCGCCAGAAAAACCGCGCCGCTGGCGATCCAGCCGGCTTCGGCGATCTCCCGCATCGGCACGCGTTCGAAAAGCGCGCGCTTCACGGAATCCGTGTACATGGGCGTCGTCAGTTCGGTGAAGGTTGCGCCCGGGCGGATGAAGTTGGCGGTGATGCCGTGGGGGGCCGCCTCGGTGGCAACCGTGCGGATGAAGGCCTCGATGCCGCCCTTTGCCGCGGTATAGTGCCCGCAGTTGGGCTCGCTCAGGACGGCATGGATGCTGGAAATGGCGATGATTCGCCCGCGGCTCCCGCACTTGATCATCTCCCGCAGGCCCCGCTGGGTGCACAGGAAGACGCTCTTCAGGTTGGTGCGGATGATCAGGTCCCACTCCGCCTCGGGCATGTTCACGACGGCCGACTGGCGGATGATGCCGGTGTTGTTGACCAGAATATCGAGGCCGCCGAGGAAGGCGACGGCCTGGTCGAACGCGGCCTGGACCTCGGCGGACTGACCGACATCGCAATGGCAGGCGCAGGCTCTGCCGCCGGCCGCGTTGATCTGGTCGGCCACCGCCCTGGCGGCGGGGTCGTTGATGTCCAGTATTGCGACCTGGGCGCCTTCGGCGGCGAAGCGCAGGGCGATGGCTTTTCCGATGCCGCTGGCGGCTCCGGTGACGAGGGTTTTCTTGCGGGCGAGTCTCATGGGGGGCGGGCGTGCGCGGCGGATTGCGCCGCGCGGTTTGGTGATCTCGCCGGAGCGAACGTGAAACCGTCACAAGTGTCCACACTTAACTTCATTTCAGCCGGATTTCCGGCGGAACGGCGCGCGGCTGGCGCCCCGGGTCGGCGAGAATGAGGGGCGCGGGAAACCGGCGGTCCGGGACGGAAAAGTGTCGACACACGGATGCCGTGGCGGCATGACTGGCCGGGCGTGCGAGGACAGTGCTCCCCGCTGCGACGAGTTCTCCCGCCCATGTCACTCATCGCTTCGTCCTGACCGCCGGTTTGCCATGAAAAGCATCCCTCCATTCCGGCGATGGTTTGCAGGCGCCCTGAGCTTCTGGGGTTGCGGGATCTCCGCGCTGTTTTCCGCTCCGGCGCCGGCGGTGGCGGAACCCAGCATTGTCGTCATTTTGATCGACGACGCGGGATTCTCCGATCCGAGCGCCTTCGGTGGCGCCGCACGGACGCCTGGATTCGACAGGCTGGCGGCGGAGGGCCTCCGGTACAACAATTTCCATGTGGCGGCGATTTGCACGGCGACGCGGGCCGCGCTGCTGACGGGCCTCAATCCCCATCATGCAGGTTTTGGCACGCTGACCGACAGGGCGGGGAAGGGACCCGGCTACGACTGCCGGTGGAAAAGCAATGTCCCTTCGATCGCTGACGTGCTGCATCGGAACGGCTATGCCACCGCGGCCATCGGCAAGTGGCACAATACGCCTTGGGAGGAAATGTCGCCCTCCGGGCCGTTCGACCGCTGGCCGACCCGGCTTGGGTTTGATTACTTCTATGGATTCATGCAGCCGGGGGCGACCTCCCTGTGGGAGCCCCATTCGCTGTATCGCAATACGACGCCAGTCGAACCGACATCCACGACGGGGCGGCGCTACCATCTCACGACTGACCTGACCAACGAGGCCATCGCCTGGGTCAAGGCGCAGCGGAGGACGGCCCCGGCCCGCCCGTTTTTCCTCTATTTTGCCTCCGCCGCGGTTCATTTCCCGATTCACGTTCCGGCGGAATGGATTGAGCGCTATCGCGGGCGATTCGATCAGGGCTGGGACAGGTATCGCGAGGAGGTTTTTCAACGCCAGAAGAAGCTGGGAGTGATCCCTGCGGATGCCGGGCTGACGCCTCGACCCTCCGGTCTTCCTGCATGGGATTCGCTCACGTCGGAGCAGAAGAAAATCAATGCATCTGAAATGGAGGCCTACGCAGGCTTTGTCTCCCACACGGATCACGAGGTGAATCGCCTGATTGAGGCGGTGCGGGCTGGTCCCGGCGGCGAGAACACGCTCATATTCTACATATTCGGAGACAACGGAGGGAGTCCCGGTCCACCGCTGGCCGGGACGCCGGCGGCCACTCTACGGAGACTGGACGAACTCGGTGAAGCGCAGCTCCTGACGGGTATACCCACCGGATGGGCGTGGGCTGTGGGCGCCCCGTTCCAATGGTACAAATCCTTTGCCTCGCACTTTGGGGCATTGCGCAATCCCCTGGTGGTGTCATGGCCTGCCCGCATCAAGGATGTCGGTGGCCTGAGAAGTCAGTTTACCAATGTCTCCGATGTCGCCGCCACAATCTATGCCGCGGCCGGCGTCGAATTTCCGGCGACCCACAATGGGGAGAAAACCATTCCCCTCGACGGCCTGAGTTTTGACGCGACCTTCACTCAGGCGGACGCGCCGTCGCGCCGCAAAACGCAGTATTTTGAGATGTGGGGCAATCGTTCCATTTACCATGACGGATGGGTGGCAGCCGCGCGACACCGAGGCGGCAAGCCATTCAAGGCCGACCCATGGGAACTGTATCATGTGGCGGCCGATTTCAGCCAGGCGCGGGACTTGGCTGCCATGCATCCGGAGAAGCTGGCGGATCTGCGGGCGCTGTTCGATGCGGAGGCTGCCGCGAACAACGTCCTGCCTTTGCGTGCGCTGGACATGCACACCCATTTGACTGGCACCGGTTATGCGTCGACGCCTGGCACCGAAATTGTCCGGTTCCCGGCCGGATCGCCGCGCCTGCTGGGCATCGCCGCGCCAAATTTTCTTCGAACGCATCGGATCACTGCCGATGTCACGATCACTGATCAACTGACGTCCGGGATCCTGGTGTCCTGGGGCTGCCGGTGGTCCGGGTTCGTGCTTTATGCGCAGGAAGGCCGACTGTTCTATGAGAGCCACGAGTATGGAGGCGGCCGGACGATCATCACCTCGCAGGAACTGCTGCCGAAGGGACGATGCACCGTCGGATTCGAGTTCGTTGAGCAGGAGCGGTCCCCTGGGAGCCCAGGCATTCGAAGCGCGGGCAGAGGCACACTGCTGGTCGACGGGCGGGGGGTGGGATCTGGATCAGTGGCGCTTTCCCTGAACTCGGCGTTTTGGGGGGCGTTTGGTGTCGGGCGGGGCTTTGGCTCTCCGGTGAGTGACGCGTATGCCCTGCCCTTTGCGTTCAGCGGCACGCTGCACGAGGTGACGATTCGGCTGCCCTAGTGCGTCGTTTCGAGCTTTGATCGAGTCCCTTGTTGAGCACCCTCAAAGGCCGATGGACTCAGGCTGAGGTGAAACGGACCAGAGGCTTCTGCGACTGCCGTTTCCATCGGCTCGGGGTCATGCCGGTCTTGCGCCGAAACCAGCGCGCAAAGTAGTTCGGATCATCGAATCCTGCCTGGCTTGCGGCGTCGGACACGGGGATTTTTGCCCGCAGGGCGGCTTGGGCCGCCTCCAGCCGGACGAGGTCGCGCACTCCGCGAAGACCCAGTCCGTGGTCGCGTTTGAGTCGCCGACTCAGAGCGTCGCGCGCATAGCCCGATTCCCTTGCGACATCGGACAGCCGGACGGACTCACGCAGCCGCGCCTTCACCCGGTCAAACAAGCTGCGCGGGGCAATTTGCGGAGCGGGTTCCGCTTTGGCGGGTTCCAGCAGGCGGGCGATGACTGCGATGATTGCGGGGTAGTCCGACAGGGCCGGACGGCCCTTGGTCGGAACCTGGGCGAGCAGGCTGTGCAGCTCGCTCAAGGTGTGCTGAGGGAGCCTGCGGTGCACGGCGCGGAGGCGCTTTTTCGGCGTCTGGTAGTCGAGCACGAGACAGAGCGGACGGCTCTGGCCGATGGTTGAAAACCCGTGGCGCACCCGGGGCGGAATGATGAAGAGATCCCCCCCGCGCGCCGAGATGCGCTGCTCGCGAATGTGCTGAACACCTTCTCCCGCGAGGTACAGGATGAGTTGCGAATAAGGGTGCGTGTGCCTGGCGACTTCCGCAGCGCGATGCCGGTTGAGCTGGAGTTTGCGCAGCACGAATCCCAGGGCGTGGATCTCGATCTGCTGGATGAGTATCGGGCTCCAGGCGAGCATGACGGTTGTGTGCTAGAATTGGCCGGTTGTGTTCTAACCTCAAGCCTGCATTTGGGGCTATGCTGTGACCCGCAATCCACTCCCATCCCCAATCAAAGGCTCGATCCCATGACCACGCATAAAATCGGCATCATCATGAACGGCGTCACCGGACGCATGGGCACCAACCAGCACCTGCTGCGCTCCATCAAGGCGATCATCGACCAGGGCGGCATAAAGCTGTCCGATTCGGAAACGATCATGCCTGATCCGATCCTCATTGGACGCAACGAGGCCAAGCTCGCGGCGCTCGCCGCCCGCGCAGGCGTCAAACGGTACTCCACCAACCTCGATGCGGCGCTGGCGGACGCGGGCAACCAGGTCTATTTCGACGCAACGCTCACGGGACAGCGACCGGTCGGAGTGCGGAAGGCCATCGCCGCGAGGAAACACATCTACTGTGAGAAGCCGACGGCGACAACCTCCGCCGAGGCGCTTGCGCTGTACCGCGAAGTGACGGCGGCGGGACTCAAGAACGGCGTGGTGCAGGACAAGCTCTGGCTGCCGGGCCTGCTCAAGCTGAAGTACCTCATCGACACCGGCTTCTTCGGTCAGATTCTTTCCGTGCGCGGAGAGTTCGGCTACTGGGTGTTCACGGGCGAACATGAGAAGCTGCAGCGGCCTTCCTGGAACTACCGCAAGGAGGAGGACGGCGGCATCATCGTGGACATGCTTTGTCACTGGCAGTATGTCATTCAGAATCTCTTCGGCGAGGTGAAGTCCCTTTCCTGTCTCGGAGCAACGCACGTTCCCACCCGCTGGGATGAGGCGGGCAAACCGTACGCCTGCACGGCGGATGACTCCGCCTATGCCACCTTCGAACTCGTGAACGGGATAGTGTGCCACTTCAATTCGTCCTGGGCGGTGCGTGTCCGACGCGACGACCTGCTGACCCTCCAGGTTGATGGCACGCAGGGATCTGCGGTTGCGGGCCTGCGCGACTGCACGGCGCAGCATCTGTCGGCGACGCCGCGCTGCGTGTGGAACCCGGACATCGACAGCCCCGTCAAGTTTTTCGACGGCTGGACGCGAGTGCCGTCAAACGACACCTACGACAATGCATTCAAGGTTCAGTGGGAGCTGTTCCTCAGGCACGTTGTGAAGGACACTCCGTTCCCGTGGAATCTGCTCCAGGGCGCCAAGGGTGTGCAGCTTGCGGAACTTGGACTCAAGTCCTGGGCAGAGCGCCGCTGGGTGGATGTGCCAGCGATCGGCTGATTGACCGCAGACGTCGTTGACGCTTCACCGGCCTTCCGTCGTTCCCGGGGCATCCATGCGCAGGATGTTCCAATTTCCTGCGCCGTTTCCATTCGGTGTCGCTTGCCCTTGCAAACGCGCGCGTTCCGCATGGCTTCTGCGGTAACCGACAGGCTGCCTCCCAACTTGCGTGTACGCGAGTTGCGGGCAGCCTCGGTCCAACTCGCTTCAAACTATGATGATCTGGATTATACTCGTTATTATACCGATGCTGTTCGGCATGTACGCGCAGTTCCGGGTGTCGAAGGCCTACAACAAGAATGTGCGCGTGCCATCCCGCGGGCACATCACGGGAGCTGAGGCTGCGGAGGCGGTCATGCGCGCGGCGGGGGTTTCCGGGGTTGAGATCGTCGAGGTTCCCGGCCAGCTCACGGACCATTACGATCCGATCAACAAGCGACTGGCCCTTTCGCACGACAATTTTCATGGCACCAGCCTGGCCGCGCTTGGCGTTTCCGCTCATGAGGCCGGTCATGCGATCCAGCACAAGGTGGGGTATTCGATGATGACGGTTCGGCAGACTCTTGTTCCCGCCACGAAGATCGCCGCGGGCGTGGCCAACTTTGTCCTGATTGCCGGAATTCTCCTGATTTCCAGCGCAATTGGCGGAAAGCTTCTGGTGATCGGTGCGCTCGCACTGGCGGTCATCTGTCTCTTCCAGCTTGTGACTCTGCCCGTTGAATTCGACGCCAGCCGCCGCGCAAAGCAGCAGCTTGTTGGTCTGGGGATTCTCGGACGGGATGAGATGCCGGGCGTCAATGAGACGCTTGACGCCGCAGCGCTAACCTATGTGGCCGCGTTTGTGGCGTCGCTTGGCTCGCTGCTCCAAATTCTTCTGATCCTTTCAGGCCGCCGGGACGACTAGCTGAAAACGGGTCGGCATGATCCTCCCGGATCATCCGACCAGCGTCATCACCGCGTAGTTGCGTTTGCCCTTTCGCAGCAGGATGTGCCGGTCGAAAACGATGTCGGTCGCGCCCAGGGTTTTGACGACATCCGCGCACTTGACATTGTTGATGTAGATGCCGCCGCCCTCGATGTCTTTTCGTGCCTGACCCTTGGACGGGCAGAGTCCTGTGGCAACGAGAGCCTCTGCGAGCGCAAGCGTGGCGGAAATCCTTTCGCGGGGAATGGAAGTGACGGGGAGTTCGCCGACGACGTCACGGAAAACCTCGGCGGACACTCCGTCGAGTCCGCCCCCGAACATGATCTCGCTCGCACGAATCGCATCGGCGCATGCCTCCGGGCCGTGAACGAGCGAGGTGATTTCCCTGGCGAGCGCCTTGTGGGCTTCGCGAGCGCCGGGGTTGGCGGCGTGCTTTTCCTCCAGTGCGTTGATCTCCGCATGGCTGAGAAAGGTGAACTTCCTGAGGTAGCCGGCAACCATGCTGTCCTCGGTATTGATGAAAAACTGGTAGAAGCGGTACGGGCTGGTTTTCTCCGGATCCAGCCAAACGGCGCCTCCCTCGGACTTGCCGAACTTCGTGCCGTCCGCCTTCGTGATCAGCGGGAATGTCAGCCCCCACGCCGGCATGCCCAGCTTTTTCCGGATCAGATCCGTGCCTGCCGTGATGTTGCCCCACTGGTCGGCTCCGCCGATCTGCAGTTCGCAGGACATCGCCTGGCGCAGGTGGGTGAAGTCGTTGGCTTGGAGCAACTGGTAGCTGAACTCCGTAAAGCTGATCCCGGATTCACTCTCCAGTCGGGATCTGACACTCTCCTTGGCGAGCATTGAGCTGAGGGAGAAGTGTTTTCCGACATCGCGCAGGAAATCGAGAAAGGTGACCGATGCGGTCCAGTCCGCGTTGTCGACAAGCCGCGCGGGATTCGTTGGCGATGAGAAATCGAGCAGTCGCTCCAACTGCCTCTTGATGCGCTGGACATTGTGATTCAGCTCCTCGCGGCTGAGCAGGTTCCGTTCGCTCGAACGGCCGCCCGGATCGCCGATCATGCCGGTGGCGCCTCCGGCGAGCGACAGGGGGTGGTGTCCTGCAAGTTGAAAGCGCCGGAGCAGAAGCTGGGGAACCAGGTGGCCCACATGGAGTGAATCTCCCGTCGGGTCGAAACCGCAGTACAGGGTCACCGGGCCCTCATTCAGGCGCCTGGTCAGCGCGGCAAGGTCGGTGCAATCGGCGACGAGGCCGCGCCATTGGAGATCTTCGATTAGAGTCATGTCAGAGCCAAGGGGTGAGTAACGCCGCTGGCTTAATCATCGGCAAGAGCGTTTCTTATGGCATGCAATCGGAAAACAGAAAGCAGTCTTCTCGCGGGAAAACGAGGTTGCGGCTTTGAGGGAGCTGGGTAGGCTTGGATTCCAATTCGGCGGATTTCCAACGCCGATCTCAATCGTCAACCCTGTCACTCGTTTATCATGCCGCTTACCGTTGGTTCCAAGGCCCCTTCCTTCACCCTGAAAACCAAGACCGCTGAAGGTCTCAAGGACGTCTCCCTTTCAGACTTCCTGGGCCGGAAGCCCGTTGTGATCCTTTTCTTTCCGCTCGCGTACAGCGGGCCGTGCACGACGGAGATGTGCGCGGTGACGTCGGGACTTCCAGACTACGAAAAGCTGGGTGCCGCGGTTGTTGGCATCAGCGTTGACAGTCCGTTTGCGCAGGAAGCCTGGGCGGCAAAGAACAACATCCGGATTACGCTGCTCAGCGACTTGAACAAGGAGACCGTGAAGGCGTACAAGGTCCTGTTCCCTGGGCTGCTTGGAATCGGTGACACGTCGGCCCGCGCCGCGTTCGTTGTCGGAAAGGATGGCTTGATCAAGTATGCCGAGCAGACACCGACGCCGCACGACCTGCCCAATTTCGATGCGGTCAAGGCGGCGCTGGCTCATTGAGTTGTTTGCCGCCTGCTTTCGCAGCCGGGCGAAACCCATCCTGATGCTCCTCTGAATTTCCCTCAATGTCCTCTTCCAATCCGCTCAATGCGCTGGCACGGTTTTCCGTTGGCGGCGCGACACACTCGTATTATTCGCTGCCGGCGCTGGCCGCGGCCGGATTCCCCCGGCTGACAAGGCTTCCCGTGTCGATTCGGCTGGTTCTGGAGTCGCTTCTGCGCAACTGTGACGGAAGACGTGTCACCGAGCAGGCCGTTCGCGATCTGGCGGCATGGAAGCCGGTTGCGAGCCGGACGGAGGAGATACCCTTCGTGGTTGCCCGGATCGTCCTGCAGGATTTCACGGGTGTGCCGCTCCTGGTGGACCTTGCGGCGATGCGTGCGGCGGCGGCGAGGCTTGGCAAGGACCCCAAGATCATCGAGCCCCTGGTACCCGTGGATCTGGTGATCGACCATTCGGTGCAGGTGGACTTTGCCGGCACCGCGGAGGCGCTTGGGAGAAACCTCGAGATGGAGTTCTCGCGCAATCGCGAACGCTATCAGTTTCTGAAATGGGGCATGCAGGCCTTTGACACCTTCAAGGTGGTGCCTCCCGGCATCGGCATCGTGCACCAGGTGAATCTCGAGTACCTTGCGAAGGGAGTGCTCTGCGACGCCAATGGCGTCTATTATCCGGACACGCTTGTGGGCACGGACTCGCACACGACGATGATCAACGGGCTCGGCATTGTCGGCTGGGGTGTCGGCGGAATCGAGGCGGAGGCGGGCATGCTTGGCCAGCCGGTGTATTTCCTGACGCCGGATGTTGTCGGCGTTCATCTCTCCGGCGCGCTCAGGGAGGGAGTCACGGCCACGGATCTGGCCCTCACGCTCACGCAGCTTCTGCGCAAGGCGAAGGTGGTCGGCAAATTCGTGGAATTTTTCGGGCCCGGAGCCGCTGCGTTGCCTGTGGTCGATCGTGCCACTATTGGAAACATGGCTCCGGAATATGGCGCCACGATGGGATTCTTCCCCATGGACGAGGAATGCACGAACTACCTTCGGTCGACGGGGCGCGACGA
The DNA here is from genome assembly GCA_015075305.1 of Opitutaceae bacterium. Lineage (NCBI taxonomy): Bacteria > Pseudomonadati > Verrucomicrobiota > Opitutia > Opitutales > Opitutaceae > Opitutaceae bacterium. Next base: position 407,661 of record JABTUS010000001.1, on the reverse strand, counting down.
GAAATCGGTGGCGCTCTACGAGGCGTACTATCGGGCTCAGGGACTCTGGGGCATGCCCCGGAAGGGCGACATCGACTATTCGAGCGAACTCGAATTTGATCTGGGATCGGTGGTGCCGAGCGTGGCGGGCCCGAAGCGTCCGCAGGATCGCATTGAGCTGCCCAGGTTGAAGCAGGAGTTTGTCACGGCATTCTCACGGCCGCTGACTGAGAATGGATTTGGAAAGCCGCCGGAGGAAATTGGCCGGCGCGCCCATGTGGATGGCGGATTCGTGCACAAGTCCGCCGGAGGAGGGAGTCAGGAGCCGGTGAAGCTCGCAAGGTCGCTGGCACTGAACACCAATCCGCTTACGGAACTCGAAATGGCCAACAACCGGCCCACGCCGACCCCCGACCCCATGCTTCCGATTGTGAACAAGCAGGCGGGTGACCTGGGGCATGGCAGCGTGCTCATCGCCGCGATCACGAGCTGCACCAACACCTCGAATCCGTCCGTCATGCTGGCAGCGGGTCTCGTTGCCAAGCGTGCCGTTGAACGCGGCCTTCGGGTCAACCCGATTGTCAAGTCCTCGCTCGCTCCCGGTTCGCGCGTGGTGACCGAATATCTCGAGAAGACGGGCCTGCAGCCCTACCTTGACAAGCTTGGATTCCAGACTGTCGGCTACGGCTGCACGACCTGCATCGGCAATTCCGGTCCACTTTCCTCAGCCATTGAGGATGTTGTTGTGAAGAACGATTTCGTCACGGCATCGGTGCTCTCGGGCAACCGCAACTTCGAGGCGCGCATTCACCAGAATATCAAGGCAAACTTTCTGATGTCGCCGCCGCTGGTGGTTGCGTTTGCCCTGGCCGGGCGTGTCGATATTGACCTTTCGAAGGAGCCGCTTGGCACCGACAAGCAGGGCGGGCCGGTGTTTTTGAAGGATCTCTGGCCGACCCTGCAGGAGGTTCGTGATCACCTCAAGGCGGCCCTCAGGCCGGAGGTGTTCCGCAGGCTGTACGCGGATTTCGCCTCCCAGAATCCGAAGTGGAACGAAATCCCGTCGACAGCCGGGAATGTCTATCACTTCGAAGCAGGCTCTACCTACATTCAGGAGCCGCCGTTCTTTGAGGACTTTTCGATGACACCGGGTGCCATGCGCGAGATCAAGGGTGCGCGTGCCCTCGGGATTTTTGGCGATTCGGTCACGACGGACCACATTTCTCCGGCCGGTGCGATCAAGAAATCCTCGCCGGCGGGCCGGTATCTGCTCGAGCACGGGGTGGCGTTTGAGGACTTCAACAGCTATGGATCGCGGCGCGGCAATGACCGCATCATGACCCGTGGAACCTTTGCCAATGTCCGCATCAAGAACCTGATGCTGGGTGGGGAGGAGGGTGGCAACACGATCCATCAACCCTCGGGGGAAAAGCTTTCGATATATGATGCGGCCATCAAGTACGGGCAGAAGGGAGTGCCGCTGATCGTGATTGCGGGGCAGGAATATGGCACGGGTTCCTCGCGCGATTGGGCGGCCAAGGGAACCAGATTGCTGGGCGTGCGGGTGGTTGCGGCGCAGAGTTTCGAGCGCATTCATCGATCCAACCTGGTTGGCATGGGCGTGCTTCCGCTTCAATTCAAGGAGAGCGTCACGGCGAAGAGTCTTCGTCTCGATGGCAGCGAAACCTATGACGTTCTCGGACTCGAGACGGCACTCAAGCCGCAGCAGGATCTGACGCTTCGGATCACACGGAAGGATGGTTCCGTCGAGGATGTCGGCGTGCGCTGCCGCATTGATACGCCGATAGAGATCGATTACTATCAGCACGGCGGAATTCTTCCCTACGTCCTCCGGCAGATCATCGCGAGGTCGTAGGCATTGGTGTTCAGACAGGCAGGAGAGGCTTGGTTGTCATGTTGGAGAGTCACAATTCCGTTTACCTGGCTGACGTGTCAGCTGATCCCGTCGCCATACGAATCGAGGGCCGCGCCTCGTTTCAGAACAGCGCCTGTCTTCAGGACTTCGTCAAGGCGCTGATCGACCAGGGAAGGTATCGGTTCACGATCGACTTTGGCGGGTGCACCGGCATGGACAGCACGTTTCTGGGCGTGCTGGCCGGTGCGGCGCTGCAGGTGCGGAAGCACGCCCCTCCGGGCAGTTTGACCCTGCTGCGGATTGAGGGAAGAAACCTTGAATTGGTGCGCAACCTCGGGCTGCACCGAATCCTCAATATCGAGGAGGCCGAAGGGACGACCCAGTCCGCAACAGCGGCTCAGGCGATCCCCTGTGTGGATCGCAGTGAGCTGGAGCAGGCGAAGGTGGCGCTGCAGGCCCATGAAAATCTTGTCGAGGCGGAGGAGGGGAACCGAGGCAAGTTCCAGGATGTGCTGCATTTCCTCCGCAAGCGGATAGACGAGGAGAAGCCGTAGGTGGCGGGGCTCGGGCTCCGCCCCGCCTGAACCATTCCGGTCGCCGGAGGTTGGAGCGCCCTATGAGTCCTTCGGGGTGACCAGCCGCACGTTCGGGAAATATGTCCGGTATCTTGCCGCGTCTCGAGTCACCAGGGTCAAGCCGTCGTGCTCCGCGTGCGCTCCGATATAAAAGTCGGGCAGCGGGGAGGTCTTTCCCCCACCGGATCGCCGGTAGGCGAGAAAGGCGCGGCTGGCGGAGAATGCCGCTTCATAGGGAAGGGGCAGGCGTTTGAAGAGTGACGGCCGCAGAAAGTGATCGAGATCCTCCTTTCGCGGAAAATGTGCCGCGAGTTCGGCGAAGATGATCGGATTGACAACAATCCCCTTGGTCTGTGCGCGACGGAACTGGTCCGAGGACCACTCTGCCCACGTCGGGTCGTTGGTCAGGATGTCAAGGAGGACGTTGGTGTCGAGGAGCCAGGGCATCAGATCCCCCCGCGGGTGAGCCGCATCAGTTCATCGGTGGTCTTGGTCGTTTGCAGGCACCCCCTCGCTTCGGCCAGCCACTCCTCACCCATGCGGGCCTTGCGCTTTCGTGGCTTGAGCACGATCTTGCCGCCTTCGGCTACGAAATCAACCTGGGTTCCAGGCTTGAGTCCGAACCGGTTCCGGATCCGCTGGGGGATGGTGACCTGGCCCTTGCTGGTAATGTTCATTTCAGAAGTATTACCGATGCCTGTATTACTTCAAGAAGTGGTTGCGAGAGACGGACTGGGCAACCGCGGCCTTCCGACACGGGTCGGGCAATTTCGGGCGAGAATGGGTCTCTTCAGACTTGCATCGATATACACATCGTAATACCGATGTTCGATCGATATGACAACTGTAACTGTTTCTCCAAAATTTCAGATAGTGATTCCGAAGGCAGTTCGAGAGGGACTCTCATTGGCGCCGGGCGACAAGGTGGAGATTGTGCAGCTTGAGGACAGGATCGAACTTGTTCCCATCCGTCCTGTTGCTGCGATGGAAGGCTTCCTGAAGAATGTCCGCAATACCTTCAAGCGCGAAGCCGATCGATGCCTACGGTAGTGGACTCTTCGGGGTGGATCGAGTATTTTACCGGCGGCCCCAACAGCTCGCATTTCGCTGCAGCGATACGTTCGACAGGGAAATTGGTGGTTCCATCCATTTCAATTACCGAGGTTTATCGATGGACTTTGCGTGAAGCGTCATTGTCGCATGCCCTGGCTGCAGCAGCCACCATGAAACAGGGGCAGGTCGTCGCGCTTGATGATAGGCTGGCCGTTATCGCGGCCGAAATAAGTCATCGCTTCAAGCTGACATTGGCTGACGGAATAATTTACGCAACCGCACGAATTGCGTCAGCCAATCTGCTTACCCAGGACTCTGATTTGGATGGATTGCCGGGAGTCAAGTACTTCAGACACCCTGGCCGCATGAGCTAACCTTCTCAAACGAGGTCAATGCTTCGCGGGTCTGCGTGAGTGGCCGAGGGCGAACGGTCCATTTTCTCCCTTCACGCGGGAACCACATTCGCCTAGCCTGTTCGAATGCCTGCGACTGATATCATCAATCCCGAGACTCTGCCGGACCAATCCGGCCATTTTGGCCGATATGGAGGCGTCTTTGTTCCGGAGACGTTGATGACCGCGCTTGCCGAGCTGGGGGATGCCTATGCATCGGCACGACGGGATCCAGCGTTCGAGGAGGAGTTGACGGGACACCTCAAGGAATTTGCCGGGCGTCCGACGGAACTCTACTTCGCCCGTCGTCTCACCGAGTATTGTGGCGGAGCAAAAATCTACCTGAAGCGGGAGGACCTGCTTCACACCGGAGCACACAAGATCAACAACGCCCTCGGCCAGGCGCTGCTCGCCAGGAGAATGGGCAAGCAGCGCATCATCGCCGAGACGGGTGCGGGGCAGCACGGGGTCGCCACCGCGGCGGTGTGCGCCAAGTTCGGTCTCGAGTGCGTGGTTTACATGGGCGCTGTCGACATGGAGAGGCAGGCGCTCAATGTTTTCCGCATGCGCCTGATGGGCGCCGAGGTTCGCAGTGTGGAGGCGGGGCAGAGAACCCTGAAGGATGCGGTGAATGAGGCGATGCGCGACTGGGTCACGAACGTGCGAGGCACGCACTATATTCTCGGATCGGCGTTGGGCGCGCATCCGTATCCGATGATGGTGCGCGATTTTCACCGGATGATCGGGAGGGAGGCGAAGGCGCAACTGCTGGCCCGCGAAGGCCGCCTCCCGGATGAAATGATCGCGTGCGTCGGCGGTGGCTCCAATGCGATTGGATTCTTCTTCGATTTTCTGGGCGACGGCGGTGTGAAGCTCATCGGAGTCGAGGCGGGCGGGCGCGGCATTCGTCGCGGCGAGCACGCGGCCCGTTTCGAAGGCGGACGTCTTGGCGTGCTCCAGGGGAGCAAGACATACATTCTGCAGAACGAGGATGGTCAGATTGAACTGACCCACTCGGTGAGCGCCGGTCTCGACTACGCGGCGATCGGGCCGGAGCACGCCTTCTATCGGGATCAGGGCCGCATCGAATACGCGTACGCCTGCGACGATGAAGTGATATCGACTTTCCAGCTTGTCTCGAGGTTGGAGGGAATTTTGCCAGCGCTGGAATCCACGCATGCGCTCGTCCACGGCATGAAGCGCGCGCGCGCCTTGCGCAGCAATCAGATCGTGGTGATCAACCTTTCCGGCCGCGGCGACAAGGATGTCAACCAGGTGGCCCGGATGCTGGATGTGAAGCTATGACTGTGATTCGCAGACCGGAGGAGGAATTCCCATGCGCAGCATGACCGGGTATGGCCGGGCGAGCGCAGGAATCGGAGATCGCACGGTCACGGTGCAGGTGAGCTCGGTCAACAGGAAGACCCTTGATCTCACGATCAAGCTCCCCGATGTGTGGGCGGCCCTTGAGGCGATGGTCACGGAGCGTGTCCGAGGAGCGGTGACGCGAGGCAGAGTGCAGGTTGATTTCGAGCTGAGCGGATGTGCAGAGAGGGATGCGCCGGTGTGGAATGAAACGGCCATTGAGGTCGCGCTTGAGCGGCTGGCGGCGCTCGCGGAGCGCCGCGGCGTCAGATTCACTCCGACGCCGGAACTGCTCTGGAGCATAGCCAGCTCGCAGCACGGAATCGATGATCCGCCGCCTGTTGAAATGGTGCGCGATCCCGTGATCTCGGTGCTGGACGAGGCGCTCGCGGGTCTGGCGTCGATGCGCGCCCGCGAAGGGACAGCGTTGCTCACTGATCTCCTTGGGCGGCTTGGGAAGCTCGAGATGCATGCCGATGCGATTGCTGATCGCGCGCCCGGAGTTTCCTCCAACTACCGGGACCAGTTGTTGACCAGGCTGCGACAGGCAGGACTCGAGCTTGAATTGAACGACGAGCGTGTTTTGCGTGAAATCGCCCTGTTTGCTGATCGCTGCGACATTTCGGAGGAGCTCACGAGGTTCAGGAGCCATTTGGATCAACTGACGTCCCTCTTGAAGTCGGACGCTGAGATCGGACGAAAGGCCGAATTCATCCTGCAGGAGATGGGGCGCGAGGTGAACACGATGGGAAGCAAGGCGAATGACATGGTCATTTCCCGTGCGGTGATTGAGCTGAAAAACGAGCTGGAGCGGATTCGGGAGCAGATCGCCAACGTGGAGTAGGAAAACGCCGGCCATTCGGCCGGCTTACCGATCAGTCGCGCCCGGACTCGATCTCCAATCCTTCGGCTCGGTATTCATGAATCTTGTTTCTCAGGGTTCGAATCGAAATATTGAGAAGTTCAGCGGTGCGGGTGCGATTGCCTCCCGTGCTCCTAAGCGCGGCGAGAATCGCCCGCCTTTCGAGTTCATTCAACGGTATGACCTCGTGCGCGATTTTCCCGGAATCCGACGCGGCAATCCCGGAATCGTCGACTGAATCTTCAGGCGGTTCCCGACTCCCTGTTGACTCGGGATGCATCGCCGCGGCCGACGGCGGTGTCCAGGTGTCGGTGACCGATGGCCCGGTCGGTTGGACAGGTGCGAAACCGGCGGCAGCGGGGGGCGGCGCCGGCTGCGGGGATGACGCGGGGTGCTGCATGCCCAGGAGACTGGCGGAGCGGGCGAGCGAGGGAAGTCCAAGGGCGGCTGTCGTGACAGGTCGTCCGTCTTCCGAGAGGATCACGGCGCGTTCCAGTGTGTTCTGGAGTTCCCGGACATTTCCAGGCCAGGGATAGTTGATCAGGGCGGCGGATGCATTGTCGGTGAAGCCAGGAATCTTGACACCGTGCTTGCGCGCGAAACGACGGAGGAATGAGTCGGCGAGCAGCAGGATGTCGTCGGGACGCTCGCGCAGCGCCGGCACCTGAATGGGGAAAACGTTCAGGCGATAGTACAGGTCGGAGCGGAAGGATCCGCGCTCCACAAACTGCATGAGATCGCGATTTGAGGTCGCGAGGATGCGGACATTGACCTTGATGGTCTTGGTGCCTCCGACGCGCTCGAATTCGCGCTCCTGCAGCACGCGCAGCAGCTTTGCCTGGAGATTCGCGGGGATTTCCGAAACCTCGTCGAGCAGGAGCGTGCCGCGGTTTGCCAGCTCGAAGCGCCCCTCACGCCGATCCGTCGCGCCGGTGAACGAGCCCTTCTCGTGTCCGAACAGTTCACTCTCGATCAATTGTTCGGAGAGTGCCGCGCAGTTGACCTTGATGTAGGCCTCGGCGCGCCTGGGGGAGTTCTTCCAAAGCTCCCGGGCCACCATCTCCTTGCCGGTGCCGTTCTCTCCGGTGATCAGCACGGTGGCATCCGTTGGAGCGACACGTTCGATGAGCTGGCGCAGGCGGAGAATCGGTGGAGTTCTGCCCAGCAGGTCACCATCGCCGCCATCCTGCTCACTGAAGTAGCGGTTGACCTTGACCAGTTGCCGGAATGCATCGGCCTTCTTGAGGACGATTTCGATCTGGGATGGAGAAAACGGCTTGATCAGGTAGTCGAACGCGCCGCTCCGCATGCACGCGACCGCGCTCTCGATGGTGCCATGTCCGGTCATCATGACGACAAGCGGCTTGTCGGGCAGCGTGGCCAGACGTTCAAGCAACTGCTGGCCATCGCCATCTGGCAGGCGGACATCAAGCATCACCAGGTCGAAACTCTCGCGCGCAATCATCGATTCCGCCTGGGCGATCGAACCGGCGATGCTGACGGTGTATTTCTTGCGGCGAAAGAGTTCCTCCAGCACCTTCTGGATGATCGGCTCGTCGTCGAGGACCAGGATTCGTTCGAGAGACATGGGTTGGCTCAGTTCGGTAGGGCGGATGCGAGTGGGAATCAATGCGCTTCGCTTGATTTCTGAAAGCGTCAAATCGATGGCGCGACGGCTAGTTGGCTGCCGGGAGCATGGCGAGGATGTGTGAGACGATTTCTGCGGGAGGAAAGGGCTTCGGAAGGCAGACGAGTGGTTCAGCCAGATTGGCCTGGGTGCGATCGCCCGGCCTGAAGGCGCCGCTTGCAAGTATCAGCGGGAGGTTTGGCAGTTCGGCTCGAAAATGCTGGGCGACCTGCCAGCCGTTGATGCCCGGCAGTCCGATATCGGAAAAGAGCACGCCGATTTCGTCGCGGTGGTCCGCGAGATGGCGCAGCGCCTCCTCTCCGCTTCGAACCCAGACCATGGGAATTCCCTCCGACGTGAAGATGTCTTCCCAAAGATGAGCGATGTCGGTTTCGTCTTCGACAACGAGCACGTGCTTCGTGGAGCGTGGAACGGGCGCAGGGCTGCGGTCACCCGTGCCCGGATGAGGATCCTGCCTGTCGTCGATCGAGGCTCGGGGAAACGCAAGATGGACGCGGGTTCCCCGTCCCGGAGTGCTCTCAACCTCAATCATTCCGTGGTGTGCACGCATGATGCCGTATACGACGGCGAGTCCAAGGCCGCGAACTGCGGAGCCTCTGTCTCTGGCGAAAAAAGGCTCAAAGATTCGAGCCCGGGTCGAATCATCCATGCCGCTTCCATTGTCCTCAATCGTCACCCACAGCGAGGCGGGAAACTCGCCGGCCGCGATGCCCGGCGGGGGATGATCTCCAGTGAGGACATGTATTGTGCCGCCCTGAGGCATCGCATCGCAGGCATTGCGCAGCAGCTGCTGCAGTCCGATCGCCACCTGGGTGGGGTCCATCGGGATGCGAGCGTGCTCATGGTTGAAAGTGCAGGACACCAGGACATGCGAAGGGCGGTCCGCGCGGGTTTTTTCGATGGTGTCCTCGATCAGACCCCGCAGGTCGACCATCGTGAACTCAAGATCGTGCTGGTTCGCAAAAAGCTGAAGCTGGCGAACGACCTCCGCTCCCCGGCTGCCCGCCTCGATGATCGCCTGAGCCGCGCGATTCAATGCGACGGGATCACCGGCGCTATCGACCAGCAATCCCGCGTATCCGAGGATGATCGTCAGGAGATTGTTGAAGTCGTGGGCAACTCCGCCCGCGAGGGTTCCAAGGCTCTCAAGCTGGCCGGCTTCGCGCAATCGGGCCTCGATGCGGCGGCGTTCGGTCAGGTCGGTCAGGGTGACGAGGCGCCATGTCTCGCTGGTGAAGCGGACCGGGGTGACGGATAGTTCGGCGGGGAAGTCCATGCCCTCGCGACGGCTGAGCGTGGTGGTGTGAAGCGCGCCTGGGCGCCTGGCGGCAGCCTCAATGTCCTGGATGGGGATTCTCGGTGTGATGGGCCTGCCTGCGAGCCCGGCGGGCTCTGCGGAAAACAGAGCGGAGAATGAGCGGTTGCAGAGCTGAACCCTGCCTCCGCTGTCGAGCAGGCAGAGCCCGAGAGGGACGGCTTCATGGACGGCGCTCAAGAGCCCATGCATCGCGGTCAGAGAAGCCTCGGCAGCCTTCCGGCGGCTGACATCGCGCATCGTCGACACAATCTCCGGGGAACAGTCCTTGCTGGACCTGGTTTTGCTTGTGGTTTCAACCCAGACATGGCCTCCGTCCCGGCGACGCATGCGATGAACGAACGTGCTCTCGGGGCGTCCGTTCACATGGCCGTCAAAGATCTCTCGCGCCTGCGCCAGGTTTTCGGGGTGAATCAACTCGTAAAGTGAACGGTTGATCATCTCCTCTGGCTCGTAGCCGAGTATTGTCCGCGCCGCCGGCGAAGCGTAGAGACAGCCACCGTCCCCTGGGCGGTGGACGGCAACCAGATCGCGAATGGATTCGGCCAGAAGTCGGAGCTGCTCCTCCCTCTGATGCAGGGCGCGATCCCGTTCGACCTGCTCTGAGACGTCGCGCAGAGCCACCGCCCAGCGAACGCTGTCCTCCTCCGCACCCGGGGCGGGAAAGGTGGAGACATCAAGGTGAAGAACCGAGCCATTCCCTCGCGAAATTCCAACGGTGCCACGGAACATCTGTGAGAGCCGAAGGCACTCGTCGATTGCATGCCACGACCCGCTGCCAATCACCTGAGACAGGCAGCTTCCCAGGGCTGTCGAGCGAGCGATGCCCGTGACGCGTTCAAAGGCGGTGTTGACATCCACGATGAGATCACCGTTGGAGCCGCCCAAAATGGCCACCGCGTCGGTTGAATTCTCCAGAGAACGGATCATGGACACCCTATGAAGCGTGAACTTTTCTCCGGGGGCGAGGAAAGGTTGCGGGTTTCACTGCTGTTCACCGAGCTTCATGTTCGTGATTTCGGAAAAGGGTCCTGCCTCGACTGGATCAGAACTGGCGTGCTGCGGAAGTATTCCGCTAAAGAAATCGCCGATGCGGGCCGAAGGACCCGGGAACACACTTCTCGTATGGCGCCTCGTCTATTGTCGCTGCTTTCGCTCGTTCAGAGTGCATTGATTGAACAAGGGGTTGCGCTCGACAGGCAGTCCGTGCAACGCTCGGTGAGCTATCACAAGGGTTTGGCTCGCATGTCATTTGAGGATGGCGGGAGCATTTCCCTGCAGAGTTTTACGATGGCGGATGGACAGATTTGCGTCAAAGCGGCGCTCATGCGGGCTGGTCAGGCCGATGCGTTGATTCATGCAATTTACCCGCATCGGGCGGATCACGATTGGCGCGAATCGGCGGAAAGCATCGCGCTGGCATGGGTGGCGGGATCCGTGGCTGCATTGCCGATGCAACCCAACGGTGCTGAACGAGCGGCTGTCGCCGCGGAACCGCTTGTTGCGGTTGGGTGATTCCTTCGAACAGGGAGGGATGGGGCAGGGGGCCCGGCTATCCCTGGCAGTAAAACGAACCTGAGGCACCGTCTTCCATCCGGTTTCGATAGGCGGGGCCGATCGAGCGGATTTTCTGACCTGAGGCGGTCAGCGCCCTGAGCTCCTCTTCAGTCTTTTCCATCCATTCAGTGAGCATGGAAATTTTTATTCCTTGCGCGCGCGTGATGGCGTGGGCGCGGGAATAGATTTCGGGGTGGAGTCCGAATCTCACCTTGTTGTCGGACATGAGTACCGACAGGCGATCGACGATGGCTGCGGCGCGTTCCTGAGTGGCGGAAAGCTCCGACCAGGACTCCTCCGCCATTTGGATCGCTTCCTGTCCTGCGAGGATTTCCAGAGCCGCAACAAGGCGTTCGACGGTTTGAATTGGACGTTCCATTGTCATCAGGCGACACCACGGGTGGCGTCGAAATGGTTGGTGAATTCCTTTCGGAGCATCTCCGCCCAACCGTCGCGGAGCTGCTGTATCAGATTTGAAACCTCGATCACCGGCTCGACCTGCTTCCGTATATTTGCCTCGATGAGGCGGCGCAGGTAGTACTCGTACAGTCGATCGAGGGTGGCGGCGTAGTCTCCGCCTTCCGAGAGATTCAAGGTGGCGCGGAGCTCAACGATGATGTTCTGCGCGCGGACCAGCGACGCGTTGATGTTTTCGATCCTGCGCGGGCTGTCCTGATCCTGGGCGAAGGCCTCCCTGGCCTGATTCAAGAACCGGAGGGAGCCGTCAAACAACATCAGGACGAGCTGGCCCGGGCTGGCCGTCAGGATTGACTGGGCTTGGTACGCGCGGGCGTAACCGAAAGGAGGCGCCATTGGAGGTGGATTCAGACTGACTCCGAAGGATCGGCTGAATTGAGGAACAGCTTTGAAAGTTGCTCGATGATCTCAAGCGGCGGATAACTCGGATCGGCTGCAAGCTTGCGGCCGAGTTCCACCATCTCAGGGCGGATTTCGGGATTGGCCTCGAGCGCTCTGTGGAGCGTCTCCGCATGTGAGATCGAAAGTGAGTCCGGTTGGGACGACTCGACCTTGTTCTGAGGAGCGGCGTGCCCGTTTATTTGCGGCAGGGTGCCGGCGCGATGAGAGCCCAGGCTCTGGGACGTTGGATGTATCATGGTTGGATTCCGTGGGTGGTACGGTCAGCCCTCGAAAGTAGTGTCAGGGAACGCCGTGATCTGGTTGTTTGCTAGGGATTGAAATCGGCCTGTTGGCGGTGTGCTTGAGAAAATTGCGTCAAAATCTTACCGGGGTGGTAATGTTACGAAGGTTGCGTGGGCCGCGTAATTGCCGAAACGGGTCGGATTCTGCAAGACGGTTGAACTTAAATCGCCCGTTCCGACGGAAGAGGGATTTGAGTCAAGATAGTGCCTGCGTGCCGAATTGACCACTGACGCCTCATTCGCATCGAAGAGATTGTCGAATGCCCAGAGGATTTCCCCCGTCGAGATGTCCACGAGCTTGGATCGTATGCCAAGTTTAAGTGGAGGGTAGGGAGAATAGGCGGTCAGATCGACAAATAGAACGGCATCGGCGGAGGTCGAACCTTTCAGTCTCGGGAAAAAATTGTGCGGCAGGACATCCGTGCTTGAAAGCTGTCGCGAGCCGGCGAGACGCATCAACAGGTCGCGTGGGATCGCGACTGTTTCGGCGCGTGCGGAACGATTGAGCTCGGCCGAGAATGATTCATCCAGCCGCGCCAGATTTTGTTCGGGGATGGACGGGAGTCCTGCAACCGGCAGGATGGCGATGCGCCTCACAGTCGCAGGAAGGCGGTCGACTCCACGGACGTTCGCGGGAACAAAATAAGGGCCCGTGCGAGCATGATCAATTCTGGGTGGCGTCTCGCATCCGGCCAGAGCCAGACTGACAATCCCGATGGCGAGAGCTTCGATGACGGTTCGGCGAATCATTTCGTCGTGGGCTGGCTGAACGCACTCGCGAGTTGAGCCTGCATCTGCTGCAGTTTCGCCTGAGCCGTCTCCATCGCAATGAAGCTTGCTTCGAGAAGGGATCTCCTTTGCGCGAGCTGGCGTTCTATCGCGGCGATCTGGTCATCGATGCCCTTCGAATTGTTGTTGAGCGCTGTTGTCTGCGAGCCAAGCGCACCGCCGGTTCCCGTGAGCCCGATCGTATTGTCGATGAATGTGGCGAACTTTGCGGAGAAGCCTGTTGTTTCCAGATTGAAGAAACGTTCGATGTCGCCCGCATTTTTCTGGAGTGCGGTGTCGAGCTTGGCACCGTCCTTGACGGCGAGACTTGAAGTTCCGGAAGTGAAGTCGATGCCGAGGTCCTCGAGGCGCTTGATGGTGCCGTCGAGTCCAGAAATCGAGCCAAAGGCGGATGTCCGGAGGGTTCGCGCCCAGTCCTGGATCTCCCGGTTCGAGCTTAGCAGCGCCGCGGTGACCTTGCCGTTGGAGGTCGTGATCTTGGTCTGTTCGTCGATGTAGGTTTGAACGGCGTTGAACTTGGTGATGAAGTCATCAATCCCCTTGCGCATTGCCTCCGTGTTCGCAGTCACTGCAATCGTTTCCGATGTCTGGCTGCGCGCCGTCACTGCAAGGCCCTCGATGCCGTGGGAGTCTGCATCGAGCGTGTTGCTCGCACTGGTGAGCTCGGGGCCTCCGTTGACCGTGTAGCGCGCATTCCTTCCGCGCTCAAGGGTGGAGGATCCCGTGAGTCCGAGTGCATCGAGCAGACCTCCCGAGGCTTCGCTCACGGCCAGCCCGGTGTCCCCGGTGGTCTTGTTGGTCAGCACCAGGCGATCGTTCATCGAGTCAAAGCTGGCGATCACGCCTGCCGACGATCCGTTGATCTTTCCGAGGATGGTCGAGAGGGAGTCCGTGTTGACGTTGTAGCTGATGCTGACGCCGTTGATCGAAAATGATCCGGCGCCGGTGCCGTCGACCGCTGTGATCGCATTCCTCAGGCGCGCGTCCACGAGCGGTCTTGTCAACTGCGTCGTTCCCAGTGCGGTGGTGCTGCTGATCGCACCGGTGCCATTGTTTGCCAGCCGGGTTGCGGAAAGAAAGTTTGAGGTGTCGTTGGCTGCGCCAAGGACTATTTCCGACGGACTGTTGAGCTCGATCCTGTCGGTCGTCGGATTGTAGGCGGCCGTTACGGCGCCGCCTGTGGCCGTCGAAATCTTGTTGAAGACATCGGCGAGTGAGTCAGTGAGATCAATGGTCACGGCGTTTCCATTGACCGCAAAGGTGCCGGCTCTGACTGCCGTTGCGGTGGGAAGTGTGGCGAGGGTGACACCGGAAACGTCGGCGGTAGCTGCAATTCCTGAGCCCACGTCCGACGCACCGGCGCGGCGGCTGCTGGTGGCCAGCTCGAGGATGTTGAAAGTGTAGTTGCCGGTGGCGGTGCCAGGGCCTGCGATGGCCAGCCAGTTGGAGTTGTTTGTGGTTGATGCTGCCGAGCGACCGCTGAAAAGTCCGGAGGCTTTCAGCGCAGCCGACGCGGTCTTCAATTCCGCAAGCTTCGTGCCGAGGCCCGAGAGCGCGGTGACTTTGCGGTCATTGATTGTTTTTTCAGCCTGCAGGCGCGTGATTGGCGTGCGTTCGAGCTCCATCAGGTTGTCCACAAGGGATTTCCAGTCGAATCCGGAAGCGAGTCCTGTCAGCTGTAGGCCGGCCATTTTGATCGAGATTGACGTTGATTCAGACCGAGAGCGGTTGCAGCGGAATCATTCGTCACGGCGGGAAGGATTCTTGAGGTGATGAGGTGTATTGGAAAAATTGACTGATCCTGTTAAAGTCACTGAGCGGTCGATCCGTTAGTACCCGCAACTACGCGATGAGCGCAGCCGGAGCGAACCGACTCCCCCTTCGGTTACGTCACCCTACGGATGGGTATTCAGAATCAAGGAAGATACCATGTCAGTCGTCATCAATACGAACGCGGCCGCAACCATTGCGGCGAACAACCTCGCGTCCTCAAACTCGAGCCTGCAGAAGAGCCTGAACCGGCTTTCCAGTGGCTCCAAGATCGTCAGCCCGGCCGATGATGCCGGTGGTCTGGCTGTCGCAATGAAACTCAGCGCCGCCGCCCGTCGATCGGGTGCCGCTGCGATCAACATAAACAACACGATCTCGTTCCTGCAGATGCAGGACGGTGTTCTCAAGGTGGCCGGCAAGGTCCTCGATCGCCTGGGCGAACTGAAAACGCTCTACGCCGATCCGACCAAGAACGCCACGGACCTGGCCAACTACGACTCGGAGTTCAATGCACTCCAGGCGCAGTTGTCGGCGTTGTCCTCCGAGACCTTCAACGCCCGCTCCCTCTTCGGCACCTCGACCCTGACGGTCATGGTCACGGAGGATGGCAACACCACGTCGTCAGTGACTCTTGCCGCGCGGGACCTTTCCAGCACGGCGACCGGCATCGGGGCGCTCGTCGCCTCGAGCGTGGCCAATCTCGGCCAGCTCAATCTTTCCGATGTTACCGCGGCCCTGCAGAACGTCGCGACATTCCGTGCGCAAAATGGCGCGGAACAGAGTCGCCTGACCTTTGCGACGGAACTGCTCGTTGTGAACAAGGCCAATCTCGAGGCCGCCCACAGCCGCATCATGGATGTGGATGTCGCCCAGGAATCCACACAACTCGCGCGCTGGAGCACGCTGGTGCAGGCGGGCACTGCGATGCTGGCGCAGGCCAACCAGAGCACGCAATCCGCCCTCCGACTCCTGCAATAGCGCGCATTCACACGCGGGGAGAATGACGCATGCCGGTCGTTCCGGAATGCGTCGGAACTGAACCGCGGTTCTTTCGAAGACGCCGGCTGCCGCCGGCACCGCGTCCTTCTTTCGTTCTTTGACAGGGTGTTGACAGCGCTCGTGCGGGGTTGCACGAGCAGGCTTTCGATTGGTGACCACTTCAGCCGGTTTGCCCTCGCAGGGTGACATTTTGGGGCAACTGCCCCGATCGGCGCGGTCTGCGCCGTTTTTTCAGGCCCGTGGCGACGACGGACGTCGCACTCATCAAGGAAAGATACTACCATGTCAGTTGTTATCAATACCAACTACTCCGCGACGATTGCCTCCAACAATCTCGCGGCCTCGAACAGCATGCTGCAGAAGAGCCTCAACCGGCTCTCGAGCGGCTCGAAAATCGTCTCCCCGGCCGATGACGCCGGCGGTCTCGCCGTCTCAATGAAGCTGGCGGCGACCGCCAAGCGCGCGGGCGCGGTGGCCACCAACATCGGCAACTCAGTGTCGCTGCTCCAGACCCAGGACGGCGCACTCAAGGTTGCCGGCAAGGTGCTCGACCGCATCAGCGAACTCAAGACGCTCTACGCCGATCCGACCAAGAACTCGAGCGATTTGGCCAACTATGACTCGGAGTTCACCGCTCTGCAGGCGCAGCTCACGGCCATCTCAAGCGAGAAGTTCAATGGACGGGCGATGTTTGGCACCAGCGCGTCGTTCTCGGTTCAGGTGACCGAGGATGGTGGCACGACGGTGACCCTGGCAGGGCGCGATCTCACCAGCACGTCCACCGGTGTGGGCGCCTTGACGGCCTCGTCGGTGACGAATCTGGGCGCGGTCACGCTGACCGACATCACGTCGGCTCTGCAGAACGTGGCGACCTTCCGTGCCGCCAACGGTGCGGAACAAAGCCGCCTTGGATTCGCCTCCGAACTGATCACGGTCAACAAGACGAACATTGAGGCAGCCAACAGCCGCATCATCGATGTCGACGTTGCACAGGAGTCCACGCAGCTCGCGCGATGGAACACACTTGTGCAGGCCGGCACCGCGATGCTCGCGCAGGCGAACGGTTCGGCCCAGACAGCCCTCCGTCTCCTGAGCTAATCGAGAAAGTAGTTCGTACCGTCAAACGACGGCATCAACCCGCCAACCCCCGTCTGCCTCGTGCAGACGGGGGTTGTGCATTTTGGGCTTGTGACCTGGAGGCGAAGGCAGTCGCCAACGAATGGAATTTTTGGAGAAATCTATAGGTTGCACTTGGATCCGGTTTGGGTAGGATGTCTGGGCACATGAAATCAACATTCCTCCTCGGTACACTGTTTTCCCTGGTCCTGGTTGTGGGCTGTTCCAAGAATGAGAGCGCTGCTCCCGCTGCGTCGTCATCGGCGCCGGCTGCATCGGCCTCCGCTCCCGCCGCGGGCCCGCGCGTGATCAACATCGACGCTTCTGACACAATGAAGTTCTCCGTCACCCGGATTGAAGCCACTCCGGGGGAAAGCCTCAAGGTTGCCTTGCACAACAAGGGCACTCTTCCCAAGGAAGCCATGGGGCACAACTGGGTGCTGCTCAAGGCGGGCACGGATCCCATCGCATTCTGCACGGTCGCAGTCACAGCAAAGGCGACTGATTACGTTCCGGCGTCCGAAGCCGGCAAGGTGATCGTTCACACGAAGCTGCTCGGCCCGAAGGAAGTCGACGAGGTCAGCTTCAATGCCCCAACCGAGCCGGGTGAATATCCCTTTGTCTGTTCATTTCCGGCTCATGCCATGTCGGGCATGAAGGGTGTTCTCGTGGTCAAGTAAGGCGACGTAGACCAATTCCCATCCAATACCCGGGCTCCGCGTTTCAAGCGGAGCCCTTTTTGTTGGCCCTGACATGGCTCACGGTTCGTGCGTGGGAGTGCGCGCCGCTGAGGCGCGGGCTGGGCGGATGCGCCCGATGCTACTGGCGCTTCGCGTTCGATCCGGGCAGCGGACTGGTTATGCGGGCGGAGGCGCGGCAGGCCACCAGCGATACAGGAAGCAGTAGACCAGCACGCCTGTTACGCTTACGTAGAGCCAGATCGGGAAGGTCCAGCGCGCCCATCGGCGGTGGCGGTCGATCTGGCCGGTCAACGCGAGGAGGAAGGTCCTCGGGACAAGATAGGCAATCGCCATGGCAAGCAGGACATGCGTCAGCAGCATGACGTAATACACGCCCCGTATCCATCCTTCACCTCCAAACGGTGTGTGCACGCCGCGCACGAGGATCTTGTGCGCGACATAGCTGATGAGGAAGACCGCTGAAACAAATCCGGCTGACAGCATGCAGGCCCGGTGGGCGGCGACCCGCTTCCTGCGGATGAAGATGTACCCTGTCGTCATCAAGACGGCCGCGGTTGCATTGAGCGCCGCGTTGAGTGCGGGAATGTCCTGTACCGTGAGCACGCGACTAAAAGAAGATCAGCCGGTCTGCGACCAGCGCGCCGAGTTGCAGCGGGAGCCAGATGATCGATGCAAGGAACAGGCTTCGCGCGGAAAATTCGCGGTCCACGGGCGACAGGAAACGAAGCGCCCTGACAATGAACCAGGCACCGAGGACCAGAGTGCCGGCGAGATACCAGACTGAAGCCAGCCCGAGCATCCATGGCATTGCCGAGCAGATGACAACCGCGAGGGTGTTGACAAGCGACCAGATCGCGGTGGCCCGCCCGCCGGCGTCGCGCACGGGAAGCATCGGAAAATTTACAGTCGCGTAATCCCTGCGGTGGATCCACGCGATGGCCATGAAATGGGGGATTTGCCAGAAAAGCAGTATGCAAAAAAGCAGCCATCCGAGGGCCGGAGAGGCCGGTTCAGCGGCCGCCCAGCCGATCAACGGGGGAAATGCGCCCGCCACGGCGCCGATTTCGGTGCTCCAGCGCGAGATGCGTTTCGCGGGCGTGTAGAGTGCGAGGTAGCTGACGATGGTCAGCAGTGCGAACAGTGCGCTGGTGCCATTCACCAGCTTGAAAAGCACGGCCAGCCCTGTTGCGCACAGACCCCACCCGAGAACAAAAGCCGATCCTGTCGCCACCCTTCCTGACGGCAACGGTCGGTTGGCGGTGCGGGTCATGCGCGCATCGGTGTCGGCCTCCATCCACTGGTTGAGCGCGGCGACACCGGCCGCGCACAGAGACGTCCCGAGCATGGCAAAGGCAAAGAGCAACGTGTCCCACCCGCCGCGCGCCGCGGCGTAACCGACTGCTGCGGTCAGAATTGAAAGAAGGCTGAGCCGCGGCTTGGTCAGTTCAAAATAGTCGGCAAGCGCCGCCTTGGCGGCGGGCCCGTGTGTTGCGGCTGCAGTGGCGCTCAGATCATTCATGCGACTGAAGTGGGTTGCGTGCGGAGTCCGCGCGCAGGTGCGGTGGCGGCCCGGCTTGCTTCCCTGCCGGGGCGAAACGACCACCACGTCAGTCCGAAGCTCAGCGCGAGGGTTTGCGCGCCGACCACGACATGACTGGTGGTGAAGTAGGGATTCCGATAGGTGAGGACTGCGGCGGCACCCAGGGTTATCTGGACCGCCAGAAAGACCAGAAGCATCCAGGCGAGGGCCTTGACCCGGAGCGATGTCGCCGGATCGCGCGAGATGCGGACAACCAGCAGGACGAGCGCCAGGGTGATGACCACCGCGATCATGCGGTGGGCGAAATGAATCGCCACGCGGAAATTCCATGCCGCCGGAAGCAGATCTCCCTGCGGCGTGCTCCATGGAAATGTGGTTATTGCAGTGCCGGCGAAGCTGTGCCGCATCACCGCTGCAACAGCAAGTTGAACGACAAGCAGACTGGTGCAGATGACTGCCGTGCCCTGCCAGGAGGGGCGTCCGCGCATGCGGCCGCTGGTTGATTCCAGCCATGGCCGGCTGAGGGAGAGTGAGATGGCAATGAGCGAACAGATGTAGAGTTGCGCCAGCGTCGCGTGTACCATTGCAAAGAGGCGTCCGACGCTGGTGTCCACGGTTTCGACGTGCAGGTGATCCATGAGCACCCGAAGGCCACCGACAGTGGCCTGGGCGAGGACCAGTCCGACCGCGAGCCAGGCGAGTTTTCGCATGCGCGGGCGCGAGTCCTTGAACCAGACGGCGACCGCGATGCCGATGGTCACAGCACTGATCAGGCCCGCGCTGAGGCGGTGCGAGTGTTCGGAGAACATCGCAAGATCGTGAAGCCAGCCGTCAGGGTTCAATGATCCGTTGGAAAGCGGCCAGTCCGGGAACACCATGCCCGCACCAATGCTGGTGGTGAATGCGCCAAGCGTGACCAGGACAAAAACCCAGGCCGTGCCCGCAGCGGCGCACCAGGCCAGACCGGGCTGATAGGTGCGGGTGCGGTTGAGCGGGCGAAGCAGTGACATGCTGGACGACAAATGTTGAAGCCGGCCATCGTAAGCATGCCTATCGCTTTGACAATTTATTCCTCTGCGCGGATCGGTAGTTCCCTATGGAGTCGAAGCACCTTTTGTCGCGCCGTTCCACCGTCCGAAATCTGCTGCAGGTTGCAGGCATGACTTTCATTGCGGTTGCGATAGCAATCGCCTGGGGATGCAGCCAACCAAGAGAGCACACTGCTCCGAACGGTGATGGGGCGGGCAAGACCAGAGCCCGTTATCCCCTGAAGGGCGAGATCATTGGCATAGAACTCGATCGAGGGAGACTCATCGTGAAACACGAGGAGATTCCGGGTTACATGCCGGCGATGACGATGGAATTCATTGTGTCGCCCGGAGATCTTGCGAATGCGAAGGAGGGTCAGCACATCACCGCGGAGATGGTTTCCAATGAGGGCGGCGATCTTCTCCTGGAAAAAATCTGGCCGGCGGAGGCAGTCGCCACCTCGAAGGTTGCGGCAGGCACCGCGTCGCTTCTCCAAGACACGACGATTCGTGGGCGAAGCGCCTATCGCGAAGTCGGGGAGAGCACCCCATCGTTCACACTCTATGACCAGACCGGAACCGTCGTGCAATCCGATCGTTTTCGAGGCCGGCAGGTATTGGTCAACTTCATCTTCACGCGCTGTCCGGTGGCCACGATGTGCCCGGCCGCCGTCACGAGATTCCAGCAGGTGCAGGCCAGGGCGAAGAAGGAGGGAATCACCAACCTTGAACTGATTTCGATCTCGCTCGATCCCACCTTCGATACGCCGGGTGTGCTGAAGCAGTATGCGTCCGCGCGTGGAATCGATACTTCGAACTATTCGTTCCTCACCGGACCGGAGGAGGCGATCCGCGCATTGCTCACGCAGTTTGGAGTGATCGCCGAATTCAAGGGGGATTTGATCAATCACACGCTCGCGACGATACTGATCAACGAGAAGGGCACCATAGTCTGGAGGGCGGATGGAAGCTCCTGGAGCGTGGAGGAATTCGTGGGGAAAATGAACCACGGCGGGAAGGGCGCGTCATGACGCATGCGCTGACGGCAGCCCAGAAGCGCCAGGTGGCCGGGATCACGGCGCTGGCGCTGGCCGCCTATGTGACGTTCCGACTCCTCCCAACGGGGACAAATCTCAGCCACATGGATTTCGCCGTGAAAGGCGGAAACTCGATCGAATTCTGCGATCCTTCCAACCCCCAGTTCATACCGGTCGTTGCCGTGCGCTCGCCGGTGGTGATGACGGTGCTGACCGCCACTCCGCCCGAAGCGGCAGTGACCGTCAATGCGACCGTTCGTCTGGCCACCTCCACGGGCAAGTCGCTTGGTCCCGAGGATCTCGTTGTCGCCCACACGGAGAAGCTGCATCTGCTCATCGTGGATCCGTCCCTCACGGATTATCAGCACGTGCATCCCAAGCCCACAGGGACCCCGGGGGAATGGGCGTTTTCATTTAAGCCTCGTGCGGGTGGCAACTACCGGATCTTTTCTGACTTCACTCCGGTTGCCACGGGGCGTGGGCTGTATGCCCATGCCAACCTTCAGGTGGCGGGGCCCGTGTTGAGTCGAAATTCGGCATCCGAAACGCTCCCGACGGTTGTTGTGGACAAGGATGGCTGGCGCTTCGAACTGGCTTCGAAGGATGGGCCGGTGAGGGCGGGTGCGGCAGCGGAACTGAATCTGACGGTGTCGCGCGCAGGGGAGGCGACCATCACCCTGGATACGGTGATGGATGCGTTTGCCCATCTGGTTGCCTTCGACGTGGAGCGCGGTGGCTTCGCGCATCTCCATCCGAACGAGACCGACATCAGCAAACCGCTCACGGGGGTTCGTCCCAGGCTGAGTTTCAGGGTGACCATCCCAAAAGCCGGGCAATATGTGATCTGGTCGCAGCTTTCGGTTCAGGGAAAGGAGCGCTTTGTACCGTTCTGGATCGAGGTGATTTGATCTCAGAACTTGAGGTGCTTCACGGTCAGCCCCTGATTGATGAGCTGCTTGAGGGAATCAATTCCGATGCGCAGGTGGTCGCCGACATACTTTTCATCGACTGCGGCATCGCTCGCGGCGGTCTTCACTCCTTCGGGAAACATGGGCTGATCGCTAACCAGCAGCAGCGCGCCTGTGGGGATTTCGTTGAAGAAGCCCGTCATGAAAATTGTGGCTGTCTCCATGTCGATGGCCATGGCGCGAATGCGCTTGAGGTACGCCTTGAACCGGGTGTCGTGCTCCCAGACGCGGCGGTTCGTCGTGTAAACGGTGCCGGTCCAATAGTCGCGCTTGTGATCGCGAATCGTCGTGGAAATCGCCTTCTGCAGCGCAAAGGCTGGCAGGGCGGGAACCTCGGGAGGATAGTAGTCGTTGCTGGTGCCTTCACCTCGGATCGCGGCGATGGGCAGAATGAGATCTCCCACAACGGCACGGTGTTTGATCCCCCCGCATTTCCCGAGAAACAGAACAGCCTTTGGAGAAATCGCCGAAAGCAGATCGAGAATGGTCGCGGCAGTGGCGCTTCCCATGCCGAAATTTATGATCGTGATTCGTCCTGCGGTTGCGCTCGGCATCGGTTTTTCACGGCCTTGCACTGGCACCTTGTGCAACCTGGCGAACAACTCCACGTAGCGCTGGAAATTAGTCAGCAGGACATAATCACCAAAGTCCTTCAATGGCACCCCTGTGTAGCGAGGAAGCCAGTTTCGGACGATCATCTTTCGAGTCAGCATGGGGGGATTTGCAGGCCGGGATTTGATGGCACCCCAAGCTTGCTGCATTCAATTTCAATCACAAGCCAGTATCCGTCCCGAACCGGTCCGCGCTCAGGCCGCCACTGGAGCGGATCGGGTTCTCCCGTTCAGGCTTCCGCCAGGGAATTGGCTGTATTGAGATGTTCGATACCGGTGTACTTCTGCGACTGCTCGTCGGCGTGGTAGCTGGAGCGGACCATCGCGCCGCTCTCGACCACGCCGATGCCGATGGACAGCCCGAACTCCTTCCAGCGAATGAATTCGTCGGGATGAACCCAGCGGTCTATCTTCCAGTGCTGGGGCGTCGGCTGCAGGTACTGCCCGATGGTGAGAATGTCCGTCCCGTCCGCCGCGACGTCGCGAATCGTCCGTTCGATTTCGTCCAGCGTTTCACCCAGTCCGAGCATGATGCCGGTCTTTGTGGTGAAGCCCCTGCTTTTCGCGCGTCGAAGCACGGAGCGTGAGCGGTCATAACGGGCCTGGACGCGCACCGGCTTCTGCAGCCGCTCCACGGTCTCCAGGTTGTGGTTGTAGATGTCCGGCCTTGCGTCGAGCACGAGATCCACCAGTTCAAGGCGTCCCTTGAAATCGGGAACCAGCACCTCGATGGCGGTCTGCGGGTTTCGGTGGCGAACCGCGCGAATCGTGGCTGCCCAGATGCCCGCGCCTCCGTCGGTGAGTTCGTCCCGGGAAACGCTGGTGATCACGCAGTGCTTCAGTCCCATTTTGGCAACGGCGTCGGCTACCCGCGCGGGTTCGCCGAAATCAACCTCGCTGGGACGTCCGGTCTGAATGGCGCAGAAGTTGCAGGAACGGGTGCAGATGTTGCCGAGGATCATAACCGTCGCCGTGCCGCGCGACCAGCATTCACCCAGGTTCGGACATTGCGCGCTCTGGCAGACGGTGTGCAGCTTGTTTTCGTCGACGAGCTTCCGCACGGCGCTGTAGCCCGGGCCACTGGGAAGTTTGGCGCGCAGCCAGGCGGGTTTGCGGGAGGTGTCCATGATCAGCAAAGGTATCACTTGAACCACAGTTGGACAGGGTTGAACACAGTTTTTTCCAGGGAGCGCGCATCGCTGCGGATGCGAGGCTTCTTCATTTCAGGCATTGCGATAGCTGCGATGCTTGAGACTGGGGATCCGGTCGAAATCGGAGTCATCTGTCACGAGGATCAGGTCAAAACGAAGCGCCACGGCGGCCTGCCAGGTGTCATTCTCGCCAAGGCGCAGTCCCTTGGATGACAGATTGCGGTCTATTCCAGATGCCAGCAGGGCGATGTCTCGTCCAAGGGCAATCAGCCGAAAGCGGCGCAGAAAGCGGCGCGCCTCCCGTTCGTTGTGTATGCCCGCCGCATATTCATTGGCTGTCACCGCGCTGATCGCCATTGGGTGCGAGCGATGCTCCTCCATGAATCGCTGCGCCGGGCCGCCTTTCGAAGGATCGCCGCGCAACTCGTCGTGCAGGTCTATCAGAAAA
Organism: Opitutaceae bacterium; assembly: GCA_015075305.1. NCBI lineage: Bacteria > Pseudomonadati > Verrucomicrobiota > Opitutia > Opitutales > Opitutaceae > Opitutaceae bacterium. The sequence goes on along the minus strand of JABTUS010000001.1, from coordinate 383,721 downwards.
TTGGTATCCAGGAGAAACATCTAGTGTTCTGTCGCGGAAATGACTATACATATATCATGCGGCCTTCTTGCGCGGCTTTCGCCGGGTGCAACCGGGCTGGATGGCCTCGAGCCGGCGACGACAGCGTTCGATCCTGGCAAGGATGTCCTCCGCCTTGGCGGTCCAAACAAATGGCGTGGGCTCCTGGTTCCATTGCTCGATGAAGCGGGTGATCGAGTTGATCAGATCGGGAACACTGGAGAAGCTGCCGCGACGCACCGCCTTGCCGGTGAGTTCGGCAAACCAGCGCTCCACCAGATTGAGCCAGCTCGAACTGGTGGGAATGAAGTGCAGTTTGAAGCGTGGACGCCGGGCGAGCCAGCGCTGCACCCGCTCGTGTTTGTGGGTGCCGTAATTGTCGACGATAAGATGGAGCTCGTCCGCCTCGGCATATTCCGCGTCGATTTGTCGCAGGAACTTCAGGAACTCGATGTGCCGGTGGCGCGGGAAGCAGTGGCCGCTGATCTTGCCGGCGGCCACGTTCAATGCGGCAAACAGCGTGGTCGTGCCATGGCGCACGTAGTCGTGCGTCCAGGTGCCGCAGCGACCGCGCTTCAGCGGCAGGCCTGGTTGCGTGCGATCCAGCGCCTGAATCTGGCTTTTCTCGTCCACGCAGAGCACCACCGCGTTTTGCGGTGGGTTGAGGTAAACGCCCACCACATCGAGCAGTTTGGGCACAAACTGTGGATCGCGGGAGAGTTTGAACGTCTCCTGTCGGTGCGGCTGCAACCCATGCTCCTGCCAGATACGCGCGACTGTGCTCGCATGCACGCCCTGCGCCTTCGCCAGGGTTCGCGCGCTCCAGTGCGTCCGCCCCGGCGGCTTCGTGTGCAGCGTCGCTTCGACGATCCTTTTCGCCAGCCCTCGGCGCGGCTTGCGCCCGCGGCCATTCGCCACGTCCCACAATCCTTGCGGACCTGCGGACACAAAGCGCTGGCGCCACAGCCGGCAGGTGTGCCGGTTCACCTCCAGCTCCTCCGCAATCGTGGCATCGTCCAGCCCTTCGGCCTTGCGCAAAATGATCCGGCAGCGCTTCACCACCTGCTGGGGCGTACCGTGCGCGCCCACCCAGCGCTCCAAAACGCCACGTTGGTCTGCCGTGACCGTCAGAATCGTCGGTTTCCTGCTCATGCTTGCAGGTTGAACGATAACGACTTTTAAGTCTAGTCATTTCAGCAACAGAACACTAGCGCGGGGAACTGCGGCGGGCATGCAAGCGCCTCGAATTCTCCAGTTCCCCGGCCGTGATGGTGGTGTTGCCTCCGCCGAACTCGGCTTTGAGCAGGTCCAGTGCCTCTCCCATGGTTTCGGCCGGTTCATCCCAGGATGCACGACGGACGACCTCAGTGAACGACTCCCGTGGAGTGCGTTTCGCCTTCTTCAATTTGCGGTATGCGTCCTCAGAGAGTGAAATCGTCTTGAATGGCATGCACAGAATCATGCACAGAGGGAACTGTCGCGCAAGAGAGCATTGCGCGATCCTCCGCGTTCCACCGCATGGCCGGGTCGCTTCGAGTTCAAAGTCTGCCCGCCTGCGGGACGAAAAACATCAATTGGGAGCAGGGCACGGGGCTCTCCGTTGCAACTCATCCCTCCCAGCGCCGGACGAAGGCTGCAGTGAAGGCTGCTCTCGCTTGGTCGAGCGTCGCGTCGGCGACGCCTTCCCGGACCAGTGAGGTGACGGAACCGTCCGACGCGCTGATGCCGCAGGGGATGATGCCGGCGAAATGACCAAGATCGGGAGAAACGTTGAGCGCCACACCGTGATACGCGACCCAGCGTCGCGCGGCCACGCCGATCGCGGCGATCTTGCGCTGTTCGATCCAAATGCCGGTCCTGCCGGAGCGGCGCGCCGCGTTCAGGCCAAAGGACGCCACGGTGTCGACGAGCACGTCCTCGAGAAAACGGAGGTAGGCGTGCAGATCCTTTCTGCGCTCCAGGGAGACGATGGGGTAGGCGACCAACTGACCGGGACCGTGATAGGTGATGTCGCCTCCGCGGTTGGTCTGCCTCACCGAGACTCCGGCCGCCGTCAGTTCCGTTTCGTTCCAGAGGAGGTGCGTATCGGCGCCAGAGCGCAGACCCACAGTGAAGACAGGATCATGCTCCGTAAAAACGAGCGTGTCGCCGCGCCTGCCGGCAAGCCGATCCTCCAGCAATGTCAGCTGGCGCGCGAGCGCGTCATCATAGTGGGTCCGACCCCAATCCTCCACGATGACCTTGCCGGAAGTGCTATACACGTCCGGAAAAGGTGCGCGGATCTGACGCGTTGGCAACAGGGGAGCGTCGCGATTGGGCGTGGTTAGCGTCCCAGGTAGAGGTCGCGACCCCTGACCAGCGCCTCCATTTTCCTGTCGGCGATCGAACGCTTGAGCATCCAGAAACCGCAGTCCGGATGCACCCAGCGCACACGACCGGAGCCAACTTTCTTTTCAACGGCCGCAATGCGTGCGGCGATTTCGTCCGGCGTTTCAATGTGATTCACCTTGATGTCGACGACGCCAACACCGATCGCGATTTTTTTGTCGATGTGCTTGAGAGCATCGAGATCGCCCGAGGGGCGGTGCGCCAGTTCGAGCACCAGGTGGTCGGTGTGCAGCGCATTGAGAAAGGCGACCAGCTTTCTCCAGTTCCCCTTCTGGATGGTCTGTCCGCCGTAGTTGCCGAAACAGAAATGGACCGCGCGCTCGGTCCCCTTGTCGATCGCATCGAGCACGAGATTCATCGATTTCGCGGCGAGCGGAGCATCCGAAGGATTGCCGGGGATGTTGGCTTCGTCGACCTGGATGCAGGCGGCGGGCAGCCGTGGCATCTGCGCGGCCAGCACCTCGCCCAGGGCCATGGTCAGAGCCTCGAAGCTGCCGTAGTGGTGGTCGAGCAGCGTGCGTGCGAGCATGTAGGGGCTCGTCACTGTGAACTTGAACGCCCCTCCGGAGACGGATGCGGCGCGCTGGCAGTCGGCGAGCAGATTGAGCGAACCCTCTCCCAGAGGGCCCACAGCCACACCCGCGGGCTTGCGACGAAAACCCATCGGGTGGTGGCGTGAGAATTCATCCGTCACTGAGCGACCGACCACCGACGAAACGCCGGCCATCGGACGGATGAAGTATTCGATCATGCCATTCGTGTCCGGGTGGTTGACGTCGAAGCGGTAGAGTTCCCCGTCCGTCGGGAGGTCGATGCCGGCTTGTCTCTGGATGTCGAAGACGACGCGTGTCGCATCGATGACCGCCTGCTCGCTGGGGAGCGCGGCGAGCCAGTCCGGGATCGGGTATGAACCGACGGTTGTGGTGAGGATTCGAGGTTTCGAAGGGATGGTAGCCATGGAGAATCGAAGCAGCAGTTGCACATGAGCGAACGCCTACTTTCGATGGCCCCTTCGCCGAGCGCGAGTCGTAAGTTTTGGCAACGACCGCTGCGTGCCGCCCTGCATCGCCGTGAAAATGCAGCTTCGCGACGCCAGAAGCGGTTCGCGCAAGCAAGAGACCCCGCCGTCCAGAGGAGCGGCGGGGTCACGGCTCTATCAGAAGCCCCTCACAGAAATCTGCAGTGGAAGGAAATCACGCCGTTGCCATTGCGTGAAGACGCGACGATCACATTGCCATAGGTGTCGCCGCTGATGCAGCGGTCGATGGCATTCACCGACTGGTCAAACAGCCACTCACGAAGGTCGTTTATCTGCACGCCGAGCCTCTTGAGGACCCCAAAAAGCTGGCTGACCACTTCCTGCACCGCTGGTGCGGTGCGGTCGATTGAAAGCCATTGCGAGAGCGAGATGTCGAGAAACAGTCGCTCCGAGGATTCAGGAAGGGTGAAATGCAGCAGGCCGTTGCAGGCTGTGTAGGTGGCCGGCGACATCTCCACATCGGGTGGCAGCGTCCTGATGATTTCTTCGCGGGAACGGATCTTCATGGCGGTGAAGATACGCGAAACTACGTGGAGGTTCCATCCGGGTTTTTCCCCATCGCAAGTCGGGGAAATACGCAGGTGGCGGGAATGAATTGTTGAATCTGTGTGAATATCCTGCGGGCATCCGTGGCCGCGGTCGACAAGATGCCCAAGACCAAACCCTTCTGGCACCGTCGGATTGTCGATCCCTGGCAGCGGTTTGGGAATATCGGCATGATCCGCGATGTTTCCGCGCTTTTGGGGTGTACGATGTGAGCATTTTTCACTTTGAATTTACGGATGAGCGAACCAGTTTGTTAAGATTCACGTTCGCAATTCCACCCATGAAAAACCCAATCCCGTTTTCAGCATCTTCGACCCAGGTTCCCCGCCGAAATTTCATCAAGACTTCCGCCGCGCTTGCCGCGGGAACCGCGCTTTCCGGTGGTTTTGCGGGACTGACCGCAGCGGAGCGCACGCGTTCGATTGGCGCGAATGACCGCATTCGCATTGGCATCATCGGCTGCGGTGAGCGCGGTCGAAAGGCGCACATGGTGGGGATCCACAAATTCGTCAAGGAGACGAATTTTGAGATAGTCGCCGTCTGTGACCCCTGGCGGGTGGCCCGCGAGAATGCGAATGCGATGGTCAAGGAATGGTTTGGGCGCGAGGCGAAGGCCTTCACCACCTACCGGGATCTTCTCGCGATGAACGGACTGGATGCCGTGATGATCGCGTCCCCCGATTTTCACCACACCACCCACCTGGAGGCGGCTGCGAAGGCGGGAAAACACATTTACGTCGAGAAGCCGCTCGCGACCGAGATGGACAAACTGGTGCGCGCCTGTGACGCGGTGAAGCAAGCCGGCACCGTCGTGCAGGTTGGCACGCAGCTTCGAAGCCTTCCGTCGGTTGTGGGGGCCCGCGAAGTGGTCACCAGCGGCCTGCTCGGGAAACTTTCCCGCATCGAGGAGTGTCGCAATGGCGAGCAGCCCTACTGGTATCCCTACCTCTCGCGGGAACCGGAGGTGAGGAAGGAGGATCTGGACTGGAACGAATTTCTTGGCGATCGTGAGAAGCGTCCGTTCAATGCCCGTCAGTTTGCGGCGTGGTATGGCTATTACGAATTCTGCCAGGGGCCGATTCCGCAGTGGGGTGCGCATTTTCTGGATCTCGCGCACTATGTGACGGCCTGCAGCATCCCGGATTCCTGCATGTGCAACGGCGGCATTTTCAGTTGGAAGGACGAGAATCGCTTCACCGTTCCGGATTGCGTGCAGGGGAGCTGGATTTATCCCGAGGGATTTCTGCTCACCAGTTCGAACAATTTCGGCAATGGCTACGGCAACACCCGGAAGTTTTTTGGCGACAAGGGTGTGCTCAAGATGGACAACTGGAACGCGCCCACCTACAGCGCGGAAGGGGGCGGCCGTCGCGATGGCAGGATTCGCGGACAGAACGAGGTCAAGCCGATCGATCAGCCGGATCATTTTCTGAACTGGCTCCAGTGCATGCGCGACGGCAGGACGCCGCACGCTTCAATCGACGCGGGCTATCAGCACGCCGTCGCCGTGCTGATGGCGGTGCGATCCTACGAGACGGGCCGCAGGGTTGTTTATGATCGCAAGTCCAGGTCGCTGAAAATGGCCTGATCCGCGGGCGCCCCTTCCGGTCAAGCAACCGGCCGGATTGGGCTTGTCAGGTTCGTGCGCCCGAGAGGGTCCGCAGCTTTTCCCAAAGCGCACGTTCCTCGGGAGACACCTGTGCGGGCACTGTGATCGAGATCACGACATAGAGATCCCCGCGAACCGTGCTGCCCGTTGTGGGGAGCCCGTGTCCCTTCACTCGCAGGGAGTGTCCATCAGGCGTTCCCGGGGGGATCTTGATGGCGATGCGCCCGCTGAGGGTGGGAACCTTCTCCGTCGAACCGAGGACCGCATTCCATGAGGGAATGGAGAGGTCGTAATAGAGGTCGGAGCCATGCACCCGAAAATCAGGATCGGCGGCGAGGCGCACATGCAGCAGCAGATCGCCCGGATCACCACGGCCGGTCCCGGGACTGCCCTTTCCACGGGCCCTGATGATCTGTCCCTCGCGAACACCCGCGGGAATCTTGACCTTCAAGGTCTGCGTCTCGATCTCTCCCGTATGGGGGTCGCTGCGCTGCAGGCTGATGGCCCGCACCGCCCCGTTCAGCACCTCGCGCAGCGTGACCATGATGTCGCCCTCGATGTCACGCCCCCGCATGGATCCGCGCGCGCCCCCGCGAAAGGGATCGTCCTCATCCATCGTCGGCATGCGCCTGCCCCGGCTTCGCTGCCCAAAGAACTGCTCGAAGAAATCGCTGAAGCCGGTGCTGCCCCCGAAATTGAACTCGTAGGCCTGCTCCTCATCCGGCTGCCCGGCGGGCCGGCGGCTGCCGCGTCGGGGCGGTGGAAAACCTTCCTGCCAGTCAGCCCCCAGGGTGTCATACCGCCTGCGCTTTTCCGGATCGCCGAGCACCTCGTAGGCCTCGTTGATTTCCTTGAACTTCTCCTCGGCGCCACGCTTGTCCTTGGCGACATCCGGATGATACTTTCTGGCAAGCTGGCGGAAGGCCTTTTTCAGATCCTCTGCGGATGCGCTTCTGGGAACACCGAGAGTGGCGTAGTAGTCTTTGAATTCCACGATGAAAGAGGGATGGCGCTTGAGTTCGGGCGTCGAATGTGGCCGCGATCGTCGGGTTGTCAGGCTGTCGCATCAGCCGGCCGTTGCGCGGCTGTGCGATTCCTGCCGCCCGAGCGGATGACGCTTCAGGTGCCGCGCCACATAACTGCATGATGCCGTCACCTGCAGCGACTGCGACTGCGCCCAGGCGAGACCCGCCTTCACGAGTTCCTCCGCGTAGCCGCGACCACGCAGGGTCTCTGGCACGAAGGTGTGGACAAAATTGACGGCATTCGGTGGAACCAGCGCGTACTCAAGGACTGCATCACCTTCGGGAAGCGATAGCTGGAAAAGGTGTCGCCCGGGATCATGCGTGATGTTCATTGCCGTCAATCTAGTGACGTTGCGATCGCGCGCAACTCCCGCGACGCAGAACGAATTCGCGTCCTGGAGGGTTCGCTGCGCCGGGACTCGACTCGGGGCTTCCGCACTGATCTGGTGGTTCCATGAGCATTCGCCGCGTCCTGGGTGCATTGATTGTGGTGGCAGCCTGTTCACATGGCTTTGCCGCGCTTGATCCAAAGGGCCGCGGGGCGGGGGATATGGCCTTTGTGACGCCCCCGCTTCCCGCGATCGACGGTCTTGGCCTGCGGGGAGGCGGGGCGCATGCGCCATCGGAGTGGGCGGATCTTTCAAGCGCCCCCGAGCTCGTCAAGCGCACGGCAATTTTGGTTTACCGGCTTACCCGCTGAATCCGCGCGCGAAACCATGAGCAGCATAACAACCCGGCAAACGTTCACCATTGAGCCACTGCAGGCTGGGGAGCACGATGCGGTTGCCCGATTGCTGCATTCCTCCCTTTACAACTGGTACCAGCAACGGCTGGGGCAGGGGGAACGATTCGGCGAAACCCACACGCCCTTTTTGGTGATCCCCGAAGTCTATGACGAACTGGATCCCGGCGAGGCCTTGGTCGCGCGCGACCGATCCAGCGGCGCCGTCATCGGCGTGTGTTTCGTGCATCCCAGACCCACTCACATCTCCATCGGCATTGTGGCCACGGCGACGGAGGCGCAGGGGCGGGGCGTGGCGCGTGCGCTCATCGAACCCGTGATACTTCGGGCGAAGCGGGAAGGCAAACCCGTGCGCCTTGTCTCCAGCGCTCTGAATCTCGATTCCTTCTCCTTGTACACGCGGCTCGGTTTTGTCCCACATACGCTCTACCAGGATCTGACGGTGAATGTCCCTGCGGGAGGCCTGCGGGCGGATCCGCCGGAGGGGATCTCGCGTGTGCGCAGCGCGACACCCGCCGACTGCGCCGCCATGGCCGGTCTTGAACTGCAACTCCAGGGAATTTCCCGCGAGAAAGACTATCACTATTTCCTCACGGGGAAGTCGGGGTCATGGCGCACCTGGCTGCAGGAGACTCCGGCGGGTGAAGTGCAGGGGTTTCTTGTGGCGAGCCACGATGAGCGCAACCTCAAGATCGGCCCTGGTGCGGCGGTTGACGACGATGCTGCCCTGGCTTTGCTTTGGGTCGCGTTGGACAGCCTGCGTGGCAGGGCACCGCTCATCCTGGCGCCGTGCGCGGCGGAGAAGCTGGTTCGCACGGCCTACGCCTGGGGCTCGCGCAATGTGGAGCTGCACATGGCGCAGTGCCTCGGCTGCTGTCCGCCACGCCGTGGGGTTTCCTTCCCGACATTTCTTCCGGAAAGCGGCTGAGGTCGTGAATGCGCCGTCAAGCCACGGGCTGAGCTTCGATGGGGTGCTTCTCGCAGCGGGGAAGTCGAGCCGCATGGGGACGGACAAGGCCTGTCTCGCGCTGCGCGACGGCCGCCTGCTCTGGCAGCGCCAGCACTCGATGCTTGTGGAGGCTGGTGCGCGGAGGGTCTTTCTATCGGTCAGGAGGGACCAGGACTGGGCTGCTGGCGAAATCCATTGCGTGCACGACACTGTCCCTGGCGCGGGTCCGATCGCCGGGATTTTGGCCGCATTCGAGCGAAGCACGGCCTCGCACCTGTTTGTCCTGGCGGTCGACCTGCCGTGGCTGCCGGTCGACTGGCTGCGGGAGCTGGCTCGAGAATGCCGGGTGGATTCGGGCGCCTGCGGACGGCTCGCGGATGGATCGTTCGAGCCGCTGGCATCCGTCTACCCGCGTTCATGGATGGCCGGGTGGCGGGATGCCATGCTTGGGGGAGGGCGGTCGCTGCAGCGGCTGCTTGCAAGTGCCGGCGATCGTGGAAAACTCTTCACGCGCCCGGTTGCCCCCCGTGAGGAAGCCTGGTTTCACAACCTGAACCGCCCCCGGGATCTTGATGACCGCACCCTCTGAATCGTGGCTGGAGCATCCCCGAATGCGAAAAGTGAGGTTTGACCCCTTAATCAAGGGTCAAACCTCACTTTTCGCATTCGGCAGTCCCGTTCACCCGGTCGCACCCGCGAAGCGCACCGGCTCCGGGCGGGATCAGGCGTAGCGCTCCTCCTTCCACGGATCGCCGGTGCTGGAGTAGCCGCGGACCTCCCAGAAGCCGAGCTTGTCCCCGGCAAGGAAGGAGATTCCCTTCACAAACTTTGCCCCCTTCCAGGCATAGAGCCCTGGAATGATCACGCGGGCCGGACCGCCGTGCTCGAGCGTCAGTGGCTTCTCCTCAAAGGTCGTCGCGATGAGCACATCCTCGGCGAGGCACTGCTCAAGCGACACATTGGTGGAATACCCGTCGTACCCGGTGAAGTAGACGCACTGCGCCTCCGGGCCGGGGCGGGCCAGCTCGTACAATGTCGTGAACGCCACGCCGCTCCAGCGACAGTCGAACCTGCTCCAGGTGGTCACACAGTGGAAGTCACTGACATCCGAGACCTGCGGCAGGGCGTTGAAATCATCCCAGGTGAGACAGGTCGGATTTCCGAGCAATCCGTCGAGGGTCAGCCGCCATTCGTTCAACGGAATCCGTGGCTGCACGCCGAGGTCGAGCACAGGGAATCCCTGCGTCAGTTTCTGCCCTGGAGGGAGGCGTTCCCGAGCCGGATCGACGCGTGGGCGAAAACCAGCGGCGACCTGTTTTTCGGCCCACCGCTGTTTGGCGAGTATGTAGCGCTCCCTGGACATGGCGGATACTCTGGCATGGGAACATTTCCCGCTCAAGCTCCGGCGGGACGGTGCGGTGCCATTGCCAGTTGCGGCACCGGGCTACCTGTCCCATCAATCCGAATCTTCAAATGCGCGCGCAATCACCCTGCGCGACCGGCGGTAGTAGAGTGCCAGACTGCCTTGATAGACGAGGGAGACCAGCGCGACCGCGACGTAGCCGAAATAGTAGGATTGCCTGAGGATCGGCAGATATTGATCAGAGCTGATGCCCATTTCTGTGAACCGCTCCTTGAGTGCCGGCGTCACCGCCGACAGGATGGCCTCCGGTTGAAAATTGCCCAGTTGATACCCGACGTAGCCGAAGATCACGCCCAGCAGAAGCAATTGACTCCTGACAAGATCCCGGATGCCCGCGATGCTGCCGGAACGCAAGCGACCGGCACCATGAAGCTCGAGGGCCCCTGCTCCCGCGGCGCAGCAGCCGACGATCGCGCCGAGCGCGTCGCCGGCGTAGGCGGAGACAAGCGCGAAACCGCCTGCGATGAACAAGAGCATCCGACCGTCAATCTGCGAGACACGGAGCACCCGTTCGAGGACTTCGTGCGGGAGAGGAGGAGGAGCGTCGAACTTGCCAGCCATCGTTAGGGAAGGGACATTCCCGCGATTACACCGTGCCAAAGCCAGATCAAAAGCCTTTTGCCTTCCGCGTTGACTTCCCGCCGGACCTGCCGATTTCGGCGCGGGCCGGGGAGATCATCGCCACGCTTCAGGAACATCCCGTGGTGATTCTTGCCGGGGAAACGGGCTCGGGCAAGACGACGCAGATTCCAAAGATGTGCCTCGTTGCGGGTCGGGGAAGCCGCGGCATGATCGCCTGCACGCAACCGCGCCGCGTCGCCGCATTGTCGGTGTCGCGCCGTGTCGCGGAGGAACTGGGTGTCGAATGGGGCGGACCGGTTGGCTGCAAGATCCGCTTCGATGACCGCACCTCGCGCGGCACCGTCATCAAGTTCCTGACCGATGGCATGCTCCTCGCGGAGGTCCAGAGCGACCCGATGCTGCGGGCCTATGACACCATCATCATTGACGAGGCACACGAACGATCGCTCAACATCGATTTCCTGCTGGGTCATTTGCGCACCCTTCGATTCAGGCGCCCCGAGCTGAAGATCATCATCACCTCGGCCACGATCGACACCGAGGCTTTCAGCCAGGCTTTCGATGGCGCACCGATCATCCAGGTTTCCGGACGGACACATCCCGTCGATCTGGTCTATTCCCCCCTCGACGGACTCGGCAGCGATTATGTCGAGGACCCCGAGGAGCCGGATCGCGGAGCCGAGCAATCCGCGCGGGTTGAGGCGCTGCACTATGTGGATGGCGCGGCGCAGGCGATCGAGAAGGTGCTGACGGAGACGGACGAGGGCGACCTGCTGGTCTTCCTGCCGAGCGAGCGGGACATTCGCGAACTGCGTGACCTGCTGGATGAACGCGGCGCCGGCCCAGGTTCCAGGATCGAAGTGGTTCCGCTCTTTGGAAGACTGTCCAATGCGGAGCAGCAGCAGGTATTCTCCCCGAGCCAGCGCCGCAAGGTGGTGCTTGCGACCAACATTGCGGAAACCTCGCTGACGATTCCCGGCATCCGGTACGTCGTCGACACCGGTCTCGCCCGGCTCAGCCGATACGCTCCGCAGGCGCGCACGCGGCGCCTGCCGATCGAGGCGGTCTCGCAGTCCAGCGCCGACCAGCGGGCGGGGAGGGCGGGGCGCGTTTCCGATGGGGTCTGCATCCGCCTGTATTCCGAAGCTGAATACAACGAGCGGCCGCGGTTCACGCAGCCTGAGATCCAGCGGGCGAATCTTGCGGATGTCATCCTTCGCTTGAAGGCGTTCGGGCTGGGGGACGTCGAACGCTTCCCGTTCATCAATCCGCCGGCGGGCAAGGCGATCCGATCCGGCTACGCTCTTCTGGAGGAGCTGGGGGCGCTGACACCTCCGAATGTGAAGTCCGGAAATGATGCGGCCCCGGACAGCGCCGCGGTTTCGACGGAGGGGAACCGCACGTTGACTCCGCTGGGACAGGAACTCGCCCGACTTCCAGTTGATCCGACGGTGGGCCGCATGATTCTTCAGGCCAGAAAGGAGAAGTGCCTGAAGGAGGTGCTGGTCATTGCAGCGGGCCTGTCGGTGCAGGATCCGCGGGAGCGGCCGCTTGACAAACAGGCCGCGGCCGACGCCGCGCACCGACGGTTCAGGCATCCGGAGTCGGACTTTCTCACGCTGCTTGCGATCTGGAACGCCTACCATGCGCAGTTTGAGCGGCTCTCCCAGGCGCGGCTGCGGAAATTCTGCCACGAGCACTTTCTCAGCTATGTTCGGCTCCGCGAGTGGCGCGACATCCATGGCCAGCTCACGGACGTGCTCGAGCAGCGCAGCGATTTTGCAGCGACCTCGGTATTCGACGGGCTGCCGTCGATCGACTCCGCCGCGGCCGAGACGCTGATGTCCTATGGCGGCTCCGGATATCGGGCGATTCATCGGAGCGTGCTGACGGGGCTGCTCGGCAATGTCGCACGATGGGATGAGGAAAACCGCGCTTACAAGGCGACGCATGACCGGCGGGTGGCGTTGTTTCCCGGCTCGGTGCTGTTTCGTCGGGAGGATTCAAGGAAACGCGGACGCGATGGCGCTCCTGAAAAGAAGGCGGTGCGTGTGCCGCCTTGGATCATGTCCTCGGAAATCGTGGAGACCTCGCGGCTCTATGCGCGGACATGTGCGCGCATCGATCCCGCGTGGGTGATGGATCTTGCCGGACATGTCGTGAGGACGAGTCACAGCGAACCCTTCTGGAGTGCGGACACAGGGCGCGTGATGGTCAAGGAGCGCACGCGCCTTTACGGACTCGAACTCGACACGCGGGCGGTCGGCTACGGGCGCATCGATCCGGTGCATGCAACGGAGATCTTCATCCGCGAAGGGCTCGTCGCCGACACCATCACCTGGCCCTTCGATTTTCTCATCCACAACCGCGAGGTGCGCCAGCAGGTGGAGGACGTACTGACGCGCACGCGCAATGCGGGATACTTGAACCTGGATGAGGCGCTCTACAATTTTTATGCGGCGAGCCTGGATTCGGAGACGCGTGTTTCAGAAGCGGATCCGGATGCACGTCCGCGCGGTGTTTCGACGGTTGCGGAACTCGTGGATCTCGTCCGCCACCGCCGAGCGACGGATCCTGATTTCATGCATGTGCGCGCTGAGGATTTGCGCGAGCCAGAGGCGCTTGAACATGACCACTCGGCGTTTCCCGAGGCGCTGCCTCTGGAAAACCGGGCGCTGCCGCTTCAGTACGCCTACAAGCCGGGGGCGGATGATGATGGCGTCAATCTCGAGGTCAGCGTTCATGATGCGCGCAGGCTGACGCCCGCGGCGCTGGACTGGGCTGTGCCGGGCCACCTGGCGGCCCGGGTTGAGCACCGGTTGCGCGCGCTGCCAAAGGATCACCGGCGATTGTTTGTCCCGCTGGCCGAATCCGTGAAGACTGTCACTGCAGGGGTGGCGTCGCTGGCGCGTTTGCGCGATCCTGCCGGCACGTTTGAGGAGGTTCTCGCGGAACATCTCTTTGACCGATACCAACTGCGGGTGGATCCGGCGTACTGGTCGGATCGCCCCATCCCCGGGCATCTTCGCGTGCGCGTGTCCGTGCAGGACGATGACGGCAATGTGCTGGTGGCGAGTCGCGATCTTGAAGAAGTGAAGTCAGTTCTCGCGAAGCGCGCGCGCGAGGCGTCGGAGTCGGTCGCGCGCGAGGATCCGGATGCCTGGCGCCTGGCGCGCCGGCGATGGGAGCGCCCGGAGTCTGTGGCCTGGGAATTCGATGCGATTCCACCGCGCGTGCCTGTCACCGAGCAGGCGGGCGTGGTGGTGCATGCCTTTCCGGCGCTGGTTGCGGGCGAGACCGGGGTGGCGCTGCGGCTGGTGCGCTCGGAGGAGGATGCCCGTGGCACGACCCGCCGGGGGCTCCGCCGCCTGCTGGAGTTGAGCCTGAGGTACGATCTGGCCTGGCTGGAGAAGGAGCTGCGCGCGCTCCGCCAGCTCGGCCCGCTCGCCTCAACGCTCGCGCCTGCGGCGATGATGCAGGAGGACGCGCATGTCTCCATCAGACGCTGGGTGGGTGATCCCGCGCGAGTGGCAGCCCTGACACGTCCTGCGTTTGAGTCGGCGGTCGAGTCCGCCAAAGCGGACCTGCGCGGAATTGTTCCGAAGCTGGCGGACCTGCTTAAGGAAATCCTGGGTTTGCGTCAGGCGCTGCTCGTGGCGCCGCATCCGTATCCGAATTTGGCGAGGGACGTGCAGGCCCTGCTGCCTCCGGATTTCGTGCGCAGGATTCCCTACGAACGACTCCACCACCTGACGCGGTATCTGCAGGCCATGCAGGTGCGAAATGAGCGCTGGCGAAAGAATCCGGCCAAGGACCGGGAGCGAGGCGAAATGCTGGCGCCCTATGCCGCGGAGGCGACCCGGCGCAGCTTTGAGGATCCGGTGCGCTGGATGGTGGAGGAGTTCCGTGTCAGCCTGTTTGCGCAGGAGCTTGGCACGGCGGAGCCGGTTTCCGCGGTCAAGCTTGATCGTGCGTTGAAGGACGAAGGTGGAGTCGAGGAAAAGGTGAGTTCGCCACCACAGCCCAAGCCCCCGCCGATGATGGCCCCCATTTCGCAAACTCCGGCAAAGAAGTCTCAGCTCAAGGACCTCGGCTCACTTGCCAGCCTGTTTCGGCGCTAACGTCAAAGATCTGGAAAGCAGGGTGCAAGGGATTGGCCCCGTCACCCCCTCTCCGTCGTTTGCATGGAGGGAATTCCCGGGTGGGGGCCGAGTTTCCACCATCTCGGAGATCGTGAATTCCCGGGGCCATGGGATGAAATCCCCCATGTGTGGACGATGTTGTTTGGTTTCAGGGAATTAGCTGGGATCCCGATCGAGGGATGCCGCGGATTTGGAGTCAGGTTTCCGGCTGATAAAAATTGGTAAAACCCGGGGCAATCGCCTGGTGGGGACGAATGAGTTCAGCGGATAAATGCAGCCATTGCCTGCGGTCGCGGCGGCAGCCTTTCGAAGGTTGGCAGCCCGATCGTGGTAGACACCTGCATGCAACGACTTCTAAATGACTCCCGACTCAACAGCCACGAGCCACATTCCTGCGATGACCGGTTTATTTTCTGCAATCAGGAGTGGCGTCCCACATTTGCCGAAGCGCATCGCCTCGCGCCTCCTTCGCATGGCTGTCAGCGGTCTCATGGCTGGAGCCGTTGCTGCTGGAGGGGCCCAGTTGACGCTCACCTGGCAGGACAATTCCGACAACGAGCTCGGATTCAGGATAGAGCGCTCGGCCGCCGGCGGCAGTTTCATGATGATCGGTGCGACGGGCGCGGATGTCACGACCTACGTCGATTCGAGTCTTGAGGATGGCAAGTCATACACCTACCGCGTCTGCGCCTACAACGCTGCTGGCGCCTCCGCCTATTCAGCGACGGCTTCCGCGACGACGCCGTCGGCGTCCAATGCCGCGCCGACGATCAGTGCAATCAGTTCCATTGCCATCAATGCGAACAGCTCCTCCGCACCGATAGCCTTCACGATTGGGGACGCCGAAACTTCCGCGGGTTCGCTCTCAGTCAGCGCAACGTCGTCCAACACGGTCCTCGTCCCGAACTCGGGCATTGTCCATGGCGGGAGCGGGGCAAATCGCACCGTCACCGTTTCCCCTTCGGCGAATCAGACCGGCACCGCCACCATCACGCTGGCCGTCAGCGATGGAGTGAACACTTCAACCCGGGCGTTCACTGTCACGGTTAACAGCGTGAACACGGCGCCGACGATCAGCGATATCGCCAACCGCACGATCGACTCGGGTGTCAATACCGGCGCCATAAGCTTCATTGTTGGCGATGCCCAGACTGTCGCGGGAAACCTGGTGGTCACCGCCAGTTCGTCGAATCAGATGCTTGTGCCTGATGCGAACATCGTGCTCGGCGGATCAGGGGCGAACCGGACCATCTCCGTGCAGCCCGCCGCGAACCGATCGGGCGTGGCGACGATCACGGTCAGCGTTTCCGACGGAGTGCTGGTCGCGAACGAGAGCTTCGTCCTCACGGTGAACCTGCCCAACACCCCTCCGACCATTGGCGACATTTCAAACCTGACGATAGCCTCGGGCTCGAACACGGGAGTTATTAGGTTCACCATCGGGGATGCGCAGACATCGGCGAGCCTGCTCACCGTAACGGCATCTTCGACCAATCCCACGCTGGTGCCCGCGTCCGCGCTCATCCTGGGAGGGGGGGATTCGTCCCGCACGCTTGTGGTGCAGCCTCCCGCGGGACTCTCGGGTGTGGCCACGATCACCGTGACGGTGTCCGACGGGCAGTCCACGGCGAGCGACAGTTTCGTGCTGACGGTCACCGCGCCCAACACCGCGCCGACGATCTCGTCGATTGCGAATGCAACGATTGACGCCAATACGGCGACACCGGCCCTCGCATTCACCGTCGGAGACGCCCAGACGCCGGCTTCCAATCTTGTAGTGTCGGCGTATTCCACAAACCTCGCGCTGGTTCCCGTGGCGAACATTGCCTTTGGCGGAAGTGGAGCCAGTCGCACGGTGTCGGTTGTGCCGGCTGCAAACCAGTTCGGTTCCGCCGGCATCACGGTGACTGTGAGCGACGGCGCGCTCTCGGCATCGCGTTCGTTTGTTGTAACCGTCAATGCGGTCAACACGCCGCCGACGATCAGCGCGATCGCCAGCCGGACCATCGAGGCCAACACCTCCACCGGCGCACTGTCCTTTGTCATTGGCGATGCGCAGACGGCCGCGACTTCGCTCACGGTGGCCGCCTCCTCCTCCAACACGGCCCTTGTCTCCAGCGGCAGTCTTCTCTTGAGCGGCACCGGCGCGAATCGTTCGATCACGGTCACGCCGACGGTCAATCAGGTGGGTTCCAGCACGATCGCAGTCGAGGTGGGCGACGGAAGCCTCACATCGACCATGACGTTCACGGTGACCGTGACAGCCGTTGCAACAGCGCCGACAATCACCGAGATCGCGAATGTCGCCGTCGACATGAATGGAAGCACCGCTGCGATACCGTTCACGATCTCCCATGCGTCTACACCGGCGGCCAGCCTGACGGTTTCCGCATCCACATCGGATCCAACGCTTCTCCCCGTGGGAGGGATTGTGCTCGGCGGCGCGGGCGAAAGCCGCACGGTCACGGTGACACCGGCCGCGCAAAGGACAGGAAGCGCCACGGTGACCATCGTGGTCAGCGACGGCACGCTGAGCGCGAGCGAGAGCTTCCTCGTCACCGTCAATGCGGTCAACACTCCCCCGACGATCAGCGCAATTGGCGATCGCGCCATCAGCGTCAATCGCACCACCGGTGCCATCGCGTTTACGGTCGGCGACAGCATGACGGCGGCCGACAGCCTGCTCGTGACAGCCGCCTCATCGAATGCGACGCTTCTTCCCGCATCTGGCATCAGCTTCGGCGGAGCCGGGGCGAACCGCACGATCATCGTGACTCCCGCGGCGGACAAGTCGGGCGCGGCGACCGTGACGGTTACTGTCAGCGACGGCTCGCTGACTTCCAGCACGTCCTTCAACGTCACGGTTCAGGGAGCGAATGCGGTTCCGACCATCGGCAGCATTGCGAACCAGACCGTCGGCCGTGGCGGCAGCACAGGGGCGCTCGCTGTCGCCGTGAACGATTCGGACACGCCGGTCGACAGCCTGGTCCTTACGGCCAATTCTTCGAACCTGTCCCTGCTTCCCCAGTCGTCGGTCGTTCTTGGCGGATCCGGTGGAGCAAGGAGCGTTTCCCTCACGCCTTCTCCCGGCATGACGGGCACATCAACGGTCACGCTGACCGTGAGCGATGGTTCGTCCAGCGCCAGCACCAGCTTCGTGCTGACGGTGGCCGGCGAGAATCTTTCGCCTTCGATCACGCCGATCGACAACCTTGCCCTCGTCGCGGGAAAGTCCAGCGGGCTCATTCCGTTCTCGGTTGGCGATGTGGAAACGCTGCCTGGTCTGCTCCTGGTCACGGCCAGTTCCTCGAACGCCAGCCTGATCCCGAATGTCGGCATCGAGCTCAGCGGAGAAGGCTCGTCCCGGTCCGTTCGAATTTTCCCCGCCACAGGCCTGACGGGAACGGCTGCAATAACGCTGACGGTCAGTGATGGCGCCGCATCAGCGAGCACGAGTTTTGTGGTCTCCGTCGTGCCATCGTCGGAGGCGCCGACAATAGGCAATGTGGCGGACCGGACGATTCCTGCCGGGGCCGCCTCCGGCCCCATTGCCTTTGTGATCGGGGATCCAACGGTGTCCCCGGAACTGCTTACGGTGTTTGTCAACTCCTCGAACCTGTTCCTGGCTCCCCTGTCGGGCATCGCGCTCGATGGGTCGGGAGCGCAGCGTTCGCTCAGGGTGACTCCGGCCGCCGGAGCCACGGGATCGACGACCATCACGATCAGCGTCAGCAACGGAACCAAGGTCACGTCCACGAGTTTTGCGCTGACGGTCCAGGCGCCCAACACGACGCCGACCATCTCGAGCGTTGAAAATCAGGCGATTGAAAGGGATGCATCCTCGAGCGCCATCGCTTTTGTCGTGGCCGACGGTGAAACCACCGCGGAAAACCTGAGTGTCACCGCTTCGAGCTCGGACCAGTCGCTGATCGACGCCGGGGGATTCTCCTTCAGCGGCTTGGGCGGAGGACGTTCGGTGACAATCACGCCGCGGCCTGGAAAGACGGGTGCGGCGACGGTGACCCTGACGGTCAGCGATGGCTCGCTTGCCACAAGCACGCAGTTTGTCGTGACCGTCAGCCCGAAGAACGAGGCACCGACCATCTCTTCGATCGGCAGCCGTTCGGTCACGATGGCGACGACCACGGCGGCCATTGAGTTCTTCGTTGGAGACGCTCTGACACCAGCGGGCGATCTCTCCGTGACCGCCACCAGTTCAAATGCCTCCCTGGTTCCCAATTCCGCCATAGTTTTTGGAGGGTCTGGTGCGAATCGCTGGCTCAGGGCCACGCCCGCCGCCGGTCAAACCGGCACCACGACGATCACGGTCACGGTCAGTGACGGCCAACTGAGCTCGAGCTCGAGTTTTGTGCTCGCGGTCAACGTTCCCAACACGGCGCCGACGCTGAACGGACTCGAAGACCGGTCGACGGTCGTGGGACGCACATCGGGTGCGATCGACTTCACGATTGGCGACGCCGAAACGCCCGCGGGGAGCCTGACGGTCACGGCGCTTTCCTCAAACCAGACCCTGCTCCCGAATCAGAACATCGTGCTCGGCGGTTCGGGTGAACGGCGCACGATCACGCTGACGCCGTCATCCAAGCAGACGGGCTCCGTCACGGTGACGCTGACGGTCAGCGACGGCAGCCTGGTGACGTCGGGCAGTTTTGTCCTGAACATCACCGCGCTCAGCACGGCCCCGCGCATCTCCGATCTCGTCAACATCACCGCCGCGATGAATGGCAATGTGGGTGTCACGTTCACCGTGAGCGACGCCGAGACCGCCCCCGGCAGCCTCACGGTCACCGCCACCTCGCAGAACACCGTCCTGGTTCCCCTTTCGAACATCGTCTTCGGTGGAGGCGGCGCCAACCGCACCGCGATCATCACTCCGGCGACCGACCGCACGGGCTCGGCGGTGATCACCTTCCGCGTCAGCGACGGCGCGCTTTCGACGACGGCGAGCTTCATGCTGACCGTCAAGGCGCCCGGCAGCGTGCCGACGATCAGCCGCATCTACAACCGGACCATCGATGCGAACACGGGCACGGGCTCGATTTCGTTCGTCGTCACGGATTTCGACACACCGACCACGAACGTGGCGGTCACCGCGAAGTCGTCGAATCCGGCGCTCGTGGCGGGCGGCGGCATCGTTCTCGGCGGCGCCGGCGACAACCGCAGTGTATCCGTGACACCACTACCGAATCAGACGGGAAATGCGATGATCACGCTGACCGCGAGCGACGGCCAGAACAGTTCGAGCTCCAGCTTCTTTGTGACCGTCTATGCGGTCAACGCCGCGCCCGTGCTCTCCGGCCTTGGTGACCGCACGATCATCGCGAATGGCGTTCCGGAGGTCATTGGCTTCACGCTGAGCGATGCTGATTCGGCCGCGGACAGCCTGGTGGTGTCCGGCTCGTCCTCGAATCAGGCGCTGCTGCCAAACGCCTCCGTCAGTTTCTCGGGCGAGGGAATGAACCGCACCCTCACGGTCACACCGAATCCAGGGCAGGTGGGCGTGACGACGGTGACGATCACCGCCAGCGACGGAAACCTCGCGACATCCAAGTCCTTTGTCCTCACCGTGAATGCCGACGGCACAAAGCCGCCGCCCACATCCGAACCGGGCAACCAGCCGGACCCGGGTACTGGCGGACCTGTGATTCAGCAGCCGGGCCAGGCGGATATCCTGATCATCCGCCAGCCCGCGGATGCGACTGTCGAGGCGGGGAAATCAACCGCGCTGGAGGTGACGGCAATTGCGGCGGGTGCGGTTGCCTACCAGTGGTACGCCGGAGCCCGGGGTGACACCGGCATGCCGATTCGCGGCGCGACGTCGGCGGTGTTCACGACTCCGGAATTGCTGATCACGTCCAGCTACTGGGTGAGCATCTCCCAGGGCTCGCAGTCGGCCATGAGCCGCACGGCGGTGGTCACGGTGGCGGGGGGCCGCCACTCCTACTTTGGAACCACGGGCCTGCCCGGTCCCAATGCCGGAAGCTTCGCACTGCGCGTAAATGCGGACAAGACGGCGGTTTTCCTGGCTGATTCCCCCGCGCTTTCCCGCGGTGTCATTGCGCGCGGATTCGCGATTGCGGCCAATGGCGCGTTCACGTTCAGCGCACCGGGCGTTGGAACGGTCAATGGGTATGTCAATGGAACATCGGTATCCGGAACCATTGGCACGGGCCTGCTGCCGTTCAGCGGTTCGATCGAGCCCACGGATGGTCCGGCATCAGCCATTGCCGGGCTGTACCAGGGCGCTCTGGTTTTCTCCGCGGATGACGAGGTTGCCGCTTTGGTAGGTACCTCGGGCAGGGCCTTTGTCGCAGTCACCCGGGCGGGAGTCGCTCATGGCCGCCAGGGAACGGTGGCCGCCGATGGAGTCCTGGCGCTGACGCTGCCGGATGGCAGGGACGTTGGATTCGATTTCGATGGAGGTCTGCTTTCTGGAACGGTGTCCGACGGAAGCCGCACCCTTGAGGCTGGCGGCGTGCGCGACAGCTCTGCGTCGATCACGAAGGTCAACAACATGTCGGCTAGAGCGCATGCGGGCAATGGCGCCGCGACACTCGCCGCAGGCTTCACCATTTCGGGATCGGGAACAAAGAAGATCCTGCTTCGTGCCACCGGCCCTGCGCTGGAGGCGTTCGGCGTGGCGGGAGTCCTGGCCGACCCGGTGCTCACGATTTACCGTCAAGGCACGGGAGCGGCGACCGTGATTGCCTCGAACAACGACTGGTATCCCGATGCCGCGGCAACGGCCCAGGCTGTGGGCGCGTTTCCGCTCAAATCGGGAAGCAAGGATGCCGCGCTGGTCATGGATCTGCCGGCTGGAGGATATTCCGCGGAGGTGACCGGAGCGAATGGTGCAACCGGTGCAACGATGGTCGAGCTTTACGATGGTGACGCCGTTGGAACTTCGAATACCAGACTGACGAATCTGTCGCTTCGTGGATTGGGAGGAAGCGGCGACAAGGTCATTGTCACGGGATTCATCGTGAGTGGCGATGCGCCGCGGCGCATGCTGGTCAGGGCGGTGGGGCCGGAACTGGGTGCGTTCGGAGTTGGCGGCTCGATGGCCAATCCGGAGCTTGTGATCTATCAGACGAAGGATGGCGTAACGACCGAGGTTGCACGCAACGATGACTGGTTGGCGAATGCGGACGTCGTCACCCAGGTCAGCGGCAGAGTGGGGGCCTTTCCGATGACCGCGGGTTCCAAGAGTTCAGCGATCGTGATCTGGCTCGCGCCAGGAACCTACACGGCGCACGCGCGCAGCGCGGACGGCTCCGAGGGCGTCGTGATTGTCGAGGTTTACGAGGCGCCATGAGGGTGATGGCGCCATGAGGGCTGCAATCGGATGGGTTAAACGCGAAGCAGCGAAGACGCGAAGGTCGGAGCGGAGGGACTTTGTGACAGGGAGATTCGGAGAGAGGGGGATTTTTCAACTGGAGGGGCATGCTCCGTCGTGACCTGGGGACGCACCTCGACAACGGTGCCGGAGGTATTCACGCGGTGTCAGCGAAAGAGCAGTCAACTTTCCGCTGGAATGGCCGATACCACGGTTAGTCCCATGAATACGGTCCTGATCCTATCCCTTTCGGCGGCTGGCGTGCTGGTTCTCCTGGGCGCTCCGCTCTATTTCGCGTTCCGGAATTCGGCGGTCGGTTATCAGGACGCGGAGGGCTTTCATCTCGGGATTGAACCGAAGCCGGTTGAGGCTCCCTTGCTGGAGATGCCTTCGAAGGCCGGAATCGCTGACGTTGCACCCAGGAAAACACCTGAAGCCATAAAGTCCCGGGCCGATTTTGCAGTCGCCGGCGATAGCTGATTCCTTCGCAGGGAAGTTTTTTCACGGACAGCCGCAGGCCGATCCGTACCGCACACAAGCCAGATCTCACTTGGCGCCGACTGCCTGGGGGAAGTGACTCCTCTCGACCGCGGTTGCGGGGGTGCTGCGAGGGATGACATCGCCATGAAACCCGGAACCATCCTCATAGCCGATCGAGGCGTTTCGAATCGCGAAATAGAGGGCCAACGAGCTGGCCAGTGCCAATACGGTCATTCCGATGATCGTAATGAGATAGAGAGGCACCATGGAGGCTGTTGAGATGGGGCTGCCGCGCTGAGTTTCCGCCTTGGATTCGCGGAAGGTAGCGCCTTGCGATCCGGATGCCCATAGAGCGAAATGCTCAGAAGCCATAGGAATTTGACCCTAGACGCTGAAATCAAATCCGGATCCTTTCATGAAATTACCGGTCAGGGTCTCGAGTAGAGCTAGCGTTTTGGAGATTTGTGCATCAAATCTTCGCGGATCGGTGAGGTATGGATCGAGGGAAAATACGCAATTTTCCCAGATAGGGTGAAATACCTATAAAAGACTTTTATTTAAAGGCAATTAACTTGCTGTAATATGTCAGCGGCATCGAAGAGAATGCGAGGTGTATCCGGGTGACACGCTGTTGCGTTTTCATTATGACTGATCGCAGCCATATACAAGAATGTCTCTGATAGAGATTTTATAAATTACTGTCACTAAATTAGTTATGAACTTGATTTGGACGCTTACCAATAGAAATTTCGGTGGAATTGGCAAGCGGATCGACTTATAATCGGCGTGAAATTTCTCATGTCCGCAAAAAAACTTGCTTGAGTTCGCAGTCCATGAAATATGTCGGGTATGTTTACAGCTAGCGGCGGCAACTGCTTCCAAGTTTTTTCAAAATTTGCGGGGGGCCAGCGGTAAAGAATGGGGTGGGCGCGTCGATGGAGTGAGCATTTGTTCCTAGAGAGTTTCTGTAATCCATGATTCTCCCCGCGTACGACGAGCCAAGAAACCTGCTGTTGCTGCCTCATGAATCAGGAAACTCGATTGGAAGTGACGCTGCGGATAGAGGCGTTTTTCGGGTCTGACAGGGCTAGATTCCAAGTTCGAAGTTCAACAACCGATGCCACGCATGCACCGGAATGGCGGCAGCTTGAAAGCGCACGGGCTCGGTAATTTCCGTGACAGGACTATGCAATTCCACCCATGAAATTGCCTTTGCCATTCCTCTCTGTTTCGGCGATTACAAGCGCATGCCGTACAAGGAGTCACTTCTGCCCGGACAAGGGCGCGGAACTCACTTCGCAGCACCGAATCGCCTGCGTGACTGGTTTTTGATGAAATGAATTGGTACTGCCTGCACACCAAGCCGCTGAAGGAGGCGCGGACGGTCACCTACCTGACCGAGAACCTGGGGCTGGAAACGTATTTCCCTCGCTTGAAGCGGGAGCGAATCATCCGGAGGGTCCGCCGCACGGTTGTCAGTCCGCTGTTCCCACGGTATCTCTTTTGCCGGTTTGATCCTGGGCTCCAGTTTCGCGCTGCGCGCTACGCTCCGGATGTCCTCGATGTGGTGCGCTTCGGTGAGGGGCCGGCTGTCGTTGATGAGACAATCATTCAGGATCTCAGGCTTTGGGCAGGCGAAGCGGTCGACCTGATCACGATCGAACCGCCCCTGGCACCTGGGGATCAGGTTGAGGTGATCGATGGCCCGATGAGGGGGCTTCACGCGCTCGTCCTGCGCGATTGCGACGATCGCGAGCGGGTCGCCGTGCTTTTGTCGACGCTGCAATGTGCAGCGCAAGTCAATATCAGTCGTTCCCAGCTTCAGAAAGTAAGCTAAGCCGTGCCGCAAATTTCTGAAAACCGGGGATCCGCAAGAACCGTTTCATGACAACCAGGCTGGAAAATGAGTTGGCAGACGAGCGACGCCACGGGGCGTTGGACCCTCGTGGCGTCCCGGTGCCGCTTCCGGTGTGGAAGCGCGCAATCGACATAGGCTTCAGTCTGATGGCCCTGCCGGTGCTCGCGCTTTTCACGCTGTTGATGACGGTGCTGACAAAGCTGACCTCGCCGGGTCCGGTGCTCTTTCGCCAAGAGCGGGTCGGGTACCTGGGTCGCCGGTTCATCTGCTACAAGTTTCGCACCATGAAGGCGAGGGCCGACTCGTCGGCCCATCAGGCCCACCTCGCCCAGTTGATGCAATCGAACACGCCCATGACGAAGATGGATTCAAGGCGTGATTCCCGTCTCATTCCGGGTGCATGGATCCTGCGTGCGTCAGGCCTCGATGAGCTGCCGCAAATCATTAATGTTCTTCAGGGTCAGATGAGTTTCGTCGGCCCGCGCCCGTGCCTGCCTTACGAATACGAGCAGTACCTGCCCTGGCAGCGCGAACGCTTCAAGGCCACGCCCGGGCTGACCGGACTTTGGCAGGTGTCAGGCAAGAACCGCACCACCTTTGATGAGATGATTCATTTCGATATCCAATACACCAAGGAGCGATCGCTGCTCCTCGATCTGAGGATCATCGTTATGACGCTGCCGGCCCTGCTTACCCAGATCGGCGACACCCGCCGCGGGCGCAAGGAGACGCTTGCCGCGACGGCATCGCCTGCGGAGTTTTCTCACACATCAAGTTCATCCGTCCACAATTAGGCCACGATGTAGGCCGGAGGACGGAGATCGGATGTTAGAGGTCGGTTCTTTATCAACTGGAGGTGCACGCTTTGTCGTGCCCGGATCGATGATTGTCTGGCATCGGAATTCTGAACGGTGCCGGAATTTGATGGGGCGAATGGCGAGGCAACCGGCGTTTTGACGCGATGTGCGCAACCAGGTCACGACGAAGCGTGCCCCTCCAACTGATGAAAAACTCCTTTCTCCGCGATTGCAGCTGTCTCCGAGAAACCATTCCGCCCTCTGATCTCCGACCTCTGGCATCCGCCCTCCGCCCCAAAATCCCGTCTCCATTCCATTCTGCGGACGGATGGTCGATATAGGATGAATCGCTCGAAATCGGCATCCCTTTCATTCCACGCAATTTCATGAACAAACCCATCAATGTCGGCGTTGTCGGACTTGGCTATTGGGGCCCGAATCTGGTCCGCAATTTCCGATCCCTTCCGGACTGTTGCCTGAAGGTCATGTGCGATCTCAAGGATGAGCGACTCGCTCACCTCAAGTCACTGTACCCGGAGGTCGAGGGCGAAAAGAGCTTCGAGAAGCTCATAGCCCGTCCCGATATCGATGCGGTCGTGATCGCGACGGCCGTGCGCTTCCATTTTCCGATGGCCAAGGCGGCGCTGATGGCGGGGAAACACACGCTAATCGAAAAGCCGATGGCCGCCTCGGTTGCCGAGTGCGAGGAACTCATCGACATCGCCCGCCAGAAGGGGCTGACGCTCATGGTCGGGCACACGTTCCTCTATTCCGCGCCGGTCAGGAAGATCAAGGAGATCATCGACAACGGCGATGTCGGCGAGCTGCGCTACATTTCGGCCCGCCGCCTCAATCTCGGGCTCTTCCAGAAGGACATCAATGTCGCCTGGGACCTCGCGCCCCACGACATTTCGATCATTCTCTACATCATGCGCGAATTGCCGCAGAGCGTGAACTGCCGCGGCGGCGCACATATCACCAAGGGCATCGAGGACGTGACGTCGATGAGCCTGCAGTTCTCCAAGGAGCGGTCGGCGATCATCCACAGCAGCTGGCATGATCCGCGCAAGATCCGGGAAATGACCATCGTCGGCAGCAAGCGCATGATCGTGTACGACGACATCGCCCCGCAGGAGAAGATCAAGGTCTTCGACGCGCGCGTGGAGCGGCCGCCGCACTACGACACATTCGCCGAGTTTCACTACGCCTACCACTATGGCGACATCTACTGCCCCTACATCAGGCAGGACGAACCGCTCAAGACCGAGTGCCAGCATTTCCTCGATTCGATCAAGTCCGGCGTGGAAGCACTGACATCCGGCCGGTCCGGCCTGGATGTCGTTCGCATCCTTGAGGCGTCAAGCCATTCCCTGCGGAACAAGGGGGCGCCCGTCGAAATCTCAACCGACCGTCTGGTGAAGCAGGCAAAAGCGCAGCCGCAGACGGCCGGCGAGGTTCTGGCGCAGCGATAGTCCCGCAGTTCCACGCACCAATTGATTTTTCCGATTCGATGACATCCGGACCCAACCAGCAGATAGCACCATCCGTGAAGATGGGCGCGGGCGTTCGCGTCTTTGGATTCACCAATCTCTATGGGTGTGAGATCGGCGACGAGTCGAAGATAGGGACCTTCGTGGAAATCCAGAAGGGCGCGAAGATCGGCAGGCGCTGCAAGGTGTCGAGTCACTCCTTCATCTGCGAGGGGGTCACGCTCGAGGACGAGGTGTTTGTCGGCCATGGTGTGATGTTCACCAACGACCTTTATCCGCGGGCGACCAATGCCGATGGATCGCTCAAGACCGACGCCGACTGGACCTGCGTGCCCACGCTAGTCAGGAAGGGTGCGGCGATCGGGTCAAACGCCACCATTCTCTGCGGCATCACGATCGGCGCGCGCGCCACGATTGGAGCGGGAAGCGTCGTGACCAAGGACGTGCCCGACGACGCGGTGGTGGCGGGGAATCCCGCCCGGGTGGTGGGCGGCGGTCAGAAGGCAGGGCGCTCCGATCTCTGATCTCCGGCCAAGCCATGTCTCCGTGTCTTTCTTCCTCCGCGTGCTCCGCGCCTTCGCGTGAAACCTTCCGGTGCCGTTGCGCGACGTGCATCCCCCGGTCACGACGGAGCGTGCCCCGCCATTTGATAGAGAACCGACCACCGGCTTCTCAAACCTTTCCTCCATGAGTGCCAAAACAACCGTTCCGTTCCTTGATCTGCGTGCGCAGCACGATCCCATTCGTGCGGAGCTGCTCGCCGCCTTCAACGAGGTGATCGACCAGAATGCCTTTGCGGGCGGTCCGTTCGTTCAGAAATTCGAGGAGGACTTCGCCGCGTATTGCCGCGCCGGTCACGCGATCGGCGTGGGAAATGGCACGGACGCGCTCTGGTTCTCGCTGCTCGCGTTGGGCGTTGGACCGGGGGACGAGGTGATCACCGTTTCCGCCACGTTCATGGCCACGGCCGAGGCAATCAGTTTTTGCGGGGCAACGCCCGTGTTCGTCGACATCGATGAAGCCACCTACACGATGAACCCCGCGCTGCTCGAGCGCGCGATCACGCCGAAAACCAAGGCGATCGTTCCGGTGCACCTTTACGGTCAGGTGGCCGACATGGATCCCATCCTTGATGTCGCGAAACGCCACGGCATCCCCGTTGTCGAGGACGCCTGCCAGGCCCATGGCGCCGAGTACAAGGGCCGCCGCGCCGGCACGATGGGCGAGCTCGGCTGCTTCAGTTTCTATCCCGGCAAGAATCTTGGCGCGCTGGGCGAAGGCGGCGGCGTAACCACGCAGGACGCCGCGCTCGCGGCGAAGGTTCGCACGCTGCGCGAGCACGGACAGGAGAAACGGTACCACCACTCGATGATCGGCTGGAACGGGCGCATGGACGGCCTCCAGGCCGCGGCGCTGCGAATCAAGCTGCGCAGCCTCGACAAGGGAAACGCCTCCCGCCGCGCCAACGCGGCGCTCTATTCCCGCCTGCTGGCGGATGTCCCCGGTGTCGTCACACCGGTCGTCGCGGACCAGGGTTCGCCCGTCTTTCACCTGTACGTCATTCGTGTGAAGCATCGCGACTCCGTCCTCGCCAGGCTCGGGGAACGCGGCATCGGCTGCGGCATTCACTATCCGAAGCCGATTCACCTCCAGCAGGCCTACGCCCACCTCGGGCTGGGGCCCGGCACGACTCCGGTGGCCGAACGCTGCGCGACGGAAATCCTGTCGCTGCCCATGTTCCCCGAGCTTACCACCTGGCAGATTGAAAGCGTCGTGCGCGAGCTCAGGCAGGTGCTGCTCCAGCAGGACCTGCCGCGTGTCACGGCGGCATGAGGAAAAATGTTCTCCTCGGTTGCCATCGTCGATCCCGACGAGATTCCCGAGTGGGATGAACTCCTGGAACCCTTCTCCGATTCCACGTTCTTCCATACCCGGGAATGGGCCGCCATACTCCGCGCCACCTATGGGTTTTCGCCCCGCTACCTGCTTCTGGGCGCCACGCGTGCACCGAGGGCAGTGCTGCCGCTCATGCAGGTCGACAGCTGGCTGACCGGCCGGCGCGGCGTGGGGCTTCCCTTTTCTGATGCATGCGCACCGCTCAGCCTCGATGAGGAAGCCTTGCACGCCGTCGTCGCAAAGGCGCGCGACCTGGCACGGGTGGAATCGTGGCGCTACCTGGAAATCCGGGGCGGACTCGAGCGACTCGCCGGCGCGCAGGCATCCACGGTTTTCCACGGTCATGCGCTCCCGCTCGTTGATGACGAAACCGTCCTTCAGGAACGACTGGACCCGGCCGTGCGCCGGGCGCTTCGAAAGGGCCGGGATGACGGCGTTGAGGTCGAGATCGAGCACAGCGACGCCGCCATGGCCGGCTTGCAGGGCCTGCTCGCGCAAACCCGCAGGCGGCACGGCGTGCCTCAGCAGCCCGCGGCATTCTTCAGGAACATCCACCAAGGCATGATTCGCCCTGGCAAAGGATGCATTGTGACAGCGCGTCGCGAAGGCAGGGCGATTGCGGCGGGCCTGTTTCTGGAGCACAAGCGGAAGGCGCTCTACAAGTTCGGCGGTTCCGACCAGAAGTTTCAGCAGCATCGCGGCAACAATCTGGTCATGTGGAATGCGATCAGACACTATGCGCGACGCGGATTCGAGAGTTTCGACTTCGGCCGCACGTCCCTCGCCAATGAAGGCCTCCGCCGGTTCAAGCGGAGCTGGGGTTCCGATGAGCGTGCGATCAACTACTTTCGACTGGATGGCCGCACGTCCCGATGGACGACGGTCGCGGACCGCTCCAGCAACCGCCTCTCGCCCCTTTTCAGAATGCTCCCCATCCCGCTGTCCCGTGTCGTCGGCGCGATTCTCTATCGACACGCAGCCTAGGAAGACCCTCACATGAACGATCCGTATTCATCAGATAATTACGTCGATGACGGCGGCGACGTTTCCTACCGACCCATGCCGATCCGGAAGGGCCTGGATATTGGAGACATTTATTACACGCTTTTCCGCCACAAGTGGGCGATCCTGATCTGCGGCCTGCTCGGTCTCGGCGTGGCCGGATATGTCTTCTACAATGCGCCGAAGGAGTATCGCTCCGAGGCGCGGCTGTTCATCCGTTACATCACTGAGGACAGGAACCCGGCGGCGGAATCCGGCATGGGCGTGCGCTCAATCGGGGACTCGTCGTTCATCGTGGCCGAGATCGCGATCCTGACCAGCCTGGATCTGGCGCAGAAGGTCGCCGACGCCGTGGGCTATGAGAAACTCCTGGGAGCACCGGCCGGCCCGGAGGGCAAGTATGCCGCGGCGCAGGTGGTCGTTGCGGGGTTGAACGTCGACGTGCCCAAGTCCAGCAGCGTGCTGGAGATCAACTTTCGTCACAGCAACCCGCAGGTGGTCCAGCCGGTCCTAGCCACGATCATCGAACAGTACCTGAAGCGTCACCGCGAGGTCCACATGCCGGTCGGAGCCTTCGACGACGCCCTCATCCAGCAGACCGACACCCTGCAGGCGCGCCTGCGCCGGACGGAGGAGGAACTGGTCAACGCGCGCAAGGCCGTCGGCATCTATTCGCTCGACCAGGCCAAGGAGGAATTCGGCAAGAAGATCAGCCAGCTCCGATCACTCATCTTCGAGGCCGAGGCCGCGCTTGCCGAACGCACCGCCACCTACAATCGGATCATGTCGTCTCCCGACGCCCCCGTGCGTTCGGACAAGATTGAAGTGGTCGCACCCGAGGCTCCGGTCGACATGACGGGCGTTCCTGTCGATGAGTACAAGAGCCTGCTCAGCCGCCTCGACTCCGCCAAACACCGCGTGGACGAGATGCTGAAGACCATGCTGCCCACGGCGAACCCGGTGAAGACGCTCAGGAGCCTGATCACCGATTACGAGGTTCAGAAGAAGGAGATGGAGACCAAGTATCCCGTTCTGGTGAAGGTTCCGACACCGACGCCGACCGTGGTCCTGACGGACAAGAATGCTGAGAACCGCATCAAGGTTTTCGATCCCAGGACGGCGCGCGTCGAGATTGAGGCCCTGTCCACGCGTATCCAGGTTTTGAATGCACAGTTGGACAAGGTGAGGCAGGAAAGCGCCGAGGTGGAGAAGTCCGAGGTTTCCATCCGCGACCTCGAACTCCGGAAGAGCATGGAGGAGGCGAATTTCAAGTACCTGCGGTCCAGCCTGGAACAGTCGCGAATCAACGACGCGCTCGGCACGGGGCGCCAGACGAACATCAACGAGATCCAGACGCCGTCGCCGCCGATACGCGTGACCAGCAAGGCCATCAAGGTGGCCGCGGTTGTCGCCGTGGCCGGTTTTGCGATCGGCATCGGCTTCGCCTTCCTCAAGGACTTCGTGCTGGACCGCACGATCAAGCGTCCGGTGGACGTCGCCCGCCACGCGGGGCTCAATCTCTATCTCTCCATTCCCAAGATATCCAAGCGCAAGAAGCCTCAGCTGGCGCTTCCCCAGAGAGCGATGGCGGATGGAACCCAGGGGAAGGAGCCGGGCAAGGGGCCGGATCCCGCCCCGGGACCTGACAGCCGTCTCCAGCCGTATTACGACACCCTGCGCGACCGCGTCATCGGCTTCTTCGAGAGCGAGAACCTTACCCACAAGCCGAAGCTCATTGCGCTTGCGGGCGTGGGCACCAATGCCAACGACGCGAGCGTCGCGGCCGGTCTGGCCAGTTCGCTCTCGGAAACCGAGGGCGGCAATGTCCTCTACGTCGACATGACCACGGGGCAGGGGAGTGCGCAGCAGTTCTTCAAGGGGCGCGCCGTCGGCAGCATCGATGACGCCCTTGAATCGAAGGACACCGCCCAAGTGCAGCAGAATCTTTTTGTCGTCAGCGAGGTTGGCAAGGGCGACCGCCTGCCGCGCGCTCTGCCGATGCGCTTCAGTCACCTGATACCCAAGCTGAAAGCGAGCGACTTCGATTTCATCATCTTCAACATGCCGTCGGTCAGTTCGGTCAGCGTCACGCCGCGACTGGCTGCGTTCATGGACGTGGTGCTGCTTGTGATCGAGTCGGAGAAGGCGGACCGCGATGCCGTCACGCGTGCCCGCGACCTGCTCGCCGAATCGAAGACACCCGTGGGTGCGGTCCTGAACAACACGCGCACCTACATCCCCAAGGCCCTGCATCAGGACGCGACGGACCTGGTCTAGCCACCGGAAGTCAGCGCTCAAAGATCAGCCCGGTCTCGTTCAACTGGAGGGGCACGCTTTGTCGTGACCGGTTCGATGATTGTTTGGAATCAGATTTGAGAACAGCGTCGTGACTTGATGGGTCGAATGGCGAAACAACCGGCGTTTTGACGCGCCGCGCGCAACCAGGTCACGACAAAGCGTGCCCCTCCAGTTTGCAAAGGACTCATCTCCGCCCTCCGTCTACACAGCGCCAACGGCGCGGACCATGGCAGCCCATGGCAACGCCATGGGTTATTTGTGAAGAAAGAAAATTTTGAGCCCTGAAGGGGCGATCCAAGCTGTTGTCGTCACGGGTTTGGCCGCCCCTTCAGGGCTCGCGTTGAATTTGCGAATATGAAACCGGGGCGATGCCCCGGCCTGTTGTTCACGCGCCCCGTTGGGACTTCGGACCACGGGGAAACCAGAAGTCAGAGGTCAGCGATCAGTCCGGTCTTTTCCAACTGGAGGGGCACGCTTTGTCGTGACCGGTTCGATGATTGTTTGGAATCAGATTTGAGAACAGCGTCGTGACTTGATGGGTCGAATGGCGAAACAATCGGCGTTTTGACGCGCCGCGCGCAACCAGGTCACGACAAAGCGTGCCCCTCAGTTTGCAAGGACTCATCTCCGCCCTCCGTCTCACTGCGCCAACGGCGCGGACCATGGCAGCCCATGGCAACGCCATGGGTCATTCGTGAAGAAAGAAAATTTTGAGCCCTGAAGGGGCGATCCAAGCTGTTGTCGTCACGGGTTTGGCCGCCCCTTCAGGGCTCGCGTTGAATTTGCGAATATGAAACCGGGGCGATGCCCTGGGCTGTTGTTCACGCGCCCCGTTGGGACTTCGGACCACGGGGAAACCAGAAGTCAGAGGTCAGCGATCAGTCCGTCTTTCCAACTGGAGGGGCACGCTTCGTCGTGACCGGTTCGATGATTGTTTGGAATCAGATTTTGAAAGGCGTCTTGAATTGATGGATTGAATGGCGAAACAACCGGCGTTTTGACGCGATGCGCGCAACCAGGTCACGACAAAGCGTGCCCCTCCAAACCAGAAAAATTCTTCTCCGCGTGCTCCCCTGCTCCGCGTGAAAATTCCGGCGCCGTTGCCCATCACCCATCCCCCAGGTCACGACAAAGCGTGCCCCTCCAATTGAAGAAAATCTCCTTCCATCCCAGATGCTGCGACATCGCGTCTACTATCTCCTGAAGCCCTACGTGCCCTGGCGCGCGCGCATGTGGCTGAGGTGCCGGCTGGCCCTTTACCAGCGCGAAAGGAACCGCGCGACCTGGCCGATCAATGAGGCGGCCGGCCGCCGCCCGGCGGACTGGCCGGGCTGGCCGAATGGCGAGAAATTCGCGTTTGTCCTCAGCCATGATGTCGAGGGACCCGAGGGTCTGGCCAATGTGCGAAAACTCGCGGAGCTGGAGATGAGTCTCGGCTACCGCTCGGTATTCAACTTCATCCCGGAGGGTTCCTATGCGGTGCCGAAGGCGCTGAGGGACTGGCTTGTTGAAAACGGGTTCGAGGTCGGCGTGCACGACCTCAAGCACGACGGCCGCCTGTTCGCCTCGGAGTCCGCCTTCGAGGCGAAGGCGCAGCGCATCAACTCCCACCTGCGCGAATGGGGTGCGGGCGGATTCCGCTCGGGGTTCATGCTTCGCAACCTCGACTGGCTGCACCGTCTTGACGTCCGCTACGATGCCTCGACATTCGACACCGATCCCTTCGAGGTCCAGTCGGATGGCACGGCGACGATTTTTCCATTCTGGATATCCGCCGGCGACGACCACCCTTATCGAAAAATTGTGCCGGTGCCGAACAATCTCGGAGGCTATGCGGAGCTGCCCTACACGCTCCCGCAGGATTCGACGCTGTTTCTGGTGTTGCGCGAAAAATCCCCGCGCATCTGGAAGGAGAAGCTCGACTGGGTGGCCAGGCGGGGCGGCATGGCGCTTGTCAACGTTCATCCGGACTATCTCCAGTTTGAGGGAGACGCACCTTCCCCGCGGAAATTTCCCGTCAGCCATTATGCCGAACTGCTCCGGCATGCGGGCACCGCCCATCGCGGCACGTTCTGGCAGCCGCTGCCGGGCGAACTGGCGGACTACGTGGCGCGCATCCGGCCGGCGCCACCCTCCCGACGCAAGCGCGTGTGCATGGTCACGCACTCCTTCTATGAGAATGACAATCGCGTGATGCGCTACGCCGAGGCGCTCGCGGCCCGCGGCGATCATGTGGATGTGCTGGCGCTCCGCCGATCGCTGGAGATGCCCGCCTACCAGCAGTCGGAGGGCGTGCATGTGCACCGCATCCTGAAGCGCATGGGCAAGCAGGAGCGGTCAAAGCTGGAATACCTCCTCTCCTGGGTGCGTTTTCTTTCGCGTTCGGGATGGTGGCTGTTCCGCCGGCACCGGCGCCTCCCCTATGACCTCGTCCATGTGCACAACATGCCGGACTTCCTGGCCTTTGCCGCGCTCTATCCGCGGATGAAGGGCACCAAGGTTATTCTCGACATCCATGACATCGTGCCGGAGTTCTACACCAGCAAGTTTGGAGCGTCGCGTCGCACGCTGACGCGCACGGTGCTGGAAAGGGCGGAAAAAGCATCGGCGAAAATTGCCGACCACGTCATCATTTCGAATCACCTCTGGAGAGACAAGTATGCCGAGCGCACCGGCACGATGAACCGCTGCTCGGTGTTCATCAACAATGTGAACACGCGGGTGTTTACACCCCAGCCGACGCGGGAGCCGGATGGCCGGCGCATCATCATTTTTCCCGGCGGCCTGCAGTGGCACCAGGGTCTCGACATCGCCATCGAGGCGTTCGCCCGGGTCATCCAGACAATCCCGAATGCGGAGTTCCACATCTACGGCGACGGCAACATGAAGCCTTCGCTGATCAAGCTCTCGCAAAAGCTGGGGCTTGGCGAGAAGGTCCGATTCTTTGAACCGGTGAGCGTCAAGCAGGTGGCCCGTGTGATGGCCGACGCCGACCTCGGCGTCGTGCCAAAACGCGCCGACTCCTTTGGCAACGAGGCCTACAGCACGAAGATCATGGAGTTCATGTCGGTCGGAGTGCCGGCCGTCATCTCCAGCACCAAGATCGACAAGTTCTATTTTGACGACTCCGTCGTGCGCTTCTTCGAGTCGGGCAATGTGGAGGCTTTGGCGGCTGCGATCATCGAGATCCTTACGGATGAGGAGAAGCGGAAACGGCTCATCGAGAACGCGCTCGAGTATTCCCGTCGGAACAGCTGGGAAATCCGGAAGCATGACTACTTTGCGATCGTCGATCAACTCGTGAGCGGGGTGACCGTGCCCGCCAGCGAAATGGCCGAGGAGGCCAGGTCCGCGCATGCGGACAATCGCGAGCCTGTCTGCTGAGGAACGCGCTGCTTGAAGGCATCCGTCATCATCTGCACGCGCGACCGCTGCGCCAATGTCCTCGCAACCCTGCAGGCATTGAAGTCGGTGCGCATTCCCGACGGATTGGATGCCGAATTTCTCTTCGTCGACAACGGGTCCAGCGATGCCACGGCGGAGGAACTCCCGCGAGCACTCGAGTCGCTGCCCGGCGGGCGCTACCTCCGCGAGGACAGACGCGGCAAGTCGAGCGCGCTGAACACCGGGCTGGCGCAGTCGGACGGTGGGATTGTGATCCTGACGGATGACGACATTCGCCCGAAGGGAAACTGGATCGAGGGTCTCACGGGTGAGATTGCGCAGGGCAGGGCTGATGCAGCCGCCGGCACGGTCATCATGGCGCCCCACCTCCAGCGGCCGTGGATGAGGTCAACCCACAAGGCCTGGCTGGCTTGCACAGAATCGCTCGATCCCGTTCATCCAGCTGCAGCGGTTGGGGCAAACATGGCGTTTCACCGACGGGTTCTCGAAAAGGTGCCTGGATTCGATGTCGAACTGGGTCCTGGAAAACTCGGCCTTTGGGAGGACACCCTGTTCTCCATGCAGCTCGTCGAAGCGGGTTTCAGGCTTTGTCGGGCGCAGGATGGTGTGGTTGAGCACTGGTTCGACGAGGACCGCCTGCTGCGGGAGGCGTTTTTGAACTATGCGCGCATGGAGGCCCGCAGCGCCACTTATGTCGCCTGGCACTGGTCCGGAGATCTGGAGCGACTGGGCACCGCGAGGCTGGCGCGTTATCGCCTGGAACTCGCGGCCAAGCGTCTCCTGCGATGGAGTGAATGGCATCAACGCGAGGGTGCACCGGAATGGGAGCTCTTTCTACTCAGCACGCTTTATCAGGATTCCGCCGCGCGGGATGTGATGCGGCAGCCCCGCCGCTATTCGCGCGAGAGCGCCGCTGCAATTTGAGCATGGAAGATCGGAAACTGCTGGAGAGTCTGGATCGCGTCCGCCACTGGGTGGAGTCGCGTGACTACAAGGGTTATGATCCCGGTGATGGCCTCACCAGTTTCCTGCGTCCGCTGACCTTTGGAAACATCTTCGCCGAGCGCGTGCTCCAGCAGGCCATCTGGAAGGCACCCGTTAATGTGCGGCCGCTCGTCGGGGTGAAGCCGCTGGAATCGACCAAGGGGCGCGGTTTCATGGCCTGGGGGTACGTGCTGACCCATGCCCGCACGGGAAATGAGGCGGACCGGGAACGCGCGCTTGCGTGTCTGCGCTGGCTGGACACCGCACGGGTGCCAAACCCGGTGGGCCACTGCTGGGGAAATCACTTCGATTTCACGACGCGCAGCGGTCGCATGGTGGCGCACACCCCGACGATCGTCTGGTCGGGTCTCATTGGCCAGGCTTTCCTGGAGGCGTATGAACGCCTCGGTGAACCCTGGCTGTTGGACGTGGCCGAAAGCATCTGTCGGTGGATATTGTCGCTGCCAAAGGAGAAGACGCCCACGGGCACCTGCCTGAGTTACACGGCCGTTTTCCAGAATTCCGTTCACAACTCCAACCTGCTGGGAGCCGGACTGCTTGCCCGCACCTGGAAGCACCGCAGGCGTCAGGAGTACCTGCACACGGCGCGCGAGGCGGTGCTCTACTCCTGCAGCCGCCAGCGGGAGGATGGCTCATGGTGGTATGGCGAGGCTCCGAAGTACCACTGGATCGACAATTTTCACACGGCGTACAATCTCGACAGTCTCAAGCGCTACCAGGAATCGAGCGGGGACGAGTCGTTTCGTCCGCAGATTGAGAAGGGTTATGAATATTTCAAACGGGTCTTCTTCGAACCGAACGGCCGCCCGCGGTACTACCATGACCGTCCCTATCCGATCGACATCCAGTGCGCGTCGCAGGCGATCGACACTTTCGCGTTGTTCGCCGACTGGGATTCGGCCGCGCTGGAAATGGCGGGGCGCGTGGCGGAGTGGACTTTAACCCACATGCAGGGGGCGGACGGGCACTTCTATTATCGGAAGTACCCGCTGCTGACCGCGCGCACGCCGTATTTCCACTGGGGCCAGTCGACGATGTTCAAGGCGCTCGCGCACCTGCTGCTTGTGCGAAGGAGGAATGGGGAAGGATGAGGTCGGAGGGTTAAACGCGAAGACGCGGAGATCGCGGAGGGAGGAGATCTTAATCAACTGGAGGGGCACGCTTTGTCGTGCCCTGGGGACGGGCATCGCGCAACGGCGCCGGACATTTTCACGCGGAGGCGCGGAGCACGCGGAGAAGACGAGGAATGGCATTATTTTCAAATGGAGGGGCACGCTTTGTCGTGACCTGGCGACGGGTGATGCGCAACGGCGCCGGGATTTTTCACGCGGAGGATGGAGAGCAGCGTGGCTGCGGGCTTCCAGCCCGCAGTCGTCTTTAGGTCAATAGGAAGTTGGAATACTGAGGGTCAGAGGGTCGGAAGGGTCTCACGCGGAGACGCGGGGCGCGGAAGACGAGTTTGTATTTCATTGGAGGCACGCTTTGTCGTGACACGGGGACGAGCATCGCGCAACGGCACCGGACATTTTCACGCGGAGGCGCGGAGAGCGCGGAGAAGACGAGGAATGGAATTGTTTTCAACTGGAGATGGCACGCTTCGTCGTGCCCGGATCGATGATTGTCTGAAATAGGAATTCAGAATGGCGGCGTGGTTTGATGGTGCGGATGGCGAACCAACCGGCGTTTTGACGCCACACCCGT
This sequence comes from Opitutaceae bacterium, assembly GCA_015075305.1. Taxonomy (NCBI): domain Bacteria; kingdom Pseudomonadati; phylum Verrucomicrobiota; class Opitutia; order Opitutales; family Opitutaceae; species Opitutaceae bacterium. Next base: position 345,969 of record JABTUS010000001.1, on the reverse strand, counting down.
CCCCAGGTCACGACAAAGCGTGCCCCTCCATTTTGCAGACTTCTCCTCTCCGCGTGCTCCGCGCCTCCGCGTGAAACCTTCCGTCGTCTGATTCTGATCTTATCCCCAACTGCCCTTTGATCTTTGCGAAATTGCCGGCGTTGTGTTGCGACACCGTCGTCGTGTCACGACAAAGCGTGCCCCTCCAGTTAAACGACCTCTCTCCGCGTGCTCCGCGTCTCGCGATGAAACTTCCGTCGTCTGATTCCCTGATCTTATCCCCGGCTGCGCTGATCTTTGCGTGAAATTGCTGGCGTTGTATTGCGACACCGGTCCCCAGGTCACGACAAAGCGTGCCCCTCCATTTTGCGGGCTTCTTTCTCCGCGTGCTCCGCGCCTCCGCGTGAAACCTTCCGTCGTCTGATTCCCGATCTTATCCCCAGCTGCCCTTTGATCTTTGCGTGAAATTGCCGGCGTTGTATTGCGACACCCGTCCCCAGGTCACGACAAAGCGTGCCCCTCCAGTTTACAAAAACTCCGCGCTCCGCGCCTCCGCGTGAGAAGATCCGGACTCTTGTCTTCGCTCTGCGAACTCCATTTCAATGCATTCAACTGAAACCATGCCCGCGCCTGCTGTCACTGCTGCGGCTGATGCTGTGCCTTCACTTCGTCTGGTGCTGATCACGCCGGCTCGGAATGAACAGGATTTCATCGAGGGCACCATCAAATCCGTGGTGGCGCAGACGCATCGTCCCCTGCGATGGGTGATTGTGAGCGACGGCTCCACTGACAACACGGATGCCATCGTCCAGCGGTATGCGCGCGAGCACGAGTGGATCGAGCTTCTGCGCATGCCCGAGCGGCGGGATCGCCAGTTCGCGGCGAAGGCCAATGCCTTCAATGCCGGCTTTGAGCGCGTCAGGCACCTGCCGTACGATGTCGTGGGCAACCTGGATGCCGACCTGACCTTCGATTCCGGCTATCTCGAATTCCTCCTCTCGCGCTTCGAGGAGAATGCGAGGCTCGGGGTGGCGGGCACGCCCTTCATTGAGGACGAATCCGAGATCAGGCGACACACCTACGCGCACAGACATGCGCAGCTCGAACACGTGTCGGGTGCGTGCCAGCTTTTCCGTCGGGAGTGCTTTGCGGACGTCGGCGGGTACGTGCCCATCAAAGGAGGCGCCATCGACTGGATCGCGGTGACGACAGCGCGCATGAAGGGCTGGCAGACACGCACGTTTACCGAGAAATACACGCTGCATCACCGGAAACTGGGGACGGGAAACAACAGCCCGGCCATGGTGTTCTATCACTATGGACGGAAGGCGTATTTTGTCGGCGGCCACCCCCTGTGGATCGTGATCCGCGCCTTTTCGCAGATGCGCCAGAAACCCCGGGTGCTTGGCGGTCTGCTGTTTTACTGGGGCTACGTCCATTCCTGGCTCAAACGCGTGCCGCGGGTGGTGACGCCCGAGTTGATGGCGTTTCACCGGCAGGAGCAGATGACGCGGTTCAGGAAAATCTGGAAGGCGGACCGCTGATCAGTCCGACCTTTCCCAATTGGAGGGGCACGCTCCGTCGTGACCAGGGTTCGCGCGCCGCGCAAGGGTAACGGAGGGTTAAACGCGAAGGCGCAAGGGCGCGGAGGGACGCGGAGGAAGAAGGAAGGGGAGATTCATTCAACTGGAGGGGCACGCTTTGTCGTGCCCAGGGGACGGGTAATGCGAAACGGAAACAGAGAGTATCACGCGGAGACGCGGAGAACGCGGAGAGGAATTTTGTGTAGTTTGGAGGGGCACGCTTTGTCGTGACCAGGGTTCGCACGACGCGCAACAGCGCCGGACAATTTTTCACGCGGAGGCGCGGAGCACGCGGAGAGGAGGGCAGCGTTGCTGGGGCTTCCAGCCCGCAGTCCTCTTGAGGATCAATTGGAAAATGGAATGCAGAGGTCGGAAGACGGAAAGGTTTCACGCGGAGGCGCGGAGGGCGCGGAGGAGACGAGCCTATTTTCAACTGGAGGGGCACGCTTTGTCGTGACCGGTTCGATGATTGTCTGAAATAGGAATTTGGAATGACGTCATGATTTGACGGGTCGAATGGCGAAACAACCGGCGTTTTGACGCGATGTGCGCAACCAGGTCACGACAAAGCGTGCCCCTCCATTGTACAGAGTTCTCCTCTCCGCGTGACACCTTCCGTCGTCTGATCCCCGATCTTATCCCCAGCTGCCCTTTGCTCTCCGCGTGAAATTGCCGGCGTTGTATTGCGACACCCGTCCCTTGGTCACGACAAAGCGTGCCCCTCCAATTTGAGAAAAACTCTCCTCCGCGTTCTCCGCGCCTCCGCGTGAAACCTTCCGACCTCCGACGCCCGACCGCTGCCCTCTGACTTCCGACCTCTCCCCCGTGGTTCCCAAACACATAGATGTCTGCCTTTGCACCTACCGGCGGCCTGACATGCTACGGCGGTTGTTGCAGGCGCTGATAACGCAGAAGACGGACGGGTCATTCACGCATGGCGTCGTGGTGGCTGACAATGATCCCGCGAGATCCGCCGATCCGGTTGTCAGCGAACTCGCCCGGAGCAGCCCGGTCGCCATTCACTACGTCAGCCAGCCGGTGAAGAACATCGCCCTGACGCGGAACGCATCGGTGGCGACTGCCGCGGGCGACTACATCGCCATCCTGGATGATGATGAATTCCCGGATGCCGACTGGCTCATGCAGCACCTGGCGGCGCTTGAGCGCCATGGTGCCGCGGGTGTGCTCGGCCCGGTTCGCCCCCACTTCGATTCACCGCCGCCGTCGTGGATCATCCGTGGCCGCTTCTGCGAAAGGCCGGAACCTCCGACGGGGAGTGTGATCCCGGGCTTGAAGTGCCGCACGGGCAATGTGTTGTTTCGAAGGGAACTGATCCTGGACAATCCCCAGCCGTTTGACCCGGCGTTTCCGAATGGGGGTGAGGATGTCGATTTCTTTGTCCGCATGAATGCGCGCGGCCACACCTTTGTCTGGTGCAATGAGGCGCCCGTTCATGAAAGCGTCCCGCCGGACCGGTGGACCCGCCGGTACATGCTCCGGCGGGCGATGCTCCGCGGGAAGAACAGCCTGAAGGTGGCTGAGCGACGCGCGGCCAACCTCGCCACCTCGCTCATAGCAGTCCCGCTGTACACCCTCGTGCTGCCGTTCACGCTCCTGGGTGGGCAGCATGTCTTCATGAAGTACATGATCCGTTTCTGTGATCATTTCGGGAGGCTGACTGCGGTCGTCGGTTTGAACCCGGTCAGCGAACGGTAGGCAAAGATCGGAAGTCGGAGGGGTTTCACGCGAAGGCACGAAGCCGCGGAGGAAGATAGTCTTCGGCAGATGGAGCATTCAACTCCGGGGGCACGCGTCGTGCCAGGGGACGCACCGATGCGTTAACAGCGCAGGAATTTCACGCGGAGGGCGCGGCGAAGGGGAGGATCGAGGGGCTTTTCAACTGGAGGGCACGCTTTGTCGTGACCAAGGGATCAATTGGAAAATGGAACGCAGCGTCGGAAGTTTCACGCGGAGGCGCGGAGGTCGCGGAGGGCGGAGGAGATGAGCCTGTTTTCAACTGAGGGGCACGCTTTGTCGTGACCGGGTTCGATGCGTGGCTCGGGATCCAGCCCGCATGGCGTCAGCGTTTGATGGGTCGAATACAGAACAACCGGCGTTTTGACGCGATGTGCGTTCACGCGGTCACGACAAGGGCGCGCCCCTCCAAACCAGAAAATTTTTCCTGTAGGGGCGTGAAATTCGTGACCCATCGATGATAGGGATCGTATTTTCGCGCGCTGGCGATGTGAAAATTTGATGGATCGAATGGCGAGACAACCGGCGTTTTGACGCGACGCGTCGCAAGCATTCACGACAAAGCGTGCCCATCCAGAGCGTGTACAGAGTTCTCCTCTCCGCGTTCTCCGCGTCTCCGCGTGACACCTTCCATCTCCAAGGCGGTCTGATCCCCGATCTTATCCCCAGCTGCCCTTTGCCCTCCGCGTGAAATTGCCGGCATTGTATTGCGACACCCGTCCCTTGGTCACGACAAAGCGTGCCCCTCCAAACTAGAAAAATTCCTCTCCGCGTGCTCCGCGTCTCCGCGTGAAAAATTCCGATTCCATTGTGCGTCGCTTATCCCCAGGTCACGACAAGGCGTGCCCCTCCAAAATACAAAAAATTCTTCTCCGCGTGCTCCGCGTCTCCGCGTGCTCCGCGCCTCCGCGTGAAAAAATCCGTTGCGCGCACACGCTTCGCGATCCTCGTCCCCTGGTCACGACGGAGCGTGCCCCTCCAGTTTGGGAATGAAACGAACTCTAACGTCTCTATCTAAAACCCATGCCGGGTATCTGTGGTATTCTTCAGCTTGGCAGTCCGCCTGACACCGTAGACCGGGTGCGGCGGATGACGGCGTGTCTGGTGCATGACGCGAGCATTCACTCGCACGCCACGCATGCCGAGCCGGGCTGCAATGCCCAACTGGGGTGGGTGTGGGATGTCGCGTTTCCGGAGAACGCTGTGTTGCGATACGACAACCGCGGCGAGATCGAGATCCTCGTTTCCGGCGAGGACTTTTCCGGTAACTTAGCCTCGCTTCCCAATGCCTTTGCCGAGCGAGGCATCGCTGCCCTGCGCGAGCTCAATGGCAACGCCTCGGGCGTGATTCTCGACCGGCGCAAGGGAAGCGTCGTGCTTTTCAATGATCGCTTCGGTCTGGGTCGCATTTACTGGCACCGGGCATCCGGGGTTCTGCACTTCGCCTCCGAAGCCAAGGCGCTGCTCGCCGTGCTTCCGGAGACGCGGCGCATCGACGAACGTGGACTGGCGGAAACGTACACCGTCGGCTGCACGCTGCAGAATCGCAGTCTCTTCCAGGGCATTGAACTCCTCCCGCCGGCGTCGGCCTGGACCTTTCATCGCGACGGGCGGATCGAGCGCGCGCAGTATTTCAGTCCCGCCGAGTGGGAGAGCGAGTCGCCGCTGGAGCCAGCCGCCTATACGGAAGCGTTGATCGATCTCTTTCCGAGAATTCTGCCGCGCTACCTGAGGGCGGGGGATGGCAGCGCGATGTCGCTGACCGGCGGCCTGGACAGTCGCATGGTGCTCGCGTGGGCTCACGCGGCACCCAGTTCACTTCCCTGCTACACGTTCGGGGGACCCCTGCGCGATTGTGCGGACGTGACCCTCGCGCGACGCCTCGCACAAGCGACGGGACAGGAACACCAGACCATCCGGGTGGGGCTTTGTTTTTTGCTTCGTTCGCCGCGCTGGCTGAGCGATCGGTGCTGTTCAGCGACGGCACGATGGATGCGTCGGGCTCGATCGAAGTGTTCTGCAATGCCCGGGCGCGCGGCATTTCACCGCGTCGCATCACCGGCAATTACGGCTCGGAGGTGCTGCGGGCGAATGTCGCCTTTCGCCCCACGCGCCTCTTTTCACATCTCTTTCAGGAGCAGTTTCATTCGGAGCTTCAGCGTGCGGCGAAAACCTATGAGCAGGAGCGCGCGGGCTCGCGGATGACCTTCATCCTCTTCAAGCAGGTGCCCTGGCATCACTACTCGCGACGCTCCCTCGAGGCCGGCCTGCTGCAACCGATTTCGCCCTTTCTCGACAATGACCTCGCGGCTCTGGCCTACCGGTGTCCGGCGTCGCTCGAGGGAAGCCCGCAACCTCTGCTCGAGCTGATTGCGCGGGGCGACGAACGCCTCCGGCGGGTGCCGACCGATCGTTCGCTTCAATTGCACCGCCTTGGCTGGGTGGGCCAGGGCGTGCGCCGCTATCGAGAACTCACGGCAAAGGCCGAGTATGCCTATGACTATGGCATGCCGCCGGCCCTCACGAGGATCGACCGCGTGCTGCGCCCGCTGCAGCTCGAGCGTCTTTTTCTCGGGCGGCACAAGTTCTATCACTTTCGCACCTGGTATCGTGGTGTGCTGGCGGAGCAGATCCGCTCCATGGCCAATGCATTCCCGTCGCTCCCGCCGCCCTTCCGGCCCGACATCCTTCGCACGGTCGTTGACGAACACACCAGCGGCCGTGCCAACCACACGCTGCCGATCCACCGCCTGATCGCCAGCCAGATCACGGCCAGCCGCCTCCTCTCCCAGTCGTGAACCTGCTCACGCTGCTCCTCTATTCGATTCCCTCCTCCTGGGCCATCCGGCGGGACAACAGGAAGCGTTCGGGCATCACGCCCTGGTTGTGGATTCCGACCATCTGGATTGGGATTATCATGAGCAAGCCGCTCACCTCCTGGCTGTCGATCGGTGGTGACGGTGGCACGTCGATGGAGGGGAGTTCCGTCGATGCCATCTTCTACTTCACGCTCATGGCCATTGCGTTCGTCGTGCTCATAAAACGGCGACTCGATTGGGGGGATACCTTGAGGCGGAACTGGCCGCTCTTCCTTCTCTACGGATTTTTTCTCGTCAGCGTGCTCTGGGCCAACTCGTCGTATGTTTCGTTCAAACGTTGGTTCAAGGAGTGCGGAAACATCCTGATTATCCTGCTTATCCTCACTGAACCCGATCCGCGCCAGGCACTTCGGGCCATTTTCACGCGCTGCGCGTTTCAATTTTTTGCGCTTTCGGTAATCTACATCCGCTACTTCCCGAGTCTCGGGAGGCGCTACAGCCGGTCCGGTGGCCTCGAAATTACGGGCGTGACGACCCAAAAGAATACGTTGGGTGCCATGGTGGCAATTTGTGGAGTTTTCCTGCTCTGGGATTGGATTGAGAAAGCCCGGGACAAGCGGTTCAGCTCCTGGCGGGATCGGCTGATTACACCCGGGCTGCTGTCACTTGGCATTTATCTCCTCTATCAGTGCAATAGCCAGACATCGATGCTTTGCTTGGTGGTGGGTGCATTCATCGTATTTTCGAGCAAAGTTCCTTTCCTGCGCAAACGCATTGGGGCTTTCGGTATCTATGCATTGCTTGCAGCTGGAGTATTCTGGGTGCTCGATTCCGAGTTTGGCATCTCGCAGGAACTTGTCGGAGCGATGGGGCGGGACATGTCCTTCACTGGACGCACGGATGTCTGGCGGGAGTTGCTCAGTGTGGGCACAAATCCGATTTTCGGAACCGGGTTCATGAGCTTGTGGGATGATCCCTTCTATCGGAACCAGCTGCCCTACTGGGTGGCAGGGTCTGCGCATAATGGGTACATAGAGATCTACCTTATGGGCGGCTGGGTGGCCATATCCCTGCTCGCATTTGTGCTGGTATGGGCTGCCGTCCGCATCAATGCATCTCTTCGCAGCGGCGACAATTTCAGCCTGATTCGTTTCGCCATCCTGATGATGGCGCTGATCATGAATTTTTCAGAATCGAATTTTCTCTGCATGACCCCCATGGGCCTGCTGCTCTGGCTCGCCGGGATCGGACACGCACGCGCCTACAATGTGAGCCGACCTGCGGAGACACGGCGACCGACGTCCGGCCGACATGCGGGCATTCGGCCAGCGACTTCGGGCATGCGCTCTCCCCGATACCGCACGTCCTGATGTCCGCCTCCATTCCTCGTCGCATCATCCAGACCGCACGCAGCCGCGATCTCAAACCGGCGGACCGTGCTGCGGCGCGTTTGCTGCAACTGCTGCATCCGGACTGGACGTGCACGTTCTTCGATGATGCGGATGTCAATCGTTTCGTCTCTGACCATTTTCCGCAGTACCGCGCGGTCTTCGAGGGTTTTCCACACAAGATCCAGCGCTTCGATTTCTTTCGTTACCTCGCGGTGTACCACCTGGGAGGATTCTATTTCGATCTCGATGTTTTCCTGAGTGAGTCGCTCGATGATTTGCTGGAGCATGCCTGCGTGTTTCCGTTCGAGGAGATTACGTTGAACCAGCGGTTGAGGCGCGCCCATGGCATTGACTGGGAGATCGGGAACTATGCCTTCGGTGCGGCGCCGGGGAATGCGTTTCTTGGGCAGGTGATCGAGAATTGTGTGCGCGGCCAGCGCGAACCGGACTGGGTGGCCCCGATGCTGGACTGGGCGCCGCGGCTGCTGCGGGACGAGTTGTCGGTGCTCGTCAGCACGGGCCCCGGCCTGCTCACGCGAACGATGGCCGAGCATCCGGCGACCACGGCTGGCATGCGGGTGCTCTTTCCGGGGGATGTGAGGGATGAGAAGACCTGGCATCAATTCGGAAGGTACGGTGTCCACCTGATGGCAGCCTCCTGGCGACCGGGCCGCAGCGTGCTATACCGCAGGCTCGCGAGAGCGTGGGAAGCGCGGTTGCGGAGACGGGGCGAGGCCGAGAGCGCGGCGTTGGGAGCGACCCGTAGGATACCGGGGCACGGCTGATTGAAACGCGGAGACAGGGAGCCTTTCTCTATTGGAGGGGCACGCTTTGTCGTGACCAGGGGACGGGCGTCGCGAAACGGAGACGGAGGGTTTCACGCGGAGGCGCGGAGAAGACGAGGAATGGATTTGGAGGTTGGATGTCAGATTTTGACTATTGGAGGGGCACGCTTCGTCGTGACCAGGGGACGGGCGATGCGAAACGGAGACGGAGGGTTTCACGCGGAGGCGCGGAGATCGCGGAGAGGAGAAGTCTGTACAATGTAGGGGCACGCTTTGTCGTGACCAGGGGGCGGATGATTCAAAACGGAGACGGAGGGTTTCACGCGGAGGCGCGGAGGGCGCGGAGAAGACGAGGAATGGATTTGTTTTCAAATGGAGGGGCACGCTTTGTCGTGACCAGGGGATGCGTGGGGCGCAAGGGCGACGGAAATTTTCACGCGGAGACGCGGGGAGCGCGGAGTTTAGAAATATGATTTCAGATGCCGGCAATCTGTGGATTGAGATTTGATTCCTGGCCTCTGACAACGGACCCTTGACCTCCTACTTCTGACCTCCGATCTCTCCGCGTGCTCCGCGCCTCCGCGTGAACCAATTCTGAACTCTGCTTGCCGACCTCCTCTCCGCTCAGCGTGAAACTCTCCGATCATGAAAGAACTGGATGAAGTCACTGGGGCCATTGTGGATGCCGCGATGAAGATTCACGTGAGGCTTGGGCCGGGGCTTCTGGAATCGGTATACGAGGCTGTGCTGGCGCGTGATCTGGAGCGTCGCGGGTTTCAGGTCGAGCGGCAGAAGGCGATCCGGTTTGAATATGATGGCATGGTCTTTGAGGAAGGATTCCGTGCTGACCTGCTTGTGGAGGACCGCGTGATCGTGGAACTGAAATCCGTGGAGAAGCTTGCGCCTGTGCACGGCAAGCAGTTGCTAACCTACCTGCGTCTGATGCACCTACCCGTCGGATTGCTGATCAATTTTGGGGAAGCCACGCTGAGGGAAGGCCTGCACCGCATTGTCAACAATCTGACTCCGACGACATCCCCGAGCCTCAAGGTGAATCAATGAGAAGCCTCACGCGGAAGAAGAATGCCGGCGGGGTTTCACGCGGAGGCGCGGAGCACGCGGGTCCGGAGGACGGAAGGGCTCACGCGGAGACGCGGAGGGCGCGGAGAAGACGAGGAATGGATTTGGAGGTTGGATGTCAGATTTTTGATTATTGGAGGGGCACGCTTTGTCGTGACCTGGGGACGGGCGGGGCGCAAGGAAGACCGGAATTTTTCACGCGGGGCGCTGGAGGTCGCGGGAAGACCGAGGAATGGATTTGTTTTCAACTGGAGGGGCACGCTTTGTCGTGACCGGGGATGCGTGGGGCGCAAGGGCGACGGAATTTTTCACGCGGAGGCGCGGAGGGCGCGGAGTTTAGAAATATGATTTCAGATGCCGGCAATCTGTGGATTGAGATTTGATTCCTGGCCTCTGACAACGGACCCTTGACCTCCGACTTCTGACCTCCGATCTCTCCGCGTGCTCCGCGTCTCCGCGTGAAACCTTCCGTTGTCTGATCCCCGATCTGATCCCCAGCTGTCCTATGCTCTCCGCGTGAAATTGCCGGCGTGTGTTGCGACACGCCGTCGTGTCACGACAAAGCGTGCCCTCCAATTTGCAGACTTCTTCTCTCCGCGTTATTCGCGCCTCCGCGTGAAACTCTCCGATTTCGTCGCCCGTCCTCTGGTCACGACAAAGCGTGCCCCTCCAGGTGATAATGAACCGACATCTGAGATCTGACCTCCGACCTCTGACCTCCGCCTCTCCATCCGTGCCTTCTGCGCATTCCGTGGTCGTACGATCGGGATCCGTGGTTGAATACAAGGTATGAGCGGGCGTTTGCAACGGGCCTTGGGGAGGCGGGTGGCGGCTTGGTTTTCGCGGCGCCGGGTGGTGCTTCGCAATGCGCGGCCGATCATTTCTTTCACGTTCGACGATTTCCCGGCGTCCGCCTATACGGCGACAGCGCCGCTCTTCGCCCAGGCCGGTGGCCTGCGGGCGACATTCTACACTTCCCTCGGCCTTCTGGGCACCCAGACCCCCACGGGCCGGATTGTCAGCCGGGAGCTCTTGCGGGAGGTCCTAACCGGACCGCATGAGGTGGCGTGTCACACGTACGATCATTTCGACGCTTTTGAGACGTCGTTCGCGGCGTACCGGGATTCGGTGTCGCGGAATCTGAGCGAACTGCGCGCCCTTGAGCCTCTGGCGACCTTCGAGAACCACTCGTATCCGATCAGCTTTCCGCGGCTGCGCACGAAACGCTTCATTGGCCGGCGGTTCGTTTCCGGGCGAGCCGGCGGGCAGACGCACAATGCCGGTGAGGCCGACCTGGCCTACCTGCGGTCCTTCTTCATCGAGCGATCCAGAGACAAGCCCGAGGCGATGCGGGAAGAGATTGATCGCACGGTCCAGGCTGAGCATGCTTGGTTGATATTTTCGACGCATGATGTGACGGAGAATCCAACGGAATACGGGTGCACGCCGGCGCTCTTCGAGCAGGTGTTTCAGTGGGCGATTGAATCGGGGGCGCAGATTCTGTCGGTGAAAGAGGCGATCCGGGCTTGTGGATTGGGGAGCACGGAAAAGGCGGGATAGGGGAGCTCGGCGGATGAAGCCGGAGGGTATCACGCGGAGGCGCGGAGAACGCGGAGGATGAGCGAAGGGGAGGAAGAGATTTCTCTTTCATCTGGAGGGGCACGCTTTGTCGTGACCAGGGGACTGGAGATGCGAAACGGAGACGGAGAGGGTTTCACGCGGAGGCGCGGAGGACGCGGAGCGAGTTTATTTTCAAATGGAGGGGCACGCCTTGTCGTGACCGGATCGATGAATGTTTGGAATCGGAATTCAGAATGGCGACGTGATTTGATAGATCGAATGGTGAAACAACCGGCGTTTTGACGCGATGCGCGCAACCGGTCACGACAAAGCGTGCCCCTCAAAATACAAAATTCTTCTCCGCGTGCTCCGCGTCTCCGCGTGAACCCCGTTGTCTGATCCCCGATCTGATCCCCAGCTGCCCTTTGCTCTCCGCGTGAAATTGCCGGCGTTGTATTGCGACACCCGCCCCTTGGTCACGACAAAGCGTGCCCCTCCAAAATACAAAAAATTCTTCTCCGCGTTCTCCGCGTCTCCGCGTGAACCTTCCGTTGTCTGATCCCCGATCTGATCCCCAGCTGCCCTTTGCTCTCCGCGTGAAATTGCCGGCGTTGTATTGCGACACCCGTCCCTTGGTCACGACAAAGCGTGCCCCTCCATTTTGCAGACTTCTCCTCTCCGCGTGCTCCGCGCCTCCGCGTGAAATTCTCCGATATCGTCGCTCGTCCTCTGGTCACGACAAGGCGTGCCCCTCCAATTTAGGAAAATCTCTTCTCCGCGTGAAACTTCTCCGAACTTTGGCTTCTGCTTCGGCAATTCTAGCCACCCGTACTCCATAGGACTGAATCAGTGAACTCTGCGTTACCCAGACAGAGCGCGCCGCGGTTGGCGGCGCTGGATATTTGCAAGGGGGTGCTCGTGCTGACGATGGTTTTTTACCACAGCCTGAACTACTCCTCGCAGTATCACCTCGCGTTTCGGTACATGTCGTTTCTGCCGCCGTCATTCATCTTCATCACGGGGTATCTGGTGATCGCCCTCTACCCGGCCCGGTATGGCGAGAACAAGGCGCGCATGCACATCCGCCTCATCAGCCGCGGCGTGCGCCTCATTCTGATCTTCACCCTCCTCAACCTCGGCGGCCTGGCGCTCGCGAAGCGGATGAATCCGCTCGACGTGCTGGCAGTCATGGGGGCGAACGCCTCCGACATCTTTCTCATCGGATCGGGCCGCAGCGCGATCTTCGAGGTGCTCCTCCCGATTGGGTATTTCTTGTGCTTTCGCCGGTCGTGCTCGCTCTGCATGCCTGAGCCGCTGGCACCTGCTCGCCTTTGCGGCGGTGGCCGCTGGGGTGACTGCAGTCCTGAATCATCACGGCCTTTCAGCGGGGAACCTCAATCTCTGATGGCGGGGATGATCGGTGCGGCGACGGGCCGTTTGTCGGCCTCAGGCGGCTCGCATGGGCCGTCGCGGCAAAGTCATGCTTCTGGGAGTGGCGTTTGTCGTCTGTAGATTTGTCGGGCGGTACTGGGGACATGTTTTCGAAGTGCAGATCGCCGGTGCGGCATTGGCGGTATTTGCGTCCCTCGCCGCGGGTCAAGCGGTCTCGCCAAACGGCTGGCTGATCCGCCGCGTGATCGTGCTGGGGCAATATTCGCTGCCAGCCTACGTCCTGCAAATCGCGATCCTCCAGGTGATCCTGCGCCTGGTCGGCCGCCCGGATCCCTGGTCTTCCGCCTTCTACCTCTGGATGCTGGTAACCACCGTCGTCATGACGCTTCTGATTGAGGCGCTTGCGGCACTTCGGCGGGTCTCTCCGCCGAGTGATCGGATTTACCGATTCATTTTCGCCTGAGCACAGCACTCGAATCCGTATGCTTTTCAATTCGCTCGAATTCGCGGTCTCTTTTCCGGTAGTCTGCGCCCTCTACTTTCTGGTTCCGCGGGGGTTGAAAACACCGCTGCTGCTGGTTGCGAGCTGCGGGTTCTATATGGCGTTTATTCCCGCCTATATCCTGATTCTTTTCACCACCATTCTGGTCGACTATTTTGCTGGAATTTGGATCGAAAACAGCGAGGGCCGCCGCCGCAGGACCCTGCTCTGGGTGAGCATCGTCGTCACGTGTGTGATACTATTTGTTTTCAAATACTTTTTCTTCACGGACACCCTGCCGCCATTTCACGGCGGCGCACCGGCCAGTTTGGAGCCTGCGCTCAAGATCATACTTCCCATCGGGCTTTCCTTTCACACGTTCCAGAGTCTCAGTTATGTCATAGAAGTTTATCGAGGGCATCAGAAGGCCGAGCGCGATTTTGTCACCTACGCCACTTATGTGATGTTTTTTCCCCAGCTCGTGGCGGGGCCTATCGAGCGACCGCAGAACCTGCTGCACCAATTCCATGAGCCACAGGGGTTCGATCATGAGCGGGTTGTCAGCGGACTCCGTCGGATGGCTTGGGGGTTCTTCAAGAAACTGGTCGTCGCTGACCGCCTGGCCCTGTTTGTCAACGATGTCTATGGAGCTCCCCAGCAGCACAACGGTCTGCAGCTCACGATTGCGACTGTATTCTTTGCCTATCAGATCTACTGTGATTTCTCAGGCTACTCGGACATCGCCATTGGATCCGCGCGAGTGCTCGGCTTCACGCTCATGGAGAACTTCGAGCGCCCGTACCAGTCGACCTCCATTTCGGAGTTCTGGCGTCGCTGGCATATTTCGCTGTCAACCTGGTTCCGGGATTACGTGTACTTCCCGATGGGTGGCAGCAAGGTGTCCCGACCGAAATGGGTCCGTAACATTCTAGTTACCTTTGGAGTTAGCGGACTCTGGCACGGGGCGGCCTGGACCTATGTGATCTGGGGCCTGCTGAATGGCGTCTATCTCGTCTTTGGAGGCATGACGAATGGTTTGCGGAATCGCTGCCTTGGGGCGATGGGCCTTCATGAAGCGACGCTCCTCCGGCGATTCCTGATGTGGCTGACCACATTCGTGCTCATCGGCATCACCTGGATACTTTTCCGAGCGAAGACATTTTCGGATGCCTGGTACATCTTGACGCACCTTTACTCCGGATGGGATCTGGCGACTCTCAAAACACAGAATTTTCAGTTGAAGCACTTTCCGGTTGCGATATTTGGCATCGCACTACTGGAGTTCCTCCAGTACGCAGAAGGCCGCTGGCAAGTTTCAGGCAGGCTCGTCCGTCTTCCCACTTTGGTGCGCTGGCCCGCCTATGCATCCGTGGTTTACTTCGTCATTCTATTCGGGGTCTATCAATCCGCTCAGTTTATCTATTTCCAATTTTAGTCGGATGCAATCTGTGGAGACACCCATGTTAAAGCCTTCAGCGGCAGCCCGAGTGCGCGCCTCGTCTCGGTGGCGCGGGTTTGGTCGAATAGTCCTCTTTTTTGTCATCCTGGCGGTAGTGGCAGCAGGACTTCACGCGGTGATTTCCGGAGGACTGCGGCGCATAACGACTTCCAAGTTTGGAGCCATCAATGCCTGGATGGTGGAACGGGTTAACAGCGACATCATCATCAATGGTTCCTCTCGCGCACTTGTGCATTACGATCCACGGGTCATTGCCCGGGAAACGGGACTAAGTGCCTACAATCTGGGCATGAACGGGATTCAGATCGACGTTCAGGCGGGCATCCTCGATGCCTACCTGTCACGCAACAAGGCGCCGGCTGTCATCCTTCAGAATTTGGAAGCCTTCAGTTTCGAAACCACCCGCCGGGGTGAGATATACGATCCGGGAGTATATGTGCCCTATCTTTCGAAAAGTGAACCGCTATATCAGACACTCCTCGCTATTGATCCGGACGTCTGGAAGTGGAAGCATGTGCCCCTCTACGGCTATGCGGTGCCAGATATGCGTTTCACCTGGGCACTCGGTGTTCTTCGGTGGTTTTCGTATGAGGGCCGTCAGGACTACTTTGACGGCTTCAATCCACGGCATGTGCAATGGACGCAGGACTTCGAAAGCTTTCGTCACAGCGTGTCTGCCGGCGTCACCTATCGCATTGAACCCAAAGGAGTGGCCGCGCTGGAGCGCTGTCTGCAGCTTGCGCAGTTGCACGGTGCCGTTATGATTCTTGTGTTTGCACCTGAGTATCGAGAGATGCAAAAGCTGGAAAAGAACCGACTGGATATCTTCGAGCATTTCACTGAACTGGCTGCAAAGTATGGCACAGAATTCTGGGATTTCAGCGATTCCTCTCTCAGCCATGATCACGCATATTTCTACAACTCCCAGCACCTGAATGCACGGGGCGCGGAGTTATTTAGTGAGGAAATAGCCCTGCACCTTAGGAACTTCCTTGAAACTAGGAAAGGCACGCCTACCTCGAAGTAGGCAAGTCGGGCTCCCGCGTCGTGACGGCGTGAGCGTTGGATCGGTGGTAAAATACAAGTAAAAACGCGAGAGGAGACGCTGGCGGGCTGAGAGCCCGGAATTCACATGGTACGGAGGTATAGGAGTTTGCAAGGATTCCCTCCTTCTTCCAATTGCTTTTAGAGCAGATTGGATTCTTATCTCGTGAGAAAACGGTTCGATCAGAGATCAATGATTTTCTTCAAGCAAGGGTGTCCAATGTGGGAGGCTAGGAATGTGCGTATGAGCGGGCCAGGACAGGCAGGATCTGCGATAGAGGGGCGCTGGAGAACCAGTAGGAGCGAAGCCATCGGATGAGTTTTATACTGCATTGTAGAGGCTGGAATAGCTTGGTTAGCAGGGCTGAGACGGCGTACCCTTTTTTCCGGGCAACGGCAGTGTGTTCGGCGAGCCTTTTTTCACGACGTTGCAGGCCGGCTTCGTTGCGAATCCGATAGTCGTTTTCCAAGTGCACCTCAAACAGCTCGAGCAAGTTGTGAGCCAGGCAAAGGAACTTCGCTTGGATGGATTTCGCCGTATCGCTGGTTGCCCAAGCCTTGGACTCGTCGAACTTGTTTTTGAGCTGATCGAAGACCTTCTCGATGTTCCATCGCGCTTTATACAGCCAGGCAATGATGTCGGCGGGCAGGTGGAATGCGGTGGTGACGAACTCGTACACCGTTGCGCCCACCGGATCGCGATATCGAATCAGGCGGACCTCGGTGCCTTGGCCGCTCAAGCAGCGCTCGTCCGAGAGGATATTCGGGTCGATCGGGCGGTCCGGATCAGGAGCTACTTGAGACACCGTGGTGAAAGTCATGTTGTCCTTGGTTCTCGAGATGAAGTAGATGCCGCGGGTGGCTTTCCAGTTTTGCCAGAGCTCGAAGTCTATGCCAGCACGGTCCCACACCCAGATGACGCGCTGACGCTTCTTCGCACCCATTCGAAGCATGTCCGCGCCGAGCCGTTTGAGCACAGACATGTCGTGCTCCTTTTTGCCCTGAGTCAGATCAAGGTGATGCAGGGCGCGGGTGCGCAGGTTCAGAGCGTAAACATGGCCGACCGCCCAGCGCCGATCATCGATCTTCGCATCATGCGTGGCGGCACCGTGCCAATGACCATCGCCGGCGTACAGTTCGTGATTGGCGAGCTCTTCCGGCATCTCCGCCCGTGGCGCCATCGTTGCCGCAACCCGCTCGGTCACGTCGGAGAGCATCTGCAGGCGCCGCATGCTCTTGAGTTGCTCGAAAAAGCTGCTCCGCTGCGGGCACGATTCAATGTGCACGCCAATCTGCTGAAGGAATCCTCGACCACTGCGTGGATCGCAAATCACCCGGGTCGCGCCGAGTTCAAGAAACTCGGCGTCCGTGACCGCCCGGCAGTCCCGCTGATGCAGCGACGCAGCCAGGGCATTGCTCAAGGGCGCGAAAAACGTCTTCCTCAATACAGGATCAGAAATGTGCTCCATATGGGGCCCCAACCTGACCCTCAATGCATCTTCAAGCATAAGTTTAAACAATTTTCCGGGCGTCTTCTTGCCTCTGCAACGAGATTACCCTCCACCACTCAATCCCCGATACAGGCCACCCTGAAGCCCGTTCCAATTGCGCATTGTCGCTCCCAAGTTTCGTTATTCCGCAATCGTTTTATAAAGTGGTTTGGACGCCCTTGTCTTCATGTCCGCAACAGTACTCTGGGGAGAAAGGGACGCGGACTTGATAAACCACACGCTTCGGCCAATTATTAGAATATGAAACACATATATTCTCCTGTTCGCTTCGTAGGCTCCGTGCTCCTAGTCAGCATGGGACTGGTGCCTTTGGTAAGAGGTGAACTGATTCCTGCCCCACGACGGGTAGATTGGACCGCAAACGTGGCTGTCGGCGTGCCAGGAGGTATCCAGCAGCGCACGCGGCTTATCAATGTCACGGAGGCCCCATACAATGCCGACAGTTCCGGAGTGCAGAATGCGAGTTCCGCAATTCAGGCTGCGGTGAAGGCCGCAAGCGCCGGCGATGTGGTGTTTCTTCCGGCGGGTGTATACCGGATTGATTCACCTATTTACATTGGGCCGGAAAAGGATTCAATAACTGTAAGGGGTGCCGGTATGGAAGCGACTGTAATGGATGTGCGAACAAACGGAGCATTCAATGTGGGATCAGGGAGTGATTACCAATGGCTTTGGCCATCTTCAAACAATATAGTTACCGAAGGACTAGCAAGGGGTAGCAAATCTGTTTCCATCGATTCCACCTCTCCATTTTCCGTGGGGCAAATTATACGAATTGCGTTTGACAATATCACTTCAGAAGAACTTGTAAAGGCCGGGTATGTACCAACTATTTCAGTTGGCGGCTACAATTACCTCAGGACTCAGAAGACTCGAGTCACTAGCAAGACAAGTACGTCGATTTCCTTCTATCCGCCGCTCTATTATGTTCCCCCAAGTGGGTTGAGTGCCAGAGTAAACATCGTGCAGCAGCAGTGTGATTTTGTCGGAATTGAAGATTTAACGATCGATGGTGTGAATGGCTCCACGATTTTTCCAATATTATTTGATCAGTGTTATGGCAGCTGGGTTAAGGGTGTTAAGATTATCAACACAAATAATTATGGAATTTATATTACCGATTCATTGAACTGCGAAATTCGTCAATGCGTAATCCGTGATCGTAAGTACGTAGGGTCCAATGGCGCTGGATTACTAATAGGTGCGGTGTCGGCGAGTTTGATAGAAGACAATATTGTGGTGAATGTTGCGCCGGCAATTGAGGTTACGTCTTCCTCTGCAGGAAATGTGTTCGCGTATAATCTCCTGGAGAGCAATATTGGTGGAACGATAAATACCAATCATGGCCCACATAATTCGTACAATTTGTATGAGGGTAATATATCTCCGAATCTGCAGTGTGATGGGTATTTTGGAGGGGCCTCTGAAGATACGGTATTTCGAAATTGGTTGCATGGGACCGACTTGAGGAGAACATTTCGAGCTTTCAAGCTTTGCTTGAATCGATTTTCCCGCAATTATTCAATTGTTGGAAATATCATTGGGGATCCCGGCTTTAGTGGGATTCCATACAGCTTTGGCAACCCAAATATGGGAAATGGCGCGTATGACGGATCAGCACGTGCAATTTTGGGACAATTTTGGCGGGATTGGAAGGCACAGGGTACTCTAGTCGTACGAGTGTCTGACGATGCTGGGATTGTGAAACTGACTAAGGGTACATTCTTTGTTGGGCAACTCGGCTATCTTTTGTGGGACAATAAGCGAATTCAGTTTTCGGTTTCTTCTATAGGCACCAACGGAGTATCGTTTTCTGGCGGTATCGGAGCTGTTCTGCCCGCAGAGGGTACGTTGGTATCGGTCTTTATGGGCCCAGCCGGGTATCAGGAAATGGATCTTGATGTTGAGGCAACAACGCTCTTGCGTGGGAATTTTAACAGCGGGGACAATGGAATTCCCGTCAATGAGAGCCTTGGATCCGACTCCTGCCTGATTCACTTTTTCGTTCCTCAAAACCTGACTATTTTGGCAACCTCCCTTGGCCCGCGATTGATCCTCGCAATCCCAATGTGACATTTGATAGCATTCCGGCGGGATACCGTTACGTGAGGGGTGCTGACGTGCCGGGATTGTCGCAGGGGCCTGCATTGCCCAATGCTCCTAGCGGCCTTTCCGTAAGTGCTGCGCGGTGAACTGATTTAATCATATCAGTGCAGTCGAAAGTACTTCGTCAGCGGTGGCACTAGTGCCACTGTATTGGTGCGGCTTGGTTAGCGATGCGGAAGTACTTAGAGTCTGTCACAAGTTTTCCTATTTCAAGAATCGTCGAATAATGCGGATATGCTTATGCGTCGCTGGGGAATTATCAATGAATTTTGGATAGACGTAAATGAAAGTATCAAGTATCGCCTCTAACATTGTGTACTGTGTACGAACCGGCTTCCGAAGCTCACCCATAGGTGGATACACGGGTTATAAGGCTCCAATTTTTGAAGTATCGCCAATTTTGCGGCGCTTTAGCCATATTTCTAGGCGGGCTTTATGTTGATCATTAACTTCTTGCGACCGGTCTTGGAACAGGCTCTGCTTACGACGGAGCGTTAACGCAGGAAGGGATGACGAAAATTGAGCCTGTTTTGCTTTATGACCCACGAAGCTAGATTTGAAATGCTCATGAGGGAGGATTCGCACGGCGATCTTAGGACACGGTCGATCCGGGCGGCTTTCTGGACGAGTGCGTCCTCATTTTTCGACTTCGCGCTACGTATGGGATCGATTGCGGTGACGGCGCGACTGATCATTCCAGAGCACTTTGGTTTGTTCATGATGGTCACTGTTGTGACCGGTCTCATTGATCAGATTCGCGAACTCGGGCTCTCCTCAGCCACTGTTCAGCGAAAGTCGCTGAGCCACGCGGAGGCGAGCAATCTTTTCTGGATCAGCGTTAGCATGGGACTGGGACTGGCCGTGCTGCTGCTTTCAGCATCACCCCTTATCGCCTTATACTATCGCGAACCCCGCTTGATTTGCCTCAGCGCAAGCTTATCGATAAACACCTTACTCGGTGGGCTGCTGATCCAGCACCAGGCGTTACTTACCCGAAAGTTGAGAATGGGTTCGACGGCAGCGGTACGTTTGCTTTCAAGTGTGCTCAGCACGGGTCTGTGCATCTGGCTTGCAGCATTGGGTCATGGGTACTGGGCTCTAGTTGCGCGTGAGATCTCACGCACCCTAATTGTGGTGTCTGGGGTCTGGCTGTGCCTGCCTTGGATTCCTAGCCTGCCAAATCGCAACGTTAGTGTTATGCCTTTCCTCAAATTTGGCGGCAACCTCACCATTACCCATGTGATTCTCAATCTATGCGGAGGACTGGATCGGTTCTTGCTCGGTCGCCTGTTTGGTGCGGCACCTGTCGCAACCTACCGGCAGGCCTATCAAGTGGTGACAACGCCCAATGATCAACTATTGAGCCCAGTCTACCAAGTAGTATACCCAACGCTGAGTCGACTTCAAACCGAACCTCAACGTTTTCGGCGGTATTTCGGCCAGCTCCTTATGATGGTTGGCGTGGTCACCATGCCACTGAGTCTGTTTGTTGCAGTCTTCTCGTCCGAAGTTACGCTGTTTCTTCTCGGCGCAAGATGGGTGGATTCGGCACCCGTTGTTCGGCTCCTGTGTATCAGTACCTTCGTAAAGCAGTGTGCAGGGTGCAGTTTCTTTGTCTTGCTCTCCACTGGCCGCACCCGAGCGTATCGAAACCTAAACCTCCTCAACCAAACGATAAGTCTTGTCGGCGTCTTGTCTGGAGTCTGGTGGGGGCCAATCGGTCTCGCCATCGCCGATGTTTCAGTCACCTATTTGATGTTTTATCCAAGAGTGTATTTTGCACTGCGCGGATCACCCTTTACAGTGGGTGATTACTTTTCCACGCTGAAGCGTCCTTTCATCACGAGCTGTGTGATGGGTGCGGCACTTGTTATCCTTCGAACTCTGCTTCAGGATGGAACTGCATCCAACACAGTGAACGTCCTTGTTGCCGGTACCGGTGCCGCCCTCTTCGCCGGCTCCGCTTGGATCATCCAGCCGGGAGGTCTTGCAGAAATCAAATCACTATTCGATGTCTTCAAGGCGTCAGCGCGGAGAAAAGTAGTTGCTTGATTATTTTGCGATCGGATTCCAAGAGGTGAATCAAAAACCAAGTGAAGTGCGACATGAGTCGGAGAATTGTATATGACGGTCACATATTCCGATGGCAGACCTATGGTGGTGTCAGCCGGTATTTTTGCGAAATAATATCCAGATCGCGCCTTGCCGTTGGCAGACGGATTCTGGGTGTGGGAGCAGTGGCTGGGATCACACGCACAGGAGTAGGCTTTTCCCCACCGAGTAGAATAAAGCCACGACGAATCTCCCAGGCAATTGTAACCGAATACTGGGCAAGAAGGTATCTCTCTCGCGGATGCGTTTTTCACCCGACGAACTATCGACTATCATGCGGACTCAAGTACGGTGACCTCCGCTGTCGATTAGTTGTCACTGTGCATGACTTTATTATGCTGGCATATTCTGAGTTTCGTGAGGAATGTGCAGTGATGATTGCAGAGCAAGCGGAAGCAATTCAGGCGGCGGACCACCTCATTTGTGTTTCCAAGTATACCGAATCAGAGCTCCATGAACGGTACCCGAATACTCGCGGAAAGTCCTCAGTAGTGTATCATGGATCGTCTTTTCCAGCGCTTACCGAAGTGGGGTTGCAGGAGAAGGTTGCCAATCGGGCTGTATCCCGGTTTCTATTTGTTGGAGGGCGAGCTACCTATAAAAATTTTCTTTTTATTCTGGATGCATTCCACAAATCTGTAAAATCGGGTATCCCGATGAAACTCGTGGTTGCTGGTGCCGCACTTTCGAAGGAAGAACGATGGCAGGTTGAGGCGCGTGGCTTAAACGAATTCATTGAGGTACATTGCAAGCCTAGTGAGGCTCAGTTGCATAAGCTATATTTGGACTCAACTGCCCTATTGTACCCATCCGTGCATGAAGGGTTTGGAATTCCTGCGTTGGAGGCCATGGCGTGTGGTTCTCTTGTAATTGCGTCTTCTCGAACCAGTCTTCCGGAAGTTGTTGGGGATGCAGGAATGCTGCTAGATCCATTCGACACGGATGCATGGGTGGATCGGATTGTGACAGTGGCCAAGGGTTCCGCGGATCTTTCACCCATATTGAGACGCGGGATAGCAAGAGCCTCCGCACTATCGTGGGATCTGGCTGCGGAAAAGCATGACGCGATATACTTACAACTGTTTGGTTAAAGAAGTGTCAGTCAATTTGTTGAATATGATTGAACCTAGTAATTGGTGATATCCGGTGCTTTAAACATTGCTTCTGCGGGGCATGAACTGAATGAAGAGGGTATTGTATACTATTGATCACGATTTTCCGCTGGTCTCGTCATTGCGACATTTATGAAGCGATACAGGTGCTGCGGCGTGTCCTCGTCACATGTAGCAAGTCATCGATCGGCGTTTGCTAGGGCAAGTGTTCGGTGGCTCACCGGATTTTCTGGGTTCGTGACGATCCGAAAGCCTTTTAAGAAGGAAACTGATGAGATGGTGAGCCTCCGCTAAGCAACTCGGAGAAGCAGACGCGACATTGTATGGAAGAATTCGAAAACATTGTTGAAAGAGGACAAAGCGCGGTGAGCAACCTTTGCCTCACGCCGGCGAAGAATGAGGCATGGATTCTGCAACACCATCTGGGCGCTGCCGGGACCTGGGCGGCGAGGACTTTTGTTGCGGACCAGTTATCCACGGATGCATCGCGGGAAATCATTCGATCAACGCCGCGAGCGGAACTTCTCTGCAATGACTCGCCCACTTATGACGAGAATGCCCGGCAAAAGCTGCTCCTGACCGCAGCCAGGAAGGTGCCTGGGAAAAGAATCCTTTTCGGACTCGATGCCGATGAGGCCCTGTCGGCCAATGCGACAGGCAGCAGGGAATGGAAGATGATCCAGGAGGCCGCCCCGGGTACGGTCCTGCGGTTTCGGTGGGTGAATATTCTGCCGGGGTTCAAGACGGCATGGATCCCCCCGAACCTCATTCCCTGCGGATTCGTCGATGACGGCAGCGAGCATCAGGGTCGGCGCATCCATAGTTCCCGGGTGCCGCATCCTCCGGGCGCACCGACCCTCGACTGCCGGGAGATTGTTGTTCTGCACTTCCAGTTCGTGGCCTGGCAGCGCATGGCCAGCAAGCAGCGCTGGTATCAGGCTTGGGAGCACCATGGCCATGGTGTCAAGGGACCGCTGGCCATTTTCAGGGAGTATAACCACATGCATGGGAGCTGGAACAAGGAGGAGATCTTCCCTGTCGATCCCGAGTGGCTGGCGGGGTACGATGCCCGCGGCATTGAGTACCGGAAACTGAAGAGCGAGGATGTGACTTGGTGGGACCGCGAGGTTCTGGAGTTTATGAGCAAGGCGGGTACGCAGGCCTTTCGGCGGATTCATCTGTGGGATCAGGATTGGAACCGGATGGCCGCACTCGCGGGAGTAGCCGGCGATTTTTCGGATCCCAGGAACTCCTGGGAGCGACTGGTTCACCGGCTGCTCAAGTGGTCGCAGGCTCGCCGCGGCAGCCTGTTCACGCGCGGACTGGAGCACTTGCTGCGACGTCAGGGCTGGTGAACCATGACAACAATCGAGAAGTTTGCAGACATGCCTCAGGCCTGTGAGAACATTGACGCCGAACCGGTTCCCGGCGGCATCATCCTGTCGCGTCGCGGTCACTCGAACGGACGCCGTGTGCTGTTTGTCAACTCCTACGGCGGCCCGAACTTGTGGCGGGAGATCAGGGAGGGTCTCGCGCCGACGCATCATCTTTGGGGATGTATCGAACTGCTTGCGCGCGGCTACACCGTGCTGGTGTCCGAGCCCATCAAGCATTTCAGCATTCGAGGCCGTATCCTGCCGCATGATTTGAAGTATCACCGGCATCTCGCCGACTGGCTTCGCAGGGACGACATCCTGTTCAGCGCGCACACCCTCCTGTACTGGATTCCCCTGCTGCATCAGCTCGGGTACAGGCGGCGGGTGATTGTGTCGCTCACCTATGCGCGGGAGCAACTGGATTTTCCCCGCGCGCACCGCGGCGTGATCGCGCTCACGCCGGCGGCTGCGGACGAAGCCCGGCGCGTGGCTCCCCACGCGAAGGTGGCGATGCTGGGCTGGGGGGTGGATTTGGGGTTCTACCCGGTGCTCCCGTACAACCCAAAATTCTTCCTATCCTGCGGTCGTACCGAGCGGGATTTCGGCACGCTCGCGCGCGGAGTTGGGCTGTCGGGTCATGTCACATCAATCGTCTCGGCCAAGGACGCACCAGGGGTCGTCTGGCCGACCAATGCCAAGCGAGTTGGGACCGGAGGGCCAGGGGATTCCGTTCCGTTTTCCGAACTCGTCCACCACTACTATGCCCATTGCACGGCGTCGATCATAGCCCTGAATGCCGATCCGCGCGAAAAGACAGCTGTGGGCTTCACGGCCGCGATTGAAGCCATGGCGATGGCCCGGCCGGTCATAGTGACGCACACCGGCGCGATGCCGGGCGTGCTGGATCTTGTGAAACGAAGGTGTGGCATCGCTATTCCCGTCGGCGATGCGCAGGCGCTAGCGGATGCCATGCGCGTCTTGCACGACGATCCGGCCACGGCCGCGGAAATGGGTGTCACCGGACGCCAGCACTGCGAGGAGTTCTTCAATATCAATCGCTACGCGTCTGATTTGGATGCCTACTTCCAGTCATTGTAGTTGAATACTCACTACGAGGAGCGAATTCGCGCGAGAAGGAGGTCAAGGTAACGCGGGTCATGAAAAGCCTGTTGCGCCAGTGGGCAGAACGTCTGAGCGGCACGCGCATATTCAGGCGCCTGCCGCTTGGGATCGACGAGTTTGTTGACATCAAGGCTGCGTTTCCCCGGCACCCCTTCGCGTGTTTCGTCGATGTTGGGGCAAACGTCGGCCAGACCGCGCGGCAGATTCGGCGGCACTTTCCGCAGGCGGAGATCCACGCGATTGAACCGATTGCGGACACATTCTCCCGGCTGCGGGAGAACACGCGGGACATGGGAATAAAGGTTCACCAGCTGGCGCTGGGCGCTGCGAATGGCGAGGCGGAAGTGGCAGGGCCGTTGTCGGGCGTGGACTCGGTGATGAATTCCCTTGCGGCCCGGAATCCGGCGGCGCCGGCAGGCGGCTCGTCAACGAAAGCGGAATGCGTCGCGGTCCGGACGCTGGAGACCTTTTGTGAGGAGTCCGGAATCACCGGAATCGACTATCTCAAGATCGATACGGAAGGCTTTGATCTGCAGGTGTTGAAAGGTGCGGGTGCATGGATCGATGAGCAGCGCATTCCCCTTGTGATGGCGGAGGTGAGCATGAATCCCACGAATGCGTTTCATGTGCCGTTCGAGGAGGTGAAACGGCATATGGAGGGGAGGGGCTACCTCGTATTTGCGCTTTATGAGCAGACACAGGAATGGAAGTTGAAGCAGCCGGTGCTGCGTCGCGCCAATGTCTTGTTTGTTTCGCGGCGGATGGCGGGGGTTTCGAGCTGGTCGCAAGGAACTTTGCGGTCGGAGGCATGTCGATGAGCATGCTTCAACCATTCATCTGACAGGGATCGTCCATCATCAAGAAAGCCCATGCGGTGGTCATGCCACGAGTATCAGTCGTCATACCCACTTTCAATCGTCGCAAACTGCTCCCGGAGGCGTTGGACAGTCTTCTGCGGCAGACTTTCCAGGACTGGGAGGCGATCGTCGTGGACGATGGATCCAATGACGACACCTTCGAGGTGGCGAGTGACTATGCGAGGCGGGATCCGCGCTTTCGGTGTCTGCCGCGTGAAGGGGAAAAGCGTGGCGCGGATGTCTGCCGCAATCAGGGGATCCTTGCTGCGTCGGCTCCACTGGTTGTGTTTCTGGATTCGGATGATCTGCTGCTGCCGGGTGCCTTCGAGTATCGCGTGCATCAGGCGGAGGCTGAACCGGGCATGGATTTTCATGTTTTCATGACCCGGCTGTTCGGACGCAATCCCGGAGACTCCGCGGTCATCTGGAATGAGTTTTCCGAAGAGTCTGATTTAAGGCGCTTTCTGCGCATGGATCTCGTGTGGCATACGTCGGGTCCCATCTGGCGCAGGGATGCGCTTCTTCGCATCGGTGGATTCGATGAATCACTGGCCAGCTTTCAGGATTGGGACATTCATGTTCGCGCGCTGATCGCTGGTTTGAGATACCGCAAGGTTCCGAAGGTTGACCACCTGTATCGTCGGCCCGACTGGCAGACCGACCA
The DNA here is from genome assembly GCA_015075305.1 of Opitutaceae bacterium. NCBI lineage: Bacteria > Pseudomonadati > Verrucomicrobiota > Opitutia > Opitutales > Opitutaceae > Opitutaceae bacterium. The sequence continues at coordinate 319,781 of JABTUS010000001.1, read as the reverse complement.
GCTCAGTTCGAAATCCACGCGGGAGCTCCGACACCTGAAATCACATCGAGGCATGTTCCGACGGACCGTTGACATCCTGGCAGGCGCTGCCGATCCGTCCGTCCGCGCGCTGAGGGCGGAGATGCGCCCGCTTTACTGGTGGCTCGCTGAACTCTGGCGGCAAACCGGCGATACGGCAGGTGCCTTGGATGTCTGGCGGGAGGCGCGGGCGCTGGGGCTATGCAGTCGGTTTCATCACCGGCTCGGGAGCAATCTGCTGCGACTGCATGGCAGCCGTCTGGGTCGCCACCTCTTGGTTCTCTCCGAGAAACTCTTCCCTTCCACCTATGATGGATTGGGATCGCGAACGTTTCATCCCATAGCGAAGGATGTGCGTTCGTAGGCCGGAGCATCGTTCATGATCTTGATGCTCTGGTTTGGCGAAAGTGTGGCACAGACCTTCCTGCCTTTGGGCTGAAGGCACGAGGCAGACAAGAATGCCTGCTCCACATTTCGATCCAGGAATATCGATTCAAGGAGCTTAGTGTCAGAATCTCCAACAGATTGCTCACGGGCTGCTCTTGGCCTTTTCCATCGGCGCATGCGTTGGGGGCTTTCGCTGCGGGGAAAGGTTGCGGTCCTGCTTGCCGTGGCGGTGCTGGTGGCAGGCGGACTGTTTGGGATCTATCCGTTTTTCTCCACAACGCAGCGGGTCGATACCAACATTCTGGTCGTCGAGGGGTGGGTGCCGGATTATGCGATTCGCGCGGCGGCGGATGAGTTTGGAAGGGGCGGCTACGCCAGGATTCTGACAACGGGGGGGCCGGTTCAGGGGATGGGTGGGTATGTCAATGATTACAGCACGGCCGCCAGCATTGGCGCGACACGGCTCCGGGCGCTGGGTTTCGGTTCGGATCAACTGCAGATGGTGCCCTCGCGGGTCATGCAGCGCGACCGCACGTACGCATCGGCGCTGGCCTTGCGGGAGTGGCTGTCGGCGAATCTGCCGGATACGCGGAGCGTTAATGTGATGACCACAGATGTGCATGCTAGGCGCACACGACTGCTTTTTCAGCTGGCCTTGGGGAGTCGGTACTCGGTGGGGATCATCGCCATTCCGAACCCGGACTATGATCCGGGCCACTGGTGGAAATACAGCGAGGGCGTCAGGGATGTGGTCGGGGAGACCATCGCGTATGTTTACGCGAAGCTGTTTTTCTGGCCGTGAGCGGAGTGGGTCGGAAGGGTTAAACGCGAAGGCGCGAGGACGCGGAGGATGAGATTTCTCTTTCAACTGGAGGGGCACGCTTTGTCGTGACCTGGGGACGGGTGTCGCGAAACGGAGACGGAGGGTATCACGCGGAGACGCGGAGAACGCGGAGAAGACGAGGAATGGATTTGTTTTCAAATGGAGGGCACGCTCCGTCGTGACCACAGGGACGCGCGTCGCGCAACTACGTCAGATTTTCTCACGCGAAGACGCAAAGACGCGAAGCAGAGAGGACAATTCCGACAGACCTTTGACCGATTCCTCTCCGCGATCTCCGCGTCTCCGCGTGAAACTTTCCGTCTCCGTTATGCATCACCCGTACCCGGTCACGACGGAGCGTGCCCCTCGTGCGCCTGTGTGAAATAATTCTGTCTGGGCGCTGAACTCTGACTTCTGGCCAATCTTGACACGATCGGGGTGTATGACAGGGTGTCAGACATGACCTTGTCGACACGAACACTGGTGCGGGAGTTTCCCAAGGCGAAGGCCGCCGCGCGCAAGGGGCAGGCGGTCGAGATTGTCGATGGCAAGTCGGGTGAACGCTTTCTGCTGACGGCCAAGCCGACCCAGACGTTCGGTGAACTGGCGGCTCCCGCCAGGGGTGCCTACAGGGGCCCGCGGAATCTTTCTGCTCGGGAAGGCTTTGGTGGCTGATTTCATCGCTGACACAGGACCGCTGGTGGGCTGGATCAATTCCCGGGACCAGTGGCATGACTGGAGCGTTGCGGCACTGGCGGCCATTGCGCCGCCGCTGATCACCTGTGAGTCAGTGATCGCGGAAGCAGCCTGGCTGTTGGGGCGTTCGCGCAATGCGGTGGACCGCCTCTACGGTCTTGTCGACGCCGGGGCTTTGCGCGTGGTGCCCATCCTGCCGGAGCACATGGCTCACCTGCGCGCACTCAGCGCGAAGTACGCGCAAATGGATTTCTGTGACGCTGCTGTTGTGCGTTTGGCGGAAATGTTTCCGCGCGCCACGGTGATCACGACCGATTCCGCTCATTTCACGGTTTATCGACGATTCGGAAGCCGGCCGCTTGCGCTGCGTCATCCCGGCTGAGGGGGCGGAGGGGTTAAACGCGAAGGCGCGAGGACGCGGAGGAAGAGCGAAGGGGAGCCGGGGGATGAGAGGTCGGAGGTCGGAAGTCTGAGGTCAGTTGAGAATGGAGGGGCACGCTCCGTCGTGACCTGGGGACGCGCGTCGCGCAACTACGTCAGATTTTCTCACGCGAAGACGCAAAGACGCGAAGCAGAGAGGACAATTCCGACAGACCTTTGACCGATTTCCTCTCTCCGCGATCTCCGCGGCTCCGCGTGAGAAATTCCGTTTGATCTCCGAAGGTGACTGCGGGCTTCCAGCCCGCAGTCGCCTTGAGGTCAATTGCAAGGTGGATATCAAAGGTCGGGAATCGGAGGGTTTCACGCGGAGGCGCGGAGATCGCGGAGGGAGGAAGGCGATCGGTGGTCAGATGTCGGAGGGCAAGGTCAGAAGTCAAAGTGCTGACTTCTGACTGCTGAACTCTGAACTCCGGCATGTCCCGGCGGGAGGCACGAGACCGCTTGCCATGTCGTATTGTCGGTCTAGATTTCCTCTATGGCCACCGTTTTCCCTTTGAAGAAGATGTCCCGCCTTGAAAAGCTTCAAGCAATGGAGGCGCTTTGGGTGGACTTGAGCCGCGAAGAGGATCAGTTTGACTCTCCTGCCTGGCACGCAGATGCACTAAGGGATGCGGAACGCGCGGTGAGTACCGGCGGGGCGACCTTCACGGACTGGGAGGAAGCAAAGAAGCGGATACGGCGCAAAGCCGTCAGGCCAGCGTGACGCTTCGACTACTCAGCCTGGCGGAAGCCGACTTGTTGGACGGCTTCCGTTTCTATGAACGACAGCAGGTTGGGGTTGGATCCTATTTTCTCGATTCGCTCTACTCCGATATTGAGGCGCTTCGCCTTTATGCCGGCATTCATCGTCGTCTCTTTGGCTATCATCGACTTTTGTCCAAGCGATTTCCGTTCGGGGTCTACTATGACATCTCTGGCGATGAAATCCGTGTCTGGCGCGTGCTTGATTGCCGGCGAAATCCGCGATGGATCAAGTCGGAGCTGAAGAAGGGTCAATCGACTGGATTCTGACCAGATGCCGGAGGGCTAAACGCGGAGGCGCGAGGACGCGGAGGATGAGCGATGGGGGGAGGGGGTGGCTCGGGCTTCCAGCCCGCAGTCGTCATTAGGCCAATTGCAAGGTGGATATCAGAGGTCGGGAATCGGAGAGTTTCACGCGGAGCAGCGGTGTTTTCAGGCAAGAACAAAATCAGGGTCTTGAAGGAGATGATTCATCAGGCAGGCCATCTTCCGCATGACGGCGACGAGACAGACCTTGGCTGGTTTGCCGTTGGCGCGAAGTCGCTGGTAGAAGGCGGCGAGAATTGGATTGGAGCGGGATGCCGAGACGGCGGCCATGTACAGGACATGTCGGACGGGTGCGCGCCCGCCGCGTACGTGACGGGGTGCGCAGGTGTGGCCGGAATCGGCCGCGTGGGGTGCGACACCCAGCAAGGCCGAGAGCTGCGCGGATTCGATCTGGCCCAATTCAGGGACGTAGGCCAGAACCGTGGCAGCGAGCACAGGTCCGATGCCCTTGACCTGCTGGAGCCGTTGAGACTTGTGCTTGAGATCGGGATCCTGATCGATGAGTTGGTCGATGAGTTTTTCGACCTTGGCAATCTGCTGAGCGAGAAACTTCTGTTGGGTCGTCAGCAGGTGTCGCAGGGTCGGTCCAGCCAAGGAGAGGCGGGCATTCACCTCCACGAGTTGGGTGGTCAATTGCCGGCGATGTTCAAGCATCTCGCGCAAGGTAGCCGAAGCCGGATCGGCCGGCACAGCCAGGCGCGGATTCATTTTCTCCCCGAAGCGACGCAGCATGCGGGCATCGATACGATCGGTCTTAGCCAGCAAGCCCTCCGCATAGGCAAACGCGCGACATCGTCCTGGTTGCACGACACACACCTCAATGCCCGCTTGCAGCAGTTCTGCGACGATTAGCTTTTCGTAGCCGCCGCTGGCTTCGCACACAACGCGGGGATTTGGTACGGAGCGGATTCTTTGGATGAGTTCAGAGCGACCTGCGGGGGTGTTGGCACAGCGGCCTTCAGCAGTTTCGCTCAAGCAGTAATCGAGTTGGTCCTTGGAAATATCCAGTCCAACGTAGTTGGGTGACACATTTGCGGGCATGGTATGCTCCTTCTTGCGATGCGAGCTCAAGGCTCTTCCAGCGGTTCGAGTTAAACCAGGCACAGGACAGGGATCATTGCTCCGCGGCGAGGTCGAGCCTCTTGGCGCGAATCGATCTTCCTGCCCTGCCGCGTGTCCGGCGGCCGGCCGAACACGCGCCCTGGCGACCTTGGAAGAGGTTCGCTCATCCAAGGCCAAATCTACTGTGACAAAGGCCGCCGCCTCCGACGAGCCAAATGGCCCATTCTCGGCGGCGGCCTTTGTCACTCCCCTCTTGTTCACGAAATTGGACATACAAGACGCGGAGATCGCGGAGAGGCTGGAGGACACTGAGAAGTGGGGAGATTGAGATGGGTGATATCGGAGGTTGCTGGCAATGTCGCATTACAATTGCATTAATGCCTTGTATTTCGTCTACGTTCAGTCGAGCTGATCGATGAATGCCGGACGAACGTTTGCACCAGCCCCATGACAAGCTCTTCAAATCGAGTTTTGGGGACAGGAACACCGCCAGGGCATTTTTCCGGACGCATTTTCCGCCGGCGATCGTTGCGATCATTGACTGGGAAAGTCTGAGATTGGAATCAGGTTCATTTATCGACGATGAACTTCGTTCCTCGGAAAGTGATCTGCTCTATCGGGTAGGGCTGCAAGCCGCTCATCGGATATCAGCCACAGCTGATGCATTTGTCTACCTGCTTTTTGAGCATCAGCGCCGCGAGGACCGATGGATTGCTTTGCGCCTGCTGACCTACCAAACCCGGATCTGGCAGAAGTATCGTGCGGCTCATCCGTTGTCACTGGCATTGCCGCCAATCCTGCCGATGGTCTTGGCGCAGAACAATCAGGCTTGGTCAATTGTTCCTCGTTTTCATGCCCTGCTCGATGCTTCAGGCGAAGCCGCTGATTTCGGAAAATCTCCCCTATCCCAGTACGTGCCTGATTTCATGTATGGGCTGATCCAATTGGCGGCGCTGCCCTTCACGGAAATCACCGGAACGTCGCTGGGCACGCTCACACTGCGGGTGCTCAAGGCTGAACGAACGGGAGATCTGATGAGTGACCTTGTTTGGGACGAAGCGCTCCTGCTTGACCTTACACCCAGCCACATGGAGCGGATACTGCGTTATATCGTGGGCGTGGGTGAATTTGACAAAACGACGATCAATCGGAAACTGAACACACTCAAAACAGCAGCCATCAAGGACAACGCCATGACCATTGCCGAACAGTACAGACAGGAAGGCCGACAGGAAGGTCAGCAGGAGGGGCGCAGGGAGGGCCAGCAAATCGGTCAGTTGATTGGGAGGATTCAGCTCTTGCAGGACCTTTTGGGTCGCGACGCGACTCCGGCTGAGAACCTTGCCACGCGCTCGATCAGCGATTTGCAGGCGATGCATGACTCACTCAGGGCCTCGCTGCCGTAGGAGGCTGGATTTCCACGCGCGGCTCGGGCTTCCAGCCCGCAGTCATCTTGAGGTCAATTGGAAGTTGGAATACTGAGGTCAGAGGTCGGAAGGGTCTCACGCGGAGACGCGGAGGGCGCGGAGAAGACGAACTTGTTTTCACCTGGAGGGGCACGCTTTGTCGTGACCGGATCGATGATTGTTTGAAATCGGAATTTGGAACGGCGTCTTGAATTGATGGATCGAATGACGAATCAGCCGGCGTTGTTGCGCGATGCGCGTCCCCTGGTCACGACGGAGCGTGCCCCAATGGATTTTTTTGACGCGTCCGTTTTCTCGGCGATGTACCTTGAGTCGCCCCTTCAGGGCTCACGATTGATGTAACCACCAATACCCATGGCGTTGCCATGGGCTGGCATGGTCCGCGCCTTTGGCGCTCTGTGGGCGGAGGTCAGCGGTCAAAGGTCAGTCGGAATTGTCCTCTCTGCTTCGCGCCTTCGCGTCTTTGCGTGAGAAAATCTGACGTAGTTGCGCGACGCGCGTCCCCTGGTCACGACGGAGCGTGCCCCTCCAATTGGAAAAACTTTGATCGCTGACCCGCTGGTTCCGCTCCGACCTCTGCCATCAATCGGGGTTGAGCCGGGGGCGGATCGTGCCGATGATGGGGGCTATCCCTCAGGACATTCACTTTATCAGGACAACTTTTCCTCTCAGCATCATTCATTCCCATGAACATCTCCATCGTCGGGCTCGGCTATGTCGGGCTTCCGCTTTCCCTGCAGTTTGCGCGCTCGGGCGCGAAGGTTCTTGGTCTGGACATCGATCCTTCCAAGGTGGAGGCACTGAACAGCGGGAGGAGTTACATCAAGCATATCACCGGTGATGCCATCGCCACCGAACGCAAGGCGGGGCGCTTCGAGGCGAGCACGGATTTCGCCCGCATCCGTGGTGTTTCCGCGGTGATCATCTGCGTGCCGACCCCGCTCAACAAGAACCGTGAGCCGGACATCTCCTTCATCACGGAAACCGGCAAGGCCATCGCGCCGCACCTGCAGAAGGGCACGGTTGTCGTGCTTGAATCGACAACCTATCCGGGCACGACCGATGAGGATCTGCGGGGTGTGCTCGAAAAGGGCTCGGGATTGAAGGCCGGGACCGATTTTCATCTGGCGTTCTCACCGGAACGCGAGGATCCGGGCAATCCGCAAAGCGTGGTAGCCACGATCCCCAAGGTGGTGGGCGGCTTTACGCCGGCCTGTTTGAAGCGGGCGACCGAGCTCTACTCGATAGCGATCAAAACACTCGTGCCGGTCTCCTCGTGTCGCGTCGCCGAGGCCACCAAGCTGCTCGAGAACACCTTCCGCGGAGTGAACATCGCTTTGGTGAACGAGCTCAAGGTGGTTTACGCGGCGATGGGCATCGATGTCTGGGAGGTTATCAATGCCGCGAAGACCAAGCCTTTCGGCTTCATGGCGTTTTACCCGGGGCCGGGACTGGGGGGGCATTGCATTCCGATCGATCCCTTTTATCTGACCTGGAAGGCGCGCGAATATGGTCAGCACACGCGCTTCATTGAACTGGCGGGCGAGATCAACACCGCCATGCCGGAGCATGTGATCCATCAGGTTGCCGATGCACTCAACGAGCGCAGCAAGCCCGTGCGCGGCAGCCGGGTGCTGGTGCTTGGACTGGCCTACAAGCCGAATGTGGACGACGATCGTGAATCGCCGAGCTACGTGCTGATGGAAATGCTCAAGCAGCGGGGGGCGCTGGTTTCGTATCACGACCCCTATGTGCCTGTGATCAAACCCACGCGGGAGCACCCGCAGTGGGCGGGCACGAAGTCGGTCGCGTGGGATCGCGCAACGATCGCGTCCTTCGACGCGGTGCTGCTGGCGACGAACCACGCGTCCGTGAACTATCAGGAACTGGCCGACTGGGCGCCGTGCATCATCGATACGCGCAACGCGATGGCGCCCGTGCGCACGACGCCAGGGCAGGTGCGGAAGGCGTAGGACGGAGGTCGGAGGTTCGCCTTGTCAACTGGAGGGGCACGCTTTGTCGTGACCTGGGAACGCGCGACGCGTGGCGCGGAAATTTCACGCGGAGACGCGGAGCACGCGGAGAAGAGTTTTTTCGCATCCGATTTCTCCGCGTGCTCCGCGACTCCGCGTGAGGCCCTCTGTTTAATCTCTAAAGCTGACTGCGGGCTGGAAGCCCGAGCCACGGACTGACCTCTTCTTCTCGTTTTTGCCCATGAGCATCTGCGGTCCGCGAATACTTTTTGTCGGTTCATCCTGGCCTCACGGAGGGAGCTTTGGTGGGCAGATTCGGTCGCTCAATCTGGCGCGCGCATTGGGCACGCTGGGGCCGGTAACGGTTTCCGTTGTCGGGTCGGCGGCTGACGATGCCGAGGCGCGGCGGCTGACCGCGGAGGAGTTTGCCGTCGGACAGGTCGTCCCCGGGCTTTCCACCCCGAATCGCTCCGTGGCCGCCAAGCTGCGTCGCATGCTGGATCCGCGGTTCATGAACGTGCACGGGCTAAGCGTGGATCCGGCTGAGCGGCAGCGGTTCATGGCCTCGCTGGGCGCCTACGATCTCGTCTGGGTTTTCAATTCAAGGACCGCCAACATCCTCGGCATCTGGAACTGGCCGCGCACGCACCTCGACATCGATGACGTGCCCAGCACCTATGCGCGTTCGGCGCGACAGGCGGTGCGGGGTTGGCTGGCGAGGGGCAAACTGCGCCTGGAGGAGGCGTCCCTGAAGCGGCGCGAGGTCCTGTTCCCGGAGCGCTTCAGCACGCTTTCAGTCTGCAGCGAGGCGGACAAGGCCTACCTGGGCGGCGGCGAACGCATGCACGTCATCCCCAATGGCTACGATGCGCCGGCGCACGAACCTTCGCGGAACGCCGATGAATTCTTTCGCGTGGGTTTCATCGGGCTCTATTCGTACGCACCGAATCGCCGCGGGGTGGAATGGTTCTGGAGGCTGGTGTGGCCGCAGATCAAGAGGGCTTTCCCTCAGGCGCGGCTGCGGCTGGCTGGACGCGGCAGCGAGTTGCTGGACGTGCCGGATGCACCGGACGTCGACAGGCTCGGTTTCGTGGCGGATGCGGCGGCGGAGATCGCCACCTGGTCGCTCATGATCGTGCCGGTCCGCGAGGGCGGAGGGACGCGCATCAAGATCGCGGAGGGTTTTGCTAGGAAATGCCCTGTGGTGGCGACCTCGCTCGGCGCGTTCGGCTACGAGGTGACCGACCGCGTGCACCTGCGCCTGGCCGACAGCGACACGGCGTTTGCGGAAGCCTGCAACGGCATCCTGGCCAATCCGAGAGAGGCCGCGGAGATGGCGGATCGGGCGTTCAAGGCGTTTCAGAATAAGTGGACCTGGCAGGCCATTCGACCGCGGATCGTCGAGGCGGCGCAGGACTGCCTGCGCCGGAGGTGAGGAGGTCGGAAGTCGGAGGATTAAACGCGAAGGCGCGAGGACGCGGAGGAAGAGATTTCTCTTTCAACTGGAGGGGCACGCTCCGTCGTGACCGGGGGACGGGTGATGCATAACGGAGACGGAGAGTTTCACGCGGAGACGCGGAGATCGCGGAGGGAGGAATTGGTTATCAACTGGAGGGGCACGCTCTGTCGTGACCGGATCGATGATTGTTTGAAATTGGAATTTGGAACGGCGTCGTGAATTGATGGATCGAATGGTGAATCAGCCGGTGCTGTTGCGCGGAGCGCGTTGCCTGGTCACGACAAAGCGTGCCCCTCCATGATAAACTGACCTCTGACTCCCGATAATTGTATGGACCCCGTTGTCATTCGTCCGCGGCGCTCGAGCGTGCATTATTGGGCCGAGGTGTGGAAATTTCGCGAGTTGCTCGGCTTGCTTGCCTGGAGGGATCTGCTGGTGCGCTACAAGCAGACGAGCCTTGGCATTCTGTGGGCGCTTCTGCGGCCGCTTTTGTCGATGCTGATCCTGACTCTCGTCTTCAGTTATTTTGGAAAGCTCCCGTCCGGACCCGCACCGTACGCGCTCATGGTGCTCTGCGGGCTACTGCCGTGGCAGTTTTTTTCCGCCGCGATGTCCGAAAGCGGCAACAGCCTGGTCAACAGCTCGTACCTGATAGCCAAGGTCTATTTTCCCCGCCTGATCGTCCCCATCAGCAGTCTGGTCCCGGCTTGCATGGATTTCCTGGCATCCCTGGGGTTGCTGTCTGGGTTGATGCTCTTCCACGGGTATGCGCCGTCGCCCAACCTCGTGTTTCTTCCGCTCTTCATTGTCCTGGCGCTCGCGGCTTCGCTCGCGATGGGCATCGGCCTCTCGGCGTTGATCGCGCGGTATCGGGATATCCGATACATCCTCCCGTTCGCGGTGCAGATGGGCTTGTTCCTTTCGCCCGTGGGCATGCAGACGCGGATCGTTCCCGAGCAATTTCGGCTTCTCTATTCGCTGAACCCGATGGTGGGGATCATCGACGGCTTCCGCTGGTCGATCCTCGGAGACGCGTACCCGGTTGCGGTGGAAAGCGTCGTCATTTCAGCGGTGGTCGTCGCCGTGCTCCTGGGCGCTGGCGTCGCCTACTTCAGGGCCATCGAGCGCACCTTTGCGGACATTCTCTGATGCCGCATGAGGGCGGAGATCGAGGCGTTAAACGCGGAGGCGCGGAGGCGCGGAGGAAGAGCGAAGGGGGGGGAGGGGTGGCTCGGGCTTCCAGCCTGCAGTGGTCTTTAGTCAGTTGGAGGGTGGATTTCAGAGGTCGGGAATCGGAGGGTTTCACGCGGAGCCGCGGAGATCGCGGAGGGAGGAATTGGTTTTCAACCGGAGGGGCACGCTTTGTCGTGACCTGGGGACGGGTGATGCATAGGGATGCCGGAGGGTTTCACGCGGAGGCGCGGAGATCGCGGAGGGAGGAATTGGTTATCAACTGGAGGGGCACGCTTTGTCGTGACCGGATCGATGATTGTACGAAAATCGGAATTTGGAACGGCGTCGTGAATTGATGGATCGAATGGCGAATCAGCCGGCGCTGTTGCGCGATGTGCGTCCCCTGGTCACGACAAAGCGTGCCCCTCCAAGGGATTTTTTTTGACGCGTCCGTTTTCTCGGCGATGTACCTTGGGTCGCCCCTTCAGGGCTCACGATTGATGTAACCGCCAATACCCATGGCGTTGCCATGGGCTGGCATGGTCCGCGCCTTTGGCGCTCTGTGGGCAGAGGGCGGAGATCAGAGGTCAGCGGCCCTATATCCTACATCCGATCTCTGACTTCCGAGCGCTGGCTTCCGACTCTACTCGACCGTCACGGACTTGGCCAGGTTGCGGGGCTTGTCGACGTCGCAGCCGCGGGCGCAGGCGATGTAGTAGCTGAGGAGCTGCACGGGCACGGTGGCGATGATCGGCAGGATCGACTCGTGGCAGTCGGGAATCGGAATAGTCTCGTCGGCGAGGTTTGGCGGGAGTTCGGCGCCCTCGGTCACGATCGCGATGATCCTCCCCTTGCGCGCCTTGATCTCCTGCATTGAGGAAACGATCTTGTTGAAGAGCTCCCCCTTGGGCGCGAAGAAGACCGACGGACAGTGCTCGCTGATGAGCGCGATGGGGCCGTGCTTCATCTCCGCCGCGGGGTAGCCCTCCGCGTGAATGTAGGAAATCTCCTTCAGCTTGAGCGCGCCTTCGAGCGCGATGGGGAATAGCGAGAGCCGGCCCAGAAACAGCATGTCGGTCACGCGGGCGTACTTCTCCGCGATGACCTTGATGTGCGCCGCCTGGGTGAGGACCTTGCGGACCAAATCCGGCGCGCTCTTGAGCGCGTTGACGTATTCGACGCCGTCGCTGAACGACATGTCGCGCATGCGGGCGACGTGCAGCGCGAGCATGGCGGCCACCATGAGCTGGGACGTGAACGCCTTCGTCGAGGCGACGCCGATCTCGGGTCCCACGTGCTGGTAGACGCCGCCATCCGCCTCGCGGGCGATGGTCGAGCCGACGACATTGTTGATCGCCATCACGCGGAAGCCCTTGCGTTTGGCTTCGCGCAGGGCGGCCAGGGTGTCGATGGTCTCGCCCGACTGGCTCATCACGAAGAAGAGCGAATTGTTCGAGAGCGGGACGTTGCGGTAGCGGAACTCGGAGGCGTAGTCGACCTCGACGGGGATGCGGGCGAAGCGCTCGATCAGGTGCTCGGCGACCAGGCAGGCGTGCCAGGCCGTGCCGCAGCCGCAGAACACGAAGCGGTCAGAGGAGCGGAAGTCGCTGGCGGTGATGTTGAGTCCGCCGAACTTGGCGGTGCTGCCGTCCTCGGAGAAGCGCCCGCGCATGGTGTTTTCCAGGGCGACAGGCTGGTCGAAGATCTCCTTCTCCATGTAGTGGGAGAAGTCGCCCAGCTCCGCGTCCGCGACCGACCAGTTGACCGTGTCGATGACCGGTGCGACGTCCGCCTGATCGAGCGTGGTGATGTGGAAGCCCTTTGACGTGAGGTGGACGATCTCGCTGTCCTTGAGGTAAACAACATTCTGGGTGCGGCTGATCATGGCCGAGACATCGCTGGCGAGCAGGAGTTCATCGGAGCCGACGCCCAGAATGAGGGGCGAGCCCTTGCGCGCGGCCACGATTTCGGAGGGGCAGTCGATGCAGAGCACGGCAATGCCGTAGGTTCCCTCGACATGGAATAGCGCCTTGCGAACGCTTTCAACCAGCCGGCTGTGTTCGCTGGATCCGTTCGCAACGGGTTCCTTGGCGTAGTGATAGGCGATGAGATTGCAGAGGACCTCCGTGTCGGTCTCGGAGCTGAAGGTGTGTCCCTTGGTGAGCAGGAAGCGTTTGATCGAATTGTAGTTTTCGATCACGCCATTGTGCACGATCGCAATTTTGCCGTCGGAACTGAGGTGGGGGTGCGCGTTGGCGTCGGTGACGCCGCCGTGGGTGGCCCAGCGGGTGTGACTGATTCCGGTGGTGCTGCCGAGCGGCTGGCGCGCGGCCTCCTTGGCCAGCGTGGCGACGCGGCCGACCTTCTTCACGATGGTGAGCCTGCTGCCATCGTGCACGGCGAGGCCCGCCGAGTCATAACCCCGGTACTCAAGCCGCTTGAGGCCGTCGATCAGGATCGAGGCCGCCTTCTGTTTTCCGACATATCCGACGATTCCGCACATAAGGTATTGGTCTGGATGTGAACCATTGATCCCGGGGAGATCCTGTCCACGGTTTTCAAGGATGATATCTTGGATTTATTCCGGGGTTCGAGATGAATTCCTCAAATGAATAGTTTCGGTGCGATTGAAAGCGGATGAAGCGGTTTGTTCGGGAAAATCGTGGGAAACGCGGAATTTGGGGATGATTGTGGAAAGTGATTTGAAGCTGGGCCGGGCATTTGAGTGCGACCGCGGATGGGGCGAAGAGAAGGCAAGCATGGATAACGGGATGACGAGCGGAAGTCAGATGTCAGAAGTCAGATGTCAGGGGTCGGAGATTGGCATTCCGGTTTCAGACCCATCCACTTTGCGCCTTTGCTTCCTTGCGTTGGAAATTCCGACGCAGTTGCGCGACGCACGTTCCCAGGTCACGACAGAGCGTGCCCCTCCATTTGGCAATGTACCGGTCTCCGGTTTCCGGCTTATATCCGGATTGTGTCCGCCCAATCTCCGGCTAGAAGATGCCCATGATTTCTGCATGAAAACATTATCAGCGTCTGCGGTTCTTTCCTGGATCTCCCTTCAGGCGATGGTCTTGAGTCTTGTGGCGGCGGCGCCGGGACAGACGGCGACGGGTGCCTCATCGAGTCCGCAACGTGCGCCATCGATGACGGAGCGGCGCAGTGTCACCTCATCCGCGCCGCAGGGCCTGCTCGGCACGAGCATTTTCCGACCGTTCACGGGCGTGCCTCCCGAAGAGGCGGCGGGAAAGTTTGCGCGCATGCTCAACCCTTCCCTCCAGTACACGCTTTCCTATGGCGACAATCTGGCGGGATACACCGGCAGCGATGCGAACAGCACGATCCATCAGTTGTCGCCGGCGATCATGGTGCGCGCCGCCGACCGTGTGACGTTTCGCTATTCTCCGACCTTCATCTGGTACTCCAGCAAGGCGCTGAAGGATCGCACCGATCACACCGCGTCCGTGAATGCGGGAGCGGGTGTGGGCAATACGGATTTGAGTGTGGGAGCGTCGTACAGCCTCACGAGTTTGCCGCTGGTTGAGACGGGACGCCAGACGATCGAGGAGGCCTGGTCGGTCAATGGCGGTGCGGTGGTTGCGCTGGGCGAGCGGACCGATCTGGACGTGACGCTCGGGTGGGGAGGTCGCAATACCGAGGAGTTTACGAACATGCAGTCGGTCAACTCCTTCGTCTGGCTGCGCCGGAAGGTGGGAACGACTCTCAGTCTCTCCGCAGGCCTGGGCGGCTCGAAGAACATGGTTGATCAAGGCGCAGACATCACGTCCAGACAGGCGAAGATTGGCGCGGTTTGGCAACCGGGGCCAAAGCTGAGTGTTGACGTCAACGTCGGCGTGGACTCCAGCAAGTTCGAGGGGTCCGGGGACAATCGAACCAGTCCCGTGTACAGTGGGGACATCAGCTACAAATTGACGGATGTCACGACCCTCAGCCTCGGTGCGAACCGGGGGGTGAATTCCTCCTACTACGCGAATCAGATGAACCAGGCCGAGGGATACACGCTCGGGCTGAGTCAGCGACTGCTCGGGCGGCTGAATCTGGGCGCGGGGCTTTCCTGGAGCAAATCGAGGTATGTCCTGAAGGACGCCTCGGCGGGCATAACTCAAAGGAAGGACGAGTATCAGTCGGCATCGCTGTCGTTGTCGACCGTGCTCAGGCAGCGCATTTCCGTCGGGCTCAACTGGACCCGCGCGAGAAACCTGTCCAACACGTTTGGCTTTGGCCGGACGAGCACAATCTGGGGTCTCAGTGTTGGATGGTCCTATTGAAAGTGAAGGGTCGCTCCGGAGCAGCCTGGCGACAGGGAGGCCTTTTCAACTGGAGGGGTACGCTTCGTCGTGCCCAGGGGATTCGCGTCGCGCGACGGCAGCGGAGAGTTAAACGTGAAGGCGCGGAGGCGCGGAGGAAGAGCGAAGGGGAGGAAGGAATATCTTTTTCAAATGGAGGGGCACGCTTTGTCGTGACCAGGGGGACGGGCGTCGCGAAACGGAGACGGAGGGTTTCACGCGGAGGATGGAGAGCAGGGTGGCTCGGGCTTCCAGCCCGCAGTCGGCATTGGGTCAATTTGAAAGGTGGAGCTCGGAAGACGGAATTTTTCACGCGGAGGCGCGGAGGGCGCGGAGAAGACGAGGAATGGATTTGGAGGTTGGATGTCAGATTTTTGATTATTGGAGGGGCACGCTTTGTCGTGACCTGGGGACGGGCGTCGCGAAACGGAGACGGAGGGTTTCACGCGGAGGCGCGGAGATCGCGGAGGACGGAAGGCGGTCAGAGGTCAGTCGGAATTGTCCTCTCAATTTCGCGTCTTTGCGTGAGAATCTCCGGCGTTGTTCCGCGAGTCGCGTCCCCTGGTCACGACGAAGCGTGCCCCTCCAATTTGCGGATGGGACCTCCGGCGTTGTGGCGCGAAGCGCGTCCCTTGGTCAGGACGGAGCGTGCCCATCCAGTTTGCGGAGTGGACCTCCGGTGCCGTTGCGCAATGCGCGTCCCCGGGTCAGGACGGAGCGTGCCCCTCCAGTTTTTGGGGTGAACTTCTGTCTTCCGCCATATTTCCCACCGTGCCTCACCTGAAAAAATTCCTGATTGCATCCGCGGGTGTGACGCTTGCGATGCTGCCGTTGCTGGTGCCGTTCTTCTCGTTCTCGCTCGAGAATACGCTGTATTCGCACGTCATACTCATACCGTTCGTCAGCGCCTACTTCATCTACCTGAGGAGGGAAAAATTCGAGGCGAACTTGGGAGGCATTCAGTGGCTCGCTGTTGTCACACTGCTGGGCGCCGGGGCGAGTCTGTACTATCGCCTGGCCGGGCAGCCGGCGTCGCCGGAAAATGCGATGGCTGCGGTTGCGTTTGCCTATGTGGCCTGCATCTGGACCGCGGCGCTGCTCACGCTCGGTCGCGCGAATCTCAAGCGGCTCCTTTTCCCCCTGCTGTTCCTGTTGTTCATCATTCCCTTTCCAACGCAGGTGGAGGCGGGCATCGAGCGGTTTCTCCAGTATGGATCGGCCGAGTGCGCGTACGGGATGTTCAGCCTCGCGGACACGACGCTCTACCGGGAGGGGCTGGTCTTCAACCTTCCCGGCATCAGCCTGCAGGTCGCACCCGAATGCAGCGGCATCCGCTCCTCGCTCGTGCTGCTCATCACGAGCATCGTCGGCGGGCAGCTCTTCCTCCGATCGAAGGTGAATCGTGTGGCCCTGGCGCTTTTTGTGATTCCGCTGGCGCTGGTGCGCAATGGATTCCGGGTCTTTGTTCTGGGCGAGCTTTGCGTGCATGTCGGGCCGCACATGATCGACAGCGCCATCCATCATCAGGGCGGCCCGATTTTCTTCCTGCTGTCGCTGATTCCCTTCTTCGGATTCGTGTGGCTCCTGATGAAATGGGAGCGACGCAAGGGAGCGGCTGATGGAATTGCGGGAAAACCCGCGAGCGAATCCAGCTCCTCCGGGGTCTGAGGCTGTTGAACTCCGATATCCGTGCTGAATCGACAAACAGGCATTTCGTTTCTGGGGGTGTGCGTGGCACTGCTGCTTGTCGCGGGCTGTTCCGTGGAGTCGCGCAAGGCGAGCCACACGCGGCGTGCGGAGGAGTATCTCGCGGAGGGCAGGCTGGATCGCGCCGAGATCGAGTATCTGAATGTGCTCAGGCTCGACCCCAAGGCGGGCGATCCACTGGGAAAACTGGGGCTGATTTATTTCGAACAGGGACAGCTCGGGCGCGCGCTGCCATATCTTGCGCGGGCCATTGAGATCAATGGAAAGGATCTGACCTCCCGTGCCAAACTCGCCTCGCTGCTGCTCTCCGTGGGCAACCGCACCCAGGCGGCCACTGAAGCGGAGAAGATTCTGGAACAGGATCCGGGCCACCCGGAGGCCATCGTGATGCTTGCGGAGTGCGCGTCGACCCCGGACGAGATCAGGAAGGTCATGGACCGCCTCGACCGGGCGGGTGAGGGCAGGGAGTCGAGTGCCGCGGCGTGGGCGGCGCGCGGGATTCTTCTGGCGAAGGAGGGCAAACCCGGGGACGCGCTGCAGGCGCTGACGAAGGCGGTGGAAATCGACGACGCCTTCGCCCCCGCGCACTCGGCACTGGCGGCGCTGCATGTTGCCAGGGAACAAACGGCGCAGGCGGAGCGCGAGTTTGCCCGGGCGTCTGAGCTCGCCGGACCGAGGTCTCCGAAAACGCTGCAGTATGCGCTGTTCAAGGCGCGCTCGGGCGATGTGCCTGGTGCGCGCCGCATATTGGAGGACGTGATCAAGCAGGCACCGGACTACGTGCCGGCGGTCCTGCGGCTGGCCGATGTCATGGCGAAGGAGGGGCAGTACGCGGAGGCGGAGAAGGTGCTCCAGCCGATTCTGACCCGTGTGCCCAACCATCCGGAAGCACTGCTGGTGAGGAGCCGGATCTATCTCGCGGAAGGGCGCCCGGACAAGGCTGGCGTCGATGTGGATCTTCTGACGCGCATGTATCCGAATTCGCCCGAGGCGCACTTTGAGGCGGCCCGGGTTTTTCTTGCCAAGGGTGATCCGGCGCGCGCCCTCGACAGCCTGCACCTCGCGATCGAAGCGAACCCGGAGTACTGGGACGCCATCCTGCTCAAGGCGCGCGTGCACCTGAACCAGGGTGAGGCTGTGATGGCCGGCAAACTCCTGACCGGTCTGCTGGAAAAACAGCCGGCAAACGGGGACGCGCTCTTCCTGCTCGTCGACGCCTGGCGCGCGCAGAAGAACCTGTCCGCCGCGCTGGAGACCTGCGAGACGCTGGAGCGCTACCATCCGAATCGTGAAGCAGTGGCCTACCTGCGCGGCGAGCTGCTGCGGCAGTTGAACCGCCCGGTCGAGGCCCGCGCGGCGTTCGAGCAGGCGCTCATCCGTGATCCGAACTCGGTGCGCGCGCTCGACGAACTCGTCATCCTCGACGTGCAGGACCGCCATCTCGAGCAGGCGGTGGCGCGGGTGCAGGCCGAGGTCCGGCGAAGACCGGATGTGGCGGGGCTCCGCACCACGCTCGGAAAGCTGAATCTCATCCGAAGGGATCCGGCGCGGGCCGAGGAGCAGTTGAAGCAGGCGGTGATGCTGGATCCGAAGTCTTCGCTGGCGCATGTCCTGCTGGCCCGCCTGTATCTGGACACGGACAGGCAGGATCTGGCGATCGCGAGCCTGGTCGAGGTGGTGGCGTTGAATCCGCGCGACGAAGGCGCGGCGATGCTGCTGGCGTCACTTTATGAAAAGCGCGGCGACATCGGCAGCGCCAGGAAGGCGTATGAGAACCTGATCCAGGCGGTGCCCAATGCGGCACCCGCCCTGAACAACCTCGCGTGCCTCCTGGAGAAGCACACGAAGGAGCTGGAGCGCGCCTACGAACTCGCGCGGCGCGCCCGCGAGCTGCTGCCGGGCGATGCGTCGGTCGCCGACACGCTGGGCTGGATCCTGTATCGGAAAGGTGAATACAAACTGGCGCTGGCGATGCTGCGCGAAAGCGCGGCGAAGTCGCCGGCCGCGGCGGAGGCGCATCACCGGCTGGGCATGGTCCTGTATCTCCTTGGCAGCGAGAAGGAGGCGCTGGCGGAGCTGTCGCAGGCGGTGCGGCTCGGCCTGGCGGCGGACGGAAGGGAGGATGCGGTATCCAGGATTTCAATACTTGAGCTGAGGGCCGGCGGGGCGGAAAAGGCGGATGACGCGGTGCTGCGGGCGCGGCTCGCGGCACACCCGTCGGATCCGCTTGCGCTGATCACGCGCGGAGATTTTGCTCTCGCGCGCGGGCAGCCCGATCAGGCGATGGAGAGCTACCATGAGGCGGCGCTGTCGAGTCCCCAGAACGGGCTCGCCCAGATGGGGCTTGCGCGGGCGGAGTTTGCGCGCGGCAACACGTCCCGTGCTCTGGATTATGCGCGTGACGCGCGGACCCTGATGCCGGAGAGCGTTGATGCCCTTGCCCTGCTGGGGAGGCTGGCCTTCGCCTCGGGCGATTTTACCTGGGCCAGCACGCTGCTGCAGGACGCCTTTCGGCAGCGCGCCACCGATCCCTCGATCGCGCTGGATGCCGCGCGGGCCGCCTACAGCCAGGGAAGAATCGAGGATGCGCTTCGGGTTTTTGCGGTTGTGGCGGCGCGTTCACCGACGAAGGACCTGGAGGAGCAGGTGGAACTGATTCGCGCCCAAGCCGGCGGTGCGCCGTACGCGGCGTCGGTTGTCGCTCTGGCGCGGGTCCGATTGAGGAGCCATCCGGAGGATGTGCCGTCGCTGATGGTGGTGGCGGGTGCGGGGGAGGCTGGGGAGACGGCTCAGGCGCTTGAGACCGTGCTGAAGCTCTATCCGGATTTTGCGCCGGCGAAGCGTGAGCTTGCGCTCTTTCTGGCGAGGCAGTCGGAGAAGAACGATGACCGGGTGGTCAAAATCGCCTCGCAGGCGCTGGATGTTTATCATGGTGATCTCGCGCTGGTGAAGGTGCTCGCGCTTTCAACGGCGCGCCTTGGCCGCTACCAGGTGGCGCTGCCGCTGCTGGAGCGTGCGGTCGAGGCGAACAAGAGCGACGCGAAGCTGTGGTACTACCTGGGTGTGACCCGGCAAGGAGTGGGAAGCCGGGATTCGGCAAGGACCGCGCTGGAGACCGCGGTGCAACTCGGCGGGCTGTCGTCCGAGCTTGCGGAGGACGCGCGGAAGCGGATCGAACGTCTGCGGATCAAGGATGGGGAATAGGTGCAGGGAGTCGGGAGGCGGAGATCGGAGGGGTTAAACGCGGAGGCGCGGGGACGCGGAGGGAGGGGGACTTTTGCCAACTGGAGGGGCACGCTTTGTCGTGACCAGGGGACGGGTGATGCATAACGGAGACGGAAAGTTTCACGCGGAGCCGCGGAGCACGCGGAGAAGGAATTTTTTTGTAGATTGGAGGGGCACGCTTCGTCGTGACCGGATCGATGATTGTACGAAAATCGGAATTTGGAGCGGCGTCGTGAATTGATGGATCGAATGAAGAATCAGCCGGCGTTGTAGCGCGAAGCGCGTCCCCTGGTCACGACGGAGCGTGCCCCTCCAATTCGGTCGGGGATCGGACGGCGGCGGGTGAAAGTCCGCGGGTCTTTACTTCAGACCAATGGGTCGAGGGGATGATGGGGCCCATGTGGCGGACGGTTTCGGCTCCCATGTGGGATGCGAGGGCGCCGCTGCGGCGGTGCGGCCAGCCGTGCAGGTAGCCGTAGAGAAAACCCGCGGCCCAGGCATCGCCCGCGCCGTTGGTGTCGACGACATCGGGCACGCGCACCGGCTCGATGCGTTCGATCGAACCATTCTGCGCCAGCCATGCGCCGTCGGCGCCGACTTTGACCGCGGCCAGGACCCCGAGTGAACCGAGTTCCCTGGCAAGGTCGTCGTAGGTTGCCGTGGCGCGGGAGGGAAACAGGGCGCGAATTTCGTCCTCGTTGGCGAACACGACATCGATCCCGTGCTTGAACTGGGAAAAAAGCCAGTCGCGCGTGGCACCCACGACTTCAAAGGAGGAGAGGTCGAAACTGACGGTGCTTCCGGCCCCGCGGGCCGCCGCCAGGGCGCTTTCCGCGAGTGCTCGATTGAAAGCCAGGTAGCCCTCGATGTGCGCATGCCGGCAGCCTGCGAAGTCTGACACGCGAATCTCCTCCGGGGCCAGCGTCAGGGCGGCCCCCAAGTCGGTGCGCAGCGTGCGCTGCGCGTCCGGAGTCACCATGGCCAGACACCGGGCATTGGCCTGGTCGCCCTGCTTGAAGCGGGATCCGTCAACGCCGGCGCCCTCGAATTCCGAACGGTAGCGCCGCGCAACGGCATCGTTTCCCAGTTTTCCGAGAAAGGTTGTGCGCAGGCCGAGACGGCTCGCATTGAAGGTCACGTTCGCGGCCGAGCCGCCCGTCGACTGCGCCGGGGCTGTCGGCAGCATTTGAAGGATCGACTGCATTTCCGCGTCATTGACGAGCACCATGCCGCCCTTTTCTCCGGCGACCCGCCTGAGGAAAGCGTCAGGAATGGGCGCCATAAGATCCATGATGGGCGAGCCGACCCCGATGAGATCGAAGTGCGAGCGTGCGGAACCAGATGATTGCATTATTCGCAGCGTGCCCGGTTGAGCGGGTGAGGGGCAAGCGACTAATCCGCGGGGCATTTGGCTGGCGAAATGAGAGGCGCGGCGTTCAATCGCCAGGATGATCTTTTCTGCGGCGATGCTGGATGCACTCTCGGCCTACCCGCGCTGGTTTGTTGTGCCCTGTTTGATCCTGGCAGGCATTGGCATCTTGTGGATTCTGTCCAAGGTTTTGAAGTGGAGCCTCTGGACTCTGGCGATTGTCGCCGTGATCGGGTTGGTGGCGCTGATGGCTGCCGCACTGATCGGGTGAGGTTGCGGGCGGGGGCGTGGCCGGGCCCGCGACAGAATTCCGGGCTTTTTCTTGCCCCTGTCGGACCGGCCCGGTTAACCCTTTTCGATGAAGTATGTCTTCGTGACGGGCGGGGTGGTGTCATCCTTGGGCAAGGGCCTGACCGCAGCGGCGCTCGGGGCGCTGCTGGAGATGCGCGGGCTCACGGTGCGGATTCAGAAGTTCGACCCCTACCTGAATGTCGATCCCGGCACGATGAGCCCGTTTCAGCACGGTGAGGTCTATGTGCTCGAGGACGGTGCCGAGACCGATCTCGACCTGGGGCACTACGAACGCTTCACGAGCGGCAAGCTTTCGCGCCTGAACAACCTGACCTCCGGGCAGGTTTACGAGAGTGTCATTCAGAAGGAACGGCGCGGCGACTACCTCGGAAAAACGGTGCAGGTCATCCCGCACGTCACGAATGAGATCAAGGAGCGGATCTATGCCGGGGGCAAGGATGTCGATGTGCTGATCACGGAGATCGGGGGCACGACCGGTGACATCGAAGGCCTGCCGTTCCTTGAGGCGATGCGCCAGTTTGCGCTCGAGGTTGGGGTCAATGACACGATTTTCATCCATGTCACGCTCGTGCCCTACCTGAAGGCGGCGGGTGAATTGAAGACCAAGCCCACGCAGCAGTCGGTGGCGAAGCTGCGCGAGATCGGCATTCAGCCGGATGTGCTCGTGTGCCGCTGCGATCACCCGCTGGACAGCTCGCTGCGCGACAAGCTCTCGATGTTCTGCAATGTGCCGGTCAAGGCGGTCATCGAGTGCCGCGATGTGCCGCATTCGATCTACGAGCTGCCGCTGGCGCTTCAGAAGGAGGGCATGGATGATCTAGTGCTGGATCTTTTCGGGCTCAAGATTCCGCCGCCGAAGAAGAATGTCTGGGAGGAGATCGTGCGCAGGGTGGTGCAGCCCGCGCACGAGGTGCAGATTGGCGTGGTCGGGAAATACATCGAGCTCCAGGACGCCTACAAGTCGGTCTACGAGTCGCTTGCCCACGCAGGCATCGCGAACAACTGCCGCGTCAACGTGGTGCGGATCGATGCCGAGGATCTGGAGAAGAAGGGCGGGCTCGCGCAGCTCAAGGAGCTCGACGGCATTCTTGTGCCCGGAGGCTTCGGTGATCGCGGGACCGAGGGAAAAATCGCCGCGGCGCGGTATGCGCGCGTGAACAAGGTGCCGTACTACGGGCTTTGTCTGGGGCTTCAGATCGCGGTGATCGAGTATGCGCGCAATGTACTCAAGCTGACTGAGGCGAACTCGACGGAGTTTGACGAGAAGTCGCCGCATCCGGTGATCAACATGATGGAGGAGCAGAAGAAGATCATCGACAAGGGGGCGACGATGCGGCTCGGCTCCTACGAGTGTGCGCTGACGCCGGGAACGCTGGCCCACAAGGCGTATGGAAAATCATCGGTTCGCGAACGCCACCGGCATCGCTACGAGGTGAACAATGCCTATGTCGGGCAGTTGCAGCGCGGCGGGATGCTTGTCAGCGGCATCAATCCGCGGCGCAACCTCGTCGAGATTGTGGAGATCGAGAAGCACCCCTGGTTTGTCGGCGTGCAGTTCCACCCCGAATTCCAGTCGAAACCGAGCGCTCCGCACCCCCTGTTCGCGGCCTTCATCGGAGCGGCATTGAAAGGGCGAAGGAAGCGCCGCACCGCGGTGCGCCGCAGGTGATCCGCCATGCTTTTCGACACCAAACGCCTGCTGCTGATCGCGGGCCCCTGTTCGCTTGAGAACGAGTCCGTCTGCCGCGCGGTTGCCGAGACGCTCGTGCGCCTGCGGGAGAAACACCACGAGCTGAACATTGTTTTCAAGGGATCCTTCGACAAGGCCAACCGCACGTCACTCGCCGGTGAGCGGGGCACGGGGATGGACGAGGGCCTGAGACTGCTGGCCCTGATGCGGAAGGACTATGTGTTTCCCATCATCACCGACGTGCACGAGAGCCATCAGGTGGCGCCGGTCGCGGCGGTCTGTGATGCCGTGCAGATCCCCGCCTTCCTGTGTCGCCAGACTGATCTACTGCTGGCGGCGGCGGGCACAGGGCGGGTGGTCAATGTGAAGAAGGGGCAGTTCCTGTCGCCGCAGGAAATGACCCACGTCGTTGCCAAGCTGAGGGAGGGCGGTGCGGGCGAAATTTGGCAGACGGAGCGTGGCACCACATTTGGTTATCAGAATCTCGTGGTGGACATGCGATCGTTCGGCATTCTCAAGACAAATGGGTGTCCTGCGATTTTCGATGCCACGCATGCCGTGCAGCTTCCGGGTGCGGCTGGGGGGAAAAGTGGCGGACAGCGCGAATTTGTACCGCCGCTTGCAATGGCGGCGCTGGCCGCGGGGGCGGACGGGCTTTTTGTGGAAACCCACCCCGATCCTGACCATGCCATTAGTGATGGTCCCAACATGATTCAGATCAATCATTTGCCGGAATTGATCTCGCGGTGCCTCGGAGTTTGGCACAGCGTTCGCGGCTGATACAGGTACCGTTTGCGACCCAGTCACCGGAATTGACCGGCTCTCCGGGAGCGCCACGTTACCAAGAATACCAGCGAGCATGGAAACGTTTCTTATCGATGTACCGATGCCCTCCATGGGGGCTACTGTCAGCGAGCTCACCGTGATTGATGTCAAGGTGGTTCCCGGCTCCAGGATCGCCAAGGGCGAAAAGATAGCCGAACTGGAGAGCGACAAGTCGGTTTTCGAGTATGAGGCGCCGTGCGACGGCCAGATCGTGGCCGTGCGCTGCCGTGCGGGTGATATTGTTCCGACCAACGGTCCGTTTCTGAAGATTTCGACGGGTGACATTGCGATGAAGCACCTTGAATCGACGGATCCGATCGAGGCTGTGGTTCCGGCCGGCCATGGGACGGCGGCCGCACCATCGCAGACGATCAAGACCGCGGTGACGCATGCTCCAACGGTGGCTGCGGTTTCGGTGTCGCCTGCGCCCGTGCGCCGGGCTCCAACAGCCATCCCCGCGCCGCAAGTGAATGGGGCTCAATGGACTCCCCGGGCGTTGAAACTTGTGCAGGAAGCCGGGCTGGATCCGGCGTCGGTGTCCGGTATACAGGCCACCGGACCTGGTGGCAGAATTTCGGGTGACGATGTCACCCGGTACCTTGCGCAGGTGCCGGTCAGGGGTGTTGCGAAGCCGGCAGTGGAGCCTGCGATGGATGCTTCCTGTGCGGCTGAGACCGTGTGCATTGCCGGGGTGGGGTACGCGGTTCCCCAGAACATCCGGCCGACGAGCGAGATCCTGCGGGCGTTTCCCGATCGCACGGAGGAGGAGATGCTCAGACTGACGGGGATCAAGGAACGCCGGTATGCGAGCGACGATGAGACGGCGACGAGCCTTGCGGCGACGGCGGTGAAGCATGCGCTGGAGCAGGCGGGGATGTCCGTCGAGCAGATCGATGGAATCATTCTTGCGACGATCATCCCGGACCAGCCCGTGCCGTCCATGGCTTCGGCGCTTGCGATGCACCTGGGCATCCCGAAGGCGCTGGCGTTTGACATCAATGCCGCGTGTTCGGGATGGCTGTATGCGCTTGAGATTGGGCGGTCCTTCATACGCGGTGGTACGGCGCGCCATATCATTGTGGTGACGGCGGAGCTGCTTTCCCGGATCACGAATCCCAAGGATCATGAGACTGCGTTCCTGTTTGGAGATGGTGCCGGGGCGGCCATTCTGACCGACGCTCCGGGTGGACACCGGCTGCACCGCATGGCCCTTTCGGGAGACGCGACGCAATTCGCCGCGATTCAGCGCCGCGGAGGGGGGGCGAAGCGGCCGTTTCTTGCCCCGGGCGGAGCGGACCAGGCGGACTTCTACCTTCAGATGAACGGTGCGCTGGTTTTCAAGAGCGCCGTGGTGGGGTTTGCGGATCAGATAGAGGCGACGCTGAAGCGGCACGGGCTTGCGCCGGACGATATTGCGTGGGTGGTGCCCCATCAGGCGAATGAGAGAATCCTTCGGGCCGTCAGCAAGCGCATCGGCATTCCATTCGAAAGGGTCGTGATGACGATTTCTCGCTATGGAAACACGAGCGGGGCTTCGGTCTCCATGGCGCTCGGGTGGGCGGCGCAGGAAGGTATTTTCCAGCCCGGCGACCGCATCATTTTCTGCAGCGTGGGGGCGGGCCTGACGTTTGCGGGCGGCCTGCTGGTTTGGTAGCGCTCTCGAAGCGGCGGGCAGGGGACGAATTCCACGAAAGACTGGCTGAGTCGGGCGGCGATTTGAGGGTCGGCGCAACTGCGCGGAATTCCCAGCGGACCCTACGTGTAACTACGTGTCTTGTTTCTTCACACAGTATTTACGCGTTTCCAGGAAAGCGTCGGGTGGCGTGACACATTCATGATTTGGAGTGAGGCATTTCGCCGGTACGTATTTATTCTAGCCGTGGATTAGCAATTGTTCAAAGCTTTTATCATCAAATAGATGCGAGTCTATTTGCAAAACCTGCGTGTGAAATTCTGAAGCTGGCACCGGTCCAGCTTACTCGGAGGTCACTGGCAATTCCAACTTCACCCACCATCATGACCATTTCTCATTTCAAGATCTCACGGTCCTTCGCCGCGCTCGCCATGGCAGCGGCATTCGCATCAACCGGCATCGGCGCAACGCTAAAGATTTCAACCAACGCGTACTCAAACGGCAATGGCTTGGGAGGGGGCTCCTACACGATCAGCAATTCGTCTTTGGACACCTCAGCCTATGCTCCCGTAAGTCTTGTTGGAGGAGCGGGCACATTCGAGTCCTTTTGCCTGGAGTATACGGAGTATTTCAGTCCCGGCTCGACCTACAATTATACCATCTCG
Organism: Opitutaceae bacterium; assembly: GCA_015075305.1. Lineage (NCBI taxonomy): Bacteria > Pseudomonadati > Verrucomicrobiota > Opitutia > Opitutales > Opitutaceae > Opitutaceae bacterium. Next base: position 293,518 of record JABTUS010000001.1, on the reverse strand, counting down.
GGTGCGGCCACGGCCGGCAGCGGTGGGGCCGTGGGCGGGCAGGATCCAATATCCATGGGAACGGCTTGGCTGTATTCGCAGTTCGCGAGTGGCACCCTGAGCGGATTCGACTATGGGTCCGGTCGGAAGACGAGTAACAACGATCTGCAGCTCGCGTTTTGGTTCTTTGAAGATGAGACCCCGCTCATTTCGAGTTATGGCTCGTACGGCACGGGAAGCGGAAACGTGTTTCTAAATGCCGCCGTGACGTATTTTGGTTCGGTCGCCAATGCCAAGGCTGATTCCAATGGCGCCTACGGAGTGAAGGTCCTCAATCTCACCGACGACAGCGGCCACAACAAACAGTCGCAGCTCTACGTTTCGGTGCCCGATGCGGCGTCAACGCTGGGCCTTCTTGGCCTCGGACTCGCAGCCATCGCCGGAATCCGGCGCCTGAGCAGGCGTCGCGAGTAAGTTTTTTCAGCCAGCCATTTGTTTTTCATATGCCGGAGGGCGACCCTGCAAGGTCGCCCTCCTTTTCTTTTGCGGACAGAAGCTCGTGGCGGAGAATCGCGATGGCCGCGACGGTGGCGGTTTCACAGCGGAGCACGAGCGGACCCAGTGTCACGGCTTGAAACCCAGCTGCCTTTGCCGCCGAGAGTTCATCAGGACTGAAATCGCCCTCCGGACCAATGAGGATGATGGTCCGTTCGGGCATGCGACCGTGGTGCTCGCGGTGTTTTTCGAGCACGACCTTAAGCGGTCGGGCCTCCGGCTGCAACGAGGCGATCAGGCCGAGATCGTGGGTCGACGCACGCCCGAGGAAAGCCGTCATGTCTGCAATGGGCGCGATCTCGGGAAGCCAGGGGTTTCCGCACTGCTTGGCTGCTTCGAGCGCACTGGTCTGCCAACGCTCGTGCTTGCGGTCGCGGCGATCGCCGTCGAGGTGAACCTGGCTGCGTTCACTCAGGATCGGATGGATTCGACGCACGCCGAGTTCCGTCGCCTTCTGAACGATCGAGTCCATGAGCGTCCCCTTGGGCAGTGCCTGGGCGAGCTCGATCGTGCAGGGAAGCGGCGGGGCGGTGTGTGTTGCGCGGATCAGGAGGCGCGCGCCGCGTTTGTCGGCCTTGACAAGCTGGGTTTCCCACTCCCGTCCGTGGCCGTCGAACGCGACGACGCGGGCGCCAGCCGACGCGCGATTCACCACCACGAGATGATGGGATTCCTGCGGCGAGAGATGAATTTCCGCAGCGCTGACGGCCACGGGCTGGCAATGGACTCGGTAGTCGGACATGAACGCGCAGGGTTGATCGTGCGGGGGCGATTTCGTGTGCGCAAGAAAGAGTCACCGGGCACGGTTGCGCCCCGTCGCCTGCCGCGGAAACAGTGAAGGCGCCGGGAGCTTGCACGCCCGGCGCCTTCGCCGACTAAACAAACAACAACATGAACTATACAAAAAGAACGAGCAGCGCAGGAAACACCGCCACAAGGAATGACGCAGCGGATGAAAATCCGTTCAAAGCCCGGGAAAAATTCCCCTGACGCATCGTTGTTGCGCATGGCATTGCGCATGACTATGAGAGCATCAAAGATGGAGGGCTTGCGGAATGTCAGCAGACGCCCAGAATGCATTTATGACAGCAACTGACGTGATTCATCAGCTTCAGATTCTGCCTCCGCAAGAACTGTCGAAGGTTCGCGACTGGCTTGCTGAACAGGATGAGGAGTCGCCCGAACTCCTGGCGGCCATTGATCAAGGCTTGCACTCGCTGGAGTCAAAAGGCGCTCGGGCAACGACCCGCGAGGAACTCGAAAACAAAGTTCGGCGATGGGCTGGCAAGTCGCGTTGACCGACGAAGCTGACCACCGGTGTGGTAGAAATTATCCGAATCTGGGACAATCGCCGAAATCCCGCTTTGCTGAAGTTTTAGCAGGTGGGACATGGAATTAGTCCATTGGACAAATGAAGTCAGGCGGTTGGCGGACAGGCCGGGGGGTTGCGTCTGACGGCAACAGTTCTCATTGATGCTTGTTTCTCATGTCCGTCCTCAGTGGGATTCATCGCCAGAAGCATGTTGGGATATGTCAGGCGGCCCGCGGTGCGGTCATCGATCAACTGACCCGCGATCATCCGCGGTCTGTCTGGGTGGTGCTTGCCCAGGACTTGAGGATGGCTGAACAACTCGCGGAGGACATTGCCTTTTTTCATGGAGCAGGCGGAGACACTCGAGGTCTTGATGTGCTCCTGTTTCCGGAGGCACGGGCCGGTGTGATGGAAATGCGCGAGGCGTTTTCGGCGTCGGCCGACCGCCAGACCGTGCTCTCAAGGCTGCGGGCGCGGCGGATGAACGAGATGGGCGCGATGTCGGCGAATGAGCCGGGCCTGATGGTGGTCACAACGCCCGCCGCCCTGTCGCAGCCGGTGCCTGCGCTGGAGGCGTTCGCCAAACGCGAGTTTTCGCTCGCACGCGGCCAGGTGCAGTCGTTTCAGGGGCTCCTCGAAACCCTGCGCGCCATCGACTATGACTGCGAGGCGGTGTGCGAGTCGCCGGGTCACTACGCCGTCAGGGGAGGCATCATCGATGTCTATCCCATCACCGCCACGGAACCGTACCGGCTCGATTTTTTCGGGGACGAGATCGAGGACATCCGGGCGTTTGATCCGGTGACACAGCGCTCGGGCGCGGGAGTGGATCGCATCATGCTGTCGGCGTCGCCAAGACTGAAGCTGGCGACCTCGAACATTGGAATCGCGGATTATCTCCCATCCGGGATCCATCTGGTCGTGGTCGAGCCCGCGGGCATCGAGCCGGCGATCAGTTCGGTGGAGCGCGAAACGCCTGGCATGTTCAGCGGGCTGCTGGGGCGCACGGCGCGCCTTCTTGGGTTGAGTGAGTTTGACGAGACCTCCGCGCTGTTCGAGGGAGACGATGTGGAGGAGGTGGTCTGGGCTGCGGAAAGCCTGCAGCATCATCGCTCCTATCCCGGCGATGCGCTGGTCGCGCAGGAGCGCCTGCACGGCGAGGCCGAGGCGCGCCGGGCGTTTCTCACGACGCTGGGCGGATGGCAGCGACTGGGATACGGGCTGGCATTTGTCGTCTCGAAGGAGGGCGAGGAGAAGCGGGTCAGGGAAATTCTCGAGGAGGAGGGCATGTCCGGAAAACTTCAACCCGTGTGGATGCGAGGCGGGTTGAATGAGGGGTTTCGGGTGACTTTCGGCATCGCGGATCTGGACCATGTGCAGGGTGAAGGAGAGGGGACCGCGCGATTGGGCTGGAGCAGTCTGACCCGAAAGCGCGGCCTTGTCGTGGTGACCGAGACCGAGCTGTTCGGCCGGCAGCGCGCAAGACGCACCGGCGGGGCAAAACGCGCGATCGTGCAGCGGGCGCAGGTCGATCAACTGCTCGACTTCTCGGAGCTGGTCGAGGGCGATCACGTGGTCCACCTGCAGCATGGCATAGCCATTTTTCGCGGACTCGCGAAAATCGACACGGCCCAGGGTGTGCGCGAGGTGATCTCGGTGGAGTTCGATGATGGCGTGACCCTGCACGTGCCCCTTCAGGAGTCGCACTTGATCAGCCGTTATGTCGGCCTTTCCAAGACGCGACCGCAACTGGGGCGGGTCGGTTCGGGCCGCTGGGAAAAGACACGTCAGGCGGCGGAGCGGGCCACGCTGGATCTGGCTGCGGAACTTTTGCGGATCCAGGCCTCGCGCGAGGCGCAGCCTGGGCATGCCTTTCCGCCGGATGGGGAGTGGCAGAAGGAGTTTGAGGCGTCGTTTCCCTACACGGAGACGCGGGATCAATTGAAGGCGATAGAGGAAACGAAATCCGACATGGAGCGGACCCGCCCGATGGACAGGCTCATCTGCGGCGATGTTGGTTTCGGCAAGACCGAGGTGGCCCTGCGCGCGGCGTTCAAGGCGGTGCAGGGCGGGAGGCAGGTGGCGATCCTTGTTCCGACGACGGTTCTGGCCCAGCAGCACCTCAACACCTTCCGCGAGCGCATGGCGGGATATCCCATCGCCGTGGAGATGGTCAGCCGCTTCCGCACGCGAACCGAAATCGCCAGGGTGCTCGCGGCGGCCGCCGTCGGGCAGGTGGACATTTTGGTGGGCACGCATCGACTCCTGCAGCGGGATGTTGTGTTCAAGGATCTGGGGCTTGTGGTGATCGACGAGGAGCAGCGCTTTGGCGTGCGGCACAAGGAACGTTTCAAAACGATGCGCTCGACGGTCGATGTGATGTCGATGAGCGCGACGCCGATTCCGCGCACGCTCTACATGGCGATGACGGGGGCCAGGGACATCAGTGTGATCGAGACCGCCCCCACCAACCGGCATCCCATTCAGACGATCGTGAAGACCTACGATGAGAAGCTCGTCGTCGATGCGGTGCGACACGAGATCGCGCGGGGAGGGCAGGTGTTTTATCTTCACAACCGGGTGCAGACCATAGATCTCGTTGCGACCCGGCTGCGCGGCCTCATGCCGGATCTCAGCATAGGAGTCGGGCATGGCCAGATGGAGTCCGATGAACTTGAGAAACTCATGACTGAGTTTGTGGCCGGCAACTACCAAGTCCTTGTCTGCACGACGATCATTGAGAGCGGACTCGATATTCCGAACTGCAATACGATCATCATCGAAGGTGCGGACAGATTCGGGCTGTCGCAGCTCTATCAGTTGCGGGGCCGCGTGGGGCGGTTCAAGCACCAGGCGTACGCCTACCTGCTGCTTCATCGTCACACCCGCATGCTGGAGATTGCGCGCCAGCGTCTGAACGCCCTGCGCACGCACAACCAGCTTGGAGCGGGCTTCCGCATTGCGATGCGCGATCTTGAGCTGCGCGGCGCGGGCAATCTGCTGGGTTCCGAGCAGAGCGGCCACATTGTGGGTGTGGGATTTGAATTGTACTGCCAGTTGCTGCGACAGTCGGTTGCACGCCTGCGCGGGGAGAAGCGGGCGGCGGCCATCCGGGCCGCTGTCAAACTTGACTTCGTCTTTGTCGGAGAGGGCGATCCTGCCGTGGGTGTCGGCGCCCGGACCCGCGGACATGGGGTCAGCTACACGGCTGTCAAGGCTGCCGAGCATGACGCCGATGGAGCGGTGCCCGTCGACAGCATCCAGGCCCGGATACCCAGCACCTACCTATCGGAGACCCGCCTGCGAATCGATTTCTATCGCAAACTGGCGATGGCGGAGAGCTTGGATCAACTGAAACACATTGAAAACGAGCTGCGCGACCGGTTTGGCAAGTTTGGCGATGGCATCAGGGCGTTGCTCCTCGTGACGGAAATACGAATCCGAGCGGAACAAAAGGGCATCATTTCCGTCGAAACAGAATCCACGCGATTGAAATGTCTCAGGGCGAGCGGCCGCCGGGATGACTTTGTTATGCCGGGTGCCCGGTTTCCGCGATTGACCGCCCCGAAACCACTTCTACGTTTGAGGGAAATAGTCACATTCTTGAACAATCTGCCAAAATCCGAATGACCGGCTCTCGAAGAAAACCATGCGCATCCTGGCTCAGCATTGCGGCCCTGGCCGTGCTTGCGGGGTCCCTGATTCTTGTCCGGGCCCAGGCTGCGGGGGCGGACGGCAAGGATGACTTTCAGTTTGCAAATGGCATCGCCGCCATTGTGGAGAGCAAGATCATCACGGTGGAGGACATCCGTCGTGACATTGCCCCGCTGGTTCCGGAAATCCGGCGCGATGCCAAGAACGAACAGGAGTTCAACCAGAAGCTTGAGGCGGCGCAGGATGAAATCATCCAGGGAATCATCGATCGCGAGCTGATCGTGAAGGAGTTTCGCAAGGATGAGAAAAAGCGGATCCCGGAGAGTTACGTGGACAACGAGGTTGCGGAGACGCAGATCACCCAGTTCGACGGGGATCGCTCGAAGTTTCTGGCGTACCTGCGCAGCCGCGGCCAGACGCTGCGCGACTACCGCCGCGAAGTGGAGGAGAACATCATATTCGGCTACATGCGCCAGCAGCAGCGCAAGTCGCAAAGCACCGTGAGTCCGGTGAAGATCGAGACCTTCTACAACGAGAACAAGGAGCGGTTTTTCCAGGAGGACCAGGCCCACATGCGCCTGATTCAATTCACACGCAGGGCCGGGCAGACCGATGCGGAACTCCGGACGATTGCGCAGGCCGCGCTCGACCGGATACATGCCGGAGAGAAATTCGAGGACGTCGCCCGCGAAGTCTCGCAGGAGTCGCGACGGGCCAAGGGAGGCGACTGGGACTGGCAGAGACGATCGGACCTGAAGCCGGAATTCAGCGATCCGCTGTTCAAGCTCAAGAAGGGTGAAACGAGCGACATCATCCTTACGCCGGAGGGAGCCTTTCTACTCCACGTGGATGATCGCAAGTATGCCGGCATCCAGCCCATCGACGACGTGCGCGAGCAGATCGAGCGCATTCTCATCCAGCAGAGCGCGCGCGTGTCACAGGAGCGGTGGCTGGAGCGCCTTCGCCGCAACGGCTACGTGAAGCATTTCTAGGTCGTTCGGGCGACTGACCGGGATCAATCCGTCCGCAGTCGAGCCTTCGTTTCCTCGAGGGAGAGTCCTTCGATGCCAACGAGTTTCTGGCGGGATTTTTCGCCTTGGAGCAGCGTGATCCGGCGCGGCGGAATGCCAAGCGCGGCAGAGAGAAACTGACGCAGCGCCTCGTTGGCCCGGCCTTCGAGAGCCGGTGCGCGCAGCTTGACCTTGAGCAGCGCCCCCTGCCATTCGCCAATTGAATCGCGACTCGCGTTGGGCACGACTTTGATGGCAAGGCGGCAGCAGGGGGAGGCCATGATCGGCGAAACCCTATTCCAGCGCCTCGCGAAGCGCGGCAATTATTTCATCGGCGGGTTCGCATCCGACGGAAAGCCGCATGAGGTCGGGAGGAAGGTTGTTTGCCCGCAGAACCTTCCGGCCCTCCTCCGAGACGACCAGATCGTAGTGGGCGAGGTAGATGAAGGGACAGATCAGCGTCGTCTTCATCCCGAAGCTCGGACCCTTCGGCAGCCGCAGACGATCGTAGAAATCGGCGAAGTCGCCCTTTACGGTAAAGCTGAGCACACTGCCGATGCATTCCGGGGAGCGGGCCAGATTGAGGTAGTTGGCCCGTGACTCCGCTCTGAGCGTCCACAGGACTGACTCAATGCGCGGATGGCTTTCAAGAAACCGTACCACCGCCGCGGCATTCGCGTTCGTTGTTTTGACGACGGTCGAAGTGTCGCCTATCTGGGCGGCGAGGCGATGCATGTCCCGTGGATAGATCGGTTCCAGTTCCGTCGCGATCGCCTCGCGCAGGGACCGGGCGTCGGGATTCGACGGATTCACGATGACGGCGCCGAAGAGGATGTCGCCTTCATTGGCCGAATATTTGGTCAATGAGTTGACCACCAGGTCGGCATGCGGGAGCACATCGATGTTGAGCGGCGAAACCACCGTGGGATCGACCACAAGAAAGGCGCCGGCGGATCGACAGAGTTCATGCACCGCTGGCAGATCGGGAGTCTGAATGAGGGGGTTGGTGGGAACCTCCGTGACCATGCCGGCGATTTCGGATCCGCGCTCCGCGAAGACACGTCGCAGGCCTTCGAGGTCAAAGACGTTTCCGTGAAAGTGATAGTTTTCAGGTCCTCCGCTGAACTTCCTGAGAATCGCAATCGTATCGAGGTAGAGCCAGCCAAGTTGAACCCACAGTCTGCGCCCGCGGGTCGCCTGCAATTTTGAGATGGCATGATAGCCCGCCCAGATCGCGTTCATTCCGCTGTTCGCAAGAAGGATGTCGGAGTCCTGGGCTGGAGCGAACGCTCCGCGGAGGTAGCGCCGGATTCGTCCCTCCGCATCATCCCTCAGGGCGAGTTCCGGCTCCGCGGCAGACTTTTCGCCGACGCGGATCAGGTAGTCCTCGGCCGCGCGACTTGAAGGCAGGGCACCGGCATGCTGAAGCCAGGTCTTCGCCCGCGCGAAGGTGTCTGGATCAGCGGGGAATGCGACGCCCTGCATGCCGTGGCGGGAGACTACGGTGCAGGCCGCGGGGGAAAGCCATTGGGTCAATTGACGGGCTGCCCTGATCGAGGACGTCAGCCAGAGCTGATGGCCGTCGAGTCCGTGCAGCTTGAGAAGGTGCCCTGCGACCTGCCGGAGTAGTGGATGCTGGACGAATCGAGGGTAGCCGGACGTCATCCGGCTTGTGATGGCCGGATCCTTCTCTTCGTAGCCGATGACGGCACGCATTGTGGGCAGGCTGCAGGAGACGCCGTGCAGGCTGTCGGGAATACGTTGTCCGAGCGGCAGATGGGAGAAGGCCATGGATGATGCGAACCCCCAGCTTCGCGCCTGGTGTCGGTTGATGGCAACTCCTGATACATTGAAGCGATCCACGATCGCCGGCTTTCCTCCACAACGTGACGTTGACCTCTTGCGCAGATCGGGTGAGGTGGCAGCACTGCCCATATGAAGAAACAAGCGCTCCGGACCCCCTCTCGATTGATTCCAACCTGGTCATTGCAAAATGACGCGGTCGAAGCCTCCCTGACGGAGGTCGGAGGCATGCTGGGGCCGGTCAAGTTCAGGCTTTCAGGTGGAAGAGTGGTTTCTCCTCTGGCGGTGGCACCTTGGTCAGGGGAGGAGCTGCCGGGCGACCTGCCTCCCTTGCTGCAGAATCTCAGGGGGGATTTTTTCTGCGCCCCGTTTGGTGGCAACGCGACACCTTTCAAGAGCGAGAAACATCCGCCGCATGGTGAGCCGGCAAACAGTCGCTGGACGCTTGATGCGACTACCCACGCCGGCGATGCGGTCACTCTTCACGCGCATCTCAAGACGGCGGTGCGACGAGGACGCATCGACAAGCGCGTCACCCTGCGACAAGGCCAGTCCGCAGTGTACTGCGAACAGGTCATGCAGGGATATTCCGGACGGATGGCCATTGGAACGCATCCGTGCCTGCAGTTTCCGGACAAGGAGGGAGCGGGGCGAATCTCGGTCGGTCACTGGCACTGGGGCCAGGTGCTTCCCGTGGAGTTTGAGAGCCCCGCATCCAAGGGGTATTCAAGCCTCAGGCAGGGAGCGGTCTTCAAATCGCTTTCCAAGGTGCCGCTTGCGCGTGGCGGTTACACCGACCTGTCGACTTATCCAGCGAGGCGTGGATTTGAGGATCTTGTGATGCTGGTGGGCGATGGCGGCGCGCCGTTTGGGTGGAGCGCGGTGACGTTTGCCGATGAGCGCTATGTCTTCCTTCAGTTGAAGAATCCCCGGGTGCTTCGGCACACGATTCTGTGGATTTCCAATGGCGGGAGGCACTATGCGCCGTGGAATGGACGGCATGTCAATGTTCTGGGGTTGGAGGAAGTCACCGCCTATTTCCATCTCGGGCTTGCGGAATCGGCCCGGCCCAATCCGCTCTCAAGACGGGGAATCCCGACGTCGGTGACGCTTTCGCCGCGCGTTCCGTTGCGGGTCGCAACGATCATCGCGGCGGTGCCGGTTCCGGCGGGCTTTGATGTTGTGAGTGATGTGCGTGCGATTGAGGGCGGCGTCGAACTGCGTTCCTCTTCCCGCAAGCGTGCGGTTGCAACGCTTGATCTCGGTTTTGTCATGGGCAGGTGAGTGTGCCGGCATGTTCCGGTGTGAATTGAGATTTTGACGAAGCAGCGCCCTTGTGCAGTTTTGGTCTGAAATGAATGCCCGCTTCATGAGAATTTTCGCGATTTCCGCCGCTGCCGCCGGGGCGGCGTCTCTTTCCGTCCAGGCTGCATTGTTCCCGTCTGGGGCAATCATGGATCACATCCTGTGCTGCGGTACGGATGCGAAGACTGCGCTTCACGCTATGGGAGATCCGCCTTCAAGATTTTCGCCCGCCCTGGCCGTTGTGGCGGCCGCGGCCCCCTCCGCGGCGACGGAGGTCGCTTCGGACAAGCGGGAGTCGCGACCGGACCTCGAGCAGGAGAATGGATACGTCAAGATCGGCTTTGACCGCCTCGCGAGTTATGCCTTCAGGGTGCCCGAGTTTGATCCTGCGGCGAACCCTAATGTGTCTCCTCCCACTGGCGAAGAGCAGATTCCCGCCTGGCTGAAGGAGCTGAGTGGTCGCAAGGCAAAGGTCACGGGCTTCATGCTGCCGACAAAACTCGAGGACAGCCTCGTCACCGAATTCCTCCTGCTCAGCGATCCCATGATGTGTTGTTACGGTGCGGTTCCCGAGATGAACCAGTGGATCGTCGTGAAGATGAAGAAGGGTGGCGTGAAACCCATTCAGGATGTGCCAGTGTCGTTTTTTGGCGATCTGAAGGTCGGCGCGATGTTTGAGAACGGCTACATGACGGGCATCTACGCGCTCGACTGCGACAAGATGGGCGAGATTCAGGAGTAGTCGCGGGTGCCCGCGACTGTGGCGGGAGTTGCGCGCCAGCCGCTGCTGTGCCCGGCGTGAAGCAGGGTGCGATGGCTACCGCGAGATGTCCCGCTGGGTCAGGACCTTGAATCCCTGTTGACCCAGCGACTGCGCTGCGACGTCGGCATCCTCCACATTCAGCGCGAGCGCCGTGCGATCTCCGGGGCGCTTGATGAAGGAGTAGACGTAATGGATGTTGATCTCCGTCATCAAAAGGGCCCTCAGCACCGCCTCAAGGTCGCCTTCGTCGTTGATTTCGACCGCGAGCACATCGCTTTCGCCAAACGGAAAATCATTGTTGATCATCAGTTCGCGGGCCTTGTCGGGATCGTCAACGATCAAGCGAACAATGGCGCTGTCAGTGGTGTCGAGGACGGTGAGTGCCACGACATGGACCTCGTTCGACTTCAGGAGGGCGATGAGATCATGGAGGCGTCCCACCCGGTTTTCGGCGAAAACAGAAAACTGTTTTACTGGATCGCTGGTGGTTGAGGTCGTGACGTCCATGAGATTGGCGAGATTGGCGAACCATGCTGTGGGAGGGTGGTGGTGCGGTCAATCCAAGGCGCAGGCCCTGGGGGGGAGGCGGCGGGCATTCAATAGGATTCTGCATGGTATTTCATGCCTTTAAATTGAAGCGCGGGCGGCTTTACGGTTTGCCGCGGTGAGCCGGGCTGCCTACCATGTTTTCCATGAAACGCGATGTCACCCTTCCCATCAGTTCGAATCCCAATCTCCTGAAATGGGTGGCCAAGATGGCGGATCTGACCCAGCCTGCATCAATCCACTGGGTGGACGGCTCACAGGAGGAGAACGAGGCAATCTGCAGCCAGATGGTGGCGAACGGCACGTTCATCAAGCTGAACGAATCACTCTGGCCGGGGTGCCACTATGCGCGGTCGGACGCCGGCGATGTGGCGCGCGTGGAGGACCGCACCTTCATCTGCTCGCTTTCCAAGGACGCGGCGGGGCCGACAAACAACTGGGAGGATCCGTTTGAGATGCGCAAGAAGCTCAAGCGCCTTTTTGCCGGCTCGATGCGGGGTCGCACGATGTATGTGCTTCCGTTCAGCATGGGGCCCGTGGGCTCGCCGATGGCGCAGATCGGCGTGCAGCTTACGGATTCGCCCTACGTGGTCGTCAACATGCGCATCATGGCGCGGATCGGGCTGACGGTTTTCAAGGAGATCGACAAGGCCGAGAAGCGCGTGGTGCCCTGCCTGCATTCGGTCGGCGCGCCGCTGGATCCGGGGCAGAAGGATGTTCCCTGGCCCTGCAATCCCGAGAAGTACATCGTCCATTTCCCCGAGACGCGCGAGATCTGGTCGTATGGCTCGGGATACGGCGGCAATGCGCTGCTTGGGAAGAAGTGCTTTGCCCTGCGCATTGCGTCGAACCTTGCGCGCGACGAGGGATGGATGGCCGAGCACATGCTGATCCTTGGCGTGGAGAATCCCGAGGGCGAAAAAACCTATGTGGCGGCCGCGTTTCCGAGCGCGTGCGGCAAGACGAATTTCGCGATGATGATCCCGCCACCGGCGTTTGAAGGCTGGAAAATCTGGACCGTGGGCGACGACATTGCATGGATCAAACCGGATGAGCATGGCCACCTGCACGCCATCAACCCCGAGGCCGGCTTCTTCGGCGTCGCCCCGGGCACGTCGGTGAAGACAAATCCGAACGCCATGGCGGCGCTGGCCAGGAACACGATTTTCACGAATGTCGCGCTGACACCGGACGGCGGCGTCTGGTGGGAGGGCATGACGGAAACACCGCCGGCGGAATGTCTCGACTGGCAGGGCAGGCGGTGGACGCCGGAGATCGCCCGCACGACCGGCGCGAAGGCCGCGCATCCCAATGCGCGCTTCACGGCTCCGGCTTCGCAATGTCCGACGATCGATCCCGACTGGGAGAAACCCACGGGAGTGCCGATCAAGGCGTTCATCTTTGGCGGGCGGCGGGCCACGACGATGCCTCTGGTCTATCAGGCGTTCAACTGGAGCGCGGGTGTCTACACCGGCGCGACGATGGGCTCGGAAATGACGGCAGCGGCAGCGGGCACGGTCGGCAAGGTCCGGCGCGACCCCTTTGCGATGCTTCCCTTCTGTGGTTATCACATGGGCGACTATTTCCGGCACTGGATCAAGATGCAGCGCTCGCTGACGGAGACGCCCCGCATTTTTCATGTGAACTGGTTCCGCAAGGATGCGGACGGGAAGTACATCTGGCCGGGTTTTGGGGAGAACATGCGCGTGTTGAAGTGGATCGTTGACCGCGCCCGGGGCAGGACGGTGGGCAAGGAAACGCCAATTGGCTGGCAGCCCCGTTACGAGGACATCGAGTGGAAGGACCTGGATTTCTCCAAGGAGAAATTCGAGCAGCTTCAGGCGGTCGACCGCAGGGCCTGGCGCGCGGAAATTATTGGACATGAAGAGCTTTTCATCGACCTGCACGATCATCTTCCCAAGGAGCTCGTGTACGAGCGCGAGCTGTTGATCTGCCGGATGTGAATCATGCGCTGACTTGAGTGGGCGCTCGTGCGACCGCGGGTGGCCACGGTTGATGTCGGAGCGGGGTGAATCGCAAACGGACGGCGGTTGAGGCTTGGCACGCGGGCAATGCCGGCCGCATGCTCGAGCTCGATTTTCTGCAACTCCCCCGTTCGGTGCCGTGTTCTGCGCATGAACGATGAACCCACAGTGCAACCTTCCTCCGCGGAGCTGAAGCCGCCGTCCGACTTCACCACCTTCATGCGCGCCTATCAGGACATGGTTTATTCCACGGCGGTGCGACTTACCGGCAACGACGCCCAGGCGGAGGACATTTCCCAGGATGTGTTTCTCAAGGCCTTTCAGCATTTCGACATGTTGAAGGAAAGCTCCACGGCCGGAGGCTGGCTCAAGACGGTGGCCACAAATCTTTCCATCAATCACCTCCAGCGCTATCGCCGCCGCTGGAAGTTTTTCTCGGAGTTCGCGAAGACGGATGATGACGGCGAGGATTCATCGCCCGTGGAATTCCCCGCCGTCGATTCAGATGTGCTCGCCTCGCTCACGCAGGTGGAGCGCCGCCAATGGATCGAGGACGCGCTTGCCAGGCTGCCTGAACACCAGCGCGTGCCGCTCGTGCTCTTCCATTTTGAAGAGCTTCCCTACGACGAGATCGCGAAGCGGCTGAGGATCTCGCTCGCCAAGGTGAAGACCGACATTCTGCGCGCACGTGCGGCGTTGGCGCAGATTCTGGTTCGCAGTCGAACCGCCTACGAAACTTCGGAGGAGACACTCGCATGAAATCCCCTGATTTCAGAAATTCCTGGGAGGACGCCCTTGATTCAGCCTTGAGGAATCTGCCACCGCGCAAGGCTCCCGCGTCGCTTGAGGATCGCGTGCTCACCGCGATAGCCGCTCATCAGGCGAAGCCCTGGTGGCAGAAGGGGTTTGCCTTCTGGCCGGCGGCTGCACGCGTCGCCTTCCTGGTCGCCAGCGCCGCGGTGATCGTCGCCACCGCATGGTTTTTCGTGCGTGGCGCAGGCAGCGCTCCGATGATGTCGCTCCAGGACTCGGTGGGTTCCGTCTTTCGCTGGTGGAGCGACGCGCGCTCGGCAATGGGTGGCGCGGCCAGAATGGCGGTCGATTCGCTTTCCCCCGCGGCGCAGCTCTGGATTTTCGCCGGTCTTGGACTTGTTGCGCTCTGCTACGCGACCTTGATCGGCACCGGTGCAGCGCTCTACCGCATTTTCGTGCGCCCGCAGTGAACGTCCGGCGCGATCCAATTGAAACCCTCTCCGATCCTCACCATGATCTCCTTTCTTCGCCGCCGCATCGCCGGCGGAATTTTCAGCCTCACAGTCCTTCTGATCCCACTGGGGATGCATTCCCAGGAGCCGGCGGTTGCGCCGGTGCAGCCGGAAACGCCGCCGGTGCCTGAACGCGCGGGCCCCGCTCCAGCCCCCGATGCGCATGCGGAGGCGCCGCCTCCTGACGATGCGCCGTCGAAGCCCGCACCGGCACGCGTCCGTTCGGGTGCGCATCGCGGCCGCCACTCCGATGTCGTTTTTGCCTTCAATCGCGATGCCCGTCACGCGGCTGGAGAAGAGACCCCGGAGGCGGTCGTTGCCGTGGGCGGGTCATGCCTTGTGGAAGGCAACGTCCGCGATGCGGTCGTGGCGGTTCTCGGCGACGCCCGTGTCGACGGTGAGGTGGGCCAGTCGGTTGTCGCCGTGTTTGGAAACACCTACATCAACAACCGGACCGATGTTGCCGTGGCGGTTTTTGGCGGGGTGGAACTCGGTCCAAAGGCTGTGGTGAGGCAGGTTGTCTCGGTGGGAGGCCCGGTCGTCCGCCAGCCGGGATCCCAGGTGCTTGGCACGCTCAACGAACTGAGCATAGTGTCGGCACTTCCGGACTACACAGGCTTCCGCGCCTGGGTGAGGAAGGGCTTGTTCCTGGCCCGTCCCCTGGCGACCGGCACCCACCTGGGCTGGGCGTGGAGCGTGGCCGGCATCTTTCTCGGGATCTATGTCCTGTTCGCCCTTGTTTTCCCGCGCGGGGTCGAGCGCTGTATTGAAACGCTTGATACACGGCCGGGCCGCAGTTTCTTTGCCGCGGTCGTCAGCCTGGTCCTTGTGCCGGTCGTTGCGGTCGTGCTCTCGCTCACCGTGGTTGGATTTTTCCTCGCCGTGGCATTGATCGCCTTCGCGATCATTTTTGGGAAGGCTGCGGTGCTGGGATGGCTTGGCAGGCGAATGATGCGCGGGCTCGGCCTGAGCGGCCTGCAGGCGGCCACGGCCCTTGCGGTGCTGCTGGGCGGCGCGCTTGCGGCGGCCATCTACCTTGTTCCCGTCGCAGGCATGATGGCCTGGATGCTCATGCTCATTCTCGCGCACGGAATCGGGGTCTACACGCTCCTGCTGAGCCTGCGCCGGCCGCGGGCTGCGGGACCCGCCGTTCCGGCGGAGGCGGAACATCGCCAGGCTTCGACCCGGGCGGAGGCTGAATCTGCGCTGGATGCATCGTCACGCGCGGGTGCGCGAGCCGGCTTCGCCGCCTCATCTGGTCCGATCGGGGAAAACATGCAGGCGCAGGAGGCTCCGCCTCTGCCGGCGGTGCCATCAGGCGAACCATTGCGCGCACCCGCCGCGGTTCCTCCGGTTCCTGGAGCATCAAGTTATGAACGCGCCGGTTTCTGGCTTCGCATGGCCGCGCTCGCGATCGATCTTGTGCTGGTTGGTTCGATGGCGGTGATGATGTCAATGGGAGCAATGTTCTTCCTCCTCGCAGGCGCGTACGGTGCCGTCATGTGGAAACTCAAGGGAACGACGATCGGCGGGATCGTGTGTGGCTTGAAGGTTGTGAGATCGGATGACCGGCCCATGGACTGGACTGTCTCGATCGTGCGCGCCCTGGGCTGCTTTCTCTCCGCATTCGTGGCCGGGCTGGGGTTCATCTGGGTGGCCTTTGATGACGAGAAGCAGGCGTGGCATGACAAGATTGCCGGCACTGTGGTTGTGCGGGTCCCTGCCGGTGTTTCCCTGGTGTGATGGGAGTGCAGTCCGCGCGGGATGGCATGACTTAGGCGTTGGCAACGGGCCGTTTGTCGGATGAGCCTTGTACATGACCACCACCACACCGCGCGTTGGGATCATCATGGGCAGCACGTCGGACTGGGCGACGATGGAGCATGCCGCGCAGATTCTCGAGCAACTCGAAATACCGTTTGAAAAGCGGGTGGTCAGCGCGCACCGGACCCCGGAGGTCATGTTTGACTACGCGAGGTCTGCGGAGTCGCGCGGGATCCGGGTCATCATTGCCGGAGCGGGTGGAGCCGCGCACCTCCCTGGCATGACGGCGTCACTGACCACGCTTCCGGTCCTCGGAGTGCCGGTTGAGAGTGCGTCGCTCAAAGGGGTGGATTCGCTCTACTCGATTGTTCAGATGCCCGGTGGCGTTCCTGTGGCCACGTTTGCCATTGGCAAGGCTGGTGCAATCAATGCGGGTCTGTTTGCTGCGTCGATTCTCGCCGGAACGGATCAACGCATCGATGGCGCCTTGAAGGAATTCCGCGCGGCTCAAACCGCGAAAGTGAAGGCATCGACCGTTTGATCGGAGTTCATCCGCACCTGGCGGACAGCCCAAAATTTGCCATCCGAAAGGATGAGTAATCGCGCGCTGACCGAGCGACTTTGCGCAGCGGAAGTTTTTGTGGAGCGGAAACTTCAGAAAGTCGGGAGATTTTTGCTGGCGCTCCGTGATCGCATCTGGGAGATTTGCGGGAATGTCCATTAACACTTACGACGAAGTCCCTTACCCAAGTTCATCCTTTCCTCAGACCCATCCCATCAAGCTGGCCACGATCGCCCGCCTGTTTGGCATGAGCCCCGCACGCCCTGACAATTGCAATGTGCTGGAGCTGGGTTGCGCTGATGGTGCAAATATTATTCCATTCGCGCAGCTCTATCCGAACAGCTCATTTGTGGGTGTCGATCTTTCGGCCCGTCAGGTGGAAAGCGGCCAGAAGGCCATCGCCGAAGTGGGCCTGACGAATGTCACCCTTCAGAACAAGAACATCCTGGAGTTTGATCCGGAAGGTAAGAAATTTGATTTCATCATTGTGCACGGAATCTTCAGCTGGGTTCCGGAGGATGTCCGCAACAAGATCCTCAGCATTTGCGAAAACACGCTGACCGACAACGGCGTCGCCTACATCAGTTACAATGCGCTGCCGGGATGGCACATGCGCGGCATGATTCGCGACATGATGTTGTTCCATACGCAGCAGTTTGCGGACATTCAGCAGCGCATCGGTCAGTCCCGTGCGCTGGTCAAGTTCCTGGCGGATTCGGTTCCAACGGAAAACAATCCCTACGGGCAGTTCCTCAAGAACGAGCTGACGTCGATGCAGGGCTGGGCTGACGGCTATCTGCGGCACGACTTCCTCGAGGAGGAAAACAAGGCGTTCTATTTCCACGATTTCGTGGAGACCGCGGCGAAGCACAACCTGCAGTATCTCGGTGAACCCGAGCTCAGCGCGATGCTGGCGTCGAATTTTTCGCAGCAGGTGCAGGAGACCCTGCAGAAGGTCGGGCGCAACATCATCGCGATGGAGCAGTACATGGATTTCCTGCGCAATCGCATGTTCCGCATGACTCTCCTTGTGAAGAAGGATTCCAAGCTGAGCCGCACGATTGACGCGGCAATTCTGAAGGAGCTCGCCTTCGGCGCCCTGGCGCGTCCCACGAAGGAGGATGTCAACCTCCAGGCGGGCCAGAAGGAGGAATTCCGGTTGTCCAGCGGCGTCACCTTCACGTCGGACAGCGCCTTGGTGAAGGCGATCATTCTGTCGCTCCATCAGGCCGGGCTGAACCACATCTCGTTTGGCGAACTCATGGCGGCGGTGCGCGGACGCCTGAATCAGGGTGGTTCGGCGATCCGCGAGGCGGGACACGAAGCCCGCGAGGAGGCCGTCATCGCCCAGCAGCTGCTGCTCCTGTACAGCCGCGGACTGGTGGAGATTGTCTTCACGGCGCATCCCAGTGTGACAATCAAGAACGAAGGCCACCTGAAAGCCACGGCCTTTGCGCGCTATCAGGCGCTCAATGAGCCCCGGCATGTCACCAACCTCCGCCATGTGTCGATCCGCATGGATGCCTTCTCCCGCCACGTGCTTTCGTTGATTGACGGCACCCGTGATGCGAATCAGATCGCGGAGGGAATGGCCGAGAAGGTGAAGGCCGGCCTCTTCACGGTTCAGGACGGCGGCAAGAACGTCACGGACACCGAGCAGTTGAAGGCGCTCCTCCTGCCGCGCGTGAACGCTGTCATCGTCCAGGTTTCGCACATGGCGTTCCTGCAGTCCGCCTAAGTCCGGATCAACCCGACTCTTCGTCTCCGCCTGCTGAAAAAGAGGCGGAGACTTTTTTTGTCGGCGAACCGGCGTTTGCGCGACATTCTGGAAGGACTGCAGGTATGGCTCGATTTTCAATTGTCACGCCTTCGCTGGATCAGGCGGACTTTCTTCGCGCCTCGATTGAGAGCGTGCGTGCGCAGGACGGCGTCTCGGTCGAGCACGTCGTGCGCGATGGCGGATCGAAAGACGGATCGCTGGCGATTCTCTCTGGCTATGGGTCGAAGCTCCGCTGGTGCAGCGGTCCCGATGGTGGTCAGGCCGCTGCGATCAATGCAGGTCTTCGGGAAACGAGCGGTGACATCTGCGCCTACCTCAACAGCGACGACGTTCTTGAGCCTGGCACCCTGGCAGCGGTGGAGGAGGTCTTTGAGAGGTTCCCCGAGGTGGATGTCGTCTATGGCGACGCCTGGTTCATCGATGCTGAAGGCAGGCGCCTGCGCCGGTATCCGACGGTGCCTTTCGATTTGGAGACGCTGGTCCAGCACTGTTTCATCTGTCAGCCAGCGGCGTTCTGGCGGCGCTCGGTGCATGAACGGTGGGGATGGTTTGACGCCGGCTATGACAACGCCTTCGACTATGAATTCTGGCTGCGCCTGGCGAACCAGGGGGCGCGTTTCCATTATCTCTCGGCGGATCTTGCCGCGTCGCGGGAGCATCCGGCGACAAAAACGCAGCGCCAGCGCGGAGCGATCTTCAGGGAGATCCGAATGATGCAAATGCGGCACCTAGGCTACTGCGGACGCAACTGGTGGGAGCAGTCGCTCCGCCACCAGCGCGACGAGTGCGATGGGTGGCTGGCCCGGTTGCTGCCCGGCACCCAGGGTGACCGCCTTTATGGCCTGGCCTGGTGGCCCTACGTGTTCTGCAGGAGGCGGCTGGGAGGGCCGCTGTTTTACCGCCCCGGGCACTGGCGGGCCTGAGTGGGTGCCGCACGCGCTTCATCATCGTGGAAATCTTCGTCATACTCGGGCCGGTTTTTCTGCTCATTGGGCTCGGGGCCGGCCTCCAGCGCGCCCAATTCTTTGGCTCCTCGTTCCTTGGGGATGCCAACCGGCTGACCTATTGGGTCGGGCTGCCCGCCCTCATTTTTCTCAACCTCGCGAAGGCGGACTATGGCACGGTTGCGGGGAGCCGGCTGATGGTGACGCTGCTGCTGGCCACGTTCCTTTGTGTCGTGCTTGGCGCGCTGACGTCACGCGCTCTTGGAGTGAAGCCGGAGGGGATGGGAACCTGGACCCAGGCGGCGTTCCGCGGCAATCTGGTGTTTGTCGGATTGCCCCTGATCCTGACCATGCCGGGCGTGCCGGTCGCCGCCGCGATTGTCGCGCTCGCACCCCTCCTGGTCGTTTACAATGGATTCTCGATCGGGCTGCTGCTTTTCAGCCAGCATCGCGGCTCCGCAGGCATGGGTCTCATGGTGCTGGGCGGAATCGTGCGCAATCCGATCATCATTGCCAGCGCGGCCGGCGGCGTGGCGCATTTTCTGAAGTTCTCCCTCTGGCTGCCGGCTGACAGAAGCCTTGAGCTGGTTTCGCGGATGGCGGTGCCGCTTGCGCTCATGTGCATTGGAGGATCGCTGGTGGCGACGCCGATTCGCGAGGGCCGCGGGATCGCGCTGCTTGCCGCGGTCTTCAAGACGATCGCGTCTCCACTTATTGGATACGCGGTGGGCCGGATCTCGGGACTGGATGCAGGGGAGATGAGGGTCGTTCTTGTGCTGATGGCGTGTCCCACGGCCGCCGCCTCGTACACGATGGTGAGGGAGCTCGGCGGTGATGAAAACATCGCGGCGGGTGCAATCGTGCTGAGCACGCTGCTCTCGATGGGCTCCCTGGCCGTCATTCTGACGGCGATCTGACGGAATAGTCAGGACCAGGTGTAGTTGAAGCTTATGCTTATCCGCTCGGCGCCGGAGCGATTTTGCGCGACTTCATGCCGCAGCCAGCTCTCGAAGAGAATCACACTGCCCGCGGTCGCGGGGTAGGTGACATGGGTGCGATTGACGTCGCGGGCGTCCGCGCGCTTGGGTGGCGCGGCCATCAGGTGGGCGAGGCGCGGGTCCTCGAACTTGAGCCCGGGGCATGACTGGGGGGTGACAACGTAGTAGGTCCCGCTGATGAAGGAAAGCGGATGCAGGTGCATGGAGTGGGCTGCGTTCCGTGGCATGATGTTCACCCAGCAGTCCGACATCGTGATCGTCCTGCCGGCGAGATCCATGTCGAGTTCGCGGGCGAACGCCCGGACATGCCGCGTCAGCTTTTTTTCCAGCCGTTCGAAGGAGCTCGAAAAGCGATGCAGGGTGTTCATCGACGCGTAGCTCGTGTAGCCATCCGGGTAGTTTCTCTCGGACCATTTCCGGCCCGCGCGGTCGAATGCCCGGAGCTTGCGGCACTCCTCGGCAAGATCGGCATTCAGGCGTTCGATGCCGGCGGCCTGAAGCGGTTCGCAATAGATGAACGTGGAAAACCAGGCGCGTGTGCTCATGTCATCGGACTCCACCCATCAGTCTCCGGGTCCAGGGAACGAGGACCAGCATGGCCAGGGTTGCCGCTCCGACAAAGAGCGCCTGATTGAGGAAGAATTGGGCGAGGCGGTCCGGGTTTGTGGATGTGAAGTTGCCGGCGAGAACACCCGCGAGCTTGTTTCCCAGCGCTGCGGCAAGGAACCAGATTCCCATCACGAGCCCCATCAGTCTTGGCGGCGCCAGCTTTGTCATCGTGCTCAGGCCGACAGGGCTCAGCAGCATCTCCCCCACGGTCTGGAGAAAGAAAAGAACGAGCAGCCAGTACGGTGCGACCTTGCCCTCGACCGTCAATCTGGCGGCGGGCACCATCCAGAGGAACGACAGGCCGACGAAGAAAATTCCGAGGGTGAATTTCAGCGGGCTGGATGGTTGCCGGGGACCGAGCCGAAGCCAGAGCCAGGCGAAGATCGGTGCGAGGATGATGACCCAGATCGAATTCACGGACTGCCACCAGGACGAGGGGAAGGCATGGCCGCCCAGGTCATTTTGCGTGAGGCGATCCGCAAAAAGACTGATCGACGAGCCGGTCTGTTCAAACAGCGCCCAGAAGATTTCAGCCGCGATGAAGAAGATCAGTATTGCGGCGATGCGCTTGCTATCGGGGCTGGGGCGAAAGGCGAAGAAGATGACGGCTCCCACCTGCACGGCAAAGATGAACCAGACCAGGCTGGCATGGTCGTCACTCAGCCGCATGACAATGATGAGGGCGAGCGAACCCAGGGCGACGAGGGCGAGTTTTCCCCAGGGCCGTCGCCGTCCGTCCGCGTGCGCCGGGGCGTTTCCGACATGGGACAGCCAGTGCAGCCTTTTCAGATAGATGAACAGTCCAAGGGTCATGCCGATTCCAGCGGCTGCAAAGCCCCAGTGCCAGGATGAGTGCGGTGTGATTCCCCAGGACTCAAGGATGCTTTTCCATCCAGCGCTCTGCGCCAGGTAGCCGGTGACGAGCGGTGCGGCAAAGGCGCCGATATTGATCCCCATATAGAAGATCGAAAAGCCCGCATCGCGGCGTTCATCGGCGTCCGAGTAGAGACTGCCGACCATGGTGGATATGTTGGGCTTCAGCAGGCCGGTCCCGATGGCGATCAAGGTGAGTCCGGCGAAGAACGTGGGTGTCGACGGTACCGCCATGGAGAAGTGACCGCAGGCTATGATCACCCCTCCCCAAAGGACCGCCCGCCTTGCACCGATGAAATTGTCGGCGATGAATCCGCCGAGAATGCAGAGCAGATACACGCTCATCGTGTAGGTGCCATAGATCGATGTGGCCTGGCGGGTCTGGTACCCCATTCCACCGCGGGAAACGGATTCCACCATGTAAAGCACGAGCAGGGCCCGCATGCCGTAGTAGCTGAAACGCTCCCACATTTCCGTCAGAAACAGTGGAGCGAGGCCGCGAGGGTGACCCAAGATCTCAGTGCGTGCGTTTGATGGATGCGTGGGAAGGGGGGACCCCAACGAGGAACTCATAGGCGTGTGCGAGGTTTGGACGGGCTTCCGCAGAGGGCAAAGCCGAAACTTCCGGCGAAGGAGTCGCTTGCTTTCCGGAGACATGTCCGGAGCGCCCTAAACCGGGTCATTTGCAGCCTTCCGTTTGGCGGGATGGGGTTTCATTAAGTTGGTCGGCGCGCGGGGGGAAGCTTAGGGTTTCGCGTTGAAATCAAAAGCCTCGAGCCCTGCGTGACCAGTTGATCAATACAATGAAAACACTGACTCAGGAGGAAGCATCGCGCGTAACCGGAGGGGAGCCGTTCTCGTTGAGTACGGCGATCGCGATTGCGATATTTGGTGCTGCGGCATATGTTGGAAAAGACATCTACCAGCATTGGGGCGAGTTCAAAGATGCCGTCGCTGACGGCTGGAACAACGTTTGAGGAGGATCTTGAAATGAAAACACTTCCTCAAAATGAACTTACCTTGGTCTCGGGTGGTGGAGGAGAGCCGGTCTATGTCGACATAGGCCAGTTTGTGGGAGGCTACGCGAAATCCATCGTTCAGCACTGGTACCTTGGACCATTGGCCGGGACCTATGCCTTCTTTGATTCGCTTGCGTATGCCTTTGAAGACTAGAAATTAATCAGCAAGGGGCGAACAGGAATTGCGGGAGTCTGCGGCTTGTTCGCCTCCTCACACCCCATGAAACTTAGATACAAAGAAATCATCATTGGCGTCGTGATCGGCTGGATTGGAGCCATGATCCTGACGAAATACTGGATTCAGATTAAGGATTTCCTCCATTCCCTGTTCTGATGGGCAAATCGGAAAATTGAGTGGAATAAGCTTTTAATGCACTGAAGTTGCATCGTGATGTTTGCCTGCATCATGATCAAGGAATCCTTACATCAATGCGTCCCGACTCCTTCCTGTCCGGATTGCAAACCCGAAAGTACGGTCGACTCCTGTGCGTCACACCCAACTCAATGGGATTCGTTGGATGAAGCATCCGCGAATAGTCCGAGTCGGCACAGAGTCAGATCCGTGTTGGTCGCGCATGACGACCGCATGGTCATCGGCATCCTGCGGCGGTCCCTGTCGCTGGAGTTTCCCTGGGCGAGCACAGGGGAATCGTCGTCGGTCACTTCACTGCGGAACAGCGTGCTTGCCGCGTCTCCTGACCTGGTGATCGCATCTGTTGACCTGCCGGGTGGGGACCTCTTCTCCGTGTTGAGCACGCTGCGATCCGAGTCCGCCTGCAATCGTTTCTTATTCCTCACTCCGCGCTGCAACTATCAGATTGTACAGTCGATGCGCCTGCTCCGCGCATGCGGGGCCGTTGATACGACGTCGGATGACATCGGTGGTTTCCGAAATGCGCTTCGGCGAATCGACAGTGGGCAGAACTATTGGAGCGGGAGCCTTCGGCCGATGCTCGAAGGCTCGGCACCCGCGGCGGCGGCGCTTCGCCGCCTGACACCCCGGGAGTTGTACCTGTTCGCGATTCTTGGCGATGGATGCAGCGACGATGTGGCGGGCGCGATGGTAAACCTGTCGGAGCAGTCGGTTCACTCCTACCGCAAGCGGCTCCACACCAAGCTTGGGATCCAGCACAGGGGGGCGTTGATTTCACGCGCATTCCAGTATGGCTTGGTGCGGGCGACGCCCGAGGGCGTCGATCGGCCGGGTTTGGATCTGCTTCGTGCGCGTTGCGCATCGTCGCGGCGGGGCAGCACAACACGCTCGACACGCGCTTCTGCGACAGAGATCGAAGCGACGCGTTCGATTGTCGCGTCCAGTTCGGGCGGGAGTCTTTGAGGCTTCAGCCGTCGCAAAGCAATTTGCTCACCGCGACGTGATCGCGTGCAGGATCAGCGCGAGATCCGAGAGGTAGCGATCAAACCGGCCATGTGCGATCAGGAAGTAGATGCCTGCCGCAATCGCGAGCATCGGTCCAAAGGGGACATGCATGCCCAGAGCCAGTTCGGCCGGTTTGCCGTCGGGAGTTTCGGCAGGAGGAGCGATGTTGGCGCGCGGACCGGCAATCTGTTTCCAGAGGAGGGCGAGCACGAACCAGACCGTCCCGACCATGGCTCCTCCAAATAGGCTGAAAAGCGTGCCCTGCCAGCCGCAGAACGCTCCAATCGCACCCATGAATTTGACGTCGCCGAAGCCCATGGCCTCCTTTTTCAGGACTGCTTCAGCGAGCAGGGCTATCCATAGGACCATTCCGGAACCGATCAGAATACCCAGCATGGAATCTGTTCCGGCCTGGATGACATTGGCGAGGTGATCGCCACCCTGGTGGCCGTGCAGCGCTGGCACGGCCAGCGACATCAGCATGCCGGCCACCGCGCCGCCGACGGTGAAAGCGTCGGGAATGATCAGGTGATCCAGATCTATGAACGTCGCGCAAACCAAACCGCTCAGAAACACCCAGCCCGCAATCGCCTTGGCTGGCGGAAAGACGAGCCAGCTCCACAGAAACAGCCCGGCGACGAGCATTTCTACGAACGGGTAGCGAAACGAATAGGGGCGGCCGCAGCAGCGCGCCCTGCCCCTGAGGATGAACCAGCTCAGGACGGGGATGTTGTCGTGGAATGCGATGGGAGTGCCGCAGGCGCATTGCGAGCGAGGGCGGACAATCGATCTGCCCATGGGTACGCGGTGAATGACGACGTTTAGGAAACTTCCGACCACAGCGCCCAGAATCCCGGACAGAACTGCAAAGAACACGGGAAATGCCTCAACCAGGCCGGCGTACTCGGAAAACATGGATGGGTGCATTTCGACGATCGGAGAACCGATGTCAAATAGCTGTCACCGTCCCATCGCCTGCACGGCCGCCGTGCGCATGGCTCTGACGGGCACGTCGGATTCCGACCAGATTTCGAGCGCACGCACTCCCTGGTGGACAAGCATTGACAGCCCGTTGGCGGTGGGAATTCCCATTCGACTCGCACTGGCCAGCAAAGGAGTCTCCGCAGGATTGTAGATCATGTCATAGACACCGGAAGGCGGGGGGATTGATTCGAGAATGATGGGAGGCGCGTCATCGGGACGAAGGCCGGCACTCGTGGCGTTGATGACCAGCGCGTGCAACGGCAGGTCTGCCGGAGGGGACGATGGATTGAAGCCGTGCAAGGGAATCCGGCCGGCGGTCCCATGGAGCTCGCTGAGCAGGCGAACAAGGTTTTCCTGGGTACGGTTGCCGATCCACAGGGCCCGGCATTCCTGGCGCAGGCATTCCACCGCTGCGCCGCGCGCGGCACCTCCGGCGCCAAGGAGGATGATTTCCTTGTCCCTCAGGTGAATGCCAAGCGTTTCCTTGACCGCCATGGTAAGGCCGTAGCCGTCCGTGTTGAAACCCTTCCAACCTCCGGATTCGCGCTTCAGGGTATTGACAGCTCCGATGGGCACTGCGGCGGGGTCGATGGACGCCACCTGTGCGAAGGCCAGGACCTTGTGTGGAACCGTCAGATTCAATCCGAGAAAACCACGGGCATGCAGGCGGTGCAAAGCCGTGGGCAAATCCTGGGGAGGGACATCGAATCGAACATAACTCCAGTTGGAGAATCCGGGATTCCGAAGGGCCATTTCGGCCAGCGCGGCGTTGTGCATCGCCGGACTGATTGAGTGCCTGATCGGATGACCCAGCACCGCCAGATGGACGCCATCCGGACGCCATGCATCCAGGTCATTGAGGGTGAGGACCGCGCTTGTAGCCATGAACGGTTGCAGGCAGGTGTTGCAGGGAATGCGCTGCAATTCAATTCCGCAGAGGCTCCGCGAGGCGGTGTCTGTCAGCGCGGCGACCGGGACAGCTGCTCAAGCCGAATGACGGGCGTGCGTATTCTCAAATTCCTCAACAAAGGAGGCGAAGAGCTTCGCCTGTTCGAGGAGTCCCGCGGCGGTGAAATGATTGATCAGGTTGCGGCAGGTCCGGCAGAGCACCTCACGAACGGGCGTGGGTGCAAGCTGGCCGGGATTCGCAGGGTGCCCGTAGAGCTTGAATCGAAGCGCCATTTCGCCGGCATTGCGAAAGGTGCCGCCGTCGAAGGCGTCGACAAAGAAGGGCTTTTCATCGAGAAAACAGCCGATCACGAAATGGCTCGGCAGACCGACCGGCTCCAGGGAAAATCCGAGCCTCTGGGCCACCAGGAGGTACACCGTGCAAAGTGAAATGGGAATGCCCTTGCGGCGAAGCAGCACCTTGTGAAGGAAGCTGTTTTCGGGATCCGAGTAGTGCTCAAGGTTGGCGTGGAATCCGAACTCGTGAAAGAGCACGCGGTTCATCACCCGGCACTTCTCCCTCGCACTGGACGGTTCGGCTGTGAGCTCGCGGCAGCGCGAGGCGATTTCATCGAGCTGCCGGCAGACGTCGGCGACTTCGATGTCGGGGTAGATGGTGCGCCCCATCAACAATGCCCCGGTCTCCAGTTCGTAGCTCAGCGACCTCACGAAGGCGCGAAACTCCTCGATGGGATCGCGAATCTTGAGCTCGTTCAGGTACCAGCGCGCATGCGAAGCCAGGATCCGGTTTGAACCGATGGCGATCTCCTTGAGCAGTTGTGCCGCCGCAATCGATTGCGCAGTGAAGTGGGCAAGCAGCGCCTTGCGCGTTGCTGCTGACTGATCGTCGAGCAGCGTCAGAAGCGCGGCTTTCTGCCTGGAATCGAAGGAGGGCGCGGGCACGTTTGAAGGAAAGGTTCTTTCATTCCTGATGCCAACAGCAAAGGGAGTTTCCGGACTGAAGCCATTGATTCTAAATGGGAGGCCGCGCACCGAACAGGGCGGAGCCTACGCGCACCTGCGTGCTTCCTTCGGCAATTGCAATTTCCATATCCGAACTCATTCCCATCGACAGCTCCGGAAGGGCGACAGAAAAGCGCGCGCAGAGTTCATCCCGGATTTCCCGCAATCTTGAAAATGTGCGCCTTGCGACCTCGGAATCCTCGCTGAGCGGAGCAATTGTCATGAGGCCTTCCACCCGGAGGTTCGGCTGCTGGAGCGCGCCTTCGATCAGTCCTGGTGCATCTTCGGGATCGATGCCGAACTTGGCGGGATCATTGCCGGAGTTTACCTGCAGCAGAATGGGAAGAATCTTCCCGATCGCTGCCGCCTCCCGCTGCAGGGCCCGGACGAGTTTCTCACTGTCGACGCTCTGAATCCGGTCAAACCATCTGACCGCGAGCCGCGCCTTGTTTGATTGCAGGTGTCCGATCAATTCCCAGCGGAGGCCGGGCGGCCCCAGAGGAATTTTTTCGCAAGCCTCCTGAACCCGGTTCTCCCCCACGCTCTTGAGTCCGAATCGGGCTGCGTGGTGGGCGGCTTCAACCGGATGGGTTTTTGTCACCGCCATGAGGCTCACGTCTCGCTCGGAGCGACCGCAACGAGCGCAGGCCTCGGAAATTTTTTCAACGACGCGACAGGCGGCTGCGTGAAAATCCTCATACGATGTTTGCATCAATAAAGAAGTTTTAATGGATTGCCCTTTGATAAGGTCAGATTATAACTCGGGAGATTCCGGTCTCATCATGCAGATAGATAATTTCAAGATTTTCTCGGATCTGGTCGAAACCAAGAGTTTTTCGAAATCGGCCAAAATCAACGGTATCACACAGTCCGCTGTCAGTCAGCAGGCCCGGGCGATGGAACGCCATTTCAAGGCCTTGCTGATAGACCGCAGCCAAAAGCAGTTTCAACTCACCCGGGAGGGGCAGCGCGTGTACGAGTCCGCCAAGGAATTGCTGCACACCTATGACAAGCTCAATTCCGAGCTTCAGGAAATGAAGAAGGTCATCAGCGGTGTGATTCGGATTTCCACAATTTATTCGATCGGCCTGCACGAGCTCCCTCCCTACATCAAGCGATTCCTGAATGATTTCCCGTCCGTCAACGTGCGCGTGGAGTACCGGCGGTCGAATCTGGTCTATGAGGACATTCTCCACAATTCCGTCGATTTCGGCCTTGTGGCCTTTCCCGTCAAGCAGCGGCAGATTGAAGCGATACCCTTCCGGAATGACCGGCTGGTGGTGATCACGCATCCCAGCCACCCACTGGCAAAACAGTCCGCGGAGATCCAGTTGAGTGATCTGGCCGCCCAGAAGTTCATTGGCTTCGACCCGGACATTCCCACCCGCAAGGCGGTCGACCAGATTTTCCGCGACAACCGGCTCGAGATTGAACCGGTGATGGAATTCGACAATATCGAGACGGTCAAACGAGCGGTGGAGATAGATCACGGCATCGCGATCGTTCCCCATGCGACTGTCATTCAGGAAAGCAGGCAGGGCACGCTCGCTGTTCTTAGATTCAAGGAGAGGGAGTTCACGCGGCCGCTCGCCATTCTCCACCGCAAAGGGCGCGTGCTGACGCCGGCGATGAAGAAATTTGTCGATACACTGGGCATGGACCTGCCAGAGGCGAGGGAGCTCTAGGTCGGGTGGCTTTTCGACGCAGGACGTTTGACGGTTCAGCGATTTCAACAATGACTCATTCCTCGATGAATCAATTTCCGGTTGTTCGCCCGCTCGTTTGCATGGTCATCGCTCTTGCCGGCTTCACGTCCCTCGGGGGATGCAAGGAGCGACAGGAGCCGCACGAGGCCGCGCGGAAGGATGCCGGGTTGCCAGCGGCCGCCGAATGGCGCCTGAAGGATCTCGCTGGAGCGGAGGTGAAGCTCTCCCAATTCAAAGGCAAGGTCGTGATCGTGGATTTCTGGGCGACCTGGTGTCCGCCGTGCCGTGCCGAGATGCCATTCTACGTCGATCTGTACAAGAAGCTGGCCGAACGAGGTCTTGTGATTGTCGGCATCTCCCTCGACGCGCAGGGGCCCGGTGTTGTCAGGAAGTTTGTCGCATCCATGGGCATCAACTATCCGATCGTGATGGGTGATGACGAGGTTACCTCCGCCTACCAGGTTGAGGTCATGCCGACCACGTTTGTGATCGATCGCGACGGGCGGATACGGCACCGAAAGATAGGTGCGGTCTCGGATGAGGCTGCATTTGAGAAGCTGATCGAGTCCTATCTTTGATTGCCGGCGGACCGGTCATTGCTTTGTGCATCCAGACGGTGATGGTCGTCTCCTGACGTGAGATTTCCCGTTCATCTGCTGTTTCCACTGGCGAGCAGCTTCGGCTATGTCATTGCCGTGCTTCTGGTGAAGCGTGCCTCCGCGTACGGCGTGGGATTGTGGCGAACCACGTTTGTCTCCAACTGGGCGATGGCCGTGTGCTTCTCACCGCTCCTGCTTGTCGGCGGCACGGGACAACCCCATGCGATGCTTTGGCAGCCTGCGCTTACCGGCCTGATGTTCTTTGTCGGGCAGATTGCCACGTTCCTCGCGATCGAGGGTGATGTTTCGATAGCGACGCCTGTTCTCGGCCTGAAAATCATGCTGGTAGCGCTATTCAGCGCGATTCTGCTCGCCGATCCGGTGCCTCTCAAGTGGTGGCTGGCGGCGGCGCTCAGCACTCTGGCGATTGTCCTGCTGAACCTGGGAGCCAGGGGCATCCCGCATCGTCGCGTCGGGACGACCGTTGTGTGGGGCTCTGTCGCCGCCGCGGCGTTTGCGCTGACGGATGTGCTTGTGCAGAAATGGGCGCCTGCGTGGGGGGCGGGAGTCTATCTGCCCATCATGTTCGGAAGTCTTGCGATCTACTCTTTTGGCATCATTCACCGATTCCACGCTCCGCTCACTTCAGTACCACGTGCAGCCTGGCCCTGGCTTGGGCCGGGCGCGGTCCTGCTGGCAGTTCAGGCGGCCAGCGTGGCGTATGCGCTGGCGGTGTACGGCGACGCAACAGCGGTCAACATCGTGTACTCCTCCCGCGGGCTCTGGAGTGTCGTGGCTGTTTGGATGATCGGCCATTGGTTTGAGAATGAGGAAAAGTCGCTGCCTCCGGCCCTGCTGAGAAATCGCCTCGTCGGCGCAATCCTGATGCTTGCCGCGATCGGACTCATCGGTGTTCCCTGACATTTCGGGACCGGTCAGGCGTGCCGCTGGTGCTGCAGCGCGGGACCATTTTACGTAGTCTCCGTTGCACGCACGATCGGAATACTACGAAGCGGGCGGGCGTTGACCTGCGTTGCCCGGATCGCTTGGATCGTCAGGTGAAAGTTGCGCTTGTTAGCGGAACCAGCATAGTCAATTCGACGCTTTTCAAGGACTGGGATACGCGCACGGTCCTGACGCCGCATGGTCCCGTCACTTTCAAGTCGCAGGCAAACCAGGTCCTGCTGAACCGTCACGGCTTCGGGGTGCCGCTGCCTCCGCATTCAATCAACCATCGCGCAAACATCCGGGCCATTGCGGAGCTCGGTATCGAGGATGTCGTCTCCTTCAACTCAGTGGGATCCCTGAAGCCGGAACTGCCACCGGGAACGCTGGTGTCCTGCAGCGACTACGTGAACCTGCAGGGAGCCCCGCAGACTTTTTTCGATGAAGAGCTGAAGGGTGGGGCGCCGGGAATCGCGAATACGCTGATTCCCAAGATCACTGCGGCGCTCGCCCCCGAGTTTGTCGTTGAGACTGGAAAGATCTATGTCCAGATGCGCGGCCCAAGATTCGAGACCAAGGCGGAGATTGCCATCCTGCGCCACTGGGGGGATGTCGTTGGAATGACCGCCGCTCACGAGGCGGATCTCTGCTCGGAACTCGGCATCCGGTACAACAGCCTGGCGATCATCGACAACTATGCGAACGGCCTCGAGGGGACATCGATCGATTTTCAGGTCTTCAGGAATCTCGTGAAGGAAAACCAGCGAAAGGTTAACGACATTTTCACGCGGCTCATCGCGGTGCTCCGGTAGAGCGTCACGCGCTGCTGGATTTTATCCTCCCAATCCGTCCAATTGCGAAGAGAACGTAAAGCCTGCCGCAAATATGACCGAAGAACCCGGAGCAGGTTGACCAGGTTGTCCAGGCTTCCAGCGTCTCCAACATGAGTGATTTCATTTCCACCAGCGCGGTCACCGAGGCAAGGACCGCCATTGATCGCATCCGCACCAACATGCGGCTGACCATCAAGGGAAAGGACGATGTCATTCAGGATGTGCTGACATGCCTGGTTGCGGGAGGCCACCTTCTCATGGAGGACCTTCCCGGACTCGGCAAGACGACGCTCGCCTATTCCCTCGCAAGATCGATGGACGGGGAGTTTTCCCGCGTGCAGTTCACGAGCGACCTGCTGCCGGGGGATGTGACGGGTGTTGCGATTTATGACGACTCCGTGAGGGAGTTCGTGTTCAGGCCCGGCCCGGTGTTTGCGAACATCGTGCTGGCGGATGAAATCAATCGCGCAACGCCGAAGACGCAGTCGGCGCTTCTGGAGGTCATGGACCGGTCCCGTGTGACCGTCGACGGTGAAACGCATGCGGTGGGCTTGCCGTTCATGGTTTTTGCAACGCAGAACCCCGTCGACTACGAAGGCACCTTTCCCCTGCCCGAAAGCCAGATGGATCGCTTTCTGATGCGCGTCCACATGGGGTACCCACAGCCGGCGGACGAAATGGAAATTCTGCGTGCGGCGCGTGGTTCCTATGACGACATCAAACTGAACCACGTCGTGTCGCTCGACGAAATCCTTAAGCTTCAGGTGGTGGCGGGGCAGGTCTTTGTTGAAGAGACTGTCCTTGAGTATCTGCTAAGGCTTGTCGCGGCCACCCGCACCGAAACCGAGTTCAAGGCCGGCATCAGCGTCCGGGGCGGGCTCGCCCTGAAGGCGGCGGCGCAGGCGAGGGCCTTGATTCTTGGACGGGACTTTGTCCTGCCCGACGACGTTGTCGCGCTGGTGTTGCCAGTGCTCGCTCATCGTCTGGCGATGGGGCGCCAGTCGAGCGATGCACTTGAGGAAAGGCGCGCGGTCACGGCAATACTCAAGCGGATTCTGGCGACGGTGCCGCTGCCCACCTAAGCCGGCGCTGGTGCCGATTGAGGCTTCGCGCTTTCCTTCCAATGCGAAACGTTCACAGGCCGGCGGCAGATCCGCGTTCGACACGGGATGCACCGAGCATTCGTGAGATGGCGAACGCGCGTCGGGAGGGCAGAGCCTGGCACGGTCCAGATTCCTCTGGATTTGGAAGGCCGCACTTCAAGTGGCGGAGGTTCGTGTGGAGGATGCTCATGCCATCACCGGATCATCGTGTCGTGCCCACGCTTTCGGGAGTGGTGTTGATTGCGCTTTCGCTTGGCATCGGCTTTGCGGCGTACAATACGGCGAGCAACATCCTGTTCATCGCACTTTCGGTCCTGCTCTCGTGCATTCTCTTGAGCGGCGTGCTATCCTGGCTGAATCTCGCGAAAGTCGCTTGGCGGCTTCGAATCGAGCCGACATTGCGCGCTGGCGTGGAGACGCTGCTGATCCTCGAAGTGCGCAACCGGAAGCGGATGCTGCCGTCCTATGGATTGTCCTTTGAGCTTCGCGCCGGCACCCGGAGCAACCCGCCTGTCGTGCTCCCACTGACTGAGAGACTTGAACCAGGCGGCGGCCGGATACGGCTGGAGTGGATTTGGCGGCCGGACCACCGTGGCGCCGTGCCTGTCGAGCTTTCCAGTGTTGTTTCAGTGTTTCCGTTTGGATTTCTGAGGAAGCGTTTTCGCGGCGGTTTGCGGCGCGATGTCATTGTGTGGCCCGCTCCGCTGAACTACCTTCGTTTTCCGATCCTGTCGCGAACCCGCTCCCCGCAGGGCCGCGCCCTAGCCCGGCATGGACACGGGGGGGACCTGCATGGCCTGCGCTCCTATGTCCGCGGAGACTCCTATCGCCTCATCCACTGGAAGGCGAGCGCCAGGGCAGGCCAGCTGCTCGTGAGGCAATTTTCCGCCGAGAGCGAGGAAGGGTTCTCGATCTGGCTGAATCCCATTGCGGATCTCTGGTACCGACCCGATCAGTTCGAGCTTCTGCTGCGGTTTGCGGGTTCCCTGGCGGAGGATCTTTTCAGAGCGGGCCACCTCGACTCGCTGGCTGTGGGATATGGCC
Organism: Opitutaceae bacterium; assembly: GCA_015075305.1. Lineage (NCBI taxonomy): Bacteria > Pseudomonadati > Verrucomicrobiota > Opitutia > Opitutales > Opitutaceae > Opitutaceae bacterium. The sequence goes on along the minus strand of JABTUS010000001.1, from coordinate 260,289 downwards.
CGGTCCGGCGGGCGCGGCGCCTGAGCGATGTCGAGGTTTTTCTTGATGAGCTCGCGGTGTTGGCTCCGTCGCAGGTGCGTCTGGCGGATCTTGCGGGAAGCTCTGCTGGTTCAGAATCAATGGCTGGTCGCCGGCCGCTCAGAAATGTGCTGACCTTCGCTCCACTTGGGATGCGCGGGGTGGCCGCATATGTTCATGGTCAAAAAGCGGCCGCAGCTTAAGTGGGAGGAGCTGCAGCAGCTCAAATGGGCGCTGGGTTCGCTTCTTGCGTCGATTTCCGCGTGGAGCGTCTGCCACCTCGGCCTTGATTTTCGATTTTCGACCACGCTCGTTTTCATTGCGGCTGCCGCAGTCCTGATCTGGCCATCGATTCCCGCCCGCATACCGTTGGCCGTTCACCGGCTCGCGTTCCTGGTTGTTGGCCTCTATCTCGCCTTTGACCTCCATATGAACAGGCAGCCGTTTCCGTCCCTCGTGCGGGCGGAACTGCTGCTCATTGTTCTTCGACTGATTGCGTATCGGCGCACCCGCGAGGACCTGCAGCTCATCCTCCTTGGGCTCCTGCTGGTGGTTGCGTCGGGAGTCTATTCCGCGTCACCGCTTTTTGTCGCCCAGATACTGGCGTTCGCCGTGTGCGGACTCGCCTTGCTCCTCCTGGCAACGATATCCGGCGGGACGGAAATGGGGAGGGGAACCGGTCCGGATGGTTCTACCCCATCGACAGATGCCGCATCCCAAGCGGTGCCTTCTTGGGCTGCCAAGGTCAGATGGAGGACGCTCCTCCAACGAATTTGTGCCGTGCTGGACTGGCGCATTCTGCTGCTTGGAAGCCTGTTGTTTGGAGGACTGCTGGGGTCCTCGGGACTTTTGTTTTTTGCAATCCCGCGATTCGAGATTGGAAACGATTTTCTGCTCGATCGCCTGGTCAGCAAGACGACGATGACGGGATTTTCCGATACCGTCAGCTTCGGGGATGTCACCGACATTCAGGAGGATGACGGCATCGCGATGACAGTGGACGTCAGCGACCCCTCGCTGATTCCCGGCACGCCTTACTGGCGGATGGTTGTGCTGGATGAGTATTCAAAAGATGGATTCAGGATGTCCGCCGAGCTCAGCCGTTACCTTTCGGAATCCACACACGAACTCGTGCAGTCTGTCGGCGGGCGGCAGGGATCGGGACCCGGGGACAATGGCGTATGGAGCATCTTTCTGGAACCCGGGGTGAGCCGCTATCTGCCGCTCGGAGGCTCATTCGGCCGCATCGATTTCAGCCGGCCAGTCTCGTTCTCATTCAACCGTGCGCTGCGCCTTGTCGCCTTGAAGGCGGAACCGTCGGAGCTGCTTGGATACCAGATTCACGGTCACCGGATGAGTGCGATCCTTCCTGACCCTGGTTTTACCGCACGCGGGAGCACGGGCAGCCATGTGCCGGGATTCCGCGGAATGCGCGTGAATGCCGGCGCCGAGAGTGTCCTCAGCGGCATGGTGCGCGAGTTTTCAGGCGACGTCGCGCTCGGAGCGGAGGAATTCTCACGAAAGGCGTGCGAATGGCTCTGGGGGCGACACGCCTATTCGCTTCAGTCGACACTGCCTGCGGGCGGCGATGACCCGCTGGTGCGGTGGCTCCAGTCGGGCACACCCGGGCATTGTGAGTACTTTGCCGGCTCATTTGCGCTCCTGGCGAACGCCGCCGGGTTTCCGGTTCGCGTTGTCACCGGATTCAAGGGAGGGGCATGGAACACCTTCAGCAACAGCCTGATCGTCCGCCACACGCAGGCGCATGCCTGGTGTGAGATCTGGAATGGGCGGGACGCATGGATCCGGGTCGATCCCACACCCGGGACAACTGCCGCGGTGGGGGAGCCTGCTCGGGAGATTGCGGCTGCCGAAATGCGCGACCGGCCTGTCGAAAGCGGGTGGGGTGCGAAACTCGATGGATTGCGGGTCATCTGGTACCGGCGGGTGATCAGTTTCGATGGGGAGGCGCAGGGAGAGATGACCTATGAAACCCTGAGGGGGATTGACCGCATGCTGACGTGGATGGACAAGGCTGCTCGAAGCGGGTATGCACAGGCGAGGAACTGGCTTCTCGAACCTTGGAGCACGCGACGCCTGGTGATTCACAGCCTGCTGCTTTTCCTGGCGGTGACTGCGTTCTGGCTGGTGTCAGCCGCGCGGCGGAGCTGGGCATGGAGGCTCCTGTTTGTCTGGCACCCGCGTGGGGATCGCGAGCCGGTGCGAAAGGAGGCGGCCCGCTGGCTGCAGCGAATTCGAACGCAATCCGTGGCATTTCGCAGTCACCCGCAGATGGTGCGCGCGCGGGAGGATTTGGAGAGACTTCGATTTGGGCCGCGTTCGGCGCGCGTGCATGCAGGCACCGTGTTCGCCACCGCCCGCCGCGCATTCGCCGCGGCCAGGCGTTCAAACCGGATCGAAACGCGGAACAGGACTTGATGAAGTCCGAGAGTCCAGTGCGCAGGCCATTATAGAGCGCCCGCGATGATCAATTTCCGCACTTACAAAAAGAATGGAGGGGCGCGCTCCGTCGTGCCCAGGGGACGTACGTCGCGAGACGCCGCCAGTTCAATTCCTAATCAGCATCGCACGATTTGATCCCAATTGTCGCCGCACCCGGCAATGGCTTGTTTTTCCGAGAGAAATTCCTCATCACCGATGCGAAGGCGGCGACCCAGCAGCGGCCGTGGGCAGGATCAAGGCCTGACAGGCAACCCCACCAGCTTCGCCAACAAGACCTGATTCACGTCGAAACTGAGGAACACCTTCGGTCTTGCCAGCTTCGCGTGGGCGACATGGAGGATGTCGAATGCGCGATGCCCGCGCTTGACGGTATGCAGCTCCGATATGACCCCTGCCTGCGCCACGATTTCATCAAGTGCAATCGCGCTGTAGTGCCAGCGACCGGTGGCACGGTCCTCCGCAAATGCCCGCAGGCGACGGACCGCCTCGCCGGGGGGCAGCAACCCCCGGAATTCCGCAAAACGGAGCGCATTGCACAGCTCGTATTCATTCAAGGCCGACAACGCCAGAGGCTCGGCAGCCTTGACAAGGAACGCCGCCGCAGCCGCCGTATGGACGTCCTTCCGGTAGAGGGAAAACAAGAAACTGGTATCGGCGCAGAGCACGGGTCAGCAATTGCCCTGGGCTTCCTTGAGCAGACGTTCGCTCTGCCTGGCGGTCAGGATCTTGTCCTCAGCAGTGATCCGCAGCGCCGCACTCTGAGACCAATCCACCTTGAGGGAAGGTTCGTCTGGCAGCACGACCTTCGCCACGACCTTGCCCCGCCGCGTCACCTGGACTTCCTGTCCGGCCGAGACCCATTTCAGTACCTTGGAATAGTTGTTGCGGAGTTCGCGCACGGTCGTCGTCTTCATTGTGCTACAGAAGATGTAGCACATAAGGCTTTCGTGCAACTGCAAACTTCCGTTCTCCCCGGGCATCCGGCCCACCGAATGCTGAAAACCGAGAGCCTCCACTCCCGCCATCCCGCCGCTCCCGGCATCATCCGCTCAAGATCGATTCACACAACAGGCGATTTAGTCTGGCTCTGCGCGATGCAAAGACTGACCCGTTTACAGTCCCTCTTTCGCGTCTCTTCCTCTCGTGCGCTCAAATAGTGCACGCCTTCTCGCAATCATCACCGGATCGCTACCCCTCGCGGCTTGTCTTAGCGCCATTCGGGGCTGACCCTGTAGAAATGGCTCCTCTTGAAAAAAGGAATGGAGATGACATGTAGCCGACAGGCGGCTGAAAAGCAGCCAACCTGTCGGCGTTATGAATAATAACATACATAAAATAGATGGTGAGCGTGTCGCTGTCGAGATGGCGATGACGGTTAAGTTGGGGCTGGATCTGCACGCTAGGGATGTGGTGGTCTGCCGTCAGAATGACGGGCAGCAGCCGAAGCCAGTGTGCAGAATGACGCACAAAGAGTTGCTGGATCTGGTTGCGGGGCTGATCGCTGCAGGACACCGTGTGGAGAGTTGCTACGAGGCCGGACCGTGCGGATACGGGTTGCATCGCAAGTTGATCCAGATGGGAGCGCGCAATCGGGTGATCGTGCCTCGGAAATGGGACGCGGAAGGCAGGCGTGTGAAAACTGATCGCAGGGATGCCCGGGAGATCTGTGATGCGCTGGACCGATACCTGCGAGGCAGCACCACTGCCTTTTCGGTGGTGTACGTTCCGACGGAGGAACAGGAAGAGACTCGAGCGTTGGGTCGGCAGCGGGGAATGCTGGTGAAGGAGCGCCAGCGCTGTGTGGTGCGGGGTCACGGCTTGATGCTGACCGCCGGTGTGCAGGCGGATCCAGACTGGTGGCATCCCAAGGCCTGGAGTGAGCTGGCGAAGACATTGCCGCCGGAGCTGCGCGCACGGATAGAGACCTGGCAGCGTCAAGCGCTGCATTTTGAATCCGAGATAGAAGCGTGGACCAAGCGGGTTGAGAGTATGGGCGAGAAACAGATTCTGGTGAAAGGACTGGGTCTGCTCACGAACACACTCCTGGGAATGGAGGTGTGCGATTGGGCCCGCTTTGGCGGTCGTCGAAAGGTGGGAGGGTACAGCGGATTGTGCCCGAGTGAGTACTCGACGGGGACACGTCGCCGTCAGGGCAGCATCTCCAAGCACGGAAACCCTCGAATGCGTCACCTGCTCGTCGAGGCCGCCTGGCGTCTGCTGCGCTGGCAGCCCGACTACCCTCCGCTGAAAAAACTGCGCCAGGCGCTCGGCGCCCGTGGACGCAAACGAGCCGTGGTCGCAGTCGCGCGACGGCTCGCAATCGATTTATGGCGCATCCACACCGGTCGCTGCACGCCCGAACAGCTGGGCCTGAAAGTGGGTTGAGCGCCTAAATGGGACTTTGGTGGCGGGGGCGGAGTGTGTTCGTCGTGCCCCTTGGGTGAACCCCGTCTTGGAGATCGAACCGCTTTGTTTCCGCCACTACTCTTTCCGCATAAGTCATCTTAACGGCGCACATCACGCGCTTTGGATAGCAGGTTGGACCGTCAGTTGCGCTGACGTGTCAGCGGCGGAGAACGTCCCCGGCGCCACAATCCCAATTCTCTTTTTTCAACGCACGTCCATAGCGTGCGAAGGGCGTAGCTTTTTTCGCTTGCCCATTACGGCTTCATAGCAGGGGCACGCTCAGTCGTGACCAGGGGACGTACGTCGCGAGACGCCGCCGGCTCAATTCCCCCACAGCATCGCACAATGTGATCTCAATTGCCGATGTACCCGATTACGGCTCGTTTTTCCGAGTGAAATTCCCATCACAGGCGCGATGACACTCCGGCAGCCGCGCGGCCTGGCTCGTCACATTCGTGCCGAGGTAGCCGATGCCCGCGGTCAATTCCCCGCGTCCATTGCAGGCAAACTGGCGGTTTGTGGCGTCGCCATAGCCCGTATATGCGGAGCCCTACTGCAGCATTCATGGTCATCTCGAACACCACAAACGTTAGGGTCGACCCATTGAGAATGACTCCTTCATGCCGTTAAAATTACCGATGGTCGTTTGGTCTTCAAAAGTGCGAAAGGTGAAGTTTGACCCCTTTGGCTGTGCCCATTGTAGGCAAACTGTCGGTTGGTGGCGTCGCCAAAGTTCAGGTAGGCGGAACCCGCCTCGAGTGCTCTCGGCCTTCTTGATCACCACAAACGTTCGGGGCCGACCCTGTGGAAATGACTATTCATCCGAAGCTCTTTGATCGTCGCTGTCTGAGCTTTGGCGTCTGATTCGACAACCACGATGGTCGGAGGACGCGCACCTTTCTTCGGTTTTTTCGGTGTCGGCTTCACCACAATGGTTTCCGATTCAGTCGGAGAGGACGAAAAGATCAATTCGACCAAACCGCAGCGAGTGACTTTCTTCAGGCGATAACGCCCATCCGGCGATACGGGCGCGTCCTTCGTAACGACGAAGGTCTCCCAGTAAAATTCGTGGGCAAACGGTTCTAATTGCACTTGCTCCTCTTTCTTTGCTTTTGGCTCGTCTGCTCCCAACTGCACCAAGGCCGTCAGCACGTTCAATGCGACGAGGAAAACATGGCGGTTGGTCGTTTTCATGGGCCGGGGAGAGGCTGCGCAGGAATCGTGACCGTTGTGTTATTTGCTTTCCCCGCGTTGATGAAGTCCGACGCTGGCAAGTAATAATACTGCCCTTGTTGGGGACCGGTGAAGTAGACGTTCGATGGTGTTACAATAATCGACCATACACCACTTGAGCTGAGAACAGGCAACTGGAAAGCAAAGTCATGTCCATCGCTTGGCACCCCGTTGATTGGATGGGTGTGTGCAACAGCCGTCAAATCGACCATCGTGAATCTGGGTGTGACTGAGGCGGTCCAGCCACCAGCATCGAAGTCAGTCGATGAGAGTGTGATTGTGTTCCCGTACAATGTATTCGACGTAGCAGAGGTGCCGTTAATGGTGGCAAAGAACTCAGTCACGCTAACGTTACCACCGTTCTGCTGGATACCGTAGTTCTGGTTTAGCCCATACAGTACGCCGAGTTGGTTTACGACATTGTCGTTTGTGAGCATCGCATCGACCTCGGGAACCGCTCCTGGCTTCAACAAGGTGCCCGTTCCAAACTGCGATGCCTTTCCGATTGCCGCAAGGCCTCCACTGTTCGGGACCTGCAGATTTCTTGCTGCCTCTGCGAGCAGATCCAACTGGCGACCGGCAATCATTGCATTGCTCACACCAAAAGAATCGATCGTGCCGGAAGCTATACCGTCATACATCAAGTTCATCGAACCGTCGCCGAACAGATTCCCGAGATTCATTTCATCGCCTTCATCGTCAAAATACGATCCTTGGCCGCCGAAAAACCAGTCCGCGAGGCCGGTGTTGGTAGCCAAACGCAGTTGTAGATCGTTTCTCAAGTTCTCCGGCAAACTAGCCAAATACTCAAACGGATCAAAAGTCACCGGATCTTCCATGCCCAGCATATCCCAGCGATCAACCGGATTGTTTCTCACGAAAGCATACAGGTTGATCCCACCTTCCTCCCCAATTGGATCCCTTCCGACGAACCGCCCCATCCTCGCGTCATAATACCTTCGCCCATAATACGACCAGCCGGTCTCGGCGTCCCACCACTTGGACGAGAACTTGAAGGCATACGTACTGACGGCATTGTCCAGCACCTCGTCGCGGAGCATTTCGCCGAAGGGGTGTATTCGTAGGCGGCCGCGAGGGCTCCCGTGCCGAGGTTGACGAGGGACGCCACGTTCCTGCCGTCGTAGGTCGGCAGGTAGCTCTGGCCGGTTGGCGTGTTCGCAAATTGCAGCAGGGCTCCCACGCCGCCAGCCTTTGTCAGCGATGACGCAAGGTCAATGCCCCACGCGTAGGTGCGCTGGAGCTTGTCCAAAGTTGTGCCCGCCGACACGGAATATTCCGCGATCACATCCCAGCCATTGTAGATGAAGCGCTGCGATGAAATTTCCGTCGAGGTGACGCCGTCCATCACCTGCTTCTGGACGCGGCGCCCGAGGTAGTCGTACGTGAAATTAAGGATGCGATGCGCGAAGCCTGCGGTTCTGGCGGCTACTGTTGTTTCCAGACGAACGAGCCGGTTCTCGGCATCCCATTGGTACTCCCAGATCCCATCCGAGAGCGTGTTGCCATCGAGATCGTAACTGAAGCTCTGGGACACCGCGGGCAACTGCGCCGCGCGCGAGTCTATGCGCATCACATTGCTCCCGCCCGCAGGGTTCGTCGCGTAAACCGCAAGCGGACCCGCCCAAGGACCGAGCACGTTCGAGACCGTCACCTCGTCGCTCCAGAACCGCCCCTGCCGCCCAGCCGTCGCGGTGCGGCCCTTGACCGCCACGACCGAATCGGTCGTAGCAGTGCCCGATAGGGAGAGCGTGTTGTTCTCACGCGCCACGTACTGATTGAGCGCATTGGCCGTGTAGTCGTCGCGTAGCCCGCTGACTCCGGTGCTGTTGGACTACTGCCGGTTGCCGATGGAGTCGTAGGCGTATTCATGGCCACTTGGGATTGAATAATGCCAAAGGTGAAGTTTGACCCGAATGGCGCTAAGTTAAGCCCCGAGGGGGAGCGATCCAGTGATGGTTGCGAGAAGGGAAGCATTATTTGAGGGCACGAGAAGCAGATACGCGGAAGATGTGACGAGGTTTGGTGAGGAACTGGTAGTTTTTCGGTCGGCGCTTTTTTGCCCGTGGTTCGGAGCGACCGGGGCGGAAGGGGACGAGATCGAAGATGATGCGATCAATCAGTTCCTGCTTCAAATGACGCAGGAGTCGCTTGCGTGTCGCAAGTGGCGCCCAGCTCATGAGAAGATCGAGGGTGCCCTTGAAACTGAGGCGCGCCACGGGAATCTGGCCGGTCAATGCGCCCTTGAGCATGAGTGCGCGGATCAGATTGTAGGCGATGGCGTGCATCCAAAGCTCCCGCTCGACTGTGGCGGGGGAAAGCCCGCGAAGAACATCCAGTCCGAGATTGGTCTTGATCTGGCGGTAGTGCAATTCGATGTGCCAGCGCTGCATGTACAATGCCGCGATGGCGTGATCGGGAAACGCAGAGCGATCCAACAGGGAGGTGGCGATTGTCATGGTTTGTGTGCGGTATCCGCGACAGGGTGCCTTGAAGCGGACAAGGCGCACGGTGATCTGACCGGGCATGCGCTGGAGGCGCTCGAGGGAAACTCCCTTGGATTTCGGTCCGCGCTTGAAGGTTTCGCACCAGCTGCCGCAGCCGTTGCGAATGGTCTTGCGAGAACCATGAAGGCGGATGACGAAGTCGACCCTTCTGCGCAGCAGCTCGGGAGAAACTCATAGCCGCAGTAGAGGCGGTCGGCGAGAGGACATTCCGGGCTTGAGATGGTGGGTGATCATTCTGGCCAGCGTGAGCTCATGGGTCTTCCATGTTGCGTAGGCGAAAGTGATCAGGTGACCGCTGTGAAGGCAGAACAACCCGACAAACTTTCCGAGAGGAAAGCCGCAGCCTTTCTTCTGGCATCCGGGATAGTCAAACTGGCGGGCGTTTTCGGCTGAATCAGGCATCGAGAAACAGGACCCGTCCATGATGCGCACGGTGCGTCCGAGCCAGTCGCCGGGAGTGCGGGGAGTGAACCATCGGTTGACTGATGCGAACAGCGACTGAAGCCAAGAGAGATCAAGGGACTGGCGAGCCTGGCAGTAGGCGCTGGTGTTGTCGGAAGGCCGGGCGGCGCCTCGCGCCACCATGGCGGCCTGAAGGCGAATCAAGGCGGCCCGGCATGAATCACCGCGCCTGAGCACCTGGGCGAGAAAGGCCCAGAAGATGTCCACTCTTCCGAACTGACGCCTGCGGCTGCCCGGGCCTTTTTCAGAGGAAACAAGCAGACCTGGGAAAAAGGATCCGAACAGAGCGGACAGGCCGCCCAGGTCACCGGCTGAACTGGCGGCCTGCCGGAGGCAGGAGCCCAAAGGGGCGCAGAGCGCCCGCATGGAGGGGAAATAGGGAGTCGTTTGCATGTGGCCGTATATCGACAGTCCTGTGTTGACTTTGTTCCCCTCGATCGCCAACAATTCCTCGATGCCCTCGATTGACAGACTGGAACAACGCTACGCCCAGCTTCGGGCCGAACTCGCAAGCCTGGGTCCCCTCAGCCAAGGTTCAGTTTACCGACGCCCCCCGGGCCGGCCTGGAAATCGTTTTCACTGGTCAACAAAAGTGAACGCAAAGACAGTCAGCCTCGCATTGTCAGAGGAACAGGCCGACTGGTTTGATCAAGCCATTGCCGAACACCGCCGTCTCAAAAAAATCCTCGCGGAAATGTACAGGCTATCCCGTCAAATCATGCGCGCTCGCTTCCCGGATCCAGTCCGCCGCAAACCTCTCAACAAAAAAGTTTTACGCCTTATCTAAGCGCCATTCAAGTTTGACCCCTTTGGCTGAGCCCTACCGGGAATGACTTGTGGGGGTGTTCTACAATCCCCTCAGGAAATCATAAAGTACATTCGAAACATAGCCATTGGACGCAAATAGCGACACAATTACGAGCCACAGGCCACAAAGAACAAAAACAGAGGCAAGAAGACTAATCGTCATCGCCTTAAGACCTTTAGTATAAATTATAGAAAATGCATATAAAAACAAGAATACACCCATAATAGTGAATGCTCCACCTCCAAGAAACAGAATCACTCGCTTACCCAGCTCTCTCTGTTTACCAAAGACTCTATTAATAGCAAAATACAATCCAACTACCAGGATTAAGAATAGTGCTTTCGCCAAAACGGATTTCCCAAGCCAAGGCAATTGATCTATCGCTTCACGCATATCAATGATCAATTCAAATGAAGCTCCCTCAGTTTTACCAAATCATCGTGCGCGGATATATTCAATTCCCACGGGGAAACAAAGATGGCATTTCCGTCGTCTTCTTCCTCTTCATCACTTTTCCTATCATTGTCACTCTTTCTTCCGTCATTCCCTTTGCTTCCAGACCCACTGGTTCCACCTTGACCGCTCTTCGAAGGATTTGAATCTGGAGTAACTATCATTGGAGCCATCCCAATGGCGGGAGCCCCTGAGACCATTCCTTGTCCAAATATTTCACCCGACGCGGACGACGAGCTAGCTGATCTTAATGAAGTGCTGAAGAAGTATACGCGAACTCCGTCGTCCCCTGGCGACGGTTGCACTACTCTATAGCCTGTGGAGAGAGTCCTTTCCACACTAGGAGCCGGGTTTGATGAGCCGGGGCCTTGTGAATCGACCTGATCACTTGGCGCATTGTCACTGCCTACCAACTTTTTTCCGACTTCCTCTACTATTGCTGCTGCAGCACCTAACGCTACTCCTGCCATCCCTTCTGCGACAATTGCGTCGAGGGCTTCTTGGCGAACTATGGTCGTCATTGGAAGACCAATAAGCGTGCCATTTTGATTCTGCCAAATACGTTCAGCAGTTTTTGCGAGCTTAGCCAGTCTCGCAGCTTTTATAGCACTAGTCATCGCCGAAATCGCACCAAACCCAGTCAGTCCAACTGCAAAAGTAACTCCAATTTGAGCATAGTTGACTTCTGTGAGGTCCCAACCGTTGAAGTATAATTGGACGCCGAAATCAACCAAAGCGCTAAGCCCTGCACTGATCAAAGGTGTACATCCGTTCTTGTCGATTCTATTAACTACATCATTTTGAACAAACCCGTACAAATTCAATCCGCCCTTCTCCCCTGCGGGATCTCGCCCAATAAACCGCCCATTTCTGGCGTCATAGTACCGTCGCCCATAATACGACCAACCAGTCTCCGCATCCCGCCACTTGGTCGAGAACTTGAAGGCATACGTACTGACGGCGTTGTCCAGCACTTCGTCGCGGAGCATTTCGCCGAAAGGCGTGTATTCGTAGGACGCGGCGAGGGCTCCGGTGCCGAGGTTGACGAGCGACGCCACGTTGCCGTTGCCGTCGTAGGTCGGCAGGTAGGTCTGGCCGGTCGGCGTGTTCGCAAATTGCAGCAGGGCGCCCACGCCGCCAGCCTTTGTCAGCGATGACGCAAGGTCAATGCCCCACGCATAGGTGCGCTGGAGCTTGTCCAAGGTCGTGCCCGCCGACACGGAATATTCCGCGATCACATCCCAGCCATTGTAGATGAAGCGTTGCGACGAAAGCTCCGTCGAGGTGACGCCGTCCATCACCTGCTTCTGGACGCGGCGTCCGAGGTAGTCGTACGTGAAATTCAGGATGCGATGCGCGAAGCCGGCGCTTCTGGCAGCTACCGTTGTTTCCAAGCGGACAAGCCGGTTCTCGGCATCCCACTGGTACTCCCAGATCCCATCCGAGAGCGTGTTGCCATCGAGATCGTAACTGAAGCTCTGGGACACCGCGGGCAACTGCGCCGCGCGCGAGTCTATGCGCATGACATTGCTCCCGCCCGAGGGCTTCGTGGCGTAGACCGAAAGCGGACCCGCCCACGGACCGAGCACATTCGAAACCGTCACCTCGTCGCTCCAGAACCGCCCTTGCCGCCCAGCCGTCACCGTGCGGCCCTTGACGGCGACCACCGCATCGGTGGTCGCCGTACCTGAGAGTGATAGCGTGTTGTTCTCACGCGCCACGTACTGGTTCAGCGCATTGGCCGTGTAATCGTCGCGCAGCGCGCTGACGCCTGTGCTGTTCGACCACTGGCGGTTGCCGATGGAATCGTAGGCGTATTCATGCCGGCGACCTGGCAGGGGCGCAGCCTGGCTGGTGACATTGATCCCGAGGTAGCCGATGCCCGCAGTCAACTCCCCGCGTCCATTGTAGGCAAACTGGCGGTTTGTGGCGTCGCCATAGTCGGCATACGCCGTGCCCTCCTGCAATACCGTCGAGCGGAAACGGCGCGCATCGTAGGTGTACGAGAACTTCGTGTAGATCGTGCTTCCCGACTTCGACTCGATGCTCGTCAGCAGGTCGCGGTTCTCCTCATAGGTCCGCATCACGACAAAGGGACTGTTGTCCACCGTCAGGGTTTCGATCAGATCCGAATCCTCGCGATAGGTGTAGCGGAAGGTGTTCCAAGCACTCGCATTCGCCGTGCCGACACTGACGGATGTGAGCCTGTCGAGATTTTCGTAGCCGTAGGTCACCTCCTGGTCCTGAGAAGGCAGGGCGACGGTGCCGAGTTTGTAGCCGATGGGCCGTCCGATCAAACCGGCGAGCACCGACTCGCGTTTGTAGAGGATCTTTCGTCCGCCGAAGTAGCCAGTCGGCAATGCTTCAGCCACCACTGTCGACGAGGGCAGATGATAGGTGAATGTCCGCGTGCCGGTGCGGTCGGTGATCGTGTCCGGCAGGCCGGTGCGCGAATAGGCGTATGTCAAATCCGTCGTGAGGCCGTCGTTGTAGGCGATGGCCGTCTGTTCTCCCGTGGTGGCACTGTAGGTGTAGGTCGTTTTGACACGCTGACCAGCGGCCGGACCGATCGTCACCAGCCGGGACCACTCCCGGGTGTTGAGCTGTCCGCGGAGATTCCAGGTGTAACGCTCGTCGCGGCCGAGGGGGTCGGTCTTGGTCGTGTTGAGGCCGGAGGGCGCGTCGTATGTCCAGGTCGTGGTGTCGGCTGTGCCGGGGCTTCCGGGCCAGGTGGCGCCATCCCAGCCCGTGCCGCCCCGGAAAGTGCTCTGGCTCGTGCGATCGCCAAACGTGGCGTCGTAGCCAAACTCGACAGGATAAGTGCCACCGCCCCAGGTGCGGTGGGGTTGTGCACGCAGGGAGTAACTCGTGCGAGTCAGGTGACCCAGCGCATCCGCCTGCCAGATGACGCGTCCGGAAGTGTCATAGCCGTAGGTGGCGATGGCGTGATTCGCGGCGTCGGTGACACTCTGCTTCAGGGCGGAGCCGGTGTAGTAGGCCGTGCGGGTTGCATTGCCGCGCGAATCGATCACTGCGGAAACGCGCATGAGCCCGTCATACTGGGTCGACATGAGCAGTCCGTTGAAGTCGAGCGCACGGACGGGAAGTCCATTGACCAGGGTTTCGACCTGTTTGCCGGCGATTCCGACGCGGCTCGTCGTGCGCACAACAGTGCGTCCGGCGCGGTCGACATCGACCAACGCGATGGTCACGTTGCCATTGGGATCGGTCGACTGTGTTTCGCTCTGCCGATTCGCGGGAAAGCCCGTCAGGCGCTTGCGTGCGATTTCGACCGTTGTCACCGTGCCGCTTCCGGCGGTCAGGTAGCGGCGTTTCTCCGCCTTGGACCACCAGGCGCCCTCGAACGACTCGAACATCGTCTCACTCTCCTCGATGCGATCGTTCGACGCGGGCACAAGGCCGTTGTCGTCGACATCGAGTCCGCTGCGTTTCACCTCTCCCAGGGCATGGTACTCGAACCGGGTGGGCGCGTAGCCGCTCTTCGTTGTCTTGTAGAGCCGGCCGGTGGTTGCGTCATAGAAATTCTCCTCAACGAGGTTCGGCAAGCCGGTGAACGCCGGCCGCTCCGAGCGGGTCGCCCGGCCCGCCCAGTCGCTCCACGCCTTGGTCCAGCGGGTGGAGGTGGACAGGCCGACATCCTTTCTCGACCAGGTGCGGCCGTCGGTTTCGACACCAAAGGCGTAGTATTCCGCAACAACGCCGGTACCCGTGCGGGAGGCCAGGCGGCCGTCGCGGTAGGTCTGGTCGATGACGGTGGATCCATCGGGACGCGTTATCGTGTGCGTGCGGGAAGGCACGTTGTAGGCATGGGTCACGGCACCCAGGCCCGGCTCCGTCTCGGAAATCACACGACCGGCATCGTCATACGTCGCGGATTTGACCAGTGTCTCTGTTGTGCCCCAACCCGCGGTCGTTGTCGAAAGCACATGGTCCATGGCGTCATAGGTGAAGGCGGTCGAAAGCGCATTGATGCCGCCAAAGCCCGTGCGCGTCACCCGGATCAGGCGGCCCGCGTTGTCGTATTCATAGGTTTTGGTCACACCGGTTTCATCGGTGTCGCTCGTCTTCTGCTGACCGCTGTAAACGCTGCTTTGCGTGGCGCCGTTGCTCTTGACGCTGGAGGTCAGGAGCGCGCTGTCGTTGTACGTGAAGTCCTCGTGGCTCACCCGCTGCCAGCCGCTTCCCGTGTAGCAGTGCAGTTCCGTGCGCAGAACCAGGGCGCGACGGTCGCGGATCGACACCTCCATGGTCGACTTCTTCGGCACGAGGTAAATTGGATCAAAGCTCCCCAGGATGCCGTATCCGGCGGGGCCGTTGTACGGCGAGGACGCAGTCTCGGAGCTTGCGGTCGCGCAGCCCGTGATCACCGCCGAATAGGAGTCCGTGCCCGAACTCGATCCCGTGAAGGTGCCGTTCGCGAAGGTGCCCATCGCGTCCTGATAGGACTTCTTGACGCCATCGGGGCCGCTTGCCGATCGGGGCATGTTGCCTAGGAACGACGATGCCGGCGCGTAGGTGCTGGTGACGGACGTCAGCGTCTGTCCGGAGGCGACGGATGTCTGGCGGGTTTCCGTGACGTAACTTGCCAGATAGGCGAAGGTGTAGGCAAAGGTGCTGGTGGATCTTGAGACAACCACCCCATTGATGCTTCGCTCCGCGAGCGAGACCCGCGGTGGTCCGTTGAAGCTATTGTAGACATACTCGTAATACGTCACCTCGCCAAGTGACGGGTTCTTAGTGACGGTCGCCGGTGAATCGAGATAGGGCTTGTACGTTCGTTTCACCATGCCGTAGCCGGGGTAGGTTCCGTAGTAGTCGCTGGCCACCCATCCGCCGGTTCCAAGCGCGGCCGAATCGAGTTTGCCCCAGGTTGCCGCGCTCGGAGTTGTGTAATAGGAAAAGCTGCCGGTCAGCGCATTGCTGGTACCAACGGTTTCTGCGGTCAGGATTTCGCCGGCACTGGAGTCTGCATAGGTGCGCGAGAGATTGTAGATGCTGCTGCCGCCCGGAACTCGGACAGCCACCGATTCCGTCCGCCCGCCGCTGACGCCGGTCGACTGGGTCGTGATTTCCTTCAACGGGGTCGTATTCAGTTTGGTCCACGGTGTTTTCACCCACTGGTAGTTGGGCCAGGTGCCCGAACGGGAGAGCGTCATCACCTCGGTGATCGTGGTCGTTTTGGTGATCTTCAGCGAGGTCGCGGTGGCTCCCTTTTCCATGCGATAGGTGGCGACAATGGGACCCGTAATCTGGGGTGTGCCATTGGGCACATAGTACGGATTCACGGACGAATAGCAGGTGATATCCGTCGTGCCGTTGTAAGTGTTGCGATCAATCTTCACGCCCAACTGCGGGCTCAGGACATCGGTGATTTTTCCGGTTTGGGAATCCCTGAAAACCTGCACCTCATCCGAGGTGGATTCGTAGCTGATTCCCTCAAGGAGCAGATCCTTCCAGTCGCTCTGGAGGCCTGTTCCCGAGAAAACCAACTCCCCCGCCGAACCACCGTTGGACAGTTTTCCCAAGGGCAGGCTCCAGAGCACACCCACGCTCGACACCTCGGAGGCGTATCCGGCGAGCCCGGGGTGCTGGCGCAGCGGCTCGATTCTGAATACAAAGTCGCCCAGCACGACGGCCGAGGTTCTCACTTGATTGTCGATCACCGCGCGGAAGCCCTGCGGGACGACGATGTTGACCTGAGCATACTCGAAGTAGTCGCCATACAGGCTCACCGTGTAGCTCTTGCCCAGTTCGACCTTCGTATTGTTGATCGCGACATACAGGGACCAGTTGTTGGAATCCGCCGTCGCGCTGTCCGTCCGGTAGGCATCGTTGCCGTTGGGCAGCGTTGGCAGGAACGTACCGGACAGGGTCACATTGCCCTGCACGGTCCCATAGGCTGTGGTTTGGACATGCAGCGGCACCTCCGCCTCCGCATGGAGGGAGCTGGTGGAGCCTGCGCCAAGCAGGAGCAGGGCCGCTATGAGCAAGCCGAAACGACAATTGAAATGGGGCGACTTCATCGGATCAGCGCGATTTGGCGGACCTCACCTTTTGGTAGTACGCTTCAGTCCTGCGGAGCCTGTCGGCATTCTCGGTCGCCGCCGGAAACTCGGGAGCGAGCCGGGCTGCCGCCTCGTAGGCTTCGCGCGCCTTTGTCCGGTCGGCGAGTCGCCGCTCGTAGAGTGCGCCGAGGGCGATCTGGACACCGGCCTTCTGCAGGGGCGTCTGTGCTTTCTTGAAAGCTTCCAGAAGATGCAGTTCCGCCTTCTGGAAAAGCGTGCGCGGGCTGATTCTGCCATCGGGCTTTGCCGATGTTTCGGCCAGTTGGACAAGCTCCCCGGCCATTCCCCGGTGCCAGCCTGCGGAGCCCGGGAGGGATTTCACCAAACCTCCGAGGGCGATTTCCGTTTCGGTGATGTCACCCGAACTGAGCGCGCTGCGCGCGGCTTGAAGCTGCGGCATGTCGGCCTCCTGCAGCGCGCGCCCGCGTGCGTTGATTTCCGGGGTGTCGAGCAGGGCCGGGGACTTTTCCGGCGGTGCGGCGAAGAGAGAAAGCGTGGCCGCGAGCACGAGGCAGGCGGAGGAAAGAGCGGCGCGGAGTTTCATTTTTGGGGCTGGTTGATTTTCAACTGGGTCTGATTGCCGGAATCGTTGGGATTCGCGCTGTTCGCATTCGTGCCGAGCACGGCTTCAAACGCGTTCGGCACCCCGTCGTGATCGCTGTCGGTCGAGGTGTCGTTGGTCGTCGAGATGTTTTGCGCAGCGCTCGCAGCCGAGAGGATGCCCGCTGAATTTAGCGCCTTCACCGTGTAGGTGTAGGACGTGTTCGCCGAGAGGCCGGTGTCGGTGTACACCCGGTCGCCGACGGTTGCGATTTGGAGTCCGCCGCGATAGACGGCATAAGCGACAACCGGCGGGGACCCGGTCGATTCCGCCCAGATGAGCGTGATCGAGGTGTCCGTGCGATCGGCGTAGTTGAGTGCGGTTGGCGGGGTGGGTGCGCCGATCGTGCCCTGAAGCACATTGTAGCCGGCACTCCATGCGGACCAGTTGCCCGCCGCATCGCGGGCGCGCACCGTCATGGTGTAGGTGAGACCCGCGGTGCCGCCGGAGACAATGCTGCTCGCTGAGGATACCGATTCGTACAGCGTGCCGTTGCGCCTCACCTCGTAACCCGTGACACCGACATTGTCGGTGGCCTGCCACATCAGGCGAAACGAGGTGTCCGACAGGGTTTCGAACTGAAAATCCGACGGCACCGAAGGCGACACCGTGTCGGATCCCGGTAAGGCGATGGTCCACACCGCGTTTGCCTGCCCCGTGCCATAAGCGTCCTCGACAGTGATCGTCGAATTGTAGACGCCCGTCGCCGTCGGAGTGCCCGTCAACAGCCCGGTGCCCCGGTTGAGGCTGAGACCCGGCGGGATGTTCGTCATCGCATAATGCGCGAGGGAGTTTGTCGCCGTCAGTTGAAAGCTGAGCGGCTGACCAATTGTCCAGGTGGCCGACAGGGGAATGGTGACGAGCGGCGGCGCTGTCTTTGAGTAGCTGAGCAGAACGATGGCTCCGTTGCCGCCTTTGCCATCGGATCCTCCGTAACCGACATTGCTTCCGGGGTAGTCGGGATCGGCGACTCCTCCGGGGATGTATCCGGTTGCTCCCTCCTGTTTCGCGATGACCACCGTCGGATAGTAGGCGGTGTCGATTTTTGAACTGCCGCCACCACCACCGCCGCCACCTTGGGTCGTTCCGCTGCCTCCGGAGCCTCCCGAATAGTAGCCTTCGCCGCCTGCGCCACCGTATCGGTAGTTGGGATTGCCATCCGGCGAACTGGAGTCGCCCGGTCCATTGTTTCCATTGGCGCTCGAGGTGGCACCGCCTCCTCCTGACGAACCCAAGCCCGGCCCGCCGTTTTCACCGGACGCTGCGCCTCCCCCGCCACCGTGGGCATTGGCAGCGGTGCCTGCACCGCCTCCGCCGGCGATCGTCGCAACGGGAGGGCTGGCGTAGGAGAACCTGGTTTTCTCGCCGCCTGCAAGCAGCCCGCGGCCCGGAGTGAGAGTCACGGAGGAGCCACCCGGACGCTCCAGGGAAAATTCCGCAAACGCACCGCCGCCGCCAAGATTCTGGCTGTAGGGCGGAAGACTGCCGCCACCCCCGGCACCCCACCCCTTGACGACAATGCGGTAGGTGCCCGATGGCAGCGGGTGCACGGTGTCCGCGGCATAGTTGAGGTTCTCCTGGATGCAGACAAATTTTTCCAGCAGACGGTCGGGCGCATTGTAGAAGATCGGCCACACCGGCGTCGTGCGTGTGGTGGTTGTGCCATCACCAATCTGACCGCTGTAGTTGTCGCCCCACACTCGCGCAGAATCATTTCCGAGGATTGCCGCGCCATTGAATCTTCCCGCGGCAAGGTTAACGACGTCTGTCAGCCCGGAAATAGACACGGCGGTTGTGCGGTTTCCGCCACCGCCGAGACCAAGCTGGTTGTAACCATTCCCGCCCCAAGCCCATGCCGTGCCGTCACTCTTCCTTGCGAAGCTCGATTCCTTTCCGGCGCGAACAAGCGTGATGCCTGACAGGCTCGACACTTGGACCGACGTGTAGCGCGTCGTCGTTGTGCCATCCCCCAACTGTCCGGAGGCGTTTGCACCCCAGGCCCGCGCAGTTCCATCGGTCTTGGCCGCCAGACTGTGTTCCCCGCCCGCGGCGACGGCCACAACTCCTGTCAGTCCGCTAACCTGCACCGGTGAGGTGCGGTTCGTGGCTGTTCCATCCCCGAGTTTTCCATTAGTATTTGCGCCCCATGCCCAGGCGGTCCCGTCGGACTTTGCGACGAGTGAATGATTCGCTCCCGCCGCGATCACCGCGACGGAAGACAGACTCGAAATCTGGACCGGAGAGGTCCGGTTGGTGGTGGTTCCATCGCCCAACTCTCCGCTGGAATTGAGTCCCCATGCCCAGAGCGTACCATCGCTGCGCAGCGCGAGACTGTGATCGCCGCCGGCGGCGATTGCGACGACACTCGTCAACCCGGACACCTGCACGGGGCTTGTCCGACTGGTGGTCGTGCCGTCGCCCAACTGCCCGGAAGCGTTGTTCCCCCAGCTCCACACGGATCCGTCGCTTTTCAGGACGAGGACATGCGCCAGTCCGGATGAGACGGCGACTGCTCCTGTCAAGCCGCTCACGGTGGCAGGCAGCAAAATCGGCTGCCCAAGAGTCCACGTGCCCCAGTTCCAAACCGTCCCATCCGGACGGACCATGACCGTCACTCTCGGTGGCGAATAGGTGCTGACGAGAGGATCAACGAACGCGATCAGCGCGTTTTGAGCGACGGCTGAGTGGCAGCAGAAGCCGAAGGCGAGAAACAAGAGTTGCGCGATCGAACACAACCCCGTTCGCGAAGCTGTGCCGGAGACGTGAAAGCGCTGACTTTGCGCTTCAGGCAGACTCTCCCAATTGTTCGTTACCTGCCGGTGCGATCGCCGCGGTAACAGACTACAACTCCGCAGCTTGTGTGTGTGGGGGGGGGGGCGAACATGGGGTGCGGCACGAAGCCTCTGTGAACGCGATGATCGGGGGAGAGATCAGAGCCTTGGTGCGCTGCGAGATCAGCCGACACTCCTCAAGGTCCGCAATGAAATTTTTCTCTCATCGCCCCAATTGCGTGAGCTGCGGAAACTTCGGCGAAAGATTTTTCGCGCAAGGCCTTTCTCACTTGATGCAAGCGCGACGCCAGCCGAGTGCCACAATCGCCATCCCAAACGCCTCAAGGCGGAATAACAACCTGTCCCTATCCAGCCGCACATCAGTCTGTCCCCAACGCCGTAGTTCACGTGGCATGGATCAAAGAATCGTGAAAGTTTTGGTTCCGACGACGGGTGTTTGGGCCGCCCTTTCAGGGCTCTTGGTTTTTGTTGGTCCCTGAACCCATGGCGTTGCCATGGGCTGGGGTTGGTTCGCCCCGTTGGGGCTCGGAGACTGCGGAAGAGGCTTGAATGACAATGAGGGGCCGGCCGAAGGATCCAGGCGTTCTCGATGCGGTGGGTGATCGGTCTTGCTGTGTTCTTCTGTTCCGCGTTTCTCGTTCTCTGGGGAAAAATTTCTGGCGCCGTTGCGCGATGAACGCTCCCTGGTCACGACGGAGCGCGCCCCTCCATCGGAATTGAAACTTCCCTGCTGTTCTCTCCTGTCTCCGCGTGCTCCGCGGCTCCGCGGCTCCGCGTGAAACCATTCCGATCGCTGACCTCTGCATTCCACCTTCCGATTGATCCTCAAGATGACTGCGGGCTGGAAGCCCGAGCCACCCTTCTCTCCCTCCGCGTGCTCCGCGACTGCGCGGGGAACTTCCAGGGAGTCGGCCCCGAATGTTTGTGGTGTTCGAGATGACCAAGAAACTGCGGGAGGGCGCGACCTGTGCTGACTATGGCGACGCCACGTACCGGCACTTCACCTACAACGGACGCGACTAATTGACCGCGCGTGTTGGTTGCCTCGGCACGAATGTCACCAGCCAAGCCGCGCCGCTGCCGGAGCGTCATCGCACCTATGATGGGAATTTCGCTCGGTAAAACGAACCGTAACCGGGTACATCGACAATTGAGATCACATTGTGAGATGCCGAGGGGGAATTGAGCCGGCGGCGTCTTGCGACATACGTCCCCAGGGCACGACGAAGCGCGCCCCCTCCTTTCATTTTTGCAAGCGCGGAAATCGACGATCGCGAGCGCTGAACGGTGCTATGGACAGCGGAAATAGATTCGAGAGAATTGTGTCGCCCCTTCAGGGCTCTCTATTTTCGGTTCGCCTGTGAACCCATGGCGTTGCCATGGGCTGGGGTTGAATCGCCCCGTTGGGGCTGAGGCATGGCCGAGCGAGCGGTGCGGCCTGTCCCTATCGGTCGTGCACTCCTGAGTCCATGGCGTTGCCATGGGCCGGGGTTGAGTCGCCCCGTTGTGGCGTCAGACTTTGATCGTGATTCGTTTTCCGCCGCCGGCGGCGGAGGCGTAGATTGCCTCGATGATGACCATGTCGCGGCGGCCCATTTCTCCCGGCACCAGGCTGGGTGTGTCGTCCATCACATCGCGCGCGAAGGCATCCATCTGAAGCGCCTGCTGATTAGCCTCGGGATTTCGGAAACTGAGCGGCCCCAGGCTCGTGGTTGCGGCGAGATCACGATAGCCGAAGGTTCTCGTAAAATCGATCCAACCTTTCTCGCTTTCCGCATGGAAGGTGTTTTCGGCCTCCGCGTAGCTGCAGCGCGAGTCGCAGGTGACACCATCTGGAAACTCCAGGGTCCAGGCTATGGTTTCCTCAACGTCCTGAAAGATTTCGGGCGATTTCTTCGGCAGGATCTCATGGGCGGTCACAGCGAGCGGAGCGATGCCTCCTGCCGCCATGCACGCCGCCTGCACGACGTAGATGCCCACGTCCATCAGCGGGCCGCCACCGGAAAATTTTCGGATCGCACGCCAGGGGCGTCCCCGCATCCGGAATGAGAAACGCCCGCGCATTCTGGTGAAGGGACCGAAATTCTCCGGGCGGGCGAGGCGGACCATCTCGCGGTGGTACGGATCATAGTGGAGCCGGTAGCCGATCGAGAGGCGTTTGCCGGCCTTCCTGCAGGCGGCGAGCATGGCGTCGCACTCCGCCACACTGATTCCCATTGGCTTTTCGCAGATCACATGCTTGCCCGCCCTTGCGGCGGCGATCGTGTGTTCGGCGTGCAGGCTGTTGGGCGTCACCACGTAGACCGCGTCGATGTCCGGATTGTCGGCCAGTTGTGCCATGGTGTCGTAGTTGTAGACGCTCGTCTTCGGAAATCCGAAGTCACCGGCCCATTTCAGCCCCTTGTCGCGCGAGCCGGTCACGACGCCCGCGAGGCGACAATGCCTGGTCAGGCGCAGGGCGGGGCCCAACTGGCCCGTGGAATAGTTGCCCAGTCCGGCGAGGGCGATGTTGAGCTTCCGCTGCGGTTCAGCGGCGCGCAGGAGGTTGGGTGAGACGGCGACAGCACCGGCAGCGCCGAGCTGACCGAGGAATGTGCGGCGAGAGAGGGGGACGTTTGCATTGGAGAGTTTCATGGGGAGGGAGGCGGTGTTCGCCGTTCGCAAGAAGAGCAGACGTGGGAAACCGGGTCAATGCGCAGACGGCTGAGCGCATGCCGCTTCAGACCGATGAGACGCCGGGTACGGGCGCCTGCAAATGGGGGTTGCCCATCGAAATCGGGATCAACCATACTCCGTATTTTCCATGGCCGATGATTCCTCAAGACATCCTTTTCTTCAGGGGCTGAGCAAGCACCGGGGCGCTCCGCCGACCGTTGTCGTGATTTTTGGCGCTTCCGGTGACCTCACGGCCCGCAAGCTGATTCCGGCCGTTTACAATCTGGCGGTCGACAATCTGCTTCCGGCGGATTTTTACCTGATTGGCTACGGACGGAAGGAAATTCCGGACGAGGAGTTTCGGACCCTCGCGTCCGATGCGATCAAGGAGTTTTCGAGGCGGGAGCTCAACCCCGAGGTCTGGAGCCGCGTGGCCGCGCACACGACGTATGTGGCTGGTGGATACGACGACAAGGCGGCATTTGACCGCCTCGCCGCGGCGATCGGCGCCATCGAAAAGCGCATAGGCAGGGATGTGCAGCCACTCTTCTACATCTCGACACCGCCGTCGGTGTTCGCGCCAATCCTGCTCAACCTGGGCGCGAGCGGGCTGGCCGCGCGTCATCGCGGCACGCCGCACCACGCGAAAGTCATCATCGAAAAACCCTTCGGCAAGGACCTGTCCTCTGCGGTGGCTCTGAATGGCACGATTCGATCGGTCTTCGAGGAGAATCAGGTCTATCGCATCGACCACTATCTGGGGAAGGAGACCGTGCAGGACCTGCTGGTGCAGCGCTTCGCCAATTCGATTTTCGAGCCGCTCTGGAATCGCACGTACATCGACAGCGTGCAGATAACCGTCGCGGAGGAGGTGGGCGTTGGCACGCGGGGCGGCTACTACGAGCAAAGCGGCGCGCTGCGCGACATGATCCAGAATCACACCATGCAGCTCCTCGCGCTGACGGCGATGGAGCCTCCGGTGTCGCTCGACGCCGAGTCTGTGCGCGATGAGAAGGTCAAGGTTCTCCGGGCGATCCAGCCGCTTCGACTTGGACCCGGCGGCGACGTCGCCCGCGCCCAGTATGCGGCGGGCATGATTTCGGGAAAACCCGTGAAGGGGTATCTGGAGGAGGAGGGAATCGCCGCGAAATCCGCCACAGAAACCTATGCGGCGATCCGGCTTTCGATTCACAACTGGCGCTGGCAGGGCGTTCCCTTCTATCTTCGCTCCGGAAAACGCATGGCGCGGCGGGTGAGCGAGATCGCGATCCAGTTCAAGCGTCCCCCGGGCGCACTGTTCGCCGAGGGGGATCGCTTCAGCCTCGCGCCCAATACGC
Source organism: Opitutaceae bacterium (assembly GCA_015075305.1). NCBI lineage: Bacteria > Pseudomonadati > Verrucomicrobiota > Opitutia > Opitutales > Opitutaceae > Opitutaceae bacterium. Next base: position 236,450 of record JABTUS010000001.1, on the reverse strand, counting down.
TGGCGTTCCAGATCCAGCCGGATGAGGGGCTCAGCCTGATCCTCAATGGCAAGGTCCCCGGGCTCGAAACCCGGATGCAGCCGGTGAAGATGAACTTCAAGTACAGCACGACATATGGCTCGAACACTCCGGAGGCCTACGAACGGCTCGTGCTCGACGCGATGATCGGCGACGGTACGCTCTTCATTCGCGGGGATGAAGCCGAGACATCCTGGAGGCTGTATACGCCGGTGCTGCAATCCTGGGCGGCGGCCGGCCGGGAGGGGATGGAGAGTTATGCCTCCGGATCATGGGGGCCCGCCAATGCGGACGAACTGCTTGCCCGCGGAAATCATGTCTGGCGCCAGCCCTGACCGCATGTCCGACGTATTCGACGCGCTCCCCGGGATCGAGGCATCGGTCAGTTCCGTTTCGAAAAGCCTGCGCGACATGTGGGCGGATGTCGCAGCCTCCGGGAAAACGGCACTACCGCCCGATGAGGTGAAGGCGACCCAGCTCAATCTGGTGCTTCACCTTGGACTGCCCACGAGCCCGGATGATGCACTCGTGCAATTCCAGGTCGCGTTGAGATTCGCCCAGCGGTATCCCTGCCGCGTGGTGGTGCTCTGTCCGCTGCCGGAGGGATCTGAAATCAAAGAAATACGCGCGAAGGTCTATGGAGAGTGCTTTTTTGGAAAGTCGAAGGGCGACACGCGCTGCGTCGAGGTTGTGATCCTGAGTTATCCGGTTTCCGCGCGCCCGTACCTTGAGAACCAGGTCTCGGTCTGCCTGTCGACGGATCTGCCCTTGTACTACTGGGTGCACCGATTTTCGGGGGCTGCAAAGCTGGCGGAGTACCAGTACCTGCTGCGCCGTTCGAAACGCGTTATTTTTGACACGGCAGTGGTGCCGGTCGATGCGCTTTTCCACCCGTGGCCTCGTCCGGAGGCGGTGCGTGATCTCGCTTTTGCGCGACTCCTTCATGTCCGACAGATCGTTGGTCAGTTCCTGTCCGGAATGCAGCCGGAAACCCTCGTCAGAGGACTGCAGTCCATTTCGCTCACCCACGCTCCGGATTATCGGGCGGAGGCCTTCAGTCTGAGCCGCTGGCTGGCTGACCGACTGGCTGCGTGTGAGGCGGATGCTAAGAAAACACCACATCAACTTCTGGTGACCCCCTCATCCGGTTCGGATTCCCTGTCGATGAAGCTGGCATACAACGATGCGCGCCGATTCGTGTGGCATGGAAATTTCCTGACGCATCAAGGTGCTTTCGAGACGAATTTCTCCGGTGAACCGGTCCACCTGCCCTCGACCGTGCGACTGCTTGCGCCTGAACTCGCGCTGAGTGAGGCGATGTTTTTCTAGGCGGCGTGCACCGTCGATTTTTCGGAACAGTTTTCATGCGTGAATTTGCGAATCCTTACGGCCGGGTCGTTGTCGGCGCGGTTGATGCACTCTACGCCCGGGCTGCCCTGCTCATCGCCGACGAACTGCCCAAGAAAAGGATGGGGGCTTACACAGTCGCCCTGAGCGGAGGGAATACGCCGAAAGACTGGTTTCGCTGGGTCGTGGCTAACCGGGCGCTATCACCGGACGTGCTGGCAGATGCGCATTTCACAGTGAGCGACGAGCGCATGGTTCCCGTTGATAGTCGCGACAGCAATTTCGGCAATGCCCGACGGCTGCTGTTTGAACCCTTGGGCATCCCGGCGTCTCGCTGCCATGCCTGGCCGGTTGAACTTCGGCCCGCGCAGGCAGCGCAGGCGTATGGGGCGACGATGGTGGCGCTCACAGGTCCGAAACAGTCCTACGGCGTGTGCATGCTGGGCATGGGGGATGACACCCATACCGCCTCCTTTTTTCCCGGGGAACAGCTGCTCGAGGATGATGGAGGGGTCGATTTCACAGCGGTGAAAACCGTCGAACGGGGATGGCGGCTGACCATCACGCCGACAGGACTGCGCACCTGCGGATTGATCATCGTGATGGTGATGGGAGCGGGAAAGGCGAGTGCCCTGCGCCGCGTCATGCTGGGCGATGAGGAGTGGAATGCCGTTCCCGCCAAGATCCTTGCGACGGCGTCGGACCGGGTGATCTGGCTGGTGGACGACCTTGCTGCGGCGAAACTCTGAGACGCGGGACTCTTTTCCAACCGAGCATTTCTGGGCTGGAAGCAGGAGGGAAGATCCGTTTGATCAAGTTGGCGCGCGGTGCCGGCACGGATTCGCTTCCAAGGCCGCCTGCGTGAGCCTTACGCGCTTCCTGAACCTCCGCTTCCGTCCGCCAACCGATGTCTCGAGTTCCCTTCACACAAAAACGGGCTCTTGAAATCCTGGGGGTGGAAGTGGGGGCCTCACGCGATGAACGAACCCGCATGTTTGACGAGAAGCGGGCATTGCTGGAAGAGAAGATACAACAGGCGGCCACCCCGGGCTTGAAGGAGCGGTATCAGGATGCGCTGAATGATCTCATCCGTGCCTATGAGGCGTTGGAGCTCGATGCGACAGAGTGGGATCTTGAGTCGCTCGAGGGCGAACCATCTGCCGGTACCGCGACGGAGGGGGGCCATAAGAAGAGGGTGCCCGGCCTTTCCGGACTCTCACCCTGGGCGATGGAAAAAGTCCGGCTTTCCCGGCGGTTTCTCATCCCCGGGGCGGTTGTAGCGGCGCTTTTTGTGGCTCTCGCTTTTGGCTGGACCTGGAAGAAACGCTCGGACGCGGAACGCATTGCGAACGAGGCGACGGCGCGGGTTGAGCGTGAAAATGCCGTCACCCGCGCGAGCCAGGAGCGCGAGGCGCAGGCTCGTGCGCATGAACAGGCACGACTGGCGGAGCAGAAAGTTGCCCTTGAGAAGAAGGCTCGCGAGCAACTTGAGGCGGAAAAGGCGCGGTTGCAGGAGGTCCAGCCCTATCTGGATGAGGTGTCGGAGAGCGTGAAGAAACAAAGGGCCGCCGCGCATTCGCTCGGTTCCGACACGGGCTGGCGCCAGGAGTGGACCCGCCGCAGGCTTGCGCTTCTCGAAGCCTACGAGAAATGGCTGAAGGCATTTGCGGCTCAGCACCCGGCGCGGGCGCATCTCCAGGCGGCGGAGCGACTTTTCCAGTCCGGCAATCCGGACGGTGCGCTGGCCGAAATCCAGGTGGCGGCATCCCAGGGAGAAAAACTCAGGACCGAGCCGGAGAACCGGCGGTACGCCATGGTCGGCAAACCCCTCGTCGACTGGCTGACGCGGGAGGGAAATGACTGGCCTGAAGCGGCGCTGACAACGCTTCGCGGCGAGGAGCCGGGCGCTGTCGAACGAACAATCGCCTCCCTGAAGGCCGAGCTTGCGTACCTTGACGAACCCGGAGCCAAGGCGGTGAATTCGGACTGGAAGGAGAAACTCCTTGCATTGCGCGCGCTCGCGGGAGCATCGGATTCGAATTTTCTCCGCTGGCAGCAGCGTTTTGTTGGTGTTGTGCGCGTGGAAACGGATCCATCGGGCGCGACGCTGGTCGATGAGAACGGCATCAACATGGGCATGACTCCGGTGAAGTTTGAGCTCATGCGCGGAGGAAGCCTCAGCCTGACGGCATTTCGCAAAGGGCACACGCCGACCAGTATCATTGCGACGGTTGGGCTGGGGGACGATCAAGTCGTCAAGGTGACGCTGCCGGAGATTCCGGTTCCTCGCGCGGGGCAGAAATACACCATTCCCGGTCTCGGACTCGACCTGGTCTGGATTGCCCCCGGTACGTTCATGATGGGCAGCCCGGAATCCGAGGCATATCGCGCGGCGGATGAAGGGCCGCAGGTGAAAGTGACGCTGCCGGACGGGTTCTGGCTCGGCAGATGCGAGGTCACTCAGGGCGAATGGGTCGCATTGATGTCCAGCAACCCAAGCCATTTCAAGGCCGTCGGACTCAACGGACCGGTCGAGAGCGTTTCCTGGCGCGATGCGATGGAGTTCTGCCGGCGCCTGAATGAACGGGAAAAGGCGGCCGAACGGCTGCCCCCGGGGTACAATTACACCCTGCCCACCGAGGCGCAGTGGGAGTATGCCTGCCGGGCGGGAACGACGACCGCCTATGCCGGCGATTTGAATGCGATGGGCTGGTATGTTCACGATCACGAGGAGACCAGCCATATCGTAGGGAAGAAGGAACCCAATGCCTGGGGGCTCTACGACATGCACGGCAATGTCTGGGAATGGTGCATCGACTGGTACACCGACAACCTGCGAGTGGATTCGCATGGGGCGATGGTTGTGCCGGGCGACGGCACCTATCGCGTCAGTCGAGGGGGAAGCTGGAACTGTCCGGAGGGGAACTGCCGGTCGGCGCTGCGCCGCTGGCTTTCCCCGGCCGACCGTGGAAACCGGCTTGGCTTCAGGCTCGCGCTCACACGGATAGACCCGGCACGCGCCGCACGATGAATGCGAGATTTCCGGGGAGGGCTGGAAGGCTCCTTCATCCGCCCCCGGCCCGCCGGGCGCGGCAGGCTTCGGGGTGAGCAGGGCGGTGCGGCAGACCGTTCCCGGGAACGACGTGGAAAATTCCACTGATTTCCAAGCTTGGAGCTTGACTCTATTATTCACTATGTTCAGATCGCGAATCGTTACCAACCAATCCCGCCTTTGCCGGCTGCCGGAACGAGCGCTCCGAACGACGTTCCCTCCTCCCGTTCCGCAGCCGGTGTGAACGAACCTGACTCAAACAAAATCATGAATCGACAAATCCACGTGATCTCGCGGACGATCAGCCTCGTTCTGGCGGTCTGTCTCCCGCTCCTCATTCCTCCCGGCAAGGCTGCGGCGCAATCCGCGGGGGTGTTCGCCGGCGAGTCGACTGGAACAGTCACCGGGCGTGTTCAAAACTCCGACACCGGTCAGTTTCTGGTCAATGCGCGGGTTTCAGTCATTGGGTCCAACAGACAGGCGTTCACGGATGAGACGGGAATCTTCTGGTTGAACGACCTGCCAGCCGGACCGGTTGACCTGCAGGTCTTTTACACGGGACTTCCGACCGAGAAGGTCAGGCTGAGCGTGAAGCCGGGGGCGATTGTCAACCAGGAGGTCTTTCTTTCAAGCATTGCACGGGGGCCGGATGACCGGGGCGTGGTGAAGCTGGATGCCTTCAAGGTGACGGCGGAGTCGGAAATGACGGCGGATGCACTGGCGGTGAACGAGCAGCGCTTTGCGGGCAACATAAAGAGCGTGCTGGCTGCGGATGCGTTTGGCGACATCTCTGAGGGCAATGTCGGGGAATTCCTGAAATACATGCCGAGCATCCAGGCTGACTTTGCGGATCCGCAGATCGCCTCGGTGACGGTCCGCGGGCTTGCCAGCAATCTTACCCAGGTGTCCACGGACGGTGCGCAGATGGCCAACGCCCACACCGGGGGGGCCAGCCGCGTTTTCCAGTTCTATCAGGTGTCGATGAACAATCTCTCAAGGATTGAGCTGACAAAGGTGCCCACGCCAAGCGATCCGGCGGATTCCATGGGCGGCATCATCAATCTCATCAGCAAGAGTGCATTCGAACGCAAGACGCCACAGTTCAATTACCGCATGTTTTTCACGGGCGCGAAGGACAACATCAGCCTCAAGCGGATGAAAAGCCCGCAGGACAAGCTCGCTCACCGAATCCTGCCAAGCGTCGAGTTCTCCTACATCATGCCCGTCAATGACCGGTTCGGGATAACGGTATCGTCAAGCAGCCTGAATCGCTATGACGAGCGGCATGTGGCGGCCAAAGTGTTCAACACGAGCCTGGCAAACACAGCAGCCTCGGTGAGCAATCCGTTCATGCAGTCGTTTACGCTGCAGGATGCTCCACGCTACACGTACCGTGATTCAATCAACGTCAAGGCTGACTGGCGGGTGACGCCCAATTCGGTTTTGTCGGCGACGCTTCAATATGGTGATTATCTGACCCGGTACTCAATGAGCCAGATGGTGGCCAACACGGGAACAAACGCCGTTCCCACCGCCGGTGGCCAGGCGCTCAGCTGGGGGGCGGACCACACCCATGGTGCGACGGGGCGTGGATCCATGACGCTCGACGGGCAAAACTATGTCATCGATGGCGCAACCAAATTCGGCAATCTGCGGTATCGCTTCGACAATGGAGACTGGCAGATCAAGGCAGGCGGCAGCTGGTCAAAATCCAAGACCGCCATGAATGACACGGAGGCGGGGCAATTCTATTCGACCACCAATCAGCTCATCGGACTACCCGGATTCGTTGGATCTCTCTATACAGTCGATTTCCTGGATATTAGTCAGAACGCTCCGGGCTCCATTCGCTTCACGGATGCAGCGGGCAAGTCCGTCGACATCACTGACGCCAAGAACTACCGGCTTACCGCCGCCACCTCAGTGCCAAGATTGATCACGAACGAGGTATATACCGTGGATGCAAGCGTTCGCCGCCGCATCCATAGCCTGCCATTCCCCCTTGCAGTGGAGATTGGTGGTGCGCAAAGGTATCAAAAGTTCGATACGCGTCGCAAGAGCGAGGCGTATACCTACAATGGGCCGGACGGCAATGCGTCCACTTGGGATCATTCGAGCGACTACCTTTCTGACATGAGTCGTGCGGGGCGCACGAATCGCGACTTTGGATTTGCCGGCATCACGGATCTCCCATGGTTCTCACCGGTCAGCGCCTATGCCGCATGGCAGGCGAATCCCACTCTTTTCAGCCAGACGCTTGCCCAACAGGTTTCCGGCGAGACGTTTCGCCGGACCAACTCCGAGCTCTTCGAGGAGACTGTGAATGCGGGCTACTTCCTGGTTGACGGCCGCTTTATCCGCAATCGCCTGCGTGTTCTCGCTGGCGTTCGCTATGAGCAGACGATCGGCGAGGGTGCCGGGCTGCTCACGGACCCGAATGGAGTGTGGGTGCGTGATGCCGACGGCTCGTTTGCCCATGACAGCAAGGGAGCCCGCATCCGCAAACCCGAGGCGGGTGCCGCGGGATCATTGCAGCAGCTTGATGTCACGCTGTTCGAGCGAGGCTCGAAAAGGAAACGCACCTATGACGGCTACTACCCGAGTGCGAACATGGCGTACAATATAACCGAGAACTTCATGGCCCGGTTCGCCTATGCGCGCACGTATGGACGCCCCAACGTGACCTCGATTATACCGAACATGACGATCAATGAGTTTGATCTGGAGGGAGGCGGAGGGGCGGATGGCGTGCTCGGCACGATTTCCGTGCGCAATACCGCGCTTCGTCCGTGGGTGGCTGACAATTATGACTATACCTTGGAGTACTACACCAACAGCGGTGGAGCGTTTACAGCCGGCGTTTTCAACAAGCAGATTGACGGGTTCTTCCAGACGGTGGTCAAGGTGGTCAACGAGGAGGATCTGATCGCGCTTGGCCTGGATCCCATGTATGCGGGCTACCAGTTGAGCACGCAGTACAATCTCGGGAAGGGCAGCGTGAAGGGATATGAGTTCAGCGCCCGTCAGCCGCTGGCCGTTTTCGGCACATGGGGCAAACCTTTCGATGTTTTTGCGAATGCCTCCTACTTTACGGATATCTCGGGATTGAATGGCCGGACGATCAATGCGGGTGTCACCATCCGGCTGGATCCCATCACATTCAGCACCAAGGTGAACTATCGAACTGGTCGGCGCGGCGCTGCGGTTGCCGCGATGGGAACAGACGCGTATGAATACGAGGGCGATCGTACCGCAGTCGATGTGACCATATCGTGGATACTAAGAAAATACATTTCAATATTTGCCGGTGGAAGCAACATATTCAACAACGATCCGACGGCTGAACGGTACGGAGCCGAGACGCCGGATTATGCAAAGCGCTTCAGGGTCCAGCAGTTTGGAGCCCAATATCAACTGGGTGTCCGGGGAACCTTCTGATTCGCCGGATACCGGCACCGCCCGGCAGCCTCGCACGGATATAATAATAAATGACTACAAAGGATATTGTTGGCGCCATGCGCCCGATCAGGAGATGGCGGATTGGACTGGCGGTAGCCGCGATTGCGATTTCACCCTGGTCGATCGGTCCATTGCGTGGTCAGCCAAAGAGCCCGGAGGATGCGCTGGTCTGGCATGACATGATCAAGGAGGCCCGGCTTGAGGGTCAGGGCTGGCAGGCGGTGAAGCATCCCTTCGACCGGCTGCCGGCGTCCGCGGAAGGCGTTGTGCGGGAGCCAGTGTGGAAGCTTGCCGAACATTCAGCCGGGCTTCGTTTTCGCTTCAAAACGGATGCGGAATCGATTCGTGCGCGGTGGAAACTGCGGTTGGAAAGGACGGCCATGTACCACATGCCGGCAACGGGAGTCAGCGGATTGGATCTGTATGTGAATGACGCCGGAAGCTGGAAATGGGCCGGAATCGGGCGGCCGCGGGCCGCGGGTAAATCCCAGGAGCAGGTGTTGGTGAGCGGTCTCAGCAGGGAGATGCGCGAGTACATGCTCTATCTTCCCTTGTACAATGGAGTGGACTCCGTCGAGATCGGGCTGCCTCCTGGTGCGAGGTTTGAGTCCGCACCCCCGCGTTATGATGGCCGGAAGCCGATTGTGTTCTATGGCACATCCATCACCCAGGGGGGGTGTGCCTCGCGCCCGGGGATGTCCTACGAGGCCATTCTTGGTCGGAGACTCGACTGGCCGACGATCAACCTTGGATTCAGCGGCAACGGCAAATCCGAACCGGAAATGGCGGCGTTGGTGGCGCAGTTGGATCCCTCGGTCCTTGTGTTTGACAGCCTTGGGAATCTGACCGCAGAACAGGCGAAGGAGAGGGTTGCTCCCTTCTTGAAAGCATTTCGTAGCCGGCATCCGGCAACCCCGATCGTGCTGCTTGAGCACCTCTATGGGCCCCATTCCAGGATGGGTGCCTCGTACCGGACCGCGGACGAGGAGAAGAACGCCCATGTGCGGCGGTTGTATGACGAATGGAGGAAGGGCGGGGATAAACATCTTCACTATGTATCCTCGGCTTACCTTCTTGGCGGTGATGGCGAGGATACGGTGGACGGGTTGCATCCCACGGATCTGGGCTTCATGCGCATGGCGGATGGCATCGAGCCGGTGCTGCGTGAAGCCATGACGGACGCCGGCACTCCAATCGCGCAAGATGATGGATTTGTGCCGTTGTTCGATGGCAAAACGCTTTCGGGCTGGAAGCGCCATGATGGCATGCCGCCGATTCATCGGGCGGGCAAGTGGTGGATGGAGGATGGAGTCTTGTACGGAACGCAGGATCCTCCGGGCAAAGGCGGGCTGCTCTGGCTCGATCGGCCCTTCACCAACTACATCCTTAAACTCCAGGTTCAGGTTACCTACCCGATGGACACGGGAGTTTTCCTTCGCGTAGGTCAGACCGGCCTGAGTCAGCAGGTCACTTTTGACTACCGTCCGCGCGGCTATGTCGGGCGCATTTTCATTCCATTTCTGGGTCACACCCATGTTTCCCGGGACACGGAAGGCGCGCGATTGGTGCGCCCGGACACCTGGAACGACCTGACGATCCGCATTGAAGGTGATCCCGCCCGGATACGTGTCTGGCTCAATGGTCGCCTCGTCACCGACTTTACGCATTCGGAAAAGACTGCGCGTGGGCTCCCGCCCACGGGTGGCATAGCGCTGCAGGTTCATCCGGACGTCGAGGGATTGACGACTTGGAAGGCTGGCAACGCCGTGAAGTTCAGGAATGTCCGCATCAAGGAGCTCCCATAAATGAGAAGGAACATGTCCATGGAAGAGATTATCAAGACGGGGCATCCGGTGAAACGGTCCCACGCACTCCTGGCACCCCGGGCATTCATTGCCCTCTGGCTCGTCATAGCGGCGATGATTTCCCCGCTGTCGTTTGCCGGGACGCTGCGGGTGGGAACCGCGGCCGTTGACATCACCCCGCCGGAGAAAATGCCTTTTCAAGTTCCCCAGCGGCCACCGCATCCGGCACCGGGCGCCGAAGGGACGCATGATCCCCTTCACGCGAAGGCTGTCGTCCTCGAGAATGACGGCGTAAAGGCGGCGATTGTGGCGTGCGATCTCACGAGTCTCCCTCTGGCGATGATCCAGGACGCGAGAAAGCATGTCGGGGAGATTTGCGGTGTTCCCCCGGAAAACGTGATGATCACTTCGACCCACACGCATACGGGACCGAACCTGCGCCCCCGCTTTTTTCAACAGACGGCCACGCGGGAACAGCTGGCTATTGCCGATCGCTACCTGTCGGAGCTGCCGAGACTGATTGCGGAAAGTGTCAGGATCGCGGAAAAAAGTCTGACGCCGGCGCGCCTCCACGCCGCCTGCGGCCGTGTTGATGATCTTGCCCACAACCGGCGCTACCTGATGAAGGATGGGCGTGTCTATGCGAATCCCGCCAAGGGCCACGACGAGGGACTGGTTGACGTGGTGCGTGAATCAGGGCCGACTGATCCCTCGGTACCGCTCGTTTATTTCGATGCGCCCGACGGCCGGCCGCTGGCGAGTCTGGTGAATTTCGCCATGCATCTCGATACAACGGGCGGGATGAAGTACTCCGCTGATTTCGCCTACGAGCTCGCGAAAATCCTGAGTGACGTAAAGGGGCCGGAAATGCTGACGCAATTCACGATCGGTGCGGCTGGAAACATCAACCACTACTATCTTCTGGATCCAAAAAAGCCTCATCGAGTGAAGGGGTATGGAGAAGCGGCGCGCATTGGGACGCTGCTTGCAGCGGAAGTGGTTCGCAACTACCAGCGAATGGAGCCGCTCACAAGCACCCCCCTGAAGGTTTCCCGGGAGAGCGTGCGCTTGAAACTGATGGAATCAAAGAGCCGCCAGTTCGTGAAGGAGCATCAGGGAAAACCTTTTTTTGATGGAGAGGTCATGGAGACGTTCATCGATGGCAACTATACGTTTCAAGCGGAGGTGATGGTCATCACGCTCGGGGACGAAGTGGCTTTTGTCGGGATTCCCGGGGAACTTTTTGTGGAACTCGGGCTGCAGGTGAAAATGAACTCCCCGTACAAGTATACGTTTCTCAATGAGCTGGCGAACGGAGCGATTGGGTACATTCCAACCCGGCGGGCCATGAGTGAGGGTGCCTATGGAGCATCGCCACCGACCACGCGCAACGAGCCCGGCGATGGGGAGGCGCTCGCCGACTCCGCGATCCGTCAGCTGATCGCGAATCGCGCCATTGAACCCACGCTTCGCTGACCTCTTTTCTCCAGGATTGCAAACAAACCCTGACTTAAGCCCCATGCACAACCGCGAAGGAACCACTCGACACACGACATCGCAGCCTTGTGCTGCGGCGGGCATCTGGATCAGTCGCATCGCCTGCTTGCTGATCACCGCTTTCAGCCTGTTGCAGGGAGCGACGGCGGAAGCGGCGGCCACCAGGCACCCCAACATCGTCTTCATCCTCATTGACGACCTTCGGTGGGACGACCTTTCCTGCATGGGCAACACCGTCTCCAAGACAGCCCAGATAGATCGCATTGCATCCGAGGGCGCCATGTTCCGCAGCGCGTTCGCGACGACGCCCCTTTGCTCGCCCAGTCGTGCGAGCATCCTGACGGGTCTTTACGCGCACACCCACGGCATTACCGACAACACCGATCGCAGCGCGGCCAGTCACCAGTTGAAGACCTTTCCCCAGGAGCTGCAGCGGGCCGGGTACGAAACAGCCTTTCTTGGCAAATGGCACATGGGCAATGACAGCACGCCTCGCCCTGGCTTTGACTATTGGAACTGCCTCCTGGGGCAGGGGACGTCCTATGACGCAAAGCTGTATGTTGATGGCAGATTCATTCAGACAAAGGGCCATGTGACTGACATGCTGTCGGACCGCGCGGTGAACTATATCAAGGGGCGGCACGAAAAGCCGTTCATGCTGTTTTTTGCGCACAAGGCATTGCATCCCGAAACCGCGCAGGCGGCGGACGGGAGACTGTCCGATCCGAAGGCATCCAATTTCATTCCGGCCGAACGTCACAAGGATCTCTATTCCGGCATTCCGATTCCACGGAGACCCAACATTGATGATACGCTCGAAGGAAAACCCGCACTCAGACAGGAGATACCCGGGCTTCCGCCATTGAGCGCCGCCACGGGATCGAGCGATGAGGCCATTCTCGGCAGGCTGCGCATGCTCAGGGGGGTTGATGAAAGCACGGGTGCGATCCTAAAGGCGCTCGAAGAAACCGGTCAGCTCGACAACACGCTAATCGTGGTAACGGGCGATGAAGGCTACTTTTATGGAGAGCATGGTCTCAGCGTGGAACGGCGGCTCGCCTATGAGGAGTCGATACGGATCCCGCTGCTCATGCGCCTTCCGTCCCTCATCAAGGCTGGGGAAAAGCGCGACCAGATGGTGCTGACCCTCGATCTGGCTCCCACGTTTCTTGAGATCGCCGGAGCCTTGGCGCCGAAATCATACCAGGGTCACTCTCTCATTCCGCTGCTGAAGGCGGACGGTCCGGAACTCCGGGATGCCTTTCTCATCGAATACTATACCGACACGGTTTTTCCGAGGGTGCGCAACATGGGTTACCAGGCGGTCCGGACAAACGACTGGAAGTACATTCACTACGTCGACCTCCAGGGGGCGGATGAACTTTACGACTTGAACCGGGATCCGTACGAAATGCGCAACCTGATCGGCAATGCCAAACTCGCCGAACGCATGAAGGCGAAACTTGCGCAGGTTTTGTCGGAAACTGGAGCCAGCCGGAGGGATTGAACCTCGAACTTGGAGCAGTTAAATCCGCTTCCATGAATCCATTGCCGCTGATTTACACCCGGACGCTGGCGGTCCTCCTTGCATTCCTCGTCGGTTCGTGCGTCTCCGCACAGGACTGGGCGAAGGCAAAAACTGAACAGTCACCCCGCCACCTGGAGTGGACGACCCTGCGTCGTGACGGACGCGAGCTGGCCTGCTACGTGGGGTATCCGGAGGTGAGCGAAAAGGCGACCGCGGTCGTGATGATCCATGACATTTGGGGAATGTCTCCCTGGGCCCGTGGCATGGTTGATGATTTTGCCGCTGCTGGATTCATCGCCGTGGCGCCGGATCTCCTGTGGGGCGCCGGTCCGAAGCAGGGCGGGACGGCGGAATTCGCCACGGATGAAATACCCCTGGCAATGCGGGCGATTCCTCCGGCCCAGATCACCGCGGATCTGGCCGCTGCGGTCAAATACGCCGCCGGCCTGCCCTCCTGCAATGGCCGGGTGGCCATTGTGGGTTTCTGCTGGGGCGGAAGCGAATGCTTCCGGTTCGCCACGAACACATCCGGGGTGAAGGCGGCCTATGTCTTCTATGGAGACGGTCCGACGCTTGATGCGGACCTGATGCGGATCGCATGTCCGGTGATTGCATTTTATGCCGAGAACGACGCGAGGATCAATGCGACTGTGTCGGTCACCACCCGCCAGATGAAGCAGCTCGGCAAGTCATACTCCCCCGTTTTTTATCCCGGCGCCGGGCATGGTTTCATGAAGGCGGGCCAGGCACCCGCACCCGCATCCGATGCGGACTTGCAGACCCTTGAGCGATATGCCGCCAACAAGTCGGCGCGCAATGCAGCCTGGGAGCGGCTCGTCAAATCCTTGAGATCATTGTGAGTGCGCATGCCCCGATTGAGTGCGCGGTCTTGTCCGCCGCGATTCGCGAATCCCGATGCAATACCATCCTATGAAGAAGTACAACGTAGGCATCATTGGCTATGGGTGGGCGAGCACGGCCCACATCCAGGCCATCAATGCGACCAGCCAGGCTCAGGTGGTGGCGGTCTATTCATCGCGGCCCCAGGATGCCGCTGAATTGAGCGCGCGGCATGGGGGGCGGATCGAGACATACACCGATCTGGATTCCATGCTTCGTCGCACGGATCTGCATGCGGTTTCCGTGTGCAGCTTCCCCCACCAGCATGCGTCGCATGTCATTGCGGCAGCCCGGGCGGGGAAACATGTCATCATCGAGAAGCCGATCAGTCTCAACCTTGCGGATGCACTGGCGGTGGCCGAGGCGATCCGCGCCGCGGGTGTCAGGTCCTGCGTCTGTTATGAATGCCGCTTTTCAAGCCAGTTCATCGCGACCAAGGCGGTGATAGATGATGGATTGCTGGGCAGGATCCACTACGGCGAAATCGACTACTACCACGGTGTGGGGCCCTGGTATGGACAGTTTCGGTGGAACACATCCCGGCGTGACGGCGGCAGCAGCCTGCTTTCCGCGGGCTGCCATGCGCTGGATGCACTGCTGCTCTGCATGGGCGGGGATATCGCCTCGGTTTCAAGCCATGCGACGAAGTCCGGCAATGCGATCTTCGGAAAGTACGAGTATGGGACAACTTCGGTGACCCTCGTGAAATTCCGCGACGGACGGCTGGGCAAGGTCGCATCGGTGATCGACTGCCTGCAGCCCTACTATTTTCACACGCACCTTGTCGGCAGCGAGGGATCGCTCCTCGACAACCGCTTCCATTCGGAGCGGATCGCGGGGCTCAATCGTCACGCCTGGAGCACGCTGTCGATGAAGCTGCTCGATTCCGGTGACGTCTCCGATCATCCCTACCAGAAACAGTTCGAGGCATTTTTTGCGGCCATTGAACGAGGTGAGGAGATGCCGCTGACGAGCTTTCAGGAGGCCCTTGTTTCGCACCGCGTGGTGCTGGCTGCGGATCGATCCGTGGAGACCGCTTCCGAGGTGCGGATGGATGAGTTTGCATGAACGCGCCGCGCGTACTGGCGATTGCCGCTCATCCGGACGACATTGAGTTCATGATGGCCGGAACGCTGCTCGAACTGCAGGCGGCGGGTTATGAGGCCCACTACCTCAATGTGGCGGACGGATCGTGTGGCAGTCATGCTGAGAGCGCGGTCCGGACGCGCAAGCGGCGGGCCGGCGAGGCGCGGGCCGCAGCGAGGATCCTTGGGGCGCGGCATCATCCGAGCCTGGCACGGGATGTGGAGATCTTTTACGAGCCGAGGCTTCTTCGACGAATCGCAGCCGTCGTGAGGATGGTGGCGCCGTCGATCGTGCTGACGCATTCACCCGAGGACTACATGGAGGACCACACGAATACGGCGCGGCTGGCCGCGACCGCTCTCTTTGTCCGTGGGATGCCGAACTACCGCACGCAGCCGCCAAGGACGGCGATTGATGGAAACGTGACGATTTATCACGCGCTGCCGCACGGGCTTCGCGACGCCATGGGACGGCTGGTCATTCCGGAGAGTTATGTGGACGTGAAGGCGGTTCATGCATTGAAACTCGATGCGCTGGCCGCTCACAAGAGCCAGCAGCAGTGGCTGACGGAAACCCAGGGAATGTCCTCGTACCTGGCCAGCATGGAGGCGATGAGCCGTGAAGTTGGAAGGATGTCCGGACGGTTCCGTCTGGCTGAGGGCTGGCGCAGGCACAATCCGCTGGGATTCTGTCCCGCAGGAGCCGATCCGATGCGCGACGCGCTCGGACGAAAACACCTTCTGAACCGCGGGTATCCACGCGGACTGGACGCCCGCGATGCCGGCTGAGGCCGTGCAGCGCGGATATCGATCACGCTGAAGCAACTCAATTTATCATGCCACGCTTATTGAGCTCAATCGCACCGGATTGGTGGGATTACACCACCCTTGACAGGGAACTCGTCAAAGAGGCGGCCAGCCTGACCTTGAGGGACATCGAGGGTCTGTCGCGGGACGGCTTTCGAATCGTCATGTACGACACCCTTGAGGACTTCTACGTTGCCGAAGCCCTCGAGTATGTCACAGCTTGGAAGTCCGCCACGGCGGACAATCCGGCTGGCATCTGCGGACCGATAGGCCCGACGGAACAACTGCCCCTGGTGGCGCGGATCGTCAATGAACTGGGGCTGTCGCTGAGGCATGCCCATTTCTGGGGCATGGATGAATGGTATCAGGACGGGCGGAGCGTTCCGATCACGCATCCGCTATCCTTCGAAAGGGCGGATCGTGAACTCTGCTTCAACCGCATGCGCCCGGAGCTGGCGATGCCCGAGGAGAACCTCCATTTCCCCGTTGAGATTGAAACGTTTCGGAGGAGCTGGACCGGGGTGCGCTGCAAGGTCATGCAGGGAGGACAGGGCGACATCAAACACTGGGCCTTCAACGATCCGGTCAAACGCGTCGGTCAATATGCGGATGCACCGCCGTCGCCGGAGGAGTATCGGAAACTCGGAACGCGCATGGTGGATCTTCATCCGGTGACGTTGGCGCAGAACGCGAGAACGTCCGGTGGCGGAAACATATCGCTCGTGCCGACCAGGGCGATCACCGTGGGTCCCGTTGAAACCTGGCTGGCGGAGAAAGTGTCGATCTGGCATGCGGGCTGCCACGACGGCCCGTTTGGGCAGCGGCTGACCGCGCTGATGGTGAGCCGTGGATACATGGACAGCGCGGTGCCCATGTCGCTGCTGGCCGCGCACCCCAACGTGCAGTTCAACTTCTTCCGCCCGGGCATCGGTTCATGCGTCACGGAAATGCATTGAGCCGGTGAGGCATGTGACTGCGCGATCCGCGACGAAATTTTATCAACCCCCCACAACCATGGATCAGCATTCAGGCATCAAATTCAAACTCTCCGTTTTCATGTTTCTCCAGTACTTCATCTGGGGGGCATGGTATGTCAGCATGGGCACGTATCTCGCGAACGTGCTGAAATTCGGCGGCGATCAGATTGGTGCGGCGTACGGGGCGTTTGCGATTGGATCCATGATCTCGCCATTCTTCGTCGGCCTGATTGCGGACCGCTATTTCGCATCGCAGAAGATTCTGGGAGTGCTCGGCCTGCTGGGGGGGCTGGTGCTCTTTGCGCTCGCGCGCCTGCATTCCTTTGGCGGATTCTATCCGACGCTCATCCTGTACTGTGCGCTCTTTGCGCCGACGCTGGCCTTGGGGAACTCGGTGGCCTTGACGCATCTTGTGGATGCGAAGAAGGATTTTCCCAGAATCAAGATCCTGTCCGCGGTTGGCTGGATCGCTGCCGGTGTCGTGCTGAGCCTGCTTCAAGGGGAGCAGTCGCCGATTCAGTTCATGCTTGGCGGCGGGGCATCCATCCTGTTCGGGCTGTTTGCATTCCGGCTGCCATCGACCCCGCCGAGGAAGACCGGGCGCGATGTCGGCCTGGGGGAGGTGCTGGGCCTGGATTCACTTGCGCTGATGAAGCGGCCGTCATTCGCGGTTTTCATCGCCTGCATGTTCCTGATCTGCGTTCCACTCTACTTCTACTTTGTCATGATGTCGATCTACCTCTCGGAGATCGGATGGACGGGACTCGCCGGAAAGATGAGCCTGGCACAGGTGTCCGATGTCATTTTCCTCTTCCTGCTTCCGGTGTTTCTCAAGCACCTCGGGTACAAGAAAACAATTCTCCTCGGCATCCTTGCTTGGGTGAGCCGCTATCTGCTGCTGGCCGGGAGCGTCGGGATGGCGGACCTGCAGACGGCGTTCATCTTTGCAGCGATCCTGCTGCACGGGGTTTGTTATGACTTCCTGTTCATCGCCGGCCAGCTCTATGCGGATGGTGAGGCCAATGAACGCATTCGCTCGGCCGTGCAGGGGTTCATGGCGTTCATTCTTTGGGGAGTTGGTGCATTTGTGGGAACGCTGCTGGCGGGACGAGTGTTGGCGGCCAATCAAATCGTCGCTCCAGGCGGGGCGGTCACGCATGACTGGAAGAGCATCTGGATGTCTCCTGCGATCGGCGCGATCGCGGTGCTCATCGTCTTCATCCTGTTCTTCCGGGAGCCCGCCCGGAAGGCGATCGACGGTCGCAATGGCTAGCAAACAATCATCCTGAACCTGGCGCGGAGCGAACCTTGTCAGCGCTACGGACGGGCTCGATGCTTCAGGTCGGACAGAAGCTGAAGGAGCGACGCCTTGATCTTGGGCTCTGCCTGGATTTCCAGGAAGGCCGTGCGTGCGGGCCAGCTCTCATAGCCGCCGAGAGCGTGCTGCTCCGGAGTGGGAAGGTAGCCGTAGTAGCCGTTGGCCAGCTCAATCATGAATGTCTCCTTGAAGGGACTGGCTGCCTTCATCGCCAGCCCTGTCGCCGCGAATATTTCGCATGGAGCAGTTGCGATCGCCAGCGTGCCAATTCGGAAGGTCTGCAAGGTGAGGATCGCGGTCGGCGGGTAGTCGGCGAGGTAACGCGCCTCCCGGGCATACACTTGGGAACGAGTAAGGTGCGCTGCCTTGGGCGCAATGGTTTGAAAGGTCTTGTTAGCCCATTCCAGACGTTCGGCGTCCGGCCGGCGGATGGACAGCGTGAGTGACGCCTTCGCGGCGTCGAGGCTGACGTAGTCCCGGTACTCGATCCGGCCGCAGATGCGGACCGCCTCGCGTGCGAGTTCCTCCGCCACCGCATGCATCCGTTCGTAATCGGCTGCGGGCACGGCCGGTGTTCGCACGTCACCGCTGGTTCCATTGGCCATCATCGCGACAAAGGGCGGCGTGCTCCGGTCCGCGCCAAGCTGTCGCTGCATTTCATCGGCGAACACGCCGTAGTAGTCCGCGCTCACGATGCCGTTCGGTATGCCACCGACGTAGTGCAGGCCGTAGCTGGCAAGCACGGCCATCGGCCGGCCGTCCCGGTGTCTGATCGATACAATATACAATTCCGGGTCAACGGGTCCTGAAGGCCCGAGCTTGTGCGGTGGCGAGGCGCCCATCACCACTCGTTCCCCCTTTCCTCCAAAGGGATTCGGCGGCACCTTGTCCGGCTCGACGAGCCACCGGCGATTCTGCACAAACTCCGGCTTGCTGCCGCTTCCCCAGCCGATGCTTGCGGGGTGGAGATTGTTGATCGCGCGGCGGACACCGTCGGCGACCCGTTCGGACAGAAACCGATTGTACTCGAGGTTTTTCTGTCCGAGCTTGAGGTCGAGTCCGCGGGGCGTGCTGTGCGAATGCGTGGCGGAAATCATGACATGGCCCGGATCCATGCCCGTCGCTTCCTGGATCATCCGCTTGGCATCCTCGATGACCTCGGTGGCGATCATGGTGTTGTCGCAGACGACGAAGGCGAGCCGGGTGGACCCATCGTCGAGAACGAGGCATCTTGCATGCAGCTCGTCATGCACGCCCGTGGCGGGTCCGATCTGCATGATGCCGCCGTCAAGTTGGACTCCGAGCAAAGGGGTGATGTTGCTTGTGGCTGCGCCGGCCTGAAAAATCCGCGGGGCTGTCGGCGATGGCGCGGCATCCGGAGCCGCGGTGAGATTGAATGAGGTGAGCGCGAGGACCGCAGTGAGACGGCGGATGGGTGCCCGTCTCAGTGCGGACAGCGTGAAGTGAAGCACGGAGTTCATGGGTGCAGCGGCTGGAGCTCGACACGACGGAAGAAGATCTCCGCACCCTCGGATTGCAGGAGGATGCGGCCGTGGGTCAGCGAACCATTTCGGCCCTCAATGACCTTGGTGCCGTTGACGAAGTAGGTGACGTCCCCGCCGCGGCAGACCGCCTCGAGCCGATTCCATTCCCCCGTGGGCTTTTCGACGTCCCTTGGCCCTCGAACGCCGAGGGTGTCGGTCCATGCGGGATCGCGGTGCTGCCAGTTGATTCGTCCCTTGGTGAACTCGGTGGGCACTCCGGCCGGATCCCAGTATTTCTGGCCGGGCTGCACGGTCAGGGTGAGCCTGGCCGGAATGAGTTTGCCGGACTCGCGGTCAAATCCCCCGACAAGAATGATGTCCCCGGTGCCGCCCTCAATGATCTGAAACTCCACCGAGCGCATCCAGGGCGAATCGAAGTTTTTGCCCGCATTTCCCGGCTCCCCCTGGCAGTGCAGGAGGATGCCGTTGTCGCGCGCGCGATCCGAGCGGGGCTTCCAGGTGACCAGGCCCCAGCGGTACTCCACCACAAGCCTGTAGTCGCGGTAGCTGTCCCGGGTGAGGAGTCCGCCGAAGTGCTGTCCACTGCTTCGGATGGCGGCCGCCCCATCGATGTTGTCAACGACGGTGAAAACGTGATCCGGATCGGAGTGTCCGCCCGTCGCGGGCACCCAGACTTCGAAGGTCGAGAGATCCCTCCCGTTGAAGAGTGGAATTGCTTCAACGGGCGTCACGGACGTCCCCCTGTCGCCGGCGTGGCACAGGGTGGAGAATCCGGACACGGAGGCCAGGAGGATGCGGCCGAAAAGAAGGACGCGCCGCAGGCGCGCGCCCGCGGCAGCGGCCGGGCTGCGGGATGGTGAACGGCTGGCGGTCGGAGTGCGAGGGATGTTCATGGGAAAGGGGCGGCCGGCAAAACGTCGGCAAGACGCGCGCGGGAGCAATTTGACGTTGCGCAGCCGGCAAGGATGGTCAAGTCTGATTATTAATGATCGTATTTGATCGTATGCCCCGTACTTGCGCAACGCGAAACCACCTGCTTTGCGCGATGGCCGCCGTAGGATTCTCCATCTGCATGAGCGCCGCGCCTCGGAAGGCGGCGCCGTTTCTCACGCCGAAGGAGGCGCTCACCACATTCCAGCTGGAGGATGGCCTGCGGATCGAGCTTGTCGCGGCCGAGCCGCTCGTGGTCGATCCCGTGGCGTTCGCCTTCGACGGGCCCGCAAGGCTTTATGTGGTGGAGAACCGCGGATATCCCGACCCGATGGAGGGTCAGCCAACGACGCACGAAGGCCGCGTGGCCCTGCTGGAGGACAGTGATGGCGACGGCCGGTTCGACCGGCGGATTGAATTCGCGACGGGTCTGGGCTACCCGAACGGCATTGTTCTCTGGCGGGGTGGTGCGTTCGTGACCTGTGCGCCGGACATCTACTACCTCAAGGACACCGATGGCGACGGGGTGGCGGATGAACGGCGCGTCGTGCTGACCGGATTCGACGCGATACGCACGGGCCAGTTGCGGGTCAGCTCCCCCACGCTGGGGCTTGATGGGAAGATCTATGTCGCCTGCGGCCTGGCTGGCGGAAAGATCACGTCACCGGAGCATCCCGAGCGCCCTGTGGTGAGTTTTTCCTCGAAGGATGGTCGGTTCGATCCGGACACTCTGGTTTACGAGGTGATCGGTGGAAGAGGGCAGTTCGGGCTCACGTTCGATGCGTACGGCAGGCGGTTCGTGAGTTCGAACAGGCACCCGGTGCTGCAAACGGTGCTGACATTGGAAGATCTGCAGCGGAATCGATATCTTGCGTTCACGGATACGGACCAGGAGGTGTCCCGATCGATGTCGGACGCAAAGGTCCACCCCATCAGTCGCGCCGCCGTTACAGCCGACTTCATTCCCAGTCTCATGGCGACACCCCACAGTGGCACATTCACCTCGGCCTGTGGTGTATTGATCTACGATGGTGATGCACTCGGGTCAGACCATCGCGGCAATGCGTTCATCTGCGAGCCTGCACAGAATCTTGTGCAAAGGCAGGTGCTTCACCCGGAGGGCGCCACGTTCCGCTCGGAACCTGTCAATGGGAAGCGGGAGTTCCTGGCGTCGACCGACACCTGGTTCCGGCCCGTGTTTCTTGGCAACGGACCCGACGGTGCGCTGTATGTGGCCGACATGTATCGCCGCGAGATCGATCACCCGGCGTACGTACCCGAGGAGTCGCGGTCCAAATTCGATTTCCGCAGCGGCAAGACGGCTGGGCGCATCTACCGGATCGCACGAGATGATTTTCATCCCGCGACTGGGGACGGCGTCAGATCCGGGTCGGAGTCGATGCCGGAGCTTGTCAAACGCCTGGAGTCCACGAACACCTGGTGGCGTGAAGAGGCATCACGACTGCTTCTGGAACGCGCGGACTTGAAGGCCGTGCCTCAGTTGGAGGCCCTCGCAACAGGCTCGAAACTGCCGTTCACCCGTGCTCGCGCACTCTGGGTTCTGCGCAACCTGCAATCACTTTCTCCTTCAGTGATTGCCAGCCGGCTGAAGGACCCGGTCGGTGGAGTGAGGGAGCAGGCGGTGATCCTTGGGGGCGAGGCGACCAAAGCCGCTCCCTGGCTGCTGGATCCCCTGCTGGAGAAGGCTGGTGATGCTGATCCGCGGGTTCGATTTCTATGCGCGCTGGTGCTTGGTGACCAGCCGGATCCCCGTGCCACGGATGCGCTTGCGGCCATCGCCCTGCGCGACGGCGGCGATCGGTGGACCCGCGCGGCGGTGCTGAGCGGACTGGAGAACCGCATGGAGGCCTTTCTTGACGCGCTGAATGATGCCTCGCACCCGGATCCGGCCGCCTATTCGGCGGTCATGAAGGATCTTGGCCAGATGTTTGGCGTTGGAGCCCCGCCGGGCGCATGCCGCGCATTCCTCGCTGGCGTGCTGACGGAGAGCGGCTCCCTGGGCGAACGCATTCCCTCGGTGCTTGGACTTGGCGAGGGTCTGCGCAACAGGGCTGAGTTTCGGGCGAAGGGACCTGGCGGAGCCTTCGCCGCGCTTCTGAAGGATGACGGCCCGACGCTGCGTGCGCTTGATGCATTTTTTGCGGCCGCCACCGCATTGATTGACTCAGCGCGGGCGACCGTCTCCGACCGGATGAACGCCGCGGCGCTGCTTGGATACACCAGCTTTGAACAGGCGGGCCCTGCGCTGGGAAGGCTCCTTGACGCGAGAAATCCGCCCGAGCTCCAGCTGCAGGCCGTGCGTGCGCTTGAACGCTTTGGAGACCCGTGCGCGGGCGAATTGTTGACCCAGTCCAGCCGCTGGGAGCATTACACGCCGCAAATGCGCGAGGCGGTGATAGCCTCGCTGGTTTCCCGTCCCTCGCTGATCAAGGTTCTCTTTTCCGCCATGGAGCACGGCATCCTGAAACCCGCCGAAATAGCGCCGCTTCAGCGCAACCGTCTCCTGAAGCATCAGGACGCATCAATTCGCTCGGCCGCCGAAGCCGCCTTCAGTGAGCTGCAGGGAGGCGACCGCATGAAGGTATACGAGCAGTATCGCGGGGTGCTCGAACTCCCGACGGATGTAAAACGGGGCGCCGCCGTCTTCGCGCGCACATGCTCCGCCTGCCACACCTTTGATGGAGCCGGCGGGCATGTCGGACCGGATCTTTCCGGCAACAGAAACCAACCGGCCGACGCATTGCTGCTGCACATTCTTGTTCCCAATTACGAGGTTTATCCCGGCTACCAGGCGGTTTCGATCAGCACTCGCGACGGGCGCAGCCTGTCGGGACGCATCCTGACCGAAACCGGGAGCAGCCTCACGCTTCGCACGGCTTTTGGAACGGATGAAGTGGTGATGAGGAGCGCCATCGCCTCGCTGAACGCCTCAAGCCTCTCGCTCATGCCGGATGGCCTGGAACAGTCCATGAGCAGAAATGAACTAGCGGATCTTGTCGCCTACCTGAAGAGCCCTCCGCCAGACTCACGGTAGTCGCTGCAGCCCCAGAGTCTCTCCGCGCATGCTGACGGTGGTGTGAACCGGCGACTGGCGGACCGGACCGGAGCCTCCATGCCCCTGATTGACGGACATGAATAAAATCATTTTATTCAGCTCAAGTACATATGGCTGATCCTTTGAAGCTGAAAATCGACCGTCCACGGGTTGTCTACCGGCAGATCGGCGAGCAGATACGCGATCTCATCATCAATGGCGATCTCAAGCCGGGGACAAAGCTGCCCTCCTCGATGGAACTCGCGGAAAAATGGCGGACTCATCCCGCGACGATTCACGCCGCACTGGCTCCGCTGGTGAAGGAGGGGCTGCTGACCCGGCAGCCAAAGATAGGGACGTTTGTGAGCCGGCGCAGCTCGCGCCTTTCGACCGTCGGAATCTACTACGATTCCAACATCTGGCAGAACCAGGCCAATGCCTTCAAGCGTGCGGTGCACGTCGAGCTGGCGAGTCTGCTAGAGT
Source organism: Opitutaceae bacterium (assembly GCA_015075305.1). Taxonomy (NCBI): domain Bacteria; kingdom Pseudomonadati; phylum Verrucomicrobiota; class Opitutia; order Opitutales; family Opitutaceae; species Opitutaceae bacterium. The sequence continues at coordinate 212,684 of JABTUS010000001.1, read as the reverse complement.
CGCGCGGCATAAGCGTCCGGGTCTGGTTCGATCCTCGCGGTGACAAGCGGCGCGGCGAGGTCTGGCCTGAGCTGGCCGCCGCGGCGGAGCGCCGGGAGATCCAGGCGATCATCGCGACCGACGTGCCCGGCGAGGTCGTCAGCTGGCTGCAGCCGCTTCCAGCCCTGTGCTCGTATTTCACCAGGGCTCCGGTGGCGAACCGCGTTCAGCTCGACTTTGACCAGTTTGCAGCCGCGTCAGTGACCCTCCTCAGGAAGCAGGGCTGCAAATCCGCGGGCATCATCTCAATTGTTGAGCCCGAACGAAAGAAGGCGGCCGCCGGCAGTGACTTCTACCACCGGTTCTCGGCGCTTTGCAGGGCCGAGGGCATCGAGGTCCGAAGTGAATGGATCCGGACGGCGCACGGGTTTGTTCGGGATGAGTCACAGGAGGAGTTCGGATACAGGAAATTCAGGGAAATCTGGAGGCAGCCGCAGCGACCCGAAGGTCTGGTGGTGTTTCCGGACACGAGCGTCACCGGCCTGGTCCTGTCGGTGCTCGAGGAGCGCGTGGATGTCCCCCGTGAACTGAAGCTCGTGGTGCACAAGCACGCGGAGATCAATTTTCTCTGCCCGCTGGAGGTCTCCTACCTGTACAGCAGCACGGAGGAGATTGCCGCCGCCCTTTTCTCCCAGATCGAACGACAGTTCGGGGGGGAGCCCTGCTCGCCGATCATTGTCCCCTTCCGGAGCAGCGTCCGCGCGATTCGATCTTTGGCCCGGCAGAGGCATGCGATCGCCTGAATGGGTGATCACATATGGTCGATTACGATCGTAAGTGATCTTTTTGGCTTGCCTGTCGGGCGGGGGGTGTTTCCGAATGGCTCATGTTCGTGCAGGAACGCCTGGGTGCGATCGAAGCGCTGCTTCAGCAGAAACACCGGCTCACCGTCGGTGAGCTCGCGCGGCATTTTGACGCGTCGGAGATTACCATCCGCCGCGACCTGCGCCTGCTGGAGGAGACGGGAAAGATCGTGCGCGCCCACGGCGGGGCGCTCAGGGTCGACTTCCAGAAGCCCGAAACTGAATTTGGCCACAGGGCGGTGGACGCGGTTGAGGCAAAAACCGCGATCGCACGCCTGGCCGCCGCGGATCTTCCGGTCCGGGGCCACGTGTTCATTGATTCGGGGACAACGTGCCTGGAGGTCGGGCGCCGCGTCATCGAGCGGAGCGAACTCACCATCGTGACCAACTCGATTCCCCTGCTGGCCCTTGGAGGGGAGGCAAAGGCGCGGGTGATCGGGATCGGTGGCGAGATAAGGTCCGTCAGTCTCGCGCTGGTTGGAGGACTTGCGCTGGACTGGCTGAAGGCCTTTCGCTTCGACGCCGCCGTGATCGGAGCCTCGGGGCTGGATCCTGAGGACGGGGCCTTCACCACCGAGCTTTCGGAGGCGGCCGTGAAGCAGATGGCCTGCGCTCGATCAAGACTCCGCATTCTCGTCGCTCATGTGGAAAAATGGAATCAATCCGCCGCCGTACTCATTGCTCCGTGGAAACGATTCCACCGCCTTGTCACCGACGATCGCCTGGGAAGGACGGAAAGGGCCCGACTCCGTCTGGCCGGCGTGAAGGTTCAGGTCGCGACCATTCGATGAGGCATCCGGCATGCTTTCAACAAACCGCGGATGAAAACCGCGGGGGCTCCCGTCATCCAAGAATCCTCTTTCATTCATGAATCCTGAAACTCCTCCCGTACGCATTGGCATCATTGGCGGCGGCCTCATGGGCCGCGAAGCAGCTTCGGCGTTTGCGCGCTGGTTTGTGCTCGATGGCGTTCCCGTGCGAGCCGAGCTGAGCGCCGTCTGCGATCTTCAGCCAAAACTGCTGGACTGGTTTCGGCAGGTTCCGACGGTGCGGCTGCTGACCCACGACCATCGCGAACTGCTCGCGTCCAAGGAGGTCGACGTGGTCTATGTCGCCGTCCCCCACCACCTGCACGAATCGATCTACCTCGACGTCCTGCGCGCGGGCAAGGACCTGCTCGCGGAGAAGCCCTTTGGCATCGACCTCGCGGCGGCGCGGCGCGTGCGCGACGAGGCGGCTCGGCTCGGCCGCTTTGTGCGTGTGTCGAGCGAGTTCCCCTTCATGCCGGGCGTGCAGCGGGTGTATCAGCTCGCCAGCTCAGGTGCGCTGGGCCGGATCATCACCGTCAAGGCGGGTTTCCTGCATTCGAGCGACCTCGATCCCGCCAAGCCGATCAATTGGAAGCGGCAGACACAGTTTTGCGGCGAGATCGGCGTCATGGGCGACCTCGGCATGCATGTCGCGCACCTGCTCCTGCGGCTCGGATGGAGTCCCGTGTCACTCTACGCGCAGCTGCAGAAGATCTACACCACGCGTCCCGATGGCAGGGGCGGCATCGCTGCCTGCGACACGTGGGACAACGCCACGCTTCATGGAAACTGCAGAATCGGCGGTGAGTCCGTTCCGATTTCGCTGGAAATGAAGCGCATGGCGCCGACTGAAACCAACACCTGGTACCTGGAGATCCTGGGGACCGATCGCGGTGTCCGCTATTCAACCAAGGAGCCCAAGACGCTCTGGACCTATCGGCGCGACAAGGAGCAGTGGTGGGAAAAGACTGACCTTGGTTTCGGCACACCGTTCAAGACGATCACGGGCTCCATATTCGAGCCTGGCTTTCCGGATGTTCTCATGCAGATGTGGGCCGCGTTCCTGGCGGAGCGGGCGGGGGTGCTTGAGGGTCGTTTTGCCTGCGCCACGCCGGATGAGGCCGTGGCTTCGCACGAGTGGTGGGCCGCGGCCCTGGTCTCGCATCGCGAACAGCGGGTTGTCTCCCTTCGATAGCCATGCGCAACGGCATTCTGGCGGCTGGAAACTGGATCCTGGATCACGTCAAGATCATCGATCATTGGCCCGCGCAGGACACGCTGGCCACGATCTCGGGACAGTCTGCGGGCAATGGTGGATCGCCTTACAACATTCTGGTCGATCTGGCGATTTTGGGAGCCTCGTTTCCGCTGCATGGTGCAGGGCTGGTCGGAGACGATGAGGATGGGCGCACCATAATCGCGGATTGCCGGGCGCGGGGCATTGACATGAAGCAGGTGCGCCCGACCCGGACCGCGGCCACCAGCTACACGGATGTGATGACGGTTCGTGATACCGGGCGGCGCACTTTTTTCCATCAATCCGGAGCCAACGCGCTGTTCGACATTGAGCATGTTGATCTGGCGGCGACGAACGCGAAGCTGTTTCATCTTGGGTACCTCTTGCTGCTCGATCGTCTGGATCTCGTCATGGCCGGTGAATCCCGTGCCGGGCTGCTCCTGAAAGCGGCCAGGGCCGCGGGACTCAGGACTTCGGTCGACTGCGTCAGTGAGGACAGCGATCGTTTTCAAACCGTGGTCCTGCCATCGCTTCCGCATGTCGATGTGCTGTTTGCCAACGACTTCGAGACTGAGAAGCTGACCGGGATCAGCCTGCGGCGCGAGGGGCGGATCGACGCGGCGGCGGTTGCGCTTGCTGCGCGGAGGATCCTGGAGATGGGCGTGCGATCCTGGGTGGTGATCCATTTTCCCGAGGCCGTGCATGCATCGCAGGCGGGAGGGGCTGCGATCTGGCAGCCGAGCGTGCTCATGGAGCCGGCGGCGATCGCAGGGGCTGCCGGAGCTGGCGATGCGCTTGCGGCCGGAGTTCTCCTGGGTCTGCATGACGACTGGCCGATGGAGGAATGCCTGCGTCTCGGCGTTTGTGCCGCGGCAGCGTCGCTCACGCACGCCACTTGTTCGACTGGAGTGAAGCCCGCCGCGGAATGCCTGGATCTGGGAAGACGCCTGGGTTTCAGGAGCCTTCCGAATTGAGGCGCCAACGCCTCTTCCCATGCGCGGGATGCGTCACGCTTCGCCGCTATCTGGATGATGGCAGTGCCTCCGCCACGGGCAGTGCCGCGCGGGGTTCGGATTGATTGTAGTCCTCTCCCAGATACGCCGTCAGTGTCGCCGCCACCTGGCTCTGTGTGAGGGTCTGGCAGTTGCTTCGCTCCCCGAGTGGCGGGGTGTCGGGACCGAGGAAACCCATCCAAATGTACTGCGCGCCCTCGATCTTTCGCCCATGGCTTTTCCATTCATCGGGGGCATTTCCGCGTCCATGGTCGGTGACCAGGATCAGCGTGGTCTTGTTTCGATACTGTCTCGAGGACTGAACCGTCTCCCAGATCCGTCGCACGTAGTCATCAAATTCGTGCGCGGCCCGAAGCAAGAGATCGTAGCGTCCGGCGTGTCCCCAATGGTCGGTTTCCAGAAAGTCGATGTACATGACGCGGGGATGCTTGGTGACAAGATATTCATGCGCGGCCTGGTAGAGGAATGAATCGTAAAGCTCGGCGTCGTTCGCGGGGGTCGTGTCCCGAATCAATTGATTCAACAACTCCATGCGCGGACCGTGCATCTGTTTGGGAACCTCCTCCCAGCCGCCCATCACCGGAAAGCCGCAACGATCGCGATTGATGATGAAAGGCACGACGTCCCAGGCGCTGAATGCGGCCACGGAGCCTTGAAAGGCAGGTTTGTGGTGCAGCCACTCCAGCACGGTCACATTCGAATTCGGTATCTTTGAATTGCTGGTGATTCGTGGATCGTCGAATCCGGTTAGATATTCGTTTCGACCCGGATAGGAAAACCACTGGTTGTTGGTCACCTCGACCGTGCTTCCCTTGGTTCGGTTGCCGTAGAGCTGTCCCTGCTTAGCGATGACATTCCAGAAAAAGGGCATCAGAATTTCGCGCCGGGCTTCAGGTGTATCGCGCAGGTAAAGCCTGCTGGTCGCGATGCCAACTGGCGGTTTCGGAATGAGAGCTGAATCTGCGCCGGAGAACACTTCCTGCCATCGCAGACCGTCGCTGTTGATAAGGATGACGTTTCGGGTTTTCAGGTGGGAGACAGCAGAAGCGGCAGGTGCGCCAAACAGCAGGACAAACGTGGGAAGGACCCATAGAAACCGGCTGAATCGGCTGCGCGAATATGCAAATTGTTTCATGATGTTGCGGACTGGGAATCGGATTGTCGCCGGCGGGAGGCTGCGGGATAGAGGTAGTCTGTCCCTTTCGCGGTGCGCAACCACATTGGGCGTTCGCCCGAAGGAAGTTCTGGCGTGATCGGAGGCTGAGGATAGCGTGAAGGCATGGATAGCTCGGATCTGGAATTTTGGGAAAGTCGCTATGTTTCTGGTCAGACGCCTTGGGATCTGAAGGGAGTGCCTCCCGGTCTAACAGTCTTCCTGAAGCGGGGAGGGGAAAGGGGCACGGTTCTTCTGCCCGGCTGTGGCATGGGGCACGAGGTCAGGGCATTCCATGAAGCCGGATGGACGCCCCTGGCGATCGATTTTTCGCCCGCTGCCGTCGCCGGTGCGCGATCGAAGCTGGGTGCACTGGGTGCGTTGGTTCGTCAGGCCGACTTCTTCGCTGACGATCTTGGAGGGTCTTTCGATCTCATCTATGAACGGGCGTTTCTGTGTGCATTGTCACCTGAACGCTGGCCTGACTACGCAGCCCGGATGGCCAAACTGCTGCGTCCGGGCGGGACGCTTGCGGGCTTTTTCTACTACGGAATCGATCCTGACGGGCCGCCTTTCCCCTTGCCCAGGGAGTGCGCAGCCTCCCTTTTTTCGGCGTTCGAACTCCGGGTGGATCGTGAAATCCCGCCCGAAGAGTCCATTGCCCTTCAGGCCGGATTTGAACGCTGGCAGGAGTGGACCCTTCGCCGTTAGAGCGCGGACCCACTGGCAGCGGGTTGCCAACGACGGGGCGCTGTGCGAGCCTGGCGTTGGCGTCATGCTCATCATATCCGACATTCACGGCTGCCATCGCACTCTGATGCGGTTGCTCAGGAAATGCCCGGACGAGCCCATCGTCCTGGCTGGCGACCTGATGGATCGCGGACCTTCCTCCCGGGAGGTGGTTGAGTTCGCCATGCAAGAAGGAGTGCCGACCGTCCTCGGAAATCACGACGATCTCATGCTGGAGTTCGTAAAGACGAAATCGGCAATGGCGCGTTTCGACTGGATGAGCAATGGAGGTGAGGAGACGCTGCGATCGTGGGGTGGCGCCATACCGGAGACGGTCATCTCCTGGTTTGAAGAGCTGCCCTTCTATCTGACGTTTGGACGCCTCCTGGTATCGCACACGGGACACGGACTGGTGGCGAAGAAGGATCGGTTTTCAGCGCTCTGGTCGCGGGACTTCTGTTTTCCGGACGATGGCTGGTTCCGGGTTTTTGGGCATACCCAGCAATTGGAGCCCGTCGTAACCGACTCCTATGCCTGCATCGACACTGGTGCCGCCTATGGCGGCCAGTTGACCGCGCTTCACTGGCCAAGCCTGCGGATCTTTCAGCAGAAGTACGACGAGTCGCCGCTGTAGCTCTAGGCGAGACTCTTCCGACGGCGTTTCGCAATGCGCGATCTATGGTTACGACAAAGCGTGCCCCGAGTCTTGGGTCGGGTGGGAAGGTGAGACCCAGCGATTGTGGAGATTGCGCAACCTGCGAACTGTCTTGTCAGGCGCATGACTTGTACATCCATTGCCATTGGGGATTGAATTACCATCGATGAATGGCCTTCGAGCGGTTATGGACACGAATGTGCTGGTTGCGGCTTTCCGCTCTCGGCGGGGCGCTTCTTTCGAGCTGCTTCAGCGGTTACGGCGCGGAGAGTGGACAACGATGTTGAGCAATCATTTGCTGTACGAGTACGAGGAATTGTTGAGGCGCGACGACGAGTTGAGGCTTTCAAGTGCGGACGTTGACAGTATCTTGAATTTTGTTTGCGCGCGCGGCGAGGAGTGGCCGCTTACACCGGGTTGGACGCCCGTCCTTCCGGATGCGGACGATGAACCATTGGTCCAACTGGCACATGAATCCGGAGCACTGCTGCTCGTCAGCTTCAATACGCGGCATCTTCTGCCATCGGAAGCGCTTGGGGTTCGGGCCTTGAAACCGGCGGAATTCCTCAGCATGTTAAAGTTGCAGCCCGAATCATGAGCACTCTTGAAGCCAAAGTACCCGACTTGCTGCTCCAGCAGGTACATGAGCTCGCGAAGAAAGAACTCGTGCCGGTGGATCAGATCGTCGCCATCGCGCTCGCAGCGCAGGTGTCGGCATGGTCTGCTCGCGAGCGTATTGGCTTGCGCGCCAGCCGGGTTGACTGGCAACAGGTGGACGAAGTGCTGTCCAGAGTACCGGATGTACCACCGGTTCCGGGTGACGAATTGAAGAGCGAAACTCACGGGTAGTCGCATTGGCGTTTGGGCCTGCGATCGCGGTCGCGAATCATTTGGCAGCGGCTCATTTGCACTTGTCGAACCCGACTCGGGATGTGCTGTCGAGGATCCACATATTGCGTGAAAGGCACGGAATTCGGAAATTTGGGTCTGCTGAGGCACTGAAGAGGTCTGCCAACCTCCGATTGCGCTTCATTCCATTTTTCGCGCACGCATGGATACCGTGTCCCCATTCGGTTCGACACCTTCGCCTTTCACTCTTCACTCCTCTCACTCCAATCCGCCCACAGGAACATGCTTCAGTCGCTCCATATCCGGAATCTGGCACTGCTTGAGGAGGTATCGCTCGATTTTGATCCGGGCTTCACAGTCGTGACCGGTGAGACGGGCGCGGGAAAGAGCATTCTTCTTGGAGCCATGAGTCTCCTGGCGGGGGAACGCGCCGACAAGAGCATCATTCGACAGGGGGCGGCGGCCTGCGAGGTTGAGGCGTCGCTGCACTTCAAGGATTCGCGGCGGATTGATGTGCTGCTGGAATCGCTTGGCCTTCCAGCGACAGATGAAGGCGTGCTGATCCTGAAACGGAGCGTGACTCGTGACAAGGCGCCGAAGATCACGGTTAACGGCAGCCTTGCGACGCTGTCCGCTCTTCAGGCGCTGGGCGAATGCTGGATTGATTTTCACGGACCGAGCGAACCCCGACGCCTGTTGAAGGACGGATGCCAGCTTGAGTTGCTCGATCTGTTCGGCAGGAGCGGGGCTGCGCTGGAAACCTATCGTGAGAAGTATCGGACGTGGCGTGCGAAGATCGCCGAGCGCGATGGCATGATTGCCGAGTCGCGGCTGTCGCCGGACCAGCTCAAGTATCTTGAGAACCAGCTCGTCCGGCTTGACGCCCTCGATCTGGAAGATGGTGCGATCGAGACGCTCGAGCGGGATTTTCAGAGGCTCAGCCGGGGGAAGGAAATCGCAGACCTGGCCCTTGTCATTGCCGGTGGCCTTGCGGGTGAGGATGGAGCCGGTCAACGAATCGCGGCGCTGGTTCGCGAAGGAAAGGCGCTTGAGGCAGTCGATCCCTCGAGCGGAGCACTTGTTGCGCGTCTTGCAGGGGCCTCTCTTGAACTCAATGAACTGAGTGTTGAATTTGAACGACTCGCCCAGGAACTCAGCCTTGAGCCGGATCAGGTTGAAGCCGTGACCTCACGAATGAACGCCTGGCTTGAGGTTCGACGCAAGTATGGCGGAGACATCGCAGCAGTCATTGAGGCTCGCGAGGAGTTGCGTCAACGGTTGCAGGCCCAGGGTGATTTTGATGGCGTGATGGCCCGGCTCGAAGGTGAAATCGAAGCTTGTCATGAGGCTGCAGCCAAGGACGCGGCTGAGCTTCGTCGCCTCCGCGAAAAGGCCGCCCGCGAACTGGCCAGGATCGCTGCGAAGGGCATCGCCCAGCTTGGCTTCAAGAAGGCGGATTTCCAAATCCGCCTGGTGCCGCTGGAGGAGCTCGGCCCCGATGGCGACTGTCGGGTGGAGTTTCTGTTTTCACCAAATGTGGGGGAGGCGCCGCTGCCCCTGAGCAGAATCGCCTCCAGCGGTGAGCTGGCGCGGGTGATGCTGGCGCTGAAAACGGTGCTTGCGGATCTGGATGCCGTGCCGGTCCTGGTATTTGATGAGGTGGACGCAAATGTCGGGGGGGAAATCGGGAGCATTGTCGGTGAAAAGATGGCAGCCATCGCCCGATCGCATCAGGTTGTGTGCGTGACGCACCTGCCGCAGGTCGCAGCGCAGGGTGACCATCACCTCGTTGTCACCAAGGATCAGGACAGGGACCGCGCGGTTGTGAACATCGCTCCCATCGAGGGGAACCGGAAGGAGCGGGTGAGCGAACTCGCGCGAATGCTGGGCGACCGCTCGGCGAAGAGCGCGTTGGCCCATGCGGACGAGTTGCTGCGCTTGCGGCGATCGTGACGGTTTCGAGGGCCTGATCCCGGCCTGCTGCCGGCATGAGACAGCAGCGTGCGAGCAGACAAAAAGCGCGGCCGCAGGGGCCGCGCTTTGAAATGAGCAGGCGGATTTGCGCGCTTACTTCTTCAGCGATGCACGCAGGTCATCGAGCTGGTTTGCCGAACCCAGGAGTTGGTTGCGGCTGGCGATGAACTTCGCGTATTCCTCCATGAACATCTTGCCGGGCGGACGGAAGTCGAACTCGGCGGGCTTGTCGCGGAAGAATTCGCGGTGCACGCGTGTCCAGACGAGACGGCCATCGGTGTCGATGTTGATCTTCGTCACGCCGAGTTTGGCCGCGGGCAGGTATTCGGCGGTGTCTACGCCTGTGGAGTCCTTGATCGTGCCGCCGGCGGCGTTGATGCGTGCAACCTCGTCCTGCGGGACAGAGGAGGACCCGTGCATGACGAGTGGAAAGCCGGGCAGGCGAGCCTTGATTTTTTCCAGCACGTCAAAATGCAGCGACTGTTTCCCCTTGAACTTGAATGCGCCGTGCGAGGTCCCGATGGCGCAGGCCAGTGAGTCGCAGTGGGTGCGTTTGACGAACTCCTCCGCCTCGGCTGGGTTGGTGAGGGTGGCATGTCCGTCCTCAACCTTGATGTCCTCCTCGACTCCGCCGAGCATGCCCAGCTCGGCCTCGACGGATATGCCTTTCTTGTGGGCGGCCTCGACGACCCGTTTTGTGATCTCGACGTTCTTGTCGAACGGATCGTGTGAGGCGTCGATCATCACAGAGCTGAAGAAGCCGGAATTTATGCAGTCATAGCAGGTCGCCTCGTCGCCGTGGTCGAGATGAACGGCGAAGATCGCCTCCGGAAAAATCTCGCCGGCCGCGCGTATGATCGCCTCAAGCATGCGCTTGTCGGTGTAGTTGCGGGCGCCTTTGGAGATCTGGATGATGAAAGGGGCCTTGGAGAGAAGAGCGCCCTTGAACAGACCCATGGCCTGTTCGGCGTTGTTGATGTTGTAGGCACCGACGGCGTATTTGCCGTAGGCGTGTTTGAAGAGCTGAGCGGTGGTTACGATCATAGAGCTTGGCGGGACAGAGGGTTCACCCTACCAAAACAACCCCATGGCGGACAAGGGGATTATCCGTTGGGATTTGAAGCTGGTCATGCAAGCTAGCGCGGAGGAAACTCGAACTCCGTCTTTTTTTTGTCCTTGGACAGGACAAAGTAGGCGCTGAAAGAGGTTCCCCGCTTCGAAATCAGGCCCTCGATAAGGCCCGTGCGCCCCGTTTCGAGCAGACGCTCAACCTCTTCCAGCGGGATCTCCTTTCCGCAAATCTGCCTCTTCATTTCGAAGACGGTGCGGGGCGATCCATCAGCGTTTGATTTGGCGACAACGTAGGCGTCCGCTGTTTCGAACAGGTCACCGTCGTGAGTCTTGCTCTCTCCAACCTTGCGGGCTTTGGAGAGATCGAGCGGGGTCTTCTTTCGGGGCGCACGCGGGGTTCCGTCGGCGTTCTTTGCCCCTTCCCGTGGTTTTCTGGGGGGGAATTCCCACGCGATCCTGGCTCCCTGGCGAAGCAGGTACGCATCAAATGGGCGCCCCTTCTTGGAAATGAAACCCTGGATAAGTTCGGTCTTTTGATTTCCGACGAGCTGAATGGCGTGTTCCCGAGTGATGGGCTTCTGGCACATCAGCCGACCCACCTTGAACTTTTCCGCCCAGCCGTCGCCGTCGCGTTCGCGCAGGATGTAGCTTGTTGGGGCCTCACAGAGTTCGGCACCGGTTTTGGGGTCGCTCCAGAAAGGCGCGAGCGTGTTGACATCGACCTTGTTGCCGAAATCCAGTTCGGCCTTCTTTTTGCCCTGATTCTTCTCGTCGTCGACGATTCTGATCTTTGATGGAAACCGATTGCCCGTCTTGGCTGAAACGAAACCATCGAGCGGGCCGACCTCGCCCGCGGAAACGAGCTGGGCAACCTCAGACTCCTCGAGTTTTCGTCCGCCCATGACCTTGTAGACCATCAACATTCCGTCCTGCGACTTGTACCCTCGGAGCGTCTCGAACATGGGTTTTGAATCCGTGGGTGAAATGATCTCCGTGAGCCGGGAGTTGGAATCGTCCTCCTCGAATGCCTTGGTGCGCTCGACGAGCCCTTTGGTGACCTCGACAATCTCAGCCATGAAGGTGTCGCGCGGAAACCGTCCATGCTCCATCTCGCGCAGCTTGTATTCCCACTGGCCGGTCATGTCAGGTTTGGTGAGGGCGTCCGCCTTCACAGCGGAAAGAAATTCGAGCAATGATTCCGCCTTGGTCGTCGGGACCAGTTCTCGCTGGTTTCTTTCAAGGTACTTCTGGTTGATCAGTCCGTCGATTGTATCGGCCCGTGTCGCCGGAGTTCCGAGTCCGCGTTCCTTCATGGCCTCGGCGAAATCCTCGTCGTCGATCAGTTTGCCCGCACCCTCCATTGCCGAAAGGAGTGTAGCTTCGGTATAGCGCGGGGGGGGCTTGGTGGTCTCGGCGTGCAGTCGGGCCTCGGTCGTCGTCGCCTGGGAATTGTCCCCCGGCGAAAGGGCGGGAAGCGCCTTGGAATCCGGCGAATCCTCGTCGACGGTGGTCTTTCCATAGACGGCAAGCCAGCCGGGGGCAGTGAGCACCTTGCCCTCGGTCTTGAATGCGTGCTTCCGAGCAACCGTGCTGGTGCGCGTAGTGACATCGAATTCCGCCGCAGGGTGGAAAACCGCGACAAAGCGCCTGGCGATCATATCGTAGACCTTCGCCTCCATTTCATCCAGGGACGCTGGCTCGGTGCTTGTGGGAATGATGGCGAAGTGGTCTGAAATCTGCGCGTTGTTGAAGATGCGCTTGTTCGGGCGCAGCCAGCCCTGATCGAGAACGGTTCTGGCGTGGCGGGCGAGGTCGCCGCCAAGGGCGGTCAGCGTTTCGCGGCAGGTTGGGATATAGTCCTCGGGCAGTGCGCGTGAATCAGTACGAGGATAGGTGATGACCTTGTGGCGTTCGTAGAGCGCCTGGGCGATCTGGAGCGTGCGCCGCGCGGGCAGGCCGAAACGGTTGTTCGCCTCCCGCTGGAGGGTGGTAAGGTCGTAGAGTCGGGGACTGGCCTGGCTTGAGGACTTTTTCTCCTCCGTGACAATTGCTGCGGGATGGCCCTTGCAGGCGGCCGTCACGGCCTCGGCTGCCGCCTGGTCCCAGATGCGATCAATGCGGTCCTGGTCGTCGCTTTCGGTCCGTTTGAAATCGGGCCGCTGGTAAACGCCCTCGTAGGTGCCTTTTTCCACCTGAAACTGGGCGGTGACCCGCCAGAAGGGGCGGGCGCGAAAATTGCGGATTTCGAGTTCGCGAGCAAAAACAATGGCAAGCGTGGGTGTCTGGACGCGACCGACCGAGGCGACATTTCCCGCGCGCGATCCGAACATGCGCTTGGTGATGGCTCGAGTGCCATTGATGCCGATCAGCCAGTCGCTTTCCGAGCGACAGCGGGCGGCGTCGGCAAGTCCTGCCATCTGGGCGCCTTCGCGAAGGTTGTGAAATGCTTCCTGGATGCCTCCGGATGTCATGGTTTGCATCCACGCGCGCTTCACCGGTAGCTTGGATTTTGCCAATTGGTAGATGTAGACAAATATCAGCTCGCCTTCCCGACCGGCGTCACAGGCGTTGATGACCTGGAAAATATCCTTTCGCGCGAGGAGCTTCTTGAGGAGATCGAAGCGCGACTTTGAATCTGCAATTGGCTTCAGTCCGAATTTCTCGGGAATGATGGGCAGGGCCTCAAGGCGCCAGAAACCGTATTTCTTCTTGTCGATATCCTCCGGCATCTCGAGTTCCACGAGATGTCCGACGGCGGCGGCGATCACGTATTGGTCATTTTCATACACGTCCCCTTTCTTGGGGATTTTGCCGAGTGCACGCGCGAGGTCGGCCGCAACGGAAGGCTTCTCGGCAATGACAAGAGATTTCATGTGGAGGCAGGCGTTAGGCGGCGTCGACGCCAATTTCAAGGATTAGTTTCCTTGAAATGCCAGGGAACAGACCCGGGGCGTCAAAAATGCCCGACTTTCAGGTCCGGAAACGCAGAGGCTCCAATGCTCAATGCAAGTCACGGGCGCCTCCGGGCGCGATTTCACGCAAATGGCCGCAAATCAGGCTGAAACCAGTCGTGGAGTCTCTGTCAATGCGCTGTCGAGTGCGCGAATGAGCTGATCGATGGTTTCGTCGGTTTCGTCACCCATGTTGGAAATGCGAAACGTCTTTCCTTTAAGCTTGCCGTAGCCTCCGTCGATAACGAGCCCGTGTTTTGCCTTGAGCACCTTGTTGAGCGCGGGGAGATCGTAGTTCAAGGTATTGGCGAAGCAATTGAGCGTACGTGAGCCGAAGGCCTCGGCAGGGAAGAGCCGGAAGCCCTTGGCGAAGCCCCAGGCGCGCATCTTGTCATTCAGACGGAGGTGGCGTGCGTGGCGGACGGGAATGGTCTCGCTCTCGATGTCCTCGAGTTTGGACCTCAATGCGTAGATGAGCGAAATCGCCGGCGTGCTGGGAGTCATGCCCTGCTCATGGTTTTTCTGGAACTCAAGCAGGTCGAAATAGTAGCCGCGCTCCTTTACCTGGGCAGCGCGTTCGAGGGCGCGCTTGGAGACTGAAATCAGCGAAAGCCCCGGGGGCAGGGCGAGGGCCTTTTGAGAGCCCGTGACTATGACGTCGAGGCCGAGGGCGTCCTTTTCGATGCTGACGGCGCTGAAGGAGCTGACCGTGTCGACAATGGAGATGACGTCGGGAAACTCACGCAATACGCCGGCGATGGCCGGGAGATCGCTCATCGTCCCCGTGGAGGTTTCGTTGTGGATGAGCGTGACAGTGTCGTATGCCCCGGTGGAAAGTTCCTTTCGCAGGGCGGCGGGATCGACGGGTTGTCCCCATTCGAACCTGAGTGCACCGGCGCTCTTTCCGCAACGGGTGGAAACATCGTTCCATTTGTCGGAGAACGCTCCGTTCATGCAGTTGAGCACCTTTGAGCGTGTCAGGTTGCGCACGGCGCCTTCCATGACCCCCCAGGCGGAGCTCGTGGAGAGATAGACCGGGTCCTTCGTGACAAAAAGGGACTGCAGCTTTGGCTGGATGGCGTTGTAGAGCGCGACGAAGTCAGTGCTTCGATGGCCGATCATGGGCTGGGCCATCGCCTGAAGAGTCCTGGCGGATACGGCAATGGGACCGGGAATGAACAGTTTGTAGCTCATGGAAAAATGGAAGTGCACCGGACCGGGCGAACGGATGCAATCGTGGATCGTGGGCAGGTGGCGTGGAGATGTGATTGCATGCGAGGATATTGACCGGCAGAACCGCCTGACAATCTCCCGCGCGAAACATCCGTCAACCTCGTTTGCCGACCGTCACACTGCATGTCGTCCTGGCTGAAAAAGAAGCTCACATCGTTCGAAGCGTATACGATCGATGTCATTTTCGGCCGCAGGGAGGATACGCTGGCGATGGTCTACGCCGGATTTCTCCAAGGGCTTTCCGCATTGTTCAATGGAGTGGTTCAGGCCAGGCTGTGGCTGTATCGCCAGCGGATTTTCCATGATCAGCCGCTGGGGTGCCTGGTGGTGGTGGTGGGCAACCTGACGGTGGGAGGGACCGGAAAGACCCCGGTGGTGGAGAAGTTTGCGCGCGCATTGCGCGACCGCGGTCGGAAGGTCGCCATACTTTCGCGCGGATACCGCAGCCGGCGGCCGCCCATCTGGCGTCGTGGATGGAACTGGCTGACGCACGCCTCGGCGCCTCCTCCGCGAATTGTGAGCGATGGGGGTGAGGTGCTGCTCGGCAGCGAGGACGCGGGCGACGAGCCGTACATGCTGGCGCGGAATCTGCCAGGCGTGGTGGTTCTTGTGGACAAGGATCGCGTCAAGGCGGGGACCTATGCGATCAAGCGGTTTGGATGTGACACGCTCGTGCTGGACGACGGGTTTCAGTACCTGCCGCTGAAGGGCAGTCTCAATCTCCTGCTTGTCGACAAGACCAATCCCTTTGGCAACGGTCACCTGCTTCCGCGGGGCATCCTTCGTGAACCGATCAAGCACCTGCGGCGCGCCAGCTATGTTTTTCTGACGAAGTCCGATGGAAGGCGTGATCTCGAGATGGAATCGATCATCAAGGAGCACAATCCCGGCGCGGACATCATTGAATGCGTGCACCGGCCGCAGTACCTGCAGCGTTTCGGAGCGAACCCGGACTCGCCGGACTTCCGTGCTCCGCTTGCAATGTTGAAGGGGCGACGGATTGGAGCGTTCTGCGGGATCGCGGCTCCCGAAAGTTTTGAGAAGTTCCTGCGCGACCTGGGAGGGGAGGTTCGATTTGCCCGGCGCTTTCTGGATCACTACCGGTTTGTTCCCGAGGATTTCGTGTCGCTGTTCAGCGAGGCGATCGAGAAGCGGGTGGAGATGCTTGTAACGACAGAAAAGGACGCGGTGCGCATCGCCGAGGATCTGCGCTGCCCCGTGCCGTTGTATTACCTGAGGCTTGAAATAGAGATCATCCGCGGTGCGGCGGATTTCGATGAGGCGGTTGGCCGAATCTGTTTTTCTGAAACCACGGGTGGCGGTCAGCCCCGGATGTGAAGCAGGCTGCCTTTACACAGCGCCCGCACTCATTTCCTCGGCCTGCGCATTGATGATGCGGACTGGCTTATGTTGAGATAAGTCTTGTTCAGCATCTGGCTTTCGTAGAGTTCGAGCAGCCGCACGCCTTCGCGGGGCTTCACCATGTCCTTGCGCGTCGCGGCGTCTATCTGCGCCTTCATTCGCCGGCAGAGCTCCTCCTGCTGGTACTGCACGCCTTCGATGACATCCGCGATCCGGCTGCCGGCGAGCGCCTCCTCTATGTAGTAGCCGTTCGGCTCGTCGGATTCCAGAAAAACGTGAACCTCGTTGACGCGACCGAAAAGGTTGTGGAGGTCGCCCATGATGTCCTGGTACGCACCGGTGAGAAACACGCCGAGATAGTAGGGTTTTCCGTCCAGCGGGTGAAGGTTCAGGTAGTCCTTGGTGTCCTGGAGGTCGACGAAGCGGCTGATCTCGCCGTCGGAATCGCAGGTGATGTCGACGAGAACGGCATTCACCGTCGGTTTCTCATTGAGCCGATGGAGCGGGGTGATCGGGAAGAGCTGACCGAGCGCCCAGTGGTCGAGCAGCGACTGGAAGACCGAGAAATTGCACACGTATTGATCAGCCAGAAGCTGGTGCAGATCGCGCAGCTCCTCCGGCTGGTAGCCGGTGTCGCGGCTCTCTTTTGCGAGCTGCTCGCAGATGCGCCAGAAAAGCTGCTCCGCTGCGGCGCGGTTGCCGAGATCGAGGTAGCCGAGATTGAAGAGGGAGATTGCCTCCTCCTTTTTTTGCACGGCGTTGTGGTAGCGTTCGAGGCGGCCCTGCTTCTGCTTGTTCTTGAGAAGGACCTCGAGGTCTGTGACGACCTTGTGCTTTTCCCTGGGCTGGTGTTGCTTGCCGAGGGATTCGCGCTTGTTGATGCGTTCGAAGACCTCGAAAACCAGGAGCGAGTGAGGGGCCACCACGGCGCGGCCGGACTCGCTGACGATATCGGGCACCGCGACACCGGCCTCGAGGCAGATCTCCTTGATGTTGTGGACGACGTCGCGCGCGTACTCCTCGACGGAATAGTTCATCGAGCTTTCGAAGTTGGTCCGTGAGCCGTCGTAGTCGATGCCGAGGCCGCCGCCGACATCGAGATAGCCCATGGGGAATCCCATCTTGATGAGCTGGCAGTAGAAGCGCGAAGCCTCGATCACCGCATTCTTGACGGTTATGATGTTCGGCACCTGGGAGCCGATGTGAAAGTGCAGGAGACGGAGCGACTGCGTGAGTTTGGCCGCCTTGAGCTTTTCGCTGGCGAAGAGGATTTCAGCGGTGTTGAGCCCGAACTTGGCATTGTCGCCGCTGGACATCGCCCACTTGCCCTCGCCGCGCGTCTGCAGCTTGACGCGAAAGCCGATCATCGGCTTCACGCCGGTCTCGGCGGATATCCGGATGATGTCGTCGATTTCGGAAAGTTGCTCGACGACCAGGATGATCTTCTTGCCCAGCTTCCGCCCCAGAAGGGCAAGTCGGATGTAGTCGTGGTCCTTGTAGCCGTTGCAGATGATGAGGCGGTTGTTGTTGTCGTGGAGGGCCAGCACGATCATCAGCTCGGGTTTCGAACCGGCTTCGAGACCGTAGTTGTAATCCTTGCCAGCGGCCATGATTTCGTCGACGACCTCGCGCAACTGATTGACTTTGATGGGAAAGACTCCGCGATAATCGCCCTTGTAGCCGGCTTCCTTTATGGCCTTGCGGAAGAGTTCGTTCAACTGGATGACCCGGTGCCGCAGGAGGTCCTGGAAGCGGATCACCACCGGCGCCTTGAGGCCCATGCCGACGGCCTCGTCAACCACGTCCATGATGCGGATGGAGCGGCCATCCGAGCAGGGCTCGATATTCACGAACCCATCCGAATCGACGCCGAAATGGCCCGCGCCCCAGCGTTTGAAGCCGTAAAGTTCTTCGGATTGGGCGACGGTCCAGGTTGAGGAGGGTTTGCTTTTCAATGCTGAAATGATGCGGCGGGTTATGGCTTGCGTTCGAGGAATGGAGCCGGGATTAATGCGTGTTTCTTTTTCCAAAACCTTCAACACGCAAATCGCTCAATGCCTCTCGTGTCCGCCGTTGTTCAACCGATCCTTGCGCAGGCTCCCGCCGCGCCGGGCGGCAACCCAATCCTGCAGTTTCTGCCCATCATCTTCATTTTCGGTGCCATGTATTTCTTCATGATTGCACCCCAGCGCAAGAAGCAGAAGGAGCACGCCAAGATGCTGGCGTCCCTGGCGCCGGGAGATGAAATCGTGACGACGGGTGGAGTCTACGGCACGGTGACGGCTGTGAAGGATGATCGTTTCATCGTGAGGGTGGCGGACACCACGAAGATTGAGCTCGGCAAGAGCTTTGTTCATGCGGTCGTGAAGAAGGCTGACAGCACCACGGCCACGAAATAGGCATCCGGGTTCACCCGGCCCGACCGGATGGCGCACTGATTCTCCTGCCGAGGCATGAGATCGGCCAGACTTTAACCAAGCTCCCCATGATCAAACGCAACATCTGGAAAATCGTGCTGAGCCTAGCCATACTGGCCTGGGCACTTGTCACGCTTTTGCCGCTGAAGAGCCGTGACTTTGTCGATTACGCAAAATCGGCGGCCACAGCCAAGGAAAAGGAGTTCGCCTCCCTCGTTGATGAGGCGATCGCTCGCGCCGCGAAAGCGCAGCCCCCTCAAACGCCGTTTGTGGCGCTCAAGCAGATTGCCAAGGAGCGCAGGATCGACCTCGCGCTCAAATATTTCCCAAACATCAATCTTGGCGATGTCAGGAACATCGACCGGCGCAACTCGCTGCTTCTCGACGAACTCCTGAAGCGTTCCAAGGCGAAGCTCCAGGCGGGGCTTGATCTCGCGGGGGGCATCGCGTTCACCCTCGAGGTCGACGACAAGGCGCTTTCGGAGGTTCGACCGGACGAGCGAAAGGAGAAGCTCGCGAAGGCGGTTGAAATCCTTCACCAGCGCATCGACGGACTCGGTGTGGCCGAGCCCATCATCCGCCCGATCGGAGACAATCGCATCGAGGTGCAGCTCCCCGGCGTCAGCACCAAGGACAATCCCGAGGTGGTGGACAGTGTGAAGAAGCCGGCGCGCCTCGAGTTTCGCATTGTGCATCCGACGGCCATTCCGGGCCCCGGTGTTGAGACCCCGCTGGGTTATGAGGTGCTGACCCTGAGCAACGAGACGCGAAATGGCGACATCACCACGCAGGACCTGTTTGTGAAACGGATCCCCGAGATGACCGGGGAGAGCATGGCCAATGCCTACGCGGTCATGGATGAATATGGCCGCTTCAAGATCATCCTCCGATTCACGGCGGAGGGACGGAAGCGCTTCGCCGCCGTCACCCGCCTTATAGCCGAGAACAACCAGCGCACCGGCCGGACGGGCCAGCTGGCCATCGTGCTCGATGGAAAGCTGCAGTCGGCGCCCACGGTGCGTGAGGAGATCGACAATGATTCGGCGGAAATTTCCGGCAGTTTCACGCAGCGCGATGCCGAGGATCTCGCGAATGTCCTCAACAACCCGCTCGATCTGCCCCTGCAGATCAAAGAGCAGCTCGAGGTTGGTCCTTCATTGGCCGAGGATGCCGTCTCCAGCGGGATTCGCGCATCCATCATCGGAGCGGCGACCGTCGCGGCGTTCATGATCACCTTCTACATGACCGGTGGCCTGGTTGCGGTCTTTTCCCTTGCGGTCAACGTCGTCATCATTCTGGGGATCATGGCGAGCTTTGGCGCCACCATGACGCTGCCCGGACTCGCCGGCATTGTTCTGACGATCGGCATGGCGGTCGACGCGAACATCCTGATTTTCGAGCGCATGCGGGAGGAGATCGCCGCCGGCAAGAATCTCGTCACCGCAAACAACGCTGGATTCGTCAAGGCGCTTACGACGATCATGGACGCCCATCTTGTCCAGCTCATCATCTGCGCCATCATGATCTGGCTCGGAACCGGACCGATAAAGGGATTCGGAGTCACCCTGGCAATCGGCGTGGTATCCACGCTTTTTTCAGTTCTGATCACCGGGCATCTCGTCATGGAGCTGCTGACGGAGTCGGGCATTCTCAAGAAAATGTCCATGCGCCGCATGCTGAAGGATATTCATGTTGACTGGGTCAAGTACGGCAAACCGGCGTTCATCGGATCGTGGATCATCGTCATCCTCGGCATCTCCGTGGTCGCCTACAAGGGGAACCGGATCTACGGTATCGACTTTGCCGGCGGCGATCTTGTCACACTTCGCTTCAATCAAAAGCCGGACGTGGCAAAGGTGCGTGAGGCCGCGCGCAGCGTGGGAGTGACCGACATCAACGTGACAACGATCAGTTCGATTGGCGAGCAGACGTCGGGCAGGGAGACGCTCAAGCTGGAGACGCCCGAGGGCAAGTCGGGCGTTGTGTTTGAAGCTCTGCAAAAGGCATTTCCTTCCGCCGGCATTGAAAAGGTTGGTGAAAGCCACATCGGTGCGTCGATCGGCAAGGAGATTCAGTGGACCGCCATGCTCGCGGTGGGCGTTTCAATGCTGACCATCCTGGTCTACATAGCCTTCCGGTTCGAGTTCGGCTTCGGCATCGGCGCGATGTTCTCATCCCTGCACGACATCCTCATGACCATTGGCATCTTCGTGCTGTTCGGTCACCAGTTTTCGGCGCCGATGGTTGCCGCGATTCTCTGCATCGCCGGCTATTCGATCAATGAAACCGTCGTGGTGTTCGACCGCATCCGGGAGGAGATGAGGGACAATCCAACCAGTTCGCTTCGAACGGTGGTGAACTCCGCCATCAACAAGGTGTTCGCGCGCACGATCATGACGTCGACGACAACCTTTCTTGCCGCGCTTTCACTGTTCCTCTTCGGGGGCGGCGTGCTGCGTGACATCTCGTTCACATTTCTGGTCGGCATCGTGACGGCCACGTTTTCCGCCGTGTTCATTGCCGCCCAGGTTTTCTTCTGGTGGCACCGGGGCGACCGGAAGCGCGTGGAGAAGCATCAGGACGTCAAGCCGACCTACGAGTGGACGGGTGCCAGCAAGGCATCCCGATAGGCGAGCGCACGGTCCGCCGCCTGACATGGCGACGGACCTGGATCGGCAGGTTTCGCCGGTTTCCATGCGTTCGAAGTCGGATACATCATGCGTTGGATCTACAAGCCATTTCCGGCTGAGGACGTCGCAGCACTTTGTCGCGCCGCAGGGGTAAGCGACGTGCTTGCGGAGCTTCTGCTTCGTGCCGGCGTGCGTGAGCCGGTGCTGGCCGCGAAATTCCTCCGCCCGGCGCTTGCGGAGCTTCAGGATCCCTTTCTCCTTCGGAATCTTGACGCGGCGGCTGCGCGCCTGCGGCAGGCGATCGTGCGGGAGGAGGAGATCGTAGTTCTGGGCGACTACGATGTCGATGGAGTCAGCAGCACCGCGCTCCTCGTCAGCATTCTGCGGAAATTTGGATTGAATCCGCGCTTCGTTGTTCCCCGGCGGATGGAGGACGGCTATGGCCTTTCGCGCAGCGCGATCGAACGCGCGATTGAACCGGGTCTTCCCCAGCTCTTCATCGCCCTCGACTGCGGAACGAATTCGCATGACGAGGCTGCATATTTGAAGTCGCGCGGTGTCGAGGTCATGGTGATCGACCACCACCGTTCGAAGGAAAGGGCGCTGGAAGGGGTGCTATTGATCAACCCGCATGTGCATGCCGGGGATGAGGACGGTGCCTGGCGGGATCTCTGCACCGTTGGGCTTGTCTTCAAGCTGTGCCATGGCCTGCTGAAGCTGCTGCGGTCAGAGGATCATCCGGTGGCGCGGGAGATCAGGCTTCGGGACTATCTCGACCTTGTGGCCATGGGCACGGTTGCGGATTTGGTGCCGCTCCACGGGGAGAATCGCATACTCGCCCGATTTGGACTTCGCATTCTCCAGGGTGCGGAGCGTCCAGGCTTGCGCGCGTTGATGGCGGTTGCGGGCGTGAAGCCCGACCTCGGGATAATGCCTGTGGACATTTCCTTCCGTCTTGGTCCGCGCATCAACGCATCGGGAAGGCTGGCGGATGCGGCGCTGTCGGTGGAGCTGTTGTTGAGCGAGGACGAGGCATTCTGCGCGCAGACGGCGCGTCAACTGGATGCGTTCAACCGGGAGCGCCAGGAAATCGAGCGATCCATCACGGAGGAAGCCGAGCGCATTGTGGAGGAGCGCTATGCGAATCTGCCCGGGATCGTCCTTTATGGAGATACCTGGCACTCGGGTGTGGTGGGAATCGTTGCCGGGAGGGTGAGCAGGAAATACAACCGCCCCTGCGTGGTTTTGGGCAATGAAGGAGAAATGGCCAAGGGCTCGGGGCGCAGCGTTGACGGCGTGAATCTCGTGGAGGTTCTGGGCACCTGTGCCGATTTGCTCGAGGGATGGGGCGGACATCCGATGGCCGTGGGTGTTTCAGTGCACACGTCGCTCATCGGGGAATTCCGCACGCGTTTCGCCGAGGCAGTTCAGGCTCATGTGAATGGGTGCCAGCTCGAGGCGTTTCTGCCGCTTTCCGCCTGGTTGACGCTGGATCAGATTCGGGAGCAGCTCATGGAGGAATTGGAGGAACTGCATCCGTTCGGACAGGGAAACCCGGAGCCTGTGTTTGGCATCCGGGGTGTGGTGCTGCGTCAGCGTCCGGAGGTGTTCAAGAGCCTGCATTTTCGATTCTCCATTGAGGATTCGCGCGGACGCCGGCTCTTTGGCGTCGCCTGGAAAATGGCGGAACGCGTTCCGCCTGTGGGCGTGCCGCTTGATCTGGCGGTGGAACTCATTTGGAACCATTTCAATGATCGCAAGCTGCTCCAGCTCGAGCTGATAGACTGGCGAACCAGCGGGTCGGAATAACTCGTCGAGGGCGATGCACCTGCCTGCCTTTCGCCTGGGGCAGGGGAGGCTGGGATGTACCGTTGATTGCAGCCATGGGCCATGGTCCAATTGACTGGTTTGTGAAAAAAAGCGCTTGCACTCTGTGGGCTGACTTTGCTTCTTCCTCCCTTCCACCACGCAGCCGTAGCTCAATTGGATAGAGCATCTGACTACGGATCAGAAGGTTTGGGGTTCGACTCCCTACGGCTGCGCCACTCTCAGCAAATCATGGGCCACGGCGGATGGGTTTCAACTGGAGCTCGGCGCTGTGCAACTTTTTGATCGCTGCTTCGAGGGAGTCGGCCACGTGGGCTGCACCTGTCACGCTGAGGTGGGTGCCGTCCTTGCTTAGATCCGCGATCGTTGCCACAGACGGTCCTTCGATGAGATGGAGCCGTCTGTCGCCGGTGCTGATGCGACTCTCGACAAGACGGCGGACCACTTCGCGATAGGGCTCAAGTGACGTGACAACATTTGCTCCAGGGGATTTGGTCCGGCTTGAAGGCAGTGGGGTGATGCAGAAAATGGTGGCATCGGCCTGGTGCATGCGGATGTGTTCCAAGAGGGCGCTGTAGTTTGCCCGGTACACGGCTGGATCGTTGACGATATTCCAGTCGTTGAAACCCAGCATGATGGTGATGACATCGATTTTTCGCCCCTTGAGATCATTGCCGACGGACGGGGAAACCCTCGCTCCCCCAACGGCAAGATTGTTCAATGTCCAGCCCATCCGATTGGACAGGAGCCAGGGATAGGTTTCGGCTGTCGCGGTCTGCCCGGTGCCATGCGTGATGGAGTCGCCTATTGCCGCGTAGACGGGTCGCGTCCGGACCGGATTGGCGATGAGCGTGCTGTCGGACACATCCAGCCCAGTCAGGCCGCAGTTTGAGAAGATCGGCATGAGAATCTCGTAGGTCACGGCAGTCCCGGGAGCCTCCGACAGGATTTCAAGGGCTGGGTTGGATTCGGTTTTGGAGAAACTCTTTTCGGTGATCAGCCTCCCATTCTGCCGGATGCCAAATCTTGACCCGCGATTTTCTCCTGGTAGAACGCGGAAACGGGCGGTGACTTTCGCGCTGGTCGTGGTGAATCGAATGACCACGCCCGTGGTGGTCTTTGCATTTGCGACTTTGAAGTAGGATTCGGTGCTAACCAGGCAGGCATCTGAGAATCGGCAAAATTCGACGAGTTCTGTGCTGGTCTTGGCGAATGCCGCGCCGGTCCATTCGATGCGAGGGTCGTTGGGATAAATCTGGTCGGCGGATGCAACGAGAACGATCGTTGCAAGGCTGAATCCGATGCGAAGGCAAAAGTTGGACGTGGCCATTTCGATGGGGTGACAGCGTGCCGATGGGTCGCCATCCATCAAGGTAGCATTGAGGGTTGCGCCCGGAATAGGGCATCTGCACCGGGATACGTGTGATCGAATTAGGGGCAGGTTGTTTCAATGGGCGTTGAGGGACAGACTCCAATAAGAGTCCCCGCACTTCCGCTCTCGCGGCATTTCCGGAGTGTCTCGGAAGCCGGGGGCAGGCGGCTAAAATGTCTTGGTGTAGGTCGCTCCGGCGTCGTCGACAAAGAGCAGGCGATCGGCGTGGACCTCGGTGAGTTTCAGACCGTACGTGCGTTCGACGATATCGTTCAGGCGAAAGACTCGATCGTTCAGGAGAACTTTGGGGTCGGAGGCAGAAGCGCGGATGCCAGAGACCTTGAATGTGTCAACAACCGCAAGTGCCTGAGGATTGGGAGGGATGCTGTGCTTCAAATCCGCCGCGGTAATCTGAATCACGTCGACTGGCGCCGGAGCTGGCGTGGGTGTGGCGGAGGCGGCCTGGGGCTGGTGTTGCTCTGAGGGTGGCACACCGGCAGGCGTACTTGACGCGACGAGAGTTGAGGGACCGGCTCCGTTCGAATTTGCCGGTGAAATCACCAATGTGGTGGTTGTGGCAGCATTGGCCACAGTGGTCACCCCGGCTGGGGTCGCCGCGCTTGTCCCGGGAGCTGCCGTTTGCTGCAGCGAAACGGTCGCGATGGCTGGATCGGCGGGCGAGGGATTGCCGGCTTTTGCCGGATGCGTATCGGTGCTGTGCGACGATGCAGCCTGATTGGTGCTGCTGGCGGCGATCTGAGTCGAACTCTCCTTGAAGACGTACCATCCCCCGGCACCGAGGGCGACGACCAGGATGACGCAAAGCGCGCCGACAACGACAAGCGTCTTCGCGGGCATCGGCTCTTTACGCTTGATCACCCGTGGTGATGCTTGCGCATTAGCGGACACCGGGATTGAGCTCAGGGGTTCATGCGCGCGTTGCTTCTGCGCTTTCTTGAGGGCTTCGTTGATCAGGCTCATGCGCGGGTATGGTTGGCTGTCAAGAATCGGGAGTTGGCAGTTAACGTCGGATGGGCCATGCCGGAGCGCTTAGTTGGTAAGGGTTGCAACGTCCTTAACGGCACGCCGGACGTCCTTCCAAGTAACTTCATCGGACTCGCGCAAGAATGCGGCCAGAAGGGCCTTATCGCAGAGATTATTTGCAATCCTTGGCACTCCGCGCGATGCCCGCTGCACCGCACGAATCGCCCAGTTGGTAAAATGGGGGCGGCCCTGTCCGCCAGCCAGGGTAAGCCGGTGATGAACATAGTGCGTGAGATCACCGATATTCAGGGGAAAGAGTTCGTAGTGAATCAGGATGCGCTGCCGGAGCTGGCGGAGTTCCTCCCGGGCGAGCATGGTTTTCAACTCTGGCTGCCCCATAAGGACGATTTGCAGCAGCTTCTGCTTGTCAGTCTCAAGATTCGACAGGAGGCGGACCTGTTCCAGAACCTCGAACGACAGATTTTGCGCTTCGTCGATGATCAACACGATGTCGCGCCCAGCCTCGATACGGCTCATGAGGACGCGATTTATCTGGGCGACAAGGTCATGTTGATTGCGGGCGAGTTTGGTTTCGCCGAGTTCAGTGAGGATCGCTTTCAGCATCTGGGTTTCGTTGACCCGCGGATTCAAGATCAGGGCGGAGTCCCAGTGCTTGGAATCGAGTTCGTTCAGGAATCGGCGGCAGAGGGTGGTTTTCCCGCAGCCGACCTCCCCGACGAGCACGATGAATCCCTTCTTCTGTTCAACGCCGAACTTCAGATGTTGCAGCGCGTCAAGATGGGTCGGGCTCAGATAGAGGAATTTGGGGTCAGGGGTGATGTTGAACGGCATCTCCGTGAACCCATAAAAACTCTGGTACATGGCGTGTGTGGTTGCGGTTTGAACATCGGCAACTTGCTTACAAATCTCCCGTGAAAAAAACGTTGAGGACAGAATTTACAGTTTTGTGTAAATCCCCTCCAATCCTGCCGTGGCCGTAAACGTTCGAAAACTGATCATCGTCGTCTACCTCTCGCTGTTCGTCGTGGTGGGCGTGATGTCCGCTGGTTTTTTCTGGCAGACGCGGCGCGAGCTTGGGCAGTTGCGCATTCAGGAGACAGCCGCGCGCAACCGCCTGGCTGAACTGCAGGTGCGCCTGTCTGAGCAGGAGAAAGTCCTTCAACGCCTGCGCGAGGACCCGTCCTACGTGGAGCGTGTCATCCGGCGACGTCTTCTCTACGCGAAGCCGGACGAAATGGTTTTTCGCTTTGAGGATTGAGCGCCTTGGGATTTTCTGTCGGCAAGCGACTACTGCCGCTTTCCTTCATGCATCCTCTTGTTGATTCCTTTCATCGTGCCGGTCAGGGCCAGGTTTTTGCGTTTTACGATCAGTTGTCTGCGTCCGAGCGGGAGAGGCTCCTGGCGGAGGCGGCGGAGATTGATCTGGGGGAAGTTGAGCGCCTGAACCGAACGCTGGTCGTTCAGGCTGCGTCAGCGTCCCTGGATCTCTCAGGGCTTTCACCGGCCCCCTACGAGAAGCTGCCGGAGAAGGGTGGCGCTTGCGAGGTGTGGTCGCGCGCCAAGGAGGAGGGCGGGCGGGCGCTTCGCGCGGGACGAATCGCGGCATTCACCGTGGCTGGCGGACAGGGAACCCGACTGGGGTATGATGGACCCAAGGGCACGTTCCCGGTGACGCCGGTGCGGAGGAAGACGCTGTTCCAGGTTTTTGCCGAAAAACTTCGCGCAGCGGAGATTCGGTACGGCCGGCCGCTGCATTGGTTCATCATGACCAGCCATCAGAATCATGAGGCAACGAGGGGTTTTTTCGTTCGGTCGAATTTCTTCGGATTGAATTGCGAGAGGGTTCACTTTTTCCGCCAGGGGCGAATGCCCGCGGTATCGTTTGACGGAAAGATCATGCTGGAAACCCCGGGTTCGATTGCACTTTCACCTGACGGACACGGGGGGGCGCTGAGGGCGCTGCATCGCAGCGGCGCACTCGACCTCATGGAGAAGGAGGGGATCGATGTCCTGAGTTACTTCCAGGTGGACAATCCGCTGGTGCGGTGCATCGACCCTGCTTTCATCGGCTGGCATCTGCTTTCGGGTTCGGAAATGAGCAGCAAGATGATCCCCAAGGCCTACCCCGGTGAAAAGCTCGGCCACTTCTGCGTGCTGCGCGGCAAGACGGTCGTTGTCGAGTATTCGGATCTGCCGGCCTCTCTCCAGGAGCAGCGTGATCCGGTTTCCGGTGAGCTGCGTTATGCCGCCGGTTCGATTGCGATTCACGTCATGAACCGCGATTTTATCCGGCGCATGGCGCGGGGGGAGGGCGGAGCGGTGATGCCTTTCCATCGTGCGGACAAGAAGATTCCGACTGTGGATGGCTCCGGAAATCCGCTGAAGCCGGAGAAGGCGAACGGCGTCAAGTTCGAGATGTTCGTCTTCGACGCGCTTCCCTTCGCGCATCGACCGCTTGTCATTGAGACCCGCCGTGCCGACGACTTCTCCCCGGTGAAGAATGCCGAGGGAGTGGATTCCCCGAAGACATCGCGTGACGATCAGATCCGGCAGGCTGTGCGCTGGCTGCGGGCGAATGGCGTGACGGTGGAAACGGACGGCACGGGACTGCCTGCGATGGCCTTGGAGGTGTCGCCGTTGTTTGGATACGACGAGGATTCGTTCGCGGAGTCCTGGGCTCGCCTTGCCCGAAAGCCCGTCCTTCATGACGGTCTTTACCTCGAATGACCGCACCTGGCGCCAATCACTGGATTGCGTCGCGCGTCGTGACGGTTGCCTTTCCAGCGCGCCCCGGTTTTTCTGACTTCATCGCCCAATCATGAGCACTGCCGAATCCCTCACAAATGCCGTCAAGTCCGGTCACCTGCTTCCCGCCGCAGCGGAAAATATCCGTGCCTGGCAGTCAGTCAGCCTGCCTGAATGGGCGCGACGCAGCATGGATGAGCTGATCGAAAGACAGGCGTGGGCGGAGCTGAATGACCGTTTTTTTCGCTACCTGGAATTCGGCACGGGCGGCATGCGCGGGCGGACAATGGGCGTTGTCAGCACCGCGGACGAGCGTGGTCCGGATGCGGAGACCGGCTCACCGGCTCACGCGGCGGTGGGAAGCAATGTGCTCAATGACTTCACGCTCCTGAGGGCCACGATCGGGCTTTTCCGCCATGTCGCCAGACATCTCGCGAGCACGCACCGGTTCGATCGGCCGAAACTGGTGATCGCGCATGACGTCCGCCACTTCTCGCGTCATTTCTGCGAACTCGCGGCCAGCGCCTGGACGCGCCTCGGGGGAAACGCGTTCATCTTTGACGGGCCACGATCGACGCCCCAGTTGAGCTTCACCGTGCGGCACCTCAAGGCGCACGCGGGCATCGTGATCACGGCGAGCCACAATCCACCGCACGACAACGGATTCAAGGCGTACTTTGAGGACGGTGCGCAGGTTGTGCCGCCGCACGACAAGGCCATTGTCGACCAGGTGAATGCCGTGCCGCTCTCGGCGGTGGGCGAGTTTCTTGACATTCAAAGGCAGGGCGTGGTCGTGCTCGATGCGAGCGCCGACCAGGCCTACCTCGCGGTGGCGGCGCACGCTGCAATCGATCCCGGTGCGTTCAAGCGCACACCGCTCAAGGTCGTCTTCACAAACATTCACGGTGTCGGCGGAGTATCCTCACCCCCTCTCCTGCGGGGCGCCGGCATCGAGGTGGTTGAGGTTCCGCAACAGGCGAAGTTCGACGCCCGGTTCCCGACGGTGAAGTCACCCAATCCCGAGAACGCCGAGGCGCTCACCCTTGCCGTTGCCCTGGCGAACGAACGGAAGATCGATGTGGTGCTGGCGACCGATCCGGACTGCGACCGCATGGGCGTGGCGGTGCGCAACCGTCGCGGGGATCTTGAACTGCTCACCGGCAACCAGATTGGGGCGCTGCTGGCGGATTACCGCATTTCGAAGCTGAAGGAGCTGGGCTGGCTGCCTGCTGGCGGAAGCCAGCGCGCCGCGCTGATCAAGACTTTCGTGACCACGCCGCTGCAGGACGCGATCGCCCGGAATCATGGAATCAAGGTCATCAACACGCTGACGGGCTTCAAGTGGATCGCGGCCAGGATGCGCGCGTACGAGGAGCGGCTCAAGCGGGAGCTCCTCGCGCGCAAGGGCGTCGCCATCGACTACGACGCGACGCCCTTCGAGCAGCGTGCGCGGCTGCTTCTGGAGCATTCAACCTTCATGCTGCTTGGAACGGAGGAAAGCTACGGTTATCTTCCGAATGATCTCGTGCGCGACAAGGACGCCAATGCCGCGTGCCTGATGTTCTGCGAGCTTGCGGCTGCGGTGAAGGAGCGCGGGCTGACCATCCCCGAGCAGCTCGACGAGCTGTATTTGAAAAATGGATTCTTTCTCGAGGGCGTGGTCAACCTCTACTACGAAGGCGCCTCCGGCGCGGCGAAGATCAAGCGCATCCTCGAAACCTACCGGAATTCACCGCCCAAGGCGTTCGGCGATGTCGCAGTCGCCAAGTTCGAGGACTTCGGCCGCCAGACGATCATTGATGCCGATGGCGAGGAGATTCCCAAGCAGGATCTCTATTTCGTCACGCTCGCGAATGGCTACACTTTCGCTGCGCGCGGATCCGGGACCGAGCCGAAGATGAAGTTCTACGTTTTTGGCCGGGCCGACGTCAAGGGAGCCGGCGATCTTCCGAAGGTGAAGGCTGCCGTTCGCGCCGAACTCGACCGCATTCGTGCGCTCATAGAATCCGACGCGAAGGCCCGGGCCGGGAGCTGACGCGGGCCCCGTCGCCGGAGCCGAATCGCCCGTGTCGCTGGAACTGGAGTTTCGTTCCTATTCGCTTCCGTTGCTGCGTCCGCTGCGGACGGCCCATGGCGTGCACACATCACGGGAAGGAGGCATTGTGCGGCTGACGGACGAAGCCGGCAGGGTTGGGCTTGGAGAGGTTTGTCCGCTGCCAGGGTTCAACCGGGAAACCTGGAGTGATGCAGACGCTGCGTTGAGGGCGCTTGGGGATCGTCCCGCGTGCGAGGACATCACTCGCATTTCCCCGGATTTGGAATGCCTGCATGCCGCAATTGACGCGGCACGACGCATGATGGAGATCGATTCCGCCGCCGCGGAGGGGAGGGCTGATGAGCAACCGTCGCCCGCCGCCTGGCCGGTGGCCTGCCTGCTTCCGGCGGGCCGTGCGGCACTGAAGGAGATCGATGCGCGAACTGAAATCGGCTTTCGTGTTTTCAAATGGAAGGTCGGCGTCGAGCCGATCGGTGAGGAGCTGGCGCTCCTGGACGACCTGCTTGCAAGAATGCCCGATGGCGCCAGGCTCCGACTGGATGCGAACGGTGCGTGGGATCGCAGACAGTCTGAGCGCTGGCTCGATTGCTGTGCGGAGCGGCCGATTGAACATGTTGAGCAGCCCATCGCCTGGAACGCCCGCGGTGCGGAGGATCTGCTGCTGGGTCTGGCGGGTGATTATCCGACGCCGGTCGCATTGGATGAGTCGCTTGTGCGCGGGAGCGACATCGCGACCTGGCTGGGCAATGGCTGGCCGGGCGTTTTTGTCGTGAAACCCTCGCTGCTCGCGGAACCGACGTTGATGCTCGAACGCCTCGCGCTTGCGAAATCGAAGGTGGTTTTTTCGTCGGCGCTGGAAACCGCGGTGGGCGCGCGCAACGCGCTCACGCTCGCTTTTTCCTGGAGGGGCGAGCGGCGTGCGCTTGGGTTTGGCGTGTGGCCGCTTTTTGCGGAGCCATGTCTGAATGGCCCCTATCTGGCACCCTTCATTCAATGGGCGGACGTGGCCCACATCGATTCTTGTCGGGCATGGAACGCGCTGAACTAGCTGATTGTTTGGGAGTGCGGTTTGCCGGCTTGTCGCGGAGCCGAACCATCGTCCGCGAAGCCGATCCGCGCCAGTTTCAGCGAAAGTTTGCTGAAGGTGTGGCTGCCGGCGGGCTCGTGTTTCTTGCGGATCCGAGATGGACGGTGCCGGAGACAGCCAGATTTGAGCAGCTTTGCGATGTGGCTGTGCAGACGGCGCGGGCTGCCGAAAATCCCACCCGATTGGGCTGGCTCCACATTCCGACTGGAGGAACCGGCGGGAGTCTCAAGCTCGCGCGTCATGATGAGGGCACGCTCGTGGCGGCCGTGCGGGGTTTCCAGCGGCACTTCGGCGAGAAGGTCGTGGATGCGTTTGGAGTTCTGCCGCTGCATCACGTCAGCGGGCTGATGGCCTGGCTGCGCTGTGCGTTGACGGGCGGCGTTTACACGGCGGGTGACTGGTCATCGCTGCAAGCCGGAGAGCTGCCGAAGGAGCGTGGTACGCGGGGTTGCCTTTCGCTGGTGCCGACGCAGTTGCAAAGACTGCTGGAGAGTGAATCGGCAGTCCACTGGCTGAAGACCTTTCGCGCGGTCTTTCTGGGCGGCGGTCCTTCATGGAACGCCTTGCTGGACAAGGCCGCGGCTGCAGGCATTCCTGTTGCGCTCAGTTACGGCATGACCGAGACAGCCGCCATGGTGGCGGCGCAACTGCCGGGGGAGTTTCTGTCCGGTGACCGCAGTTGCGGTCGGGCGCTCCCGCATGTCAGAATTGAAATCAATGCGGAGAGTGTGGTGGTGCTGCTCGGGGATTCGGTGTTTCGCGGATACGCGGGTTTGCCGGCGTCAATTCACGGCCGATTCGAGACTGGTGATTTCGGAAGTATCGATGACGAGGGGCGGCTTCGGATTGTGGGCCGCCGGGATCAGGTCATCATTACCGGCGGGGAAAAGGTGGATCCGTTTGCGGTTGAAGCCGTCCTGCGAACCAGTGGGCAATTCAGCGATGTGGTGGTCCTGGGGCAGAGCGACTCGACTTGGGGGCAGGTCGTGGTGGTTTGCTATGAGGACACTGGGACAGCTCCTGATTGGACCCGCGTGCAGGCTGATATTGAGCGCGCGCTTGCCCCCTATGGCCGACCCAAACGCTATCTCCCCATCAAGCCCTGGCCCCGCAACGAGCAGGGAAAAGTGAACCGTGCAATCCTGAGGCAGGCGCTGGGGCCAGGTTGAAGATGCAGCAATGGGTGAGCCTGGCAGTGGGTTTAGCAAAACCGCTGACCTATTTAGGCGTGAGCGTGTTCGTCGATTTCAGCAATGAGCGTGACGTTTAGTGACTTGGAAACCTTTTCGCCGTCATCGAAGAAAACGCGTCCACTGCGCGTGATCACCAGGAAGTCTTCGTGTGGGATGTGGTAAATGGTGCCATCGACCATCTTGACGCTGAAGGGCATGAAAGGAGCAGCGTGAATGAGTTCGCGCAGTCGAATGGCAATAGGGTGATTCACGATGTGCGGACCGTAGAAAGACTCTGTTTGCTTGCAAGCCTTGGTTTCAGGTTCTTGCGAACACTCGTGCAAAGTGGCTTGTGGCGGGAACAATGCCGTATCCCGCTACCGCACGACGGGTAGGTTTTCAATTTCAGCGGCGGATGCGAGCCGATCATCGGCACAGACAAATTCAATCTGTCGGCCCAAGGCTGTGCACAATGTGAGCGCGGCCGCAAGTTGCAGTGCGTCAGCCGCGCGCAGGGGATGGGTGCGAAGGAGCCGCACGGCGAGCGTGCGCAGGCCGGGTTGCGGCGGCGCCTCGTGCCATGCGGAGGCCAGCTCAGCGAGGCGTTCGCGGGCCTGACGAGCTCCGGCCGCAAAGAGGGTGCCGTCCCGCTGGTGTCGTTGGATGGCCGATTCACATTCGACGGGGGTGGCCCACCACACCGCGATGACGGGATCCTTGCGCAATTGCTCCGCACGGCGATGGGAGTCGGCCTCATCGACAAGAAGGGCGCCCAGCGCGGAACTGTCCCAGAATCTCATCGCCCTTCCTGACGCTCGGACAACACTGCGGCGGTCAGCGAAGCATCGGCGCGCATCACTGCGCGCGGTGCGGCGAGAAAGGCATCGACATCGAGCGGGCTTCCAACAAATGGCAAAAGAGCTCCGGACGCAAACAGGGTGTCCAGCTCCGAGGCGCTGGGTGCCGCTGCCATATCGATGGGCGTCAGCCGAGCTACCGGACGATCGCGATCGGTGATGATCACGGTTTCGCCGCGCTTGACCCGTCGGAGCAACTGGCTAAGTTGGTTCCGAGTCTTGGCAATATTGGCTACTTTCACGTGGCTATGTTAGCCATGTCTTGTTCTCAGGCAAGTTGAAATCGGATCGCTGATTTCCGTTCTCCGATCTCCGCGTCAAAGAGTAGCACAGGCTTCCAGCCCGCTTCCGACTCGGGCAATCGCTCAGTCGATGAAGGCTGGAAACCCGCGCTCCCCGGGTCTATCCGCCACCCACCCAACGGGTGAGAGCGGCTGAAAGCGGGCTGCGCTCCCGGGTCTTTGCCGAGATGCAGACGTGCTCGGTGCGCACGCGGGCCACGGTCTTGCGCGGGGGGCCTATTCTGCTGAGTTCGAATGCTAGCGCAAACTCGTGCTCATTGGCCGGGATTGGTGTCACGACAACTTCGATCCTGTCTCCGGAGTACAATGGGCGCAGGTATTCCGCCTCGCTCCGGACAATCGGAACTGTAAGGCCGTCCGCGGCGGCAAAATAGGACTTCAGATCGATGCCTGCGGCGAGAAGCGCCGCTTCATAGGCTTCGTGGCAGATCTCCAGATAGCGCGGGAAAAAGACCACACCGGCGGCATCGGTGTCTGCCAGGCGAATCGTCCGGGCGTAGGTGAACGGCATATTTCCATCAGGCCAGCCGGCGGTTCCTTGGCAAGCGCGCCGTGACATTGCCGCCCGGGATGGTTTAGCTGGCGGCATGACGAAGAAGGAGATCGCGGATGTTCTCGACGAAATTGCCATTCTGCTCGAGCTGAAGGATGAGAATCCCTTCAAGGTGCGCGCGTACCAGGCCGGAGCGCGGGCTGTGGAGGGGATCGAGGAGTCGGAGCTCGGTCAACTGATCGCCGATGGAAAACTTGGCACGGTCAAGGGAATCGGCGATGCGCTGGTCCAGAAAATCACGGAGCTGCACACCACCGGAGCGCTGGAGTTTTTTGATCGATTGAAGGCCTCGGTTGAGCCCGGCCTGGTTGAGCTGCTCCAGATTCCCGGGCTGGGCCCAAAGAAGATCAAGGCGCTTCACGCCCAGCTGGGCGTCAACAGCATTGCCTCACTGGCGGACGCCTGTCGCAGCGGAAAGGTCGCGGAGCTGAAGGGATTTGGCGAAAAGACGCAGCAGAACATCCTTGAAGGCATCGCAAATCGCGAGGCCTACGGTCGCCGGCACCTGTGGTGGGATGCACATGCGGTGGCCGAGCCGATTTTGCAGGAGCTTCGGTCGCTTCCTGATGTCATCTCCGCGGAGGCTGCCGGCAGTCTGCGCCGTGGCTTGGAAACGGTGGGTGATCTTGACTTTCTTGTTGCTGCAAAGAGTTCAAAGCCGGTGGTCGACTGGTTTTGCTCGATGCCGGATGTCAAGGAGGTGACTGCCCGCGGCGAGACGAAGGCGAGCGTGCGATTTTCCACGGGCCTGCAGGCTGACCTGAGGCTCGTGCCTGGGGGGCAGTTCACTTTTGCACTGCATCATTTCACGGGTTCGAAGGATCACAATGTCCAGATGCGTCAGCGCGCCCTTGCCCAAGGCCTGAGCCTCAGCGAGTGGGGGCTGGTTCCTGCTGAGGGCGAGGGGACGGCCAAGGTGAAGGCTGCGCATGGCGCGACGCTGGCCGCGTACGGAGTGATTGACTCGGAATGGAAGCTGTTCGCGGCTTTGGGCCTTCGATACATCCCGCCCGAACTGCGCGAGGGCCTGGGAGAGATTGAACATGCCGAATCGAGGGACCTCCCGAGGCTCGTGGAGGAGCGGGATTTGAAGGGCGCGTTCCACAACCATACGACAGCCTCCGACGGGCGAAACACGCTCACCGAGATGGTGGCGGCGGCGCAGGCGCTTGGATGGGAATATCTCGGAATAGCCGATCATTCAAAGAGCAGTTTTCAGGCGAATGGCCTGAGCGAGGAGCGGCTTGGCAATCAGGTGAAGGAGATCCACGCGCTCAATGCGTCCGGCCGCTTTCGAACGCATGTTTTTGCCGGATCGGAAGTGGACATCCTGCCGGATGGGCGGCTCGACTACCCGGACGATCTGCTTGCGGCGCTGGACTACGTCGTTGTTTCCGTGCACAACGCATTTGCACAGAGCGAGGAGGCTATGACCGCGCGCATCGTGCGTGCGATCGAGCATCCGTCGACGACCATGGTGGGGCATGTGACAGGACGCCTGCTGCTCCAGCGGGACGGCTATCGTGTGAACGTTCCGAAGGTCATTGATGCCGCGATCGCCAACGGCGTCATCATCGAAATCAATGCGCATCCCAGCAGGCTGGACATGGACTGGCGCCATTGGAGGCGGGCGTCGGAGAAGGGACTGCTCTGTGCGATCAATCCCGACGCGCATGAGACCGGCACGCTCGTGCACGTGCGCGCGGGGATACTGACGGCGCGAAAAGGCTGGTTGACGCGGGAGAGCATTCTCAACACGCGCTCCCTCGCCGAGGTCACCGCGCATTTTGACCGAATCCGCGCTCGGAGGTGATCGGATGGCGCAAAGGATGGCCCTCAATCACGCGGCGTTGATCGAGCGTGAGGTCAGTTTGGCGAAATCGAAGCCAGCGTGGAGGAGGCGCGGCGGTTCTTCTTGGCAAACCAGCCTTTGAGCACAGCGTGCGCCACCGGCACGGCATAGCGGCTGCCGGCGAACTCCTCGTTGGGTGTGTCGCCTTCAACAACGACCGCGATGGCGATTTCCGGCTTTTCGATCGGGGCGAAACAGACGAACCAGGCGAGATTCAGTTTCCCCTTGCGGGCGCTCACCTGGGCGGTGCCGGTCTTGCCGGCGATGGCGAGGCCATCGATCTTGAGAAGCCCGCTGAGGATTTTTGCGGTCCCTGTCTTCACGCATTGCTCCATGCCGCGAATGACGGCCTGATACTGCGCACTCGGAAGATTGATGGGCGTGGAGTGGATGCGCGGGCGTCCCGGCTGGTGGATCAGCGTGGGTTTGGTTTCGGTTTCACCCCGAGCCAGGGATGCGACGAAACAGGCCATCTGCAGGGGCGTGACTCCGAGAAACCCCTGTCCGATGGCGAAGTTGGCGGTGTCGCCGTCGAACCACTTTTCATCGCGGGTGCGCAGTTTCCAGGCGGGGTCGGGCACAAGCATGCCGGTCGTTTCGAACGGCAGCTCTATGCCGGTCGGCGAATCCAGGTTGAACCGCCGCGCCTCGTCGGCGATCGCCTGGGCGCCCATGGCGATGCCGCGGTCGAAGAAGAAGACATTGCAGGACTTTTCGATGGCACCGACGAGTTGCAGCGGACCGTGCTGGTGGCCGTCGTGACAGGGGAACGGCCGGCGACCGACCATCAGGGCGCCCTGGCAGTCGACGGTGGTGTCCAGCGTGATGGCTCCGCTGCGCAGGCCCGCCAGTGCTGTGATCAGCTTGAATGTGGATCCGGGCGGGTAGACGCCTTGCACCGCGCGATTGAGCCAGCCCCCGGCCTCCTCGATCCGCTTGTAGTTGTCAGAGCTGATCCGCGGTGAAGTGTCGGTCAGATTGAAATCCGGCTTGCTCGCCAGCGCGAGCACCTCGCCGGTGCCGATGTCGATTGCGACCGCGGCGCCCGCGAGTTCATTGATCGCCAGCTGTTCCTCGGAGGCCAGCTGGAGGTCGATGTCGAGGCTTGTGACCAGATTTGATCCCTGGAGCGGGAGAAGCTTGCGCAGCGGCGGATTCACGCGGTAGCCGGCGGGATCGACGCGATAGATGACGCCGCCCGCCTGACCCTGAAGCTTGTCGTCGAAGCGGCGCTCGAGGCCTGTCCGGCCGACGCTCTCCTTCATGGGAAACGTCTTCAGTTCGTCACCCGGAAAGTTTTCCAGCGCGACATCGCCCACTTCGACCGAACTGACGTAGCCGATGCTGTGGGCGGCGGCGGATCCGTGGGGATAGTAGCGCTTGGTCGAGGTGTAGATCTGGAGCGGGGAGGCAACCGGCAGTTGCTCGATGAGTTTCGCGTAGTCTTCGGGTGCGAGATCATCGACGAGGACAAAGGGCAGCAGCAGCCGCTGGTTGAAATGACGCTGGAGTTCCCGGCCGTCGAGTGTCGCGCCGGTGCCCAGGGTGCGATTCACCTGCCTCAGGTAGCGCTCGACCACGGTGTAGCGTGCGATCTGCTCCATCTGGCTTGCGGAAACCAGATCGCGATCATCGCTGTCGCGGTAGGCGCGTCGTATCCTGCGGTATTCCTTGAGGAATTCGCCGCGCAGCTCCACCAGGTTGAGGGTGACGGCGAACCTGGGAAGATTGCCGACCAGAAGCCTGCCCTCGCGGTCGTAGATGTTTCCGCGCGAGCCTGGCATGAGCACCCTGCGCTGGTTCTGGATCCGCTCCCGGTCGTGGTAGTCGTCGGTCCTGAAGAGCTGCTGATAGGCGAGGCCTCCACCGAGGATGAGGAGCATTGCGGTGATGCCGAAATAGAACAGGATGAGCCGCGGGTCGTAGCCCTTGTGGGATTCGACCAGGCTTCCCGAGCGTTCTGAATCTCGATCCTTCATGCGTGCATCGACCATCAGACGCCGGGTTGATCCGGGCGCAAATCCGCGCCGATGATTTCCAGCGCGCGTTCCTGGAGGCGAAGGAACCACGGGGCGACGAGGACGAGCGCCACCTGCGAAATGAGGAGATCGGTCAACAGGCGGGGCCAGGGGTTGATTCCTGAAGGCATGTGCTGGATGGCAGCGAAAGAGACTCCAAGATGGATGCCAAGGTTCGCGAGAAGGCCGATGACGACGGGAAACAACGCGTCATCGCGCGGGACGCGGCTGCGGAAGCGGAAAACGACCATGCAGGCGGTTGAAAAAATCATGGCGTGGCAGCCAAACCAGACGGGCGCATTGGCGTCGAACAGCAGGCCGGCGGCGAAGGTGGTGAGCAGCGCCTCGTTGCGCCGCAATCTCAGCGCCGCAAACACCACATGAAGTCCGCCAAGAAAAAGCGAGATCCGCCAGGGAGACAGGATGTGGTTGATCTGCCCGGTAACAACCCAGAGCAGAAACAGCGTGGCGAAGAGACTCAGCGACCGGCGCATCGGATTGCGGGCCTTCAGTAGCCGGCTGGTTTCATGGGAACAAGAATTGTCGCCTCGCTTATCTCGGACAGCCTCGAGTCGAGCCTGACCTCGCCGGTCTTGAACAAACCGTCGCCACTGCCTTCGAGCCGGATCAATTCCCCGATGGCCAGCCCCGGGGGAAACACTCCGCCCAGGCCCGAGGTGACCACGCGTTTTGGAGCTGTCGGGGATGCAAGGATGTCGAGCGGAACATACTCCGCGACACCCCTGGCCGGGCCGAGGGTCGGATTTTCGCCACCTTGGTAGCTTATCGGGCGCGCATCTCCCTCAATGGTGGCGGCAAGCCGGAAACCGGGGCTGCTCACCATCTCCACCTCGCAGGTGTACAGACCGACCCTTGTGACACGTCCCACGACTCCACCCGTGAAGATGACCGGCGCGCCTTCCGCGATGCCGAAATTGCGTCCTTTTCTCAATGTGAGACGCTGCCACCAGCCGGTGAAATCGCGCCTGGCGACTCGAGCCACTTCGCTGCGGTGTTCCGGAAACGCGGGAAGCTTGAGCAGCGATTCCAGGCGTTCGACTTCGCGGCGCAGGGTGGCGTTCTGTTGCAGCGCCGTTTCGTAGCTCGCATTCAGACGGGCAAGATCCCGTCCGGCCGCGATGAGTTCGTTGGTCGAGCGCGTCCGCAGCGCCCAGTAATCCTGAAGGTCGCGCACATAGGACACGGTCAGATCGATCGGGGCCTGAAGCTCGAAGAAGCTGATGCGCATGGCGCGCTTCACAACAACCGGCAGGAGCAGCCAGACAGCAAAGGCGACGGCGAGGCTCAGAAAGGGCCGGCGTTGGAGGATGCGGTGAGGAAACACGTCAGAAGCGGCTCGTCAGATCGGAATCGAACCGGATGGCGGCCAGCCGAAGCAGGGCGGGTTTCGCCATGACGACGCCGCGCAAGCCGGTTGGGGAGCACGGTCAGACGTTGGATATGACCCAATTGAGATCGTTGAGCACTGCGCCCGTTCCATTCGCGACAGCCGACAGCGGATCCTCCGCCACCGTGATGGGAAGTCCCGTCTTTTCACTCAGGAGGCGGTCGATGCCTCGTATGAGCGAGCCGCCGCCAGCCATGACAAATCCACGATCGACAAGGTCAGCCGACAGTTCCGGCGGACAGCGCTCGAGCGTGGTGCGGACCGCGTCGACGATGGCGGCGATCGTGTCACTCAGGGCTTCGCGGATTTCCTGAGACGTGATGTGAATGGTTTTTGGAAGCCCGGCCACGGAGTCGCGGCCCTTGACCTCCATGGTGAGCTCCTCGTCGAGAGGATAGGCGGATCCGACCCGCACCTTGATCTCCTCCGCCGTGCGTTCGCCGATCAGCAGATTGTAGGCGCGCTTCATGTAGTTGATGATCGCGCTGTCCAGTTCATCGCCGGCAACGCGGATGGACTTGGAAAAGACAATGCCGGAAAGGGAAATGATTGCAATTTCGGTGGTGCCGCCTCCGATATCAACGATCATGTTTGCGGCGGGTTCGTCGATGGGCAGACCCACGCCGATGGCGGCGGCCATCGGTTCGGGGATGGTGATCACGTCGCGCGCGCCGGCCCGGGTGGCGGAGTCCTTCACCGCCCGCTTCTCGACCTCGGTGATGCCCGACGGGATGGCGATCACGACGCGCGGGGCTACACGGAAAGCGGTGCTGTGGACCTTGCGTATGAAGTAGCGGAGCATCGCCTCGGTGACGTCGAAGTCGGCTATGACGCCGTCCTTCATGGGTCTGATGGCGGTGATGTTGCCGGGTGTCCTGCCCAGCATGCGTTTGGCTTCGTCGCCGACCGCGCGGACCTTGCGGGTGACCGTGTCGATGGCGACAACGGATGGCTCCCTCAGGATGATCCCCTTATCCTTGACATAAACGAGGGTGTTGGCGGTTCCGAGATCGATTCCGATGTCGTTGGAAAAATAGCCGAGCAGGTTGGACATGTGGCGATGCGTGGAGCGGCGGCCGCGGGGCCACTGTGAGGCAAGAGGCGGTCCCTAGGGGTGTCAACGAGCGAACGCACGCGGGTCGTAAAGTATTCGCGTTGTGGCGATGAATCACGAACCGGCACGGCGAGCGACCGAAATGCAGGGGGTTGAGCTGCCGTCGACACCTGAGACAGGCTGGCAATAGTGGAGTCGCAGAGATGTGACAAACAAGCGATTCCCAGTATCCTGTCAGTCTGGGCTTGCCTCGAAAAAATGGACAGTTGCTCACACGGTTAATCTGTCAGTTTTGAACGACGCCGCGGAGCGGCGGCAGGGGCTGGAGAGTTGAACTGACGTCGGGAGTATCGATCGGGCGAAGCTGGCGGGGGTATGACTCCGCTGGGAATCAAATTCATCCGAGAACTGAGCAGTCGTGGCCGTGCCGAGTGCACGCCATTCCTGCATCGCCAACTTAGCAAGTGCGGCTTCGATCAGGTTTTTTAGTCAGGACGAACCCGTTGGATTGCGCCCAAGGCCTTGGTCAACGGTAGGCTCGTCACTTTGCGACACAGTGGACGACAAGCTCCGCAATATGCCTGAAATCTCGATCGGTCGAAACAAGTGGCAGTCGACTCTCCAAGGCGTGCGCAGCGATCCAATAGTCGGGATCCGGCAACTGTACTCCGGACGCCAAGTGCTGCGCCCTGAGCCGACCGTAAATCGCTGCAATATTCGCATCGGGGAGGAGAACCTCAAATGAATCGAGAAATTCACGAGCCTCCTGAAACGCCGTAGCCGAAACTTTGGCATGGGCTTGTCCGAAAAGAAACTCACCCACAACAGGGGTGCAGATGACCGGTGGATAATGTCGCAGAACGAGAGACTCAGCCTTTCGATCGCGCCGCCGCAGCAACTCAACGGCACCAGTATCAAGGAGAATGGGCACGGGATGTGGCTTGTGCGCGGACCGTAGCCAGATTCTCCAAAAGCCATTTGCCGGCACGGTCCAATTCCGGATTTGCCTTTCTTACCCAAAACTTTTCATGTCGCTGCGGTCCACGAACTTTGGTGGGGCGCAGCTTCGATCCCGCGAGAGTCGAAGTCATGTTGGCAGCAACGTGGCGGTCAAACCCGCCGACGCAACCGAAAA
The DNA here is from genome assembly GCA_015075305.1 of Opitutaceae bacterium. Lineage (NCBI taxonomy): Bacteria > Pseudomonadati > Verrucomicrobiota > Opitutia > Opitutales > Opitutaceae > Opitutaceae bacterium. Next base: position 171,316 of record JABTUS010000001.1, on the reverse strand, counting down.
TAAGAATGCGGCACGGGCGGCTGGTTGAACGAAGCCGCGGAGCGGCGGCAGGAGCAGGGGAGCTGAGCTGACGTCGGGAGCTTCGGTGGGGTCAAGCTGGCGGAGTTATGACTCCGCTGCGAATCAAATTCATCGGCGAACTGATCGTTCGTGGCACTGCCAGGCGCACGATCTAATCCTGCCTCACTATGCCAGCGACTGCGCCTGCAATCACATCTCGGAGTATGGACTGGCCCGATTGGATAGCCTGGACACTTCCTTCTTCAAACCCTGATCAGGCAAGCGGCAGCTCGAATCGCCCGGCGACAACACCGCGCACCGTGAGATCTTCATCAACCTCCTCCCACCGCAGTGCCGTTCCATCGAGCTCCAGCTTCACTTGCTTCAACTGTTGGTCCGAGGCATCACGAAGGCGGCGGAATCGAGCAGCCGGAAATCCGAAGATCCGGCCATCGTGCAGCTCGAGGAAAACGTTCCGGCCTTCGACCCAGACGCGCAACGCCAGGACCTCTTTTTCAAGTTCGACGGCGGCGGCAGAATTCATGATAGGCGGAAAGCAAGACGGTTTTGTGCTCGAAGACAAGTCGCTCCATCACCCGGACGTCGCGGGGCTTGACTCCCTTCACAAGAGCCAAAGCCACAGGTTCAAGCCAGAACTTGCATTCACCTTCCGGGGCACGGACATGAATATGCGGCGGCTCCTCCCCCTCATCGGAGTAAAAGTGGAATCGGTACGAACCGATGCGAAGGACGGTCGGCATCTCCCGAAGTGTCGCATAGGCGACAGTCATGCTCAAGCACGCCCTCTTTTCCGTCTGCCGAAGGTTCGAGGTGAGCCATGACGCGTCAGCGGAGCCGGCCCGGGTGGCTGGTTGAACGAAGCCGCAGAGCGGCGGCAAGGGGGGCTGACGTCAGGGGCATCGATGAGGTTAAGCTGGAGGGGTGATGACTCCGCTGCGAATCAAATCCATCCGTTAGCGGACTGCTCGTGGGTGTGCGGAGTGCACAATCCAATCCTGCGCCGCCAGGCTAGCAAGTGCGGCATCAATCCGGTTGTTGAGTAAGGACTGACCCGTTTGGCTTGCCCCGAACCGAAGCACGCGAAACGGTTGACCGATCTCAACCTTCGATTTACATCTGGTCACATGGCCACTATTCCTAAAACGTCCAAGCCTGAGCCGCCCACCAAAGGAACGGAAATCGGTGCTCGGCTGCGTTCCCGTGCGAACAAGCTCACCGATGCGCAACGAGAAGCAGCCCGTCTACGCGGCATGCAATTGATCTACGGCAATGGCGGTGGGGACAAAGTCCACGCTCATCGCCGTTGCTACGAACTACCTCCTCGATCTAGCTGAGGAGGCGCCGGCGTCTTGGGAGGCGCTTGAGATCATTCGACGACGTTTGCCCGGAGCGATCATTATTGTTCCTCCGACAGTCATTGATGAGTTGGCCGTGGCGCACGACCATGCAGGTGATGCGGACGAACAACGGCTGGCAGAAATCGCCGTGGTAAATCTCCGCACAAAGTGGAAGTTTCAGCCGGTGGATCTAGTGCCGGTCGGTCACGGCATCGTGGAGCAGATTGCCGAGAAAATTCGGGAACGAGGCTATCTGCCGGCCGAGGAAATCAACGATTCGTTAATTCTCGCCGAAGCCTCGCTCCTCAATTGTACGCTGCTTCTTTCGTCGGATAATCACTTGCTCGATGTACCGGCAGGACCGCTCAAGTTGTTGTTGGATTCGCATGACGTATCTTGTCCCCTCATCGTATCTCCGCGAAGAATCGCGCGGGATTTTTTCCAAAAATAGTTCTATGGTTCGTTCCCGAACGAATCTCATGCGGTCAGAAAACGGAATCACGCGAACGTGATCTGAGTTTGGGATCGTTGGGGATACTGGCGCCAATTCCGGGGTAGGTGGTTTTTGGGCTTGCCTCGAAAAAATGGACAGAGGGTCACACGGTCAATCTGTCTGTGTTGAACGAAGCCGCGGAGCGGCGGCAGGGGAGTTGGCTGAGGTCGGGATGTCGATGGGGTGAAGCTGGCGGGATGACGACTCCGCTGGAATCAAATCCATCCCTGAACTGATCGTTCGTGGACGTGCGGAGTGCGCAATCCAATCCAGCGTCGCCAGGCAAACGAGTGCGGCATCAATTAGGTTTAGTAGTAAGGACTGACCCTCTTGGACTACCCTGGTCAGAGGGTATGCACTGCGGTGAGTGACCAGAGGGTCAGCGATATCGAGGAAGACGAATGGTTCGGCCGCGCTGCGAGGCGTGCCTTGAGGCACTCGCGGGCGAGTGTGAGGGCTCCGGACAAGGGAGGGACCTCGTTGCTGCGACGGACGGATTCACTGGCATCCTGGCAAAGCGCGAAGACGTCAGGTGTCGGCAGCACGTGAGGGGGGCCAGAGTCCGGAAGCCACACCGGCACGACGGAGTCGGGTGCCAAGAGGCATCGTGAGGCACCGAGAAAGCGTAGGGTATAGACCGCCAGCCAGCCTGAACCGTGTTTCCAGTTTGCCGGAGCCCGCACCTGGTAAGCCGAGGCGTTCGGCCTCGCGGCGGTTGCTTGTTGGAATAGCCAGTCGGTGAAACTTTCGCCGAACCCTGCAAGGTTGGCCCGTATCGGCTGGCCTTTCACGGTGCCGAGATCCTCATCGCGCACGCGCTGGTAGACGTCACGCCTGAACACGACGTAGAATTCGCGGTGCGGCCGAATCTGGGGGTCCCGAAACTCAACGGGCAGGGTGAAGTGAAAGACGTCCGAGATGAACTGATTCCGGCTGTTGCGCGACTCCTGAAGGGGAAGACCTAGGGTTTGGAGCGCAGCCGAGTAGCCGAGCTTGAAATCCTCCGGAGTGAGGGTGGTCGCGAATTTCGTGGAATCGAGGTCGGGCGTGAGGCCTTCTCCGAAACGCTTTTTCCAGCGTTCCATGGAGTCGATGGCTTCCCTCAGGAAGCGATCCACCTGCTCGACCGGAATATCCCCGCCGTGAAGGTGATCCTTGAAGGCTGAGCGTGGGTCGATCTTGTCGGCCACGTGCCCAAGAATCATGTCCCGATAGTTTTCTACATCCGCGGACACGACGTGGCCCATCGTACGTTGGATAACGGCGAGGCGCTCCTCAATGCGGGTGGAGATGCGCGCATCCCATGAGTCCGGCACCCGGAGGTTGAAGACCGAAACGCGATTTTTCTGGCCGTACCGGTCCAGGCGCCCAATCCGCTGCTGCACGCGCATGGGATTCCAAGGCAAGTCGTAGTTTACCATGATATGGCAGGCTCGCTGGAGGTTGACGCCTTCGCCACCGGCCTCCGTGGATATCATGAAGCGCGATGCCGCCTCGAAGCGGCGCCGGGCCAGCCGTCGATCCTGCAAGGGCACGTCACCGTTTACGATTTCCACCCCCGACCCCGGAAAAAGGGCGAGGAGCTGTTTATACAGGTAATCCTGGGTGGCTCGGAATTGAGTAAAGAAAAGGACCTTACAATTCGCCTGTTCTTGATCCAACCCGAGCAGAAGATCGCGACAGTGCTGCCACTTGCTGTCCGTGTCCAGGCGATCGAGCGACGATAGAATTCCCTGAAGGGAAATAATCTCTTCCTCGAAAAATGCTCCTTCCATCTCCTCGTCGGAAAAATTGACGGTATCCCCCGTATCCTCGCCGTCGGCATCCAAGTGGGCGGCAAAACCGCTTCGACGCTTCGCCAGCAACTCTAGTCGGTGTCGGAGGGTGGATTGAAGCGCTCGCCAGCTGCTCGCGGCAATTTTGTGGAACGTGTGCATGACCAGCTCCACTACCAGCGCGTTGGGCTTGCCGGATGCTGACGACGCGGAGAGGGACTTCCGAATGTATGCGCTGAGAAGCCTTGAGATAGCTGTTTCCTGAACGGTCCACGGGACATCGATCGTATGGGCGGAATGACCCTTGAAGATGGGCACCCCTTCCCAGTCTCGCGCCAGCGCTTTGGGTGTCCGGGTGACCACCTCCCGTAGTTGCTCCGAACTGAGTGGCGCCAGATCCTCGTTCTCGATGGGAAAAAGATCTGGCCGCAGCAAGTGCAGGAGATAAAGAAACCGGACGTCGTCCCCTTGGTGAGGCGTGGCGGAGAGAAAGAGCATCCGCGGCGAGCGAGGGGCGCCCGCTTGGGTGACGAAATTCACCGTCTTCTCTGCGATGAGTCGCTCGAACAGCCGATAGCTCTTCGTTTTTTCAAGACTCTCCGTTAGGCGGTTGCGCGATGCGTTCAACCGGTGAGCTTCGTCGCAAACGATCAGGTCAAACGGGCCGGCTTCCCTCAACACGGTCTCATAGTGCGGTTGCTTGAGGCGGTCGATGGGCGCGATGACCAGAAAGTGGTTTCGCCATTGGGCCGGGAGCGTGCCCTTGAAGTCGATGCCCAGCACCGAAAAGTAGAGGGAGAAATGCTCCTCCATCTCGTCCTGCCATTGCAGGGCCACGCCGGCCGGACAGACGATCAGGACCTTACTCGATTTCTGTGACGCCAGCGCGTGTGTGATCAGCAATCCCGCCTCGATCGTTTTTCCGAGACCGACATCGTCTGCGCACAGATGGCCGAACCGTTCACCTGACGTGATTTTGTCGAGAACGGACACCTGGTGCGGCAGCGGACGGGTGGTCGTCTTGATGAAGGCACTGGTCGCGTTGTTTTCGGCGATGACGAGGGCAGCCAACAACTGCGTCCTCAACGTCTCGACTTTGCCCCATTCGCCGGCTTGGGCCGCCTGTTCCGGGTGGGCGACCTCGACCACCGCCTCGGGAGCCAGCTCAAGCAACGCGTCTACATGATCAAAGCTGACCTGAAGACGGCGCTCGCCCAAAACATTGTCCTCATCGTAGCGGACCACCCCGAAGCCGTATTCGGGGTGTTGCTTATGAAGCACTCGGGTCCCGGCATTCATGCGAATTTTTCCAGCTCGCCCGATTGGTCGAGAGCGAGCAGGGGTATGTCGAAATATGGGAGTAAATGCTGTCTGGCAAGAGGGCTGGATTTGAAGCGCTCGTGTATCTTGGCGGCGACGACCAGCAGGCTGTCCTGGTCGCCGCGTAGTTCTTCTTCTTCCGATATCCAACCCAGCCGCCGCGCAGTGCGGCGCACAGGTCGACAAACAAAGAAGGCCGTATCATCCGCGGCGGGATGCTCGATCAGGCCAAGGCGCCGCAGTTCGCGGATCACAAAAAATAGGGGCGAAAGTGCGCTCTGCCCAAGCACACCGCGCCAGTGTGATTGTCCGGGCAGCTGCCCGCTTCGCAGAAAAGGGATAATGGCGTCCGCCCGGTCTTCACGCCGACAAAGGCCGAGCAAAACTTCCCCGAAATCGTTCTCGTAGATGAGATGATGCACTTTCTTCACGTCGTAGAAAAGCCGGCGCCAAAAATCAGCCAGCTCCCCGGTCGCGTTTCCACCGGTGAACGGGGTTTTGGTCAGCTGGAGAAACAATTCCTCAGCGACGGAAGAAAAACCTTCCGTGGCCGTGCGCGCAAAGAATCCCTTCGAGGCCAGCAGGGTTTCGAATTTGACGACCTCGGTGTGGCGATTGCCGACCGAAACGAAACAGGCGTAACTTAACATCCGATACCAAACCTCTCGTCCAGGCGCGGAAGTGGGATCGCTCAGCCAGCCCACCAATGCTGCACGTCGGTCCCCAGGCGTCTGTGCGGTCGCCGGAGCAACCCACGTGAAGAGATCGCCATCGAGGGTGAACGGCGTCTCGTCGCAGTTTTCCTCCCACCACGTCGCGACCGAGTCGATTCCCCAGCTGGGAGGCGGGGCTACCGGCTGTTGGACCCTGCGCGCAACGACGTCACGCGCCCGACGCATCTCTTCAATTTCAATGCTCTTCAGCTGGAAGGAATCCAGCTCGTCCCTGAGCTGGCGCAACGTGTCATCATCGGCATCAAGGTGGCTCACCCATTCGCCCAAAGTGTAGTTCGAGTTAACTCCGAGTTTGCGCATCGCCACCTCAACCTCCGGTTCGATCCAGTTCCTGTCGCTGAAGTCGTATCCCTTGCCCGGCTCAGACGCGAAGCGTCGCAGCAAAGCCGAGGGCATGGTCAAGGATTCGTGGCAAACTGATCGCCCTCCGTGAGGGACGTGGGCGAGCAGGAACTCGCAAATTTCATCCCTCAAGGCCTGCGTGGCGGACAATCCTTCCGAAAAGAAGATCTTCGCTCCCGCCAGCAATTCGTCGGGAGCGAGGATGCGTGCCCAGGCAATCCACGCGCTCTTGCTGACATCCCGGGCGAACATTTCCTGTGCGTGCTCAAATAGAAGCCGGGCAGCCGCGTTGATCAGCGTCAGATTACGCGTGCAATCCTGGATCTGGCCTCGGCTCTGGCCATGCATCTCAAAATCGGCGTCGATCAGGAATGGCACGAACGATTTGTGTTCGGTCGGGAACACCACGTGAAAGAAGCACTGCTCATCCGGAATGGGCAGCGGTAGGCCGTGGTCGTCGACCTGCGCGGCCACCGCAAATTCTAGGCGCCCCTCCGAGGTGTTGCGGATCGCGATTTCATCTCTGAGGACAAGAAATTGGACGGGAGCGGGATTCAGATCGTGGAAACGAACCATGGTGCCTCCCGGGACGGGGTCTCGAGTGATGTGCACTGATCGGGCAAGGCCGCGATAATCCAGCTCCAGCTTGTTCACGAACCTGGTGAAGACTGTCTGATGAGGTCTGAGGAAGCGGGACGCCCCTTGGGTGGCGTTGACGGGCACGCCGGCGGCGACGGCTGCGTCGCGCTTGGAACACTTCCACGAAAATGAGGTTGGTTCGGCTGCTTTCTCGGGGCGTTGAATTGGTTTGCTTGGATACCGCAGTAGGAGGTCCTTCACTGAGAAGTTCAAGGTGCCGCTCGTTATCTCCACCGTGTCGGTAATGGAGAACACGGACTTGAAGCCCAGGTTATAGCGCCCGATCTCCATGCGGGTCTGCACTCGCTGGCCGCCGACACTGATGATCCGGGCAATATCATCGCGAGGATTGCCGTCGCGGTCCGCTTGGTTGAATCGGCGACCATGGTTCGTCACCGTCATCAGGCAATGGTTGTCGGTGGTCTCCAAGACTGTGACGCTGAAAGGTTGATCTATTGGTCGCGGATCGGGGAGACTGGCATAGGCGTTCTCGGCATTTTGGAGTAGCTCCCGCCAGATATGCTCGGGAGAATAGCCAACGTCCTCGATAAAGGCGCGGCAGAGTTGCTTGAAGATACGGGGGCGGAACCGCTCATACACCGCACGAATGGGGGTGCGGCTCTCCCTGGCCTCTGTGCGGGCTTGGGTGACCTCCGGATCTTGGGCGGAGTGGCTCAAGTAATTGCTGAGGATGTCCTCAAACTGCTGATCCTCCGTGCTAATCTTGATTCGACTGACGAAAAGCTGCTGCCCGCGAACAACGAAATCGGCCCGATCTACCGAGGCCACTCGGCGTTCGCCGTCGCGCCACTCAAGTTTCAGCGGCACGTGTTGGTGGATCGATGTAACACCGCCGTCGCGCAGGAGCTTCTGGACGGGTGGCAGGGCGAGAATTTCATCCGCAACCTCATGCTCCAGAAAGGAGAGTCCTGATTCCGGCAGCCCATCCATGACCAGCTTCAGGTCCTTGATCCGAGCGCATACCTCAACCAGCGCTGGAAACCGCGCCAATTCACCTGGCAACGTGGTCGCTTCAACGGTGCGAGCCTCCTTGAGCCAATAGCTGTTTGGGTCGGACTCTGATTCCTCGATGACAATAAAATCACTAAGAGGTCGTGCGGTTCTCGGCCCAATACCGACAGGAAAATTTTTCCGATCTGTCCTGCTAGGCGACGCAAATATTTTCTCAAGGGCCTCGCACTGAGCTGACGACAGCGGACGACTCTTCCAAGAGTGAAAAGTGACCAGCAACTGGCGAGTGATATCCGGAAACTTGGTCGTGAACGAACGCTCTGGCAGAAAGGTGAGCCCCGAGAAGATGCCGCCATTGTCCGCTTTGACGAGGCTCTCGAATGCTCGATCGTTCAACCATGTCGGGGCCTCCACGTAGTCGCGCAGGATCAATACCACCGAACGAACGGCATCCGGAATGCTCCGGCTGAGAATTTGGCGCGGACCGAGGTCGCGCAATGCCGGGACAAGCGATGCAACAATAGACGCGCTAAGCGCCTGACCGAACAAGGCCCCCCATTGAAGGCCATCTTTGTCCGCTTGCTGCTTTTCACCGAGGCGCTTCTCGATCCACTCCCCCACTCTGTTGTGGGCAACAGCTTGCTTCAGCGAAGCGCCGAGAGCAGCTGGCAGATCTTGGGCAAGCCTCTCTTGCAGGACGCGGTCATACTCTTCGAACAAACCCCAATTGGTCAGGGCGGTCTTGTATTCTAGCCGCATCTTGCTGTGAGCGTTAGCAACTGCGCCTTCAAAAGCCGTTGGGGCCGTAGAAGAGGCCAGCCACACTTCGGCAATTGGTCGGAAGTCCTGCGCTGCATTCCGGACCTCCAAAATTGCCACGACAGGACGAACCAAGTTGGCCGGACAGGCTTCCCGTGATCCGCCCCAGAATTCGTCACCCTTATCCGGCCAAAGGTAGTCGCGGAGAAGAGTTGGGACGTCCGACCAGGGAGGATTAAACGCTGCCCGTGAGAACCGCTTGAGCCGATCGATTAGCTGACTTTTTGCTACGGCGCGTTCGCCAGACTCCGCATCCTTCAGCGCGGCGTGCAGAGTTTGGAAAAGACGATGCCACTCGGACGAAAGAGTGGCCCCGCCGGGGCGTTCGAATAGCTCCATGACGGTGCAGTCTGCGGAAGGGATTCGGATATGCCGGAGCCATTCCTCCAGGGAAGAGCGCCTCCCCAAATTGATCCCGAGAACGCACTTAAGGAGTGACATTGCCATTTGATCGCGCGTCAGGATATCACCTTCCTGGATAGACATCAGCTCCTTGATGAGCTCGATGATGTCATCCGACTGCACTTGAGGGACGTTCCACACCTTGACACAATTCTCGTTGCACCAAAGACGAGAGGCAAAGTGCTCCGGGGCCTGTTGACCCAGCTCCCTCCATCCTTCCAGGTAAACCGCGTCTTGATAGAGCGGAACACCCCGTGCTTTTCCTCCTGAAGTAAAGTGGCCCGTTAATGATCGGAGCAGGTCTCTCTTCTGCACCTGCGACTGCAGCTCATCGAAAAACCACCAAGCCGGTTGCTGGTCAAAGGCGCCCGGGAGCGGACGCGGCGGGATCTCCTTGATGATCGCGCTAAGATCCCACTCGTCATGCCACTTGGATGGATTTGCTTCCAGCCATTGACAGAGACCGGCCGCTGCTGCCCGGATTCTAGATCTGATTTCCTCCGGGTTCTCAGGGCTCCAATTGTTACGACTCAAGTCCGTCGGGCAATCGAGATGGAGGTGCAGCCGAAAGGGCCAGTTGGCCGTTACAGTGCTGAGGGGAAAGAACGCATAGGCCGCTCCTTCGCGGAGCGAGAGAAATTCCCCTGCCTGCGTGGAGACGCTCAGGAGAAAGTTGCTGTCGGCGTGCAGCGCGATTTTCCAGGGATTGCTGGTGGCGGCCTCAGTCAACCGCCAGAACCTCGCGTTGGATTTCCTACCATCGGCAGTCTGGGCCTCGAGTGTCACCGGCTCAGCCGTCACAAAGTCGACAATCGAGTCTGTGGTTTTGGCCTCATGCTGGATCAGCCTGAGGGACGTTAGCTCCAGCCTGGTGATCCTCAGTTTCCGGAGGAACAGCGGACACAATTCATACACTTGGCTTGCTTGATCTTTCAGCCGCTCGGCCAATGAAGCCCGACCCTCCGCATGCAGCCGGATGGCAAAAATCGAACCACTGGATTCAAACGCCTGCTCTACTTCACGGAACTGGTCGGCAATCTCCGGGGGCGGCGTCAGTGAGAACTCTGGCGTGCAATAGCCTAGCTCATCCTGCGACATTCGTGGTGCCGCCAGCTTGAGGAGTCTGATCAGTTTTTCAAAACGGGCGACATCATAGTAGGACTCGGGCAGCCCATTTCGACACAGAGGCAGTCGGAAACCGAAGCTTTCTCCGTCGCCCCAAGTTTTGACCCAAACCTCACTACCGATTCGGTAGCAGGACTTGAATCCCACTCCGAATTTCCCGATGCTGTCTGGTTCGATCTGCTTCGCGCCATTGGAGAAGAAGCTACACAGACCGAACAGATCGAGTCCCGTAAACCGGCGTCCATTGTTGGCGACAAGAAGCCAATCCGAGCGGGTCCAGATGCGCACTTCTCCTCCTTGAGTTCGCTCCAATGCGTCGTCGGCATTTTGCGCAAACTCAGCGAGATAATTAGCCGCCAGACCGCCCTGTTTTATGAGCCGGTTCCTTGCCTGGAGCAGCATGTTGCTTAACGGAGTATCGAGCACCAGGAGCCAGTTGGCGTGGATTGCATCGCATCTTGCTTCCGGTTTCAGCCAACTCAGGGCTTCTTCTAGAAGTTTGAACTCCTGAAAATGTTCATCACGGAGCTTCCGGAGGATGCGCGGGTCGCTACAGACCGCTTCATAGGCTTCGCGAAAGAATATCGAGGGCATTTTAAACCGGGCGCTGCGAACGAAATAGAACCGCGCCGCATCCTAGTCCTTGCTGATTGCGGAACATGAGTAATCAGGCGGCTGCGGACGTCCGCGCGACAAACCAAGCTTCCAGGATGCGGGCCCACTGCGCGGAACTGGTTACAGGCAGTGGACGGCGCAAGAGAGTCGGAAGTGCATTTTGCGCATCGCAAGGCAGCAGGACCGATAGGCAGTGAAGAGGGCTTTGGCTCCGGTCGATCTCCGAGCTCAACTCGGGGAGGGACGCCCGTGCAACGTCGGAGTCCTGGGGGCAAGGCAAAAGGGTCAGTCCATAGGTCAATACCAAAGGGACTGGAAACCACAACGTGCGATGGGAGAAGAGGAACCTGGTCGCCGCCTCCGCCAGACACTCATCAAACGACTGCTTCGCTTCGTCCTCCTTGAATATCCATCCACGGGAGTTGACCCAGCTAACCACATGATAACACGCCCCCCCTAACGCCATCCTCGTCTTTCTTGCCATCCCCCTTCTTCCCGTCTCTTGCTCGTTCATACAATCAGTAAGGACTGCCTCCTTTATCAGCAATTCGGCCAGCGTAGAATGAAGTCAGCAAGCAAAACAACAAAGCATAGACTGCAGCGCCGAGAGGCATCAATTGCGGCGTGATGGGATGACCATGTTGTTCGAGATTCCTCTTCCTTCGATCGTTGAACGAAGCCGCGGAGCGGCGGGAGGGGCTGGGGAGTTGAGCTAAGGTCGGGGGCATCAGCAGGGTCAATCTGGCGGGGTAGTGACTTTGCTGCGAATCAAATTTGTCGGTGAACGCGCGGCTCGTGGGCGTGTTGAGCGCACGATCTACTCCTACGTCGCCAGAATTGGTCGGCGGCACTGCCTCTCCGACAGCGCGTTTCAGCAGCAGATCAAGCGTGCGTGCGGAGTCCGATGGACGCGTGATCGGTGTGATTTGGCGGTAGGGGAGTTTTGATGGTGTCGAAAACATCGCGGGCGGGACGCCCGTGCCACGTGGGAGTCCGGGCGGGTTGATCGGGAGATGCGGGGGCACTTCCTTTCAGGGCTCGGGATGTGGGTTGACTCGTGAACCCATGGCGGTGCCACGGTGGGGGGAGTTGCGCCGGGCTGGGGCTTTTTTTCCGGCGATGGTGGTTGGTTGGATGAGCTACTTTGAAGTTGAGGGGGCAGACTTGTGGGGCTGGGTTCTGGTCATCGAATCGAGGAGCGATTGGGCGCAGGCTTGGGCGAAGGTGGGGGCATTGATGGGGGCGTCGATTTCGATGAGGGGAATGCCGGGGTTGAGGTGCTCGCGGATGGCTGCGAGAAGGGCGGCGTCGGCTTCTGGGGCGTGGAAGGATTGTCCGGCTTCGCCGATGGCGCTGAGTCCTCGTTTGGGAAAAAAGAGGGTGACCGGTCCGCCGTGAGCATTCGCCTTGGTCGCCAGGATTCGGCCGAGTTCCGCAGATTCGGTGACGGATGTGCGCATCAGGGTAACCTGAGGGTTGTGCTGGTAGAACAGGCGGCCTGCAAAGCGCGGGGGAACCGTCTGGCGTTCGCCGAAGTTCACCATGTCGAGGCAGCCGGGGGCGAGGATGGTCGGCACGCCGAGTTTCGCCGCGGCATCCAGGCGGGTCGGGCCTGCGGACAGGATGCCGCCGACAAGCTCGTCCGCCCATTCCGTTGTGGTGAGATCCAGCACACCGGACACGAGTCCCGATGCAATCAGCGTCTCCATGTTTCTGCCGCCGGTACCTGTTGCATGAAAGACAAGTACCTCGTAGCCGGCCGCCTCGATCAGGCTCTTCGCCTCGTTGATGCACGCGGTGGTGTTGCCGAACATGCTGGCGACCACAAGGGGTTTCCCTTCGGGCGGCACCCCGCGGCGGATCTCCGCCGCACTGACCATGCCGCAGATGGCTGCCGCGGCGTTTTCAAAGGTGAGGCGCGAGATGCGATTCAATCCGGCGACGTCGACAATCGCCGGAAAGAGCACGAGATCCGAGGTGCCAACATAGGGAGCGGTGTTTCCACTCGCCAGCGTGGTCACCATGATTCTGGGAAACCCAAACGGCAGGGGCCGCATCGCGGCGCTTCCGATCGCGGTGCCTCCGCCTCCCCCCATGGAGATGGCTCCCTGAATGCTTCCCGAGGCGGCGAGTTCAGCGAGCAGGCGCGCGGCTCCTTCGGCCATGAGCGCGATGGAGACGCCGCGATCCTTGCGCGCCAGCACCGTCCGCCAGTCCGCGACCCCTGATCTCGGTGCGACTGCTTCGCATCCGAAGTCCGTTGGCGGGCCGTCATGTTGAAGTGTCGCCACGTCGATCGTCAGGACCGTGTGGCCGTGGCGCTGAATCTCGCCGGCAAGGAATCGGAGTTCCGCGCCCTTTGTGTCGAACGTGCCTAGGACGGCGATGGTCGGCATGGGGGAGGAGGACGGGTCAGGGCTTCTGCGAGGCCCAGCGCACGGCGTTGATGAGAAGCTGTTTGAAGGCCGGGTGGTCGTGGGTGCGCTGATCGTGCCCGAGGGTGATGCCGACAATACGCGCATGATCGTGTGTGGTGATCCAGACCGCGGGATGCGGGCGTCCATACTTCACCGATGGCGAAGTTTCCGCCAGGACGGTGATGGCCGCGGTGTCGGCGGGGATCTTGTCCGCCTCCGCGTTGAAATAGTAGAGTTCGTCCACCACTGAAAATGAGGCGGGCACGGCATCCAGCACGGGATGCGCAGGCAGGATTGAGTTGACGGCAAAGGCCGCGATCTTGTCGTGCCCGCGCGCTCCGCCGCCGACTATTCGTGCATTCAATTCGGGCCATTGCGGATACCCGTACCAGGTTCCGGGGTGAAGCATGACGATCCCCTTTCCCGCATCGGCAAACTGCCAGAGCGCCTGCCGGTAGGCCGGAGAATCGAAGAAACGCCGGTTGACGCTGATCACCGCGACGTCGGCGTTGGCGAGCGTTTCCGCAGCCTGATCGCGATCCTCCGTGTAATGGGTGGTGAAGCCGGCGGAGCGCAGCGTGGCGCCGTCGGCCTTGTCAAAGAAACGTGTGAAGTCATGCGAGCTTCCTCCGCCAATCAGCAGGACGCGTGTCTTGCCTGGCTCCCAATTCACGGGCGTCAGTGGCGGCAGTGGCGCGTCCCCTTTCCATCCTTCCTTGGGACCAGCGGTCCACGTCGCGGTGGAGGGAATCAATACCTCCACTGCCGCGAGCTCAGGTCGGAGCGATGCGGCGGACTGTTGAGGCGCCGGCTTGATGGGTTCTGCGCCGGCGGTGATGGCGACTGTGCAGGGGACGACGTTGTTGTCATAACTCTCCAGCACGATCGCCTTGAGCCGAGTCGGTTTAGAGAGGCCGATGCCGAAGGTGCGGAGCCGTCCCCTGCGGGTGAATGGGCCGGCGTCCGTGCTGCCGGGAACGTCGACGTTGGAAACTGCATCCGAAAAATGGATACCGTTCCTGAGGACGTGCTCCTCCGCGCCGCCGTCCGCGAATTTCACCGTGACCTTCAGCACCGGCATGCCGAGGGCGGCGCTGCCTCCGGCGGGCCATGCGTTGCCACCCACTCCTCCGAGAAAGTGGAGACTCGCTGCCGTGACATCCACGGGGATTTCCACGCGACGGGGATACTGCTGCGAGAAGTCGTCGCGTCTCGTGCCACCCTTGAGCGCTATGAGGTTGCGTCCGCTGGGTGATTTTCCGGGGTCGATCACGGCAAACGGTATGCCTTCGATGGATACATTGCCGAAGCGCGACAGCGTGACGCCGTCGTCCACCTGATCCTCGCTCTTGAACATGCCCCGCCGGGTGTCGGCGGTGTACACGCCGCGCAAGTCGAGCACGCGAAAGGCCTGGTCGGTGCCGCAGATGTAGGCGAGGAGATCGCGCAGCCCCTCGGCGCCGATGCCCTCGAATCCCTCGGGCATCAGGGACCGGTGGGTGTTCTCGCGATGGCTGATGTCGCCCCGGTTGATTTCGTGGTCGCTTGCCTGATTGCGAAGCGTGATGGAGCGGGAGTTTTCCGAAACGATCACGCCGACGTAGGTCTCACCCGTCTTTGTGGTGATGTCCCACTGGGCGTAACTGGGATCAACCTCTCGGTTGGGGTCTATGATGTGGGTGAGCAGTTCGGCAGGACCGTGCGAGCCCATGCCGGTGAGCGATGGGCCGACGGAACGTCCGGCGATGTCGCCGTGAGCATGACAGACGGCGCAGGCGGCGGTGAAAATCGCTCGACCTTTGGCGGCATCACCGGGTTTCTCGACCTCGGGAATGAGGCGGGCGATGAGGGTGTTCTTTTCCTTGATTTCAGGGCTCAGCGTGGCGAGCAGACGGGTGGCATCCCTTGAGACCTCGGAGTTCGGATGCCGGCGCAGGCGCGCGACGCTGCCGGGCCCAAGAAGGCTGGCATCAACCGATCCCGACTTCATTGCTGCGAGCAGAGCCATCGCAAATTCCGGACGCTTCAGGATTTGCTCGAAGGCCTCGGGAGCACGGGACTTCGCATAGACGTCAACGAGCGTTGCGGCTGCGGAGTCGCCGGGGACGGAACCCAACGCATCAATGAGCCCCGTGCGAAGCGGTGCGGAAACGGCCTCCGATTCGAGCAGCGTGCGGATTCGCGAGAGCGCGCCGGGCTGGGTCTGCGGCGTTGAGAGCAGGCTTGCCGCAGCCTGGGAGCGTTGTTTGTCCGACTGGCCGGCGTTTGTGAGCGCCTTCAACAAGGCGGCGCTCACCCGGTCGCGCGATTTTGCCAGCGCGCCCCTGGTGTCCCAACGCGCGGCGAGCGGGAGCGCGGCGGCGGCGGTGGTGGCGTCCTCGAGAAAATGCCGCAGGCTCGCGAGCAGTGCTGGGTTAGATTCGGGAGAGAGTTTGGGAGACTGCCCCAGGGCGGACAGAAGCGCGAGTCTCAGCGGCTGCGCATCGGAGGAGCCCGCGCCGGCGGCCGCCTTCAGGACGGACGCAATCTCATCAGCGCGCAGCGAGGGTGCCACGGCGGCGATCAGCACGTCCAGGCCAGTGCGATTGGCGACGGCGAAGCAATCGATGATGAAGGGCGCGGCGTGCTGCGTGGCCGCGGCGATGATCGCGGATTGAGTCCACGCGTCCGAAGCGCGGACAAAATCCGCAAGGATTTCCCTGCGGGCGGAACTTGTGCTGGCGGAGAGCGCGCTCGAATAAACGGCTTCGGCCTGGCTGCCGACGGGCTTGTTCAGCGCGGCGATGGCGGAGCTTCCCGCGGGGGTTTCCTGCGCGAGGCGCCACGCGGTTTTCTTCACCTGTGAATTGGGGTGGTTCCGGATGACGCTCATCAGGCCCGCGACGTCATTGCGATCGAGGACGGGCCGGGAGAGGGTCCGCGCCTGCTTGTGCTGGATGCGCCAGATGCGCGAGAAATAGTGGTCGCGATCGGGGCGGACGGCGGCGTTGGTGGGGCCGTGGGTGGGGCCGCGCGTGTCGTTGTGGATGACCGCTTGATTGTAGAAATCGATCACGTACAGCGCGCCATCGGGACCGATGCGCGTGTCGATCGGCCTGAACCAGAGGTCCGTGCTGCGAATGAACTCGGTCTCCTCGCGACCCTTCTCCTTGGCGCTGGAGTAGCTGACACCGTCGGGGGTGAGGAACTCGTGGTGAACGATGTTGAGCGTCGGCTCCGTGGTGAAGTAGCTGTAGTTCCACTTGTCGGGCCAGGCGCCGCCCTCGTAGATCGCGCACCCGGCGGCGGCGGTGAACTGGCCCACGAGATCGATCTGCACGTAGGCCTGCTCGGGCCAGGCCATGGCCGGGTAGGTTTTCTGTCCGATGATCATGCCCTTGGCGGACTGCGTTCCGGGCACTCGTCCCATGGCGAGGATCCTTTCCGGGAGGACGGTGTGGAAGAGGACCGTGCCCGACGTGGGCTGGGTCCAGAATATCTGGCCGTCCCAGGTGGCGGCGAGTCCCCAGCAGTTTCCGCTGCGACTGCTGACCTGCTCGAACGCCGTGCCATCGGGCTTGAATCTGACGACGCCGCTTCCGATAAAGCCGAATGAACGGCTGCCGTCGCCGGTCTTCACCTCGCCCCGGCTGTAGCCGTGCGTGGCGTAGATCCATCCGTCGAGCCCCCAGCGCAGATTGTTGAGCACGGCGTGCGCATCGAAGGTGCCAAGGCCCGTGTAGAGGCGCGTGCGGCGGTCGGCCACGCCATCGTAGTCGGTGTCCTCGAGAAACCAGATGTCAGGCGCGGCGGACGCGATGACGCCGTCGCGATGGAGGACAAAGCTGGTGACGAGCTCCAGTTTGTCGGCGAAAACCCGGCGCTTGTCCATGACACCGTCGCCATCGGTGTCCGTGAGGATGGAAATGCGGTCCTCGGGGTCCCGCTGGGTTTTTCCGGGATGGAGGGAACCGCTGTCCTTCCAGACGGCGGTGTTGACGGTGCGGCGGCCATTGGGGTACTCGGGCGTTTCACACACCCAGAGCCGGCCCTTCTCGTCCCATTCGAGATTCATCACCTTGTCGATGAGTGGTTCGGAGGCCACCAGGGACAGGTTGAAATCGGGATGAAGCTCGATTTTTGAAGCCGCCTTTTCGGGACGCGTGGGACCGCCTTCAACGTAGCGCAAGGCGTCGCCGAGTTCGTCGGCATGGCAGAGTTCGTCAGCGTTGGCGCGCTGTCCGGCCCAGGCGATCCCGCGCAGGAGGATGGCGCGATAGTTGGGGCGGTTGAAATTCTCGTAGTAGTGTCCGGGAATGGAGACGAACGCCCGATACGGTTTTGCGCCGCCTTCGAGTTTGCGTTCGTAGGTCCACATCTGCGGCTGGATGTCGTAGATGCTGACCCTCTTGCCCCCCGCGGTGAGCTCGCTGACGCGCTGTTGAACCCTCGGGTTGTCGCTCGCTCCCGGCTTCGGGGTGTAGGCTGTCGCGAGCACATGCGCATCCGGAGAAAGTTCGAGGTCGTAGTAGATCTCGTCGTCCATCTCCCAGTTGGAGACGTCGCGCGTGATCGGCCCGTGGCGGTCGACGAAGTAGAGGTTCATCGGCCCTTCGAGCCAGCGGGTGGTGCCGTTGCGCCAGGAGCCTCCAACGATGGACTTGAACCAGTCGGGGTCGTTGGAGACGACGCCGGCATGGATCACCACAAGACCGCCGCCGCGTTCAAGGAATCGATCGAGATTGGCGCGGTCCTCGGCGGCGGCTATTGTGCCCGCCTCCTGGGCGTGAAGGATCAGCACATCGGTTTCCGCAAGCTGCGAGGCGGTGGGAAAGGCGTCGCCGCCCGTTGCGCGCGCGCCACGATCGTTCAGAAGCGGCACCCACTCCCTGAGGAAGCGCGGGTAGTCGTGCGCGCCAGGCCCGTGGGTCTTGGGTCCTGAACGAATGAAGATGCGAAGGGGTGACTCTGCGGCGGATCCGATGACGGCGGAGCAGGCGAGGACGGATGCGAGAAGAAGGGAGACGAAACGGGCCATGGGTGTGGGAGTGCGGGAGATCGATGGAGGATGGTCAGGTGCGCAGCTTGCAGGCGGGCAGCCCCAGGCCTTTTCGCAGCGAGAGCCAGGGTTCTTCCGAGGAGACGTCGCAAGGGTCGGGCGCGGTGTTCAGCTCGTCGGGCAGGTGCGCGGGTGACAGGATCGCGAGAAAAACGAGCGGTTCGGCGTGGGGATTGTAGGTCGCATGCACCGTGCCCGGGGGAATGTGCGCGATTTCACCCGGACCGAGGATGCGGTGCTCCCGTCCAACCCACTGCTCGGCCCTTCCGCTGACGACATAGATGATCTCCTCGCGGTGGGGATGGACGTGGAACGGGTGGCAGTACATTCCCTCCATGTTGGCGCGCACCAGGAGCAGCTTTTCGGCGGCGACCAGATCCGGGCGGCACAGCCATTCGTTCACCGTCCAGGCGTTTGGTTCACGGGGTGTATCCAGTTTCTGGATAAAATGGCGATCAGCGGGGGACATTTGACGGAGCGGGTGGTTCAGCGCCGCCCGACCGCCGGGGCGGGGATGGCCTTGAAGGTGCGCGTCAGCTCGGTGAGCGAGGCCTCGACGCCCATGCGTTCGAGACTGCTGGCGCCCACGAAACCCACGCAGTCGGTTCCCGCCAGCACGCGGGTGGCGTCAGCCGGGGTGTTGATGGGGCCGCCGTGGCAGAGGAAATAGATGTCGTTTCGCACCTGGCGCGCGGCCCGGATGATGTCCCGCGTGATGGAGATCGTGTGCTCCCAGCTCGCAACCGCGTTTGTGACCCCGATGCTGCCGCCGACGGTCGTGCCGACGTGCGCGATGATGGCGTCCGCACCTGCGCGCGCCATTTCAACGGCCTCCTCCGGGGTGGCGACATAGACGATGGAAAAGAGGTCCATGCGGCGCGCGAGGGAGACCATTTCGTATTCCTTGCGCACGCTCATGCCGGTTTCCTCGAGCACCTGGCGGAAGTGTCCATCGACGATCGTGTGCGTCGGAAAATTGTTCACGCCGGAGAACCCCATTTCCTTGATCCGCCCCAGCCAGTGCCACATGCGCCGCCGCGGGTCCGATGCGTGCACGCCGCAGATGACCGGGACTTCCTCGACCACGGGAAGGACCTCGTGTTCGCCGATTTCCATGGCGATGGCATTGGCGTCGCCGTAGGCCATCAGGCCGCAGGTGGAGCCGTGCCCCATCATGCGGAAGCGCCCGCTGTTGTAGATGATGATCAGGTCGGCGCCGCCCTTTTCGATGAACTTGGCGCTGATGCCGGTTCCAGCGCCGGCGGCGATGATCGCCTCCTTGCGCGCGAGCACGGCGTCGAGACGGGCGCGAACCTCTTCGCGCGTGTAGGGATTGCCTTTGCCGGTCCAGGGATTGGGCATGTGTGGGAGGAGTGGAGGGATGGGACGATGGAAATTGCCGCCGTGTCGCGAGTCGACTTGACGCGCCGGGGCAGCGATGAGCACCTGAGGGTGCGCCGCCTTGAGAGAAAGGAAAAGACCGGGCGTCACACATTCAACCGACGATTTTGCACCTGACCTTGAAAAATGACCGCTGACTGGAAGGAAACGACCGTGGACGGCCCGCGAACCCGCCGCTGGAGCCTGGATCGCCGGCAGTGTGGGGAGCTCGCGACGCATCGCATCGAATGGCTTGGGCTCGACACCGTTGCCGCTCCGTACAGCCGCGTGCGGTTGTCACCGTCCGGCAGTTTCCTGCTGGCCTGCCTAGTGGGGGAAGGGCGGATCCATCTTGAGGGACGGTGGCAGGTGGTGGGGCCGGGACAGCTCTGTCTGGCGCCGCCGCGCGTGCTCAATGCGTTTCATGCGGTGACGCGGCATCGATGGACATTTGCATGGGTGCGGTATGAGGAGCCCGTTTCCGTCCAGCCGCTCGTGAATGCGAGGTCGCCGCTCCGGCTGGAGCAGGGGGCATGGGAAATCGGAAGGGCGGTCGAGGGGTTGAAAGCGGAGTGGGAGGGCCAGCGGGATCCCGCGATGATCCATCACTGGATCGGCCTGATTCACGGATTGAACCGCCGTGTGGCGCGGCCTGCGCGGGCGGAGTCACGCACCTCGGCGCTCTGGGAGAAAGTGTCCGCCAGAATCGCGGAGGATTGGAAACTAACGTCGCTGGCGGGAGAGGCCGGCATGAGCGGGGAGCATCTCCGCCGCATCTGCCGACGCGAGCTGGGTCGGACGCCGATGGAGCACGTGACGTACATGCGAATCCAGCGTGCCCAGTCCCTGCTTCATGAAACGGACGACAAGCTGGACGCGATTGCACCGCAGGTCGGCTACCATACGGCGGACGTGTTCATCCGGGCATTCATCCGCTGCGTGGGCATGAGCCCGGCGCAGTATCGGGAAAGAGGCAGGGCGTCGGCATCCGCAGGGCCGCGAATGCGGTTTAGGAAAGGCCCTTACGTTTCGCCTTGCGGGCAAATTTCTTCAGATCCGCCTCCTCAAGTCGGGCATTGAAAACCCTGGCCATGCATTACGCTGCTGGCGGATCAAGCAATCATTGATGAAACACGACATGCAGGGTTCCCTGCGCGTGAGCTCACGACCGGTTTTTGGTCTTTGCAAAGGCCAAGTGTGCGGTCACCCATGATCCCGAGGGAGTCGCGGCAAAGCCTGGATCGTGGATTCCGCTGATGACAATCCAAGCCCATCGCACTTCAACGGGACTCAAGATCCTGGTGAGCGAGCTGACGGCATGAAAGGCGCCAATCTCAAAGAATTCCCGCTGGCCCTTGACTATGGCCTAGTTTGATTCAATATAAAGCATACTTTAATCCGATGACTGCCAGGACTCTTCTCCCCGAAAACATCCATCCCCTCACTGACTTCCTTCGCAACCACAAGCGGCACATTCAACGCCTGAAGCGAAACCGCCATCCCGCTGTTTTCACCTTGAACGGCAAGGCTGAGGTCGTGGTCCAGGACGCCGCCTCATACCAGGCCCTGCTCGAGGAATTCGATGCCATGGAAGCCCGCATCGGAACCGCCGAAGGCATCGCCTCCATGCACCGGGGCGAAGGCCAGCCCGCCGAGAAGGTGCTTTCACATCTCCGCCAAAAGCACGCCCTCAAGACCAAATGACCTACCGCGTCGTCATCGAGACGCGCGCCATTCGAGACATCGACGAAGCGACCGGGTGGATCGCCTCGCACTCACACGAGGGGGGCTGAGAACTGGTTCGATCAAATCGAGTCAGCGATCTTATCCTTGGCCCACTTTCCCAGTCGCTGCCCTCCTGCGCGTGAAAATGGCCGTTTCCGCCACGAGCTATACCAACTGGTCTACGGCAAGCGTCGGGGGCGTTACCGGATCATCTTCACTATTCAGCGCGACATCGTCCACGTCCTGCATGTCCGTCATGGAGCCTTGCCGTCCATGACTCGCGCCGAACTCGACGAACTGCTGCCACCACACTCCTAGTGCAGGCGGACCTTTCGCGTTGAGAGTCTGGAGGCGCGGGACGGAATCGAACCGTCGCATAGAGCTTTTGCAGAGCTCGGCCTTACCACTTGGCTACCGCGCCTATTGACTGACTCGCGTCAGTTGCAGCCCTCATTCAGTGTGAGATAAATGTCCGTTGGCAACTCGCGATTGCAAAAACAGGCGAATCCATCGGGGGCTGGCTTCATGCAAGAACAGAACTTTCAAGGAAATGGAACTGGACTAAGGGTGCTTACCTACGTGGCTCCCGGCATTGGCGTCAATCGAAAGTTGGAATCGACGCCCGCACTGAAAACGAGATTGATTCGTTCCAGCAAATGTTCCCGCGCGAATGGCTTGCGCAGGAAGAGGGTCGTCTCGTTCAGGCAATCGTCCAGGCTGGATTCGCGGTCGGAATAGCCGCTCATCAGAATGACGCGGATGTCCGCCCTCAACCGGCGAATCTGTCGCAGGGCGCCGACACCATCGAGACCAGGCATTGTGAGATCAAGAATGACAATGTCGAATGCGTCCGGGTTGCGGTGAAACACCTCGACGGCCTCGATGCCATCGGAGGCTGTTTGAACGGTGAATCCGTCGAGTTCGAGAACCTGACTTGTGACGGAGCGCACGTCGGGTTCGTCGTCGACGAGCAGGATCCGCAGTGATTGCCGGCGCGGGGCGGACAGGCTTGGCGCGGCGACGGCGTTGGTGAAGTCCGGCCCTTGGGTCGATGCCTTCAGGGGCAGACACATCCGGAACGTGGATCCCTCGTTCAACACGCTTTCCACAAAGAAGCATCCACCGTGAGAGCGAACGATTCCAAGGACGGCTGCGAGTCCAAGTCCCCGGCCTGTGAATTTCGTCGTGAAGAAGGGATCGAAAATCTTTGCGAGCGTCTCCTCGCTCATGCCGCAGCCGGTGTCAGAGACTTCAAGAAAGGCGAACTGACCGGCGGGCAGGTTCTGACCGATGCATGCGCGGGAAAGCATGTCGGTGGTCAGCCATGTGCAGCCGGTTCTGACGCGTATGATGCCACCGTGGGCCGGCAGGGACTCCGACGCGTTGATCACGAGATTCATCATGATCTGGCTCAACTGCGTGTGATCCACCTCGACGATGGAAGGATGCGGAGAGAGGTCCAATTCAAGCTGCGCGAGTTTGCCGATCGAGAGTTCGAGCAGCTGAGTGGTTTCCTGGACCAGCCTTCCCAGATCGCTCTGCTGTCGGGTGACGGGGCTTCGCCCGGCGTATGCCAGCAGTTGGTGACAGAGGTCGGACGCGCGAAATGATGCTTTTTCGATCGCCGCCAGATGCTTGTCCATTTCGGAGCCCTCGCTCGTCATGTGCCGGCACAACTGGGCGTTTGCAAGTATCGCGGTCAGGATGTTGTTGAAGTCATGGGCGACACCGCCGGCCAGCACACCGAGGCTTTCGAGTTTCTGCGTCTCCAGCAGCTTGCCTTGAAACTCGGACTGAGACTGTTCCTCCTCCTTGCGCGCGGTGATGTCCTGAAATGAACCGTAAACGCGGATGATCCTTCCACTGGCATCCGGTTCGGTTCGGCCGATCGACCTCACCCAGCGGGTGCGTCCCCTTGCCGTCTGCAGCTGGAGTTCGAGGTCAAATGACGAACCGGATTCAATCGCGCGTGCCATCGCGGTGCGAAGCGCAGACTGACTCTTGGTGGTGAAGAAGCCCAGGGCCTCCTCGACCGTCGGATACGGTCCGGTTGGATCAAGGTCATGGATGCGGAAGGCTTCATGCGTCCAGAACAGCGTCTGGTGGATGACATCGAGCTCCCACCCGCCGACTCCGGACACTTCCTGGCTTTGCCGAAAGAGCGTCTGGCTCCGCTTCAGGTCGCTTTCCGTCCGCTTTCTCTCGGTGATGTCGCTTCCGGTTCCCACGATGCGCAGCGCGAACCCCTGACTGTCGCGGCTGACGATCTTTGCGCGGTCCAACATCCAGCGCCACATGCCCAGCTTGTCGCGCAAGCGGTATTCAAATTTCCAATACATGGTGCACCCCGGCTGGCGCATCGCATCGAAGCGCTCCCTGATCCGGACAAGATCGTCCGGGTGCACGAGGGCGAGAAACGCGTCCTCGGTGGTGATGTTGTCCGCTTCGGAGTAGCCGAGCATCTCGTGCCATCGCTCGCTGCGCTCCATGCGGCCCGTGGCGATCGTGTAGTCCCAGAATCCGTCCTGGCTTGCCTCGAGCACGAGTGTCATGTCCTGCCGGCTTTCGAACAGTTCGCTGGATTTCTGACGCAGGCGCGCGACCATCCGGCGCTCCCAGATCCAGGCGGCGATCGCGGCCAGCAGGGCGATCCAAAGCGGGAGGGAATGCAGGTCGAAATGGAACAGGAAGAAAGCCGGGCCGGCCGGCGGCATCGGTTCAATCCGTTCGCCGGAAGCCTCGCTTGCACACAGCGGAACCATTGCCGTTTGCCAGATGATCAGAAGGGTCGATCCTTGGTACACGCTGCGCGCACATAAATCGCGTGTGTCGAAAGGAAGTCCCCATAGCTGCGCCATGCAGAGGGTGAAATCGTCACCCGAGCCCGGGGCTGAAAGAAAACGTCTCGCAGGTGAGTATGCCTGAAAACACCAGGGATTTTTCCCGCAATGATTGAGGTCGGTTTCTCCCTTGGAAGCAGCTACTTAACAGTCAAACGCCATTGAACGGACTCTCGGGCGCCGGAAGCGATTACGCGGTAGTCACCGACAGGAATTGAGCCGGCAGGAGCCGTGAGACGGAGCGCGAGATTTCGCGAACGCGAACGGAGGTCGCCGGCAAACGTTTCGAAATCGGTCAGAATGCAGAGGTCGTTGCCCTTGAGATAGAGGTAGGATGAGGCGAGTCCGAGGTTCAGGTCGGAAAGGCTGCACTCCAGTTCCATGACATAGGGCAGGAGAGTGCTCGCTGATGCCGCGGCCTTGGCGGAGAGGATTGCATCGGGAAGATTGGGCACGTCCACGAGTGCATCCTTCAGCACTGTGGGAATTCCCGCTGGAGCGGGCATTGGGCTGGCCTGGGCTGCAGGGGATGCCAGCGGGGCATCGGCCGGCCGGTCGGCGGAGAGAGGAATACGATTGAAGCCGGCTGCCAGCAGTCGATGAACGTTGGCACGCTGCTTCAGGTCGTTGTAGGGTTCGAACGGCTTTGCCTGCTTTCGATAGTGGAGGGAGATCCAAGTGTAGGGAACGAGCGTCAGCAGGATCGCGAGGACGATCCAGCGCATTGGCCAGGGCTTGGGGGCTGGACGGGCGGACATGGGCGAGGATCCACGCAGTTGCGACGGCATGCCGCAATCCTCTTTGCGCGGGCGGGGTCGGGCAAAGGGGCGCCACTTAACATTTGCTCCCGGAAGGGGCAGCCGTTTCGTTGCTTCGTTTCATGACATTCTGGTCCCGCTTTTTCATTCCCACGCTCAAGGAAAGCCCCGCCGACGCGGAAATCGCGTCGCACAAGCTGCTGGTTCGCGCCGGTTTGGTGCGCAAGCTGAGTGGAGGGCTTTACACCTTCATGCCCCTGGGTCTCCGCGTCATGCAGAAGCTGACGCAGATCTGTCGCGAGGAGATGAACGCGGCGTCGGCGATTGAGCTGTGGATGCCTCACGTGCATCCCGTGGAGAACTGGCAGGAGGGGCCGCGCTGGGCGGCGGCGCGGGAAATCATGTTCCGGGTGGACAGCGCGGGCGACGGGAAGCGCGGCCCGCGCGAGCCGGAGTTTGTCCTTGGTCCCACGCATGAGGAGGTGATCACTCCGCTGGTGAAGGCCGAGATCACGAGTTATCGGGACCTGCCGAAGAATTTTTATCAGATTGCGACGAAGTTCCGAAACGAGATCCGTCCGCGCTATGGATTGATGCGCGCGCGTGAGTTTGTGATGATGGACGCGTACTCCTTCGACGTGAATGACGATGCGGCCGTGAAGAGCTATTTCGGAATGAAGGCGGCCTATGAGGCGTACTTCCGGCGTCTGGGCATCCTCGCCATTGCGGTCGAAGCCGACACCGGCGTGATGGGCGGAAGTTTCTCCCATGAGTTCATGGTTCCCGCGGAGGTGGGCGACGACGACATCATCTATTGCGAGGAAAGCGGCTATGCGGCGAACCGGGAGAAGGCGACAAGCGCGTTGATTCCCGCCGACTTTGCGGATGCACCGCCGGCCGGCGGAATCGAGCCGTTCGACACCCCCGGGGTCGTGACAATCGCGGCTCTTGCCGAAGCACCGTATTCAGTTTCCGCCGACCGGCAGTTCAAGACGCTTGTCTACATTGGAGACGGGAAGCCGTTTGTCGTGATCCTGCGCGGCAACGATGAACTGGAGGAAGCCAAGCTCGGACAGCTTGGCTTTGGATTGTTCCGCCCCGCAACGCCCGACGAAATCCTGCCTGTGATGGGAGCCAGTCCGGGAAGCCTCGGCGCGGTGCGCGGCACGATTGCCAATCCCGACGCTCTCGCAGGCGTCTTTGCGGACCACGCGGTCAGGCTGATTGGCAATGGAGTGACCGGAGCCAACAGGGACGGCGTGCATCTTCGCAATGTGAACGTGAAGCGCGATCTTGCGATCGGACGCTTTGGGGATTTCCGAAAGGTTAGCGCCGGCGAGCCCTGTCCAAAGTCCGGACTGCCGCTGAAGAGCCGCCGCGGAATCGAGGTGGGGCACATCTTCAAGCTGGGCACGAAGTATTCGGAGAAATACGGAGCGACCTACATGGATGACCAGAAGCAGACTCACCCCATGGTGATGGGCTGCTATGGGATCGGCATCAGCCGCACGCTTCAGGCGGTCATCGAGCAGAGCCACGACGCCGACGGCATAGTCTGGCCCTGGCAGGTGGCGCCGTTCCACGTGCTTGTGTGCGTGCTGGATCCACAGGTGACCGAGGCGATGGACCTCGCCCGCACGCTTGCCGGGGAGGCGGAGCGCCATGGCGCGGAGGTGTTGATCGACGATCGCAATGAACGGCCGGGAGTGAAGTTCAAGGACGCGGATCTGATTGGAATTCCGCTTCGCGTGACTATCGGCGGGAAGGGACTCAAGGAAGGGGTTGTTGAAATGAAGCCGCGATCGTCCAAGGAATCGCTCAAGGTTCCCCTGGCGGAGGCCCCCGAACGGCTTGCCGCGATGATTCGAGAGCTTTCCGCCGGGTCACGCGGATGATTCTCATGCCGTGATCCGCCGTTGTATCGCATGAGGCCTGTCTTCAAGACCCGCACGCTGACCGAGTCCCGCCCGCAGGTGGAAACCGAGCTGGAGGGACGCTGGAATGTGGTTGTGCTGAATGATCCCGTAAACCTCATGTCGTACGTGGTGCTCGTGTTCAAGAAGGTGTTTGGTTTCGACGAGACGACTGCGCGCAAACACATGATGGAGGTTCACGAGAAGGGGCGGTCGGTCGTGTGGAGCGGCGAACGCGAACGCGCCGAGCATTACGCGTTCATCTTGCACGGGTGGCATCTTACGGCTGTTCTGGAATCGGATGAAACGCATTGAGGTCAGGCTGAGCCTTGAGGTTGTGGCACCCCTGCTGGATGTGATCAAGGCGGCGAGCGTCTCGCTCGTTGACCATCTTGCCGCGCCCAACATCTTTTCGGACATCGAGCCGGACTTCAGGGCGGAGTGGAGGAGGGATCTGCTGGCGGCGCAGAATGCCGAGGTGGAGCGGCTGCTCGCCCTTTTTGACAGCGAGTTCTTTTCGAGCGGGGTGATCGCCTTCGATCGCGAGAATGCGGAGCCGATCGGCCGGGCCTGTGCCGCGGTGCGCCTGTGGCTTCGCACGCGTCACCTGACCGGACTCGAGGAGGATCTGCTGGAGAGCGGCGATGTGGAGGTGGAGGCGCTGCTTGAGCCCTCGCGCAAGGCATTCATGTGCTACCTCTTTCTGGCGACCATCCAGGAGCTCATCATTCAGCACCTCGATTCCTCCATACTGGAAAGTTGAGCGGTGAATGTAGCGCGAAACATTCCTTTGGCACGCCTTCGCATTTGACGAGCGCGAATTCGGCTGCAGCATGAAGGACGACACCCTGCTGTGTTCGAGGTGCTTTCAATACACGCTCTTTGCCTTTGAATCATATCGGGAGCCACCAAAACGCCGGTGGCTGCTAGGCCGTAAACCGGACAGCAATAAACCGGCGTGAGGCGCCCACCTTAGCTTAAAAAGGTCCTGAGCCTTTGGGCATACGGCACAAGCGGGGTGTCTCTTTCTTTTCCATGAATCCAAACGAATCCATCGCGCTCCATATCATCCACGTGCTCAGCGCGATCATCCTGATCGCCTTCACGTTTCTTGCGTTCGCGGCCCCCGACTCCTCGCGGAAAAAGGTGATGATCTGGACCGGCATTGCCAACCTGCTGATTCTGGCCACGGGAGTTCGCATGTGGCAGGGAATGTATGGGTTTTCGGGTGGATGGGTGATCGTCAAGCTCGTCGCCTGGCTCGGATTGGCGGCGATCGCAGGCATCGCCTTTCGCAAGCGGGAAAAGTGCGGTGGGCTGATGTGGGCGGCACTTGCGCTTGCGACCATTGCCATCGTCATGGTCTACGCGAAGCCGTTCTGATCCGCGTTCCCCCCTCATCGTGGGGGAGAGGGGGATTTCAAAGGGCGCCATGTGATGAGGATGGGGTGCAAGGCGTTGCGGATGTCCGCAGCGATTGCGTCGAGCCGGCGTCGCGGCAGTGTGTGAACCATGGATACGCTGTGTGGTCTCTGGGTCGCGGACGACGGCGCCGTGCATCTTTCGCTGGCGACGGACGTCGGAGGCCGTGTCGAACGCGTGGAGCGGGTCCGGCCATTTGCCTGGGCAAGCGGACTGGTGACAGGGGATCTTCCGTCAGGGGTCGCGCAAACGCGATTGGGCGGTGACGCCGCCTTTCCTGTTCTCGTGCAGGCGGAGACGACCGGGGCGTACGAGGAATGGATGATGCGCGCGAATGCGTCGAATCTCGTGGTCGACGCGATCCGGCCGATGGAGTCGCAATACCTGCTGCAGACGCAGCAACGCCTGTTTGCGGAGATGCCGTTTTCGCGTCTGCGACGGTGTCAGCTCGACATTGAGACCGGTTCCGTGGATGGCTCCTTCAGCAACGCGTCGCGGGCCGGGGATCGCGTGCTTGCGATCGGCCTGAAGTTCGGTTCGGTTGACCGCACCCTCGTGCTCGCCGAGATGAGCAACGCCGCCGAGAAGGAGCTTCTTGAGCAGTTCAACCGAGTCCTGGCGGAGGAGGATCCCGACACCATCGAGGGACACAATATTTTCAGATTCGACCTCGATTATCTGCGGGTTCGATGTCGGAAACTGAAGGTGCCCTGCGACTGGGGACGCTTTGGACAAAAGGCCGGCTGGCGCGGCGGTCGCTTGAAAGTGGCTGAACGCTGGATTGATTTTCCGCGCTGCGACATTCCCGGTCGGACCGTGGTGGATTCCTACCTGCTGGTTCAGCTTTTTGACATTGGCGCGCGTGAGCTGACGTCCTTTGGACTCAAGGACGTGGCCGTGGCGTTCGGCATAACGCCTGCGGACGCAGAGGCGACGGGGAAGCGGACCTATCTCGATGCTGGTGCAATTCAAGGTGCCTACCTTAACGACCGTGAGCGTTTCCTGGCCTACCTGGCGGATGATCTGCGGGAGACGCGCGGAATTGTCGATCGACTGCTGCCGACCTATTTCGAGCAGGCAAGGACGTTTCCAATTTTGTTTCAGGAAACGATGCTGCGGGGAACGACGACAAAGATCGACCTGCTGTTTCTCGAAGAATATCTCAAGGCGCGCGAATCCTGTCCTGCGCCTCCCGAAATAAAGCCGTTTGAAGGCGGATTCACCCGGAGTTTCCAGGAGGGAGTGTTTCACCATGTGCTTCATTTCGATGTCGCCTCCCTTTATCCGAGCCTGCTTCTGAGCATCGGTCGAAACCCGAAATCCGACACGCTTGGCGTGTTCATTCCGCTGCTCACAAGCCTCCGGGCCTATCGGCTGCGCTACAAGCAACTGGCCAGGAGCGCACCGACGTCGGAGGAACGGGCGGAGGCGCACGCCAGGCAGGCGAACTTCAAGGTGCTGATCAATTCGTTCTATGGGTATCTCGGATTTTCAGGCGCGCGTTTTGGCGACGGGGAGCTCGCGGCCGAGGTGACGAGGCGCGGACGCGAACTGCTTCAACAATTGATCGAAGAGTTTCGAAAGCACGATTGCGTCATACTCGAGGCGGATACCGACGGAATTTATCTTTCCTCGAAGCGTTTCCATGATGCGCCCGAGAATCTGCTCGCAGCTGTGGCCAGGATCCTGCCGGACGGCATCGAACTGGAGTTTGACGGGCGTTATGACGCGATGTTCTGCTACAAGGCAAAGAACTACGCCTTGCGCGATGGCGGCGATGTCACGTTCCGCGGCAGCGCCTTGCGGTCGCGTGGCATCGAGCCCTACCTGAGGTCCCTCACCGAACAGATGATTCAAAACGTGCTTGGACTGGATGTTCCGACTCCCGCGGAAACCATCGGGCGGCTGCGGCTGCAGATTGCGAATCGAAGCCTGCGGGTCGAGCAGCTTGCGAGGACGGAAAACCTCGGCATGGGCGTCGATGCGTATGAAAAATTCGTTGCGGGAGGTGGCAAGCCAAGGAGGGCGAGCGCCGAGGCTGCGCTTCTCCTGCCGTCCCGCCCGAAGCTCGGCGACCGCGTCACGTACTACATCACGATGAAGCGAAAAGGCATCAGCAGCGACTGGCAGCGTGCGCGTCCGGTGTCATTGTACGATGCGAATGAACACCCCTACGACCCCGACTACTATCTGGAGAAGTTGGACGATTGGATCGATCGGTACGGACGGTTTCTGGGAATGCGGAGAATCACGGACCAGACGGAGTTTGCGCTCGAGTAACGCGGGAGCGGCTCCGAAAGGGCGCGAGAAAGGCCGCTTGGCTTTTCAGCTCCAACTGAGATCGGTTTTGGAGAATGGCAGCGTGCGAATCCGTTTGCCCGTCGCGGCAAAGATGGCGTTCGCAACCGCCGGTGCGAGGGGAGGAAGCGCTGGTTCTCCGAGGCCCGTGGGGGAATTGTCAGTCAGATTGAAATGGACTTCGACGTGCGGGGCATCGGCAATGCGCAGCAGGTGGTAGTCATTGAAGTTTCCGTTCACGACCCGACCCTGGGCGATGTTGATTTCCTGGAGTGCGGCCGCGCTCAGGCCGTCGACAATTGCCCCCGCGACCTGATTCTCGGCACCGCTGGGATTGACAATCTGTGATCCGACATCGCCGGCCACGACAACACGCTCGACCTTGAGGACGCCGTCCCGGGACACGTTCACCTCGGCAACGTTGGCGAAGTAGCCGCGGTGGCTGAAATGGAAAGCGATGCCCTGTCCCTGGCCACGAGGCAGCTTTCGGCCCCAGCCGGCCTTTTCCGCCGCCAGTTTCACGACGCCTTGCATGCGGGCGGCGTCGAATCCGTTGGGGCGCTCTCCGGGCGTGGTGACCATGCCGCGGTCCTTCAACAAGGAGAGACGAACCTCCAAGGGGTCGCGTCCGGCGGCTGCGGCGAGTTCATCGATGAAGCTTTGGATGACCCAAGAAAACACGCAGCTTCCCGGTGCGCGCCAGGGGCCCATCGGGATGTGGGTCACGATCATGGACTGCTCGGTCCTGTAGTTCGGGAGAAAACGGGCGGGAAATTCATCGGGAGACAGGCTGCCGCCTGCACCCGGATTTCCGCCCTTCCTGTTGCCGAAGGTGATAAAGTGATCCTGCCATGCGATGATGTTGCCTGCGGCATCCACGCCGCCCTTGAGGTAGTGCATGCCGCCCGGCCGGAAATGGTCATGGTGAATGTCGTCCTCACGCGACCACGTGAGCTTGACCGGCGCATCGACACGCTGGGCGATGGCAGCCGCCTCGACCATGAAGTCGCTGCTCAGGCGGCGACCGAATCCGCCGCCAATGCGGGTGATGTTCACCTTGATGCGGTCCTTGGGGATATTGAGAACCGAGCTGATCAAGTCCTGCCCTCCGGCCGGGCGCTGTGTCGGTGCCCAGAGTTCCATCACGCCGTCCTTGAAGTGAGCGGTGCAATTCTGCGGTTCGAAGTTGGCGTGGTAGACAAAGGGATAGACATACCGGGCTTCGACAGTCCGCGTGGATTTCCGTAGGGCGGCGGAAACGTCCCCGTCGTCACGAAGCAGGTTTTCACCCTTCTTTGCCGCGAGTCCCTCCGCAGTCGCAAGGTACGAATCCCAACTGTCGTTGGCATGCGGGCCCTCGTTCCATTTCACTCGGAGGTGGCGCCGTGCGCTCATGGCCGCCCAAGTCGAGTTGGCGAGGATTGCCACTCCCGGGAGAAGTCCATTCAGGTTCTGGGTGCCCTCGATGACAAAGGCATCCTTGACGCCCGGCAACGCCTTGATTTCGGCAAGGTTGGCGTCGATGACTTTTCCGCCAAACACCGGACATTTTTCGTAAGTGGCGAACAGCATTCCCGGCAGCACCTGATCGATGCCGAAAAGAGGTTTGCCGGTAACGATGGCGGGATTGTCGACGCCACTGATTCTCTGGCCGATGATCTTGAAATCCTTCGGGTCCTTCAGGCGGATGGACTTTGCGTCCGGCACAGCCAGCCGGGATGCGGCATCCGCGAGTTCGCCGTAGCCCAGGGACCTGCCGGTGGAGGCATGGTGAACACGCGCTGAAGAGGCGTGACACTCACTGGCTGGCACGGACCAGCGGTTGGCCGCTGCCTGGATCAGCATGATCCGTGCGGACGCGCCGACCTGCCGGAGCGGCGTGTAGTTGCGTGGAGTCACCATGCTTCCTCCCGCAACCTGTGTGCCGTAGATGGGATCCAGGGGAACAAGCTCGACCGTGATGTTCTTCCAATCGGCCTCCAGTTCCTCGGCCACGAGCATGGGAAGGGAGGTGCGCACGCCCTGACCGCCCTCCGGTGAATGCGCGGCGATGAAGATCGAGCCGTCGGTTGCGATGCGCACGAAGGCGTTGAGGGCCGCGCCGTCTCCGGATGAACCTTTCACGACTGCAGCGCTGGGGTCGCCGGCTGCCTCGTCTGTGAACTGCAGATACGTGCCGAGCAAGAGACCGCCTCCGGTCAGGCTCGAAATCTTGAGGAACTCACGTCGATTGAGGGGAGAGGCGAGCGTAGTCATGGTGATTTTCCGATTCTCGATTTCGTTGACGGGCTGGCAGGTCGGTGCCGGGGAATGCAGGGCTCGGACGCGGATAGCAGGCAGGTTGTTCATTTTCACAGGGCCGTCAATCCAAGGAGCGCGACACAGGCAGGACTCACGCGATCGGGCAACTTGCCAACGGGCAGTAAATACTATCGATTTTGGGCTCATCGCGGGTTTATCGGTCCGCCGAAAGAACGCCCGCGCAATCATCCTGAATTCCTCATGTCCAAGAAAATCAACATTGCCATTGTCGGCCTCGGGTTTGGAGCCGAGTTCATACCCATTTATCAGGCGCATCCCCATGCAAACCTCGTTGCGGTGTGCCAGCGCGACCCGAACAAGCTCGGCTCGATTCAAGCCGCCTTCGGCATCGGCAAGGGGTACTCGGACTACGACGAGATGCTGAAGGATCCGGAGATTGAGGCCGTGCACATCAACACCCCGATCCCTGACCATGCGGCGCAGACCCTGAAGGCGCTGAAGGCGGGCAAACACGTGGCCTGCACGGTGCCCATGGCGACCTCCATCGCCGACTGCCGGAAGATCGTGGATCTTTGCCGGAAGACCGGACTGCGCTACATGATGATGGAGACGGTGGTGTACGCCCGGGAATTTCTGTTCATCAAGGAAAAGTATGAGCGCGGGGACCTGGGCAGGATCCAGTTCCTGCAGGCGAGTCACCAGCAGGACATGGACGGGTGGCCCAACTACTGGCCTGGGCTGCCGCCGATGTGGTATGCGACGCACTGCGTCGGACCGATGCTGGCGCTTACGGATGCGCAGGCGGAGTATGTGTCGTGTTTTGGTTCTGGCACGATACGCCCGGAATTGATCAAGCACTACAACTCCCCGTTCGCTGTCGAGACGGCTCACGTGAAATTCAAGGATTCCGATCTCACCGCCCGGATCATCCGTTCGCTTTTCGACACAGCCCGCCAGTATCGTGAGAGCATCGATGTCTACGGTTCAAAGCAGTCCTTCGAATGGACGCTGATTGAGCACGAGCCGCATGTCCTGCACACGGCAAAGCGGCCGGAACACAAGATACCGAAGAAGATCAAGGTTCCGGACTATGCGAAGCGTCTGCCTGCAGGCATCCGGAAATTCACGACGAAGGGAGTCTATGATCTCGGAAAGAAAACCCATCTGAGCTTTACGCAGGGAGCCGGACACGGCGGTTCGCATCCGCACCTGGCACACGAATTCCTGACGGCTCTTGTCGAAGGCCGGGATCCGTATCCCAACGCCGTCAAGTCCGCAAACTGGACCTGTGTGGGACTCTGCGCCCACGAGTCGGCCCTTGCAGGGGGAAAGATCGTGAAACTGCCAGCCTTCACGCTGTCCTGAGCGCGAACGCAGAGATTGGGGCCAACCGCCAATGCGCGTATTCGGATTTTTCGCCATTGGGCTCGTCGCTGGCCTGGCCTGTGTGACCGCGCCAACTCTGGAGGCTGCGGAACCCCCGAAGCATGTCTTGTTCATCGCAGGCGCGAAGAGTCATGCGCCCGGGGCGCACGAGTTTCCCGCAGGCTCCCGGCTGCTCGCCGATGCGCTGAACGCGAGCGGCCTTCCTGTGTCTGCTGCGGTTTCACTGGGCTGGCCCGCTGACCAGGCCGCGCTCGAGCAGGCGGATCTGATCGTCCTCTATTCGGACGGACTGGAGAAGCACGTGGCGAGCGGCCACGGCGCATGGCTTCGCACACGGATGGAGCAGGGCAGGGCGCTCGCCGTGCTTCATTTTGCGCTGGAGCCTTCGGAGGATGATCCGGATTTGCGCGCGTTGCTACTCGATGCCATCGGGGCTCGCTTCGATGTCGGCTGGTCGGTGAATCCTATCTGGACCCTGCACGAGTCTCCGGATGCAACGCATCCTGCCGCGCGGGGCGTGGGAAAATTGAATGTCGAGGACGAATGGTATTTCCATCTCCGTCTGGGAGAGGGGGCCACTCGGCCGCGGGCGCTCCTGAGTGCTGTGCCGCCGATGGACTCGCTTGGGCAGGATGGTCCGCGTTCGGGAAACGCAGCCGTGAGGCTGGACTTGGAACGGCAAGTACCGCAACTGCTGGCGTGGACTTTTCTGTCCGGGCAGGGCACCCGGGGCTTCGGTTTCACAGGCGGGCATTTTCATGCAAACTGGTACAAGGATGATTTCAGACGCCTCGTGCTGAACGGGCTCGTCTGGTGCTGCGGCATTGAGGTGCCCGGCGGAGGAGTCGCTTCACCAGCACCCCGTGAGCCGATTTTTTCAACGATCGACGAGGCCATCGCCCATGGCGATGTTGACGACGTCAGGCGTCACATTGCAGCGGACCCCAAACGCGCATTGGGGGCGGCGGGAGCGCGCTTGAATCCGATTCATCAGGCGATCCTTCGCCGGAAGCCGGATGTGGCTGCCATTCTGCTGGCGGCCGGCGCCGATCCGCGTAAGCCGGACTCGTCGGGACGTTCCCCGCTGCATCTGGCGGTTGAGCGCGGCGATGCCGGAATAGTCTCTCTGCTCTTGAAGGCGGGAGCGGATCCAACGGTGCGCGACCGGCGCGGATGGACGCCCTTGCATCATGCGGCGGCAAAGAACCAGATCGAGATAGCTCGCCTGCTTCTGGATGCACCAACGGATCCCAACATCCTCAGTGAGCTCGGCGGAACTCCGCTGCATGAAGCGGCTGCGAGCGGGAGTGTCGCTCTCGTGAAGCTGCTCCTTGAGCACGGGACGAATCCATCAATCCGCTCGAAGCCAGGCGTGACGGCGCTGGACATTGCGCGCGAGTACAAGAACACCGAGGTTGCTGAATACCTCGAAAAGATTTCCCACTGAGGCGCGATCTATTCCTGAAGGTCCAGCTGGCGCCATCGGTCCAGTTCGAGCTCAATGGCGCGAAGCATTCCGCGCAGCGCGACGCTGGGCGGGTTCGGGATCAGGTGCAGGGAATAGGCGAGAGCCGCTGCAGCCTCGCATGCATGGTGCGGTTCACCCGGATGTGTCCATTCACGAGAGAGGTAGGCTCTGCACCAGTGGCGCGATGCCAGGATCGCCAGGGTGTCCCGCCACTTGAGGGTGAGAAGAAAGGTGTTTCGCTCATCCATGAGTTTGCGTCCCGGAGAGCTGCTTATGTGATGCCTGACGATGCTCCGGAGCGCGACCGCGTTGATTCTGCCGGCCGAACCTGCGCGCAGGCAGAGGTCGACATCCTCGCATCCGTTGACGAAGCGCGTGTCGAATCCCCCCAGTTCATCCCAGAGTTCCCGTGACAACAGGAAGCATGCGCCGGTGAGGGCATGCACGGGCTGAAATCCGCGCAGCCGGGAAAGCAAGGCAACATCGGCCCGATCCCGAATGTGCTCGGGCTTTCCCTTGTGGTTGAATCGAATGCCGAGGTGATCCAGCGAGCCATCCCTGGCGGCAGTCTGGCAGTTGCCGATCACGCCAGCACGGTGCCCCAGCCGGCTGTGCACGGCGAGCATCGGCTCGAGCCAATGGCCGGTCAGAACGAGATCATTGTTCAGGATGACGACGATCGCTCCTCTAGCGATGGCGACCCCGTTGTTTACTGCACTGGCGAAACCCTGGTTGCAGCTCTTTCGAAGAGCTCGGATATTCGTATCGGGCAGCGACTCGAGCCAGCGAGGCGTGCCATCGCTGCTGTTGTCATCGACGAAGATGAGCTCCCATGCCAGTCCGAGAGGCATCGTGGCGCGCAGGCTGGCAAGCATCGCCTGTGTCAACGCCAGGCAGTTGTACAGCGGGACGACGAACGAAACCTGCGGGGTCGCCGACTGCGATGGAATCGCGGGCATCGGCTGTGGCGCCATGCCGTCAGGCCAGCAGGCGGCGGAGGTACTCGCCGTAACTGGATTTTCCCAGGCGCTTGATCTGCGCCTCGAAGGCCGTGCGGTCCAGCCACCCCTGACGCCAGCCGATCTCCTCCAGACAGGCAATCTTCAGCCCCTGGCGATTCTCGATGACGTGCACAAACTGTGCGGCGTCGAGAAGGGAGTCATGCGTGCCCGTGTCGAGCCAGGCGGTGCCCCGCCCGATGATTTCGACCTTGAGGCGGCTTTGTTCGAGGTAGCGGCGGTTGAGGTCGGTGATCTCCAGTTCACCGCGTGCGGAGGGCTTCAGCGAGCGTGCGAGTCCGACCACCGAGCGATCGTAGAAATACAGACCCGGAACCGCAAAATTGGATTTCGGGTGAGCCGGCTTCTCCTCGAGCGAAAGGACGCGGCCGTCCGGAGCGAATTCAACGACGCCGTAAGCCGTCGGATTGGAGACATGGTAACCGAAGACGGTGGCTCCATCCTCCCGCGCGGTTGCCGCCTGCACCGATCGCTGAAAATCGTGTCCGTAGAAAAGATTGTCACCAAGCACCAGAGCCGAGGGCGATTTCTCGTCGAGAAAGCCTGCGTCCGCCGCGATGATGAAGGCCTGGGCCAGGCCGTCGGGACTCGGCTGCTCGGCGTAGCTGAGCGAGATGCCGAACTGGGATCCGTCCCCGAGAAGGCGCTTGAACAAGGGAAGATCCTGCGGGGTTGAGATGATCAGGATCTCCCGAATGCCGGCGAGCATCAGGACGGAGATCGGATAGTAGACCATCGGCTTGTCGTACACCGGCATCAACTGCTTGGATACAGCGATGGTCAGCGGAAAAAGCCGCGTGCCGGAGCCGCCGGCGAGAACGATGCCGCGCCGCCGGGTGGAGGGGGAGGGGGAAAAGGTGCTCACGGGAAAATTTCAGGAAGCGACGCCGAGACGCTGGCGCTGGTAGCTTCGGCGTGTGATGTCCGCGGCCCATTCGCGATGCGCGAGGTACCAATCGACGGTTTTTTCGATGCCAGTGTCGAAATTCTCCGCGGGCTTCCAGCCCAGTTCGGTGCGGATTTTCGTGCTGTCGATGGCGTAGCGCCTGTCGTGGCCCGGTCGGTCGGCAACGAAGGCGATCTGCGCGGCATATGACCTGCCATCCGGAAGCGGACTCCGCTTGTCGAGCAGTGCGCAGATGCGTTTCACGATCTCCAGGTTGGGTCGCTCGTTGAGTCCGCCGACATTGTAGGTTTCTCCGACACGTCCCTTGTTGAGAACAAGCCAGATTGCGGAGGCGTGGTCCCCAACATACAGCCAGTCGCGGATCTGCTGTCCGTCGCCGTACACGGGGAGCTGCTTGCCCTCGAGTGCGTTGAGAATCATGAGGGGGATAAGCTTTTCGGGAAAATGATAGGGGCCGTAATTGTTCGAGCAGTTTGTCGTGAGCGTGGGCAGTTGGTAAGTGTGCTGAAAGGACCTCACCAGGTGGTCGCTGGCCGCCTTGGATGCCGCGTACGGTGAGTTGGGTTCGTAGGGACATTGCTCATTCCACGGAGCATCTCCGGCCTTGAGCGTGCCGTAGACTTCGTCGGTGGATACATGGAGAAAACGAAACGCCTGCTTCTTTGCAGCGGGCAGTGCGCTCCAGTACCGGCGCGTCGCGTTCAACAGGCGAAGCGTTCCGAGCACGTTCGTCTGGATGAACGGTTCCGGTGAGTCGATCGATCGGTCGACATGGCTTTCGGCCGCGAAGTTCAGCACCGCGTCAATGGCATGCTCCTTGAGAAGCCTGGCGGTCAGGGCTTCGTCCCCGATGTCACCCTTGACAAAGACGTAGCGCGGATCGCCGGCGAGGTCGGCGAGGTTGGCGGGATTTCCGGCATAGGTCAGTGCGTCGAGATTAACCAGACGCGCGAGGCCTGCGTCCTTCTCGATCAGTCGCTGGCGGATGAAATTGCTGCCGATGAATCCGCAGCCTCCGGTGACAAGGATGTTCATGAGATGAAGGAAGTCGATGGATCGCAGCGATTCAGGCGGCCGCTTTCCAGTTGCGCAGGTCGCGCGAGATCGCCTCGCGAACGTCCGTCAGGCGAATGCCGACAGAGGCGAGTTTGGCTGAGGACATGGTGCAGTTGCTTCGGGGAGTCTTTGCCGCCGTTCGCATGAACTCGGACTCGTCCTTGAAGAACTGAAAGTCTTTCGTGCAGACACCGCTGCCGCGGATGAGGTCGACAACCTCGCGCGTGGTGACCTCGCCGGGATTGGTGACATTGTAGGTGCCGAAAGGAACGTGCTTTTCCCAACAGGCGAACGTGGCGGCGACGAATTCGTGGAGTTGCGAAATTGAGTTGGTTGCTTCGAGAAGCCGGTTGTAGCGGATCAGTTTTGTGAGGTAGTTGCGCGGGCTGTCGATATGGTCGAACGGAATGCGCAGACGCCATACATAGACATTGGGATGCCCGTTGAGCACTTCTTCACCAAGGGCTTTGGTTCCACTGTAGAAGGAGCAGTTGTTTTGCCGAAACGTGAAATTGGGTGGATCGATTTCCGTGAAAGGAGAGCCGTCGTCGCGGGACCCCGTGTAAATGCATCCGCTGGAAACGTGACCCCACGGAACCCCTGCAGCCGCGCAGGCGGCTGCGATCGCACCCGGGAGGACGGCATTGCCCTGAAGACAGTCGGCCTTGTGCAATTCGCACGCATCCACATTCGGCTTTCCGGTGTAGCCTGCCGCATTGATCACGAACTCGGGGCGATCGGTCTTCAGCGCGGCTGCCAGCGCGGAGGGGTTTGCGTAGTCGAGGTCCTTTCGACGCAGGTTTCGGAAGGGAATGCCCTTGCGCGAAAGCAGTTGCTGATAGGCATTGCCGACATATCCCGAGCCGCCGAGCAGGTAGATCATAGACGCGACTAGGGTTGATTTGATCCGGGTCTGCCTCAAGTCGAAATACGGTGGGAAAAAACCCATGTGCGCAACCAGGTCTTGGTCGCGCAGACGTTTGGATGGGCGGGATAAGGCTGGCGTGGCTGATAGCCGGGCGCAAAGGTAGCGTCCTCATTTCAGGGAAAAATCGATGACGCTTTGGCTTTACCGCCTTATCTTTCTGCCTGCGCTGCTGCTGGCCTCCCCATATTACTTGTGGCGCATGCGAAGGCGGGGCGGGTATGGCCGGCACTTTGGCGATCGATTCGGAAGACTGGAACGATGTCCCCCTAGGCGGACCGGCGTCAGGCGCATTTGGATCCAGGCGGTGAGTGTCGGGGAATTGCTCGCCATCGGGCCGCTCCTGGAACGGCTGGCTGGCGAGCAATCCGTCGAGGTGGTTCTCACGACCACGACGAGCACGGGATTTCGACTGGCGGAGGAAAGGTATCACAGGTTTGCGGCGCTGATCGGATATTTTCCCATCGACGCCTGGTGGTTTTCTGCGCGCGCGTGGAGGAATCTGAATCCGGATCTTGCGGTGCTGGCTGAGGGAGAATGGTGGCCGGAGCACTTTGCCCAGGCCCGGCGCAGGCATGTGCCCATCGTTTCGATCAATGCGCGACTGAGTGACCGCAGTTTCCGCCGGATGCGACGGTTGAAAGGTCTGTTGCGGGCGCTCTTTGGCGATGTCGCCCGGATCCTTGCGAGTTCGGATCAGGACCGGAAGCGATTCATCGACGTGGGTTTCCGGGCGGACCAGGTGACAACGACTGGAAACCTCAAGCTGGACATGGCGGTGCCCGAGGTCGATTCGAACCAGCTCGAACACCTTCGCTCCTCGCTGGGGTTTTTAGATGGCGATTTTGTTCTCCTTGGATCATCGACCTGGCCGGGTGAGGAGCAGGCGCTCATTGAAACTTTGAGGCACCTTCGCAACAACGGGGTGGCGAGCCGGCTGCTGCTTGTTCCGCGTCACGCGGAGCGCAGGGGCGAAATCATTCCTGAGCTGGAGCGCTCGGGTTTCACATTTCACGTGAGATCCATGGGAGCCTGCAGCGGCGAGGTTGATATCCATTTGGCGGATACAACGGGGGAGCTCAGGCGCCTGACCCCGGTGGCCGATCTCGTGTTTGTGGGAAAGAGCCTTCCACCGCATGGCGAGGGGCAGACTCCGATAGAGGCTGCGGCGATGGGAAAGCCGCTGGTTTTCGGTCCGGTCATGAGCAATTTTCGGATCATTGCGCGCGAGTTGGTTGAAGCCGGGGCCGCTTGCGTCGTCGCGGATGGGCGGGAGCTGCTGACGGTCGTTGAGAAACTCGCCCGCGATGTCAGCCGGCGGGCGGAAATGGCGGAGGCGGCAAGGCGCTGGCACCGGGCAAACCTGGGTGCGCTGGATCGAACCCTGGACTTGCTGATGAAGCAGCTCGGCTGAATTGCAGGATGGCGCCGACCGTATATCCGCTGGTGCGCCTGGTGTTTACGGACTGGTGCCCGTGACGGACGTATATTGCAGGTGGTGAAGGCCCGGGGACAATTGGAGTACGCCCGCCTCGGCATTTGTCCTTGTGCCGTCCACCGTTAGCGAGCCGGAGCTGGCATTGAGGCTGACCGTATCCAGAAGCACCGCTGTGCCCGCGGGAACGTTGACCGTCAGCGCCTCTGACGACCAATCGACGTGGAGATCGCCGCGTGGCGTCGGCCAGACCGCCGAAATGTCCTTGAGTGCTCCGGGCGGGCGGCGCAGGGAGAACTCGGCCTGACCAGGGGCAACGGGATCGAGGCCGGCCAGCCACCGCGTGAGAGCCTGCGGAAAGATGCCGCACTCGCCCTGGGCATCCGCACGGGACGCGCGCTCCTCAATGCCACGGCGCCAAGTCCGATCCAGATGCCATTCCTCCCAGAACGTGCCGTTGTTCCCGGGTGCCGTGAGCTGATGCGCAAAGCGGGCTTTCAGGATCGCGAGAGCGTCATCCACACGGCTCTTTTCGCAGAATGCCGCCATAGTCCAATAGAGGAAGAGCGGCGTGGCGGGCACGACCGCGGGATCCGGGCCGAGCAGGCGCGGAAGTATGGCCGCTGTCTGATTGGCGTCGGCAATGTGCGCGGCGACAGCGAGCGCGTTGGCGTGTTCGGAAAGGCGAGACGAGAGACGGCCATCGACGAGCGCATCGGCGAAGAGCCGGGATTGTGCATTCCAAAACCTGTCGTGCAGCGTTTGGCGGAGTGCCGCTGCTCTTTCCCGCAAAACCGCGGCACCCGGTTCGCCGAGCCAGTCGAGTGTCTGCGCAACCGAATCAAGCGTCAGCACGTTGAGCGCATTCACGCAGAAGTTTGCGCCGCGGCGATCGATGTTCGCATGATCGATCCAATAGGGATACGGAGGATCCACGAGCAACCCATCGACGTCCGCGAGTTCCGCCAGCCGTGCCATCACCCTGCGGGCTGCAGGGAGGAGCTGGCGCGTGGTGGCTGTGTCGCCGCTGAAAAGCAGGTAGTCCCGCCAGCTCATGAGCCAGAAGAATTGGACGTCCAGGTACGGCATGTACTGGCCGTCGGTCATCGGGGCATAGGCGCCGAGCGTGCCGTCAGGCTCCTGCTCCTGGGCGTTTTGAAGCAGGTAGCGGCGCTGCAGCCAGGTGTCGCCAAAGGCGGCGTAGTTGCCGCGCGCCGCGTAGTAGGAGGTTTGTGGATACTGCCGGCGCTCGCGGTAGTTGTCCGTGTAGGCGTCGGTTGTGATCGTCTCGATCGTGCGCGCACCCGCGTCCCAGAGCCTTTCGACCCAGGCATCCTGCGGCGAGGAAAGGCTTCCGCGATGGGGCCAGGGATAGGTCAGGGCATTCACCCCGGCTTTGAAAAGCGTGACGGGCGAATCCGTATTGTGGACGATGATGGCAAGGTAGCGGGAAGGTTTGAAGTCCCAGGACTCCCAGCGATCGCGTCGCCCGGAGAGAATCACCCGGTCCGCCGCGAGCGAATTGAGGATCGTCGGGTCGAGGACGCGCTTGAGCATGTAGGGTGTCGTGAGAACATCGACGACAGTGCCTGCAGGTCCTTCAAGCTCCAGGCTGGGGTAGGCGTTGTGCACGCGCCCGAGATCAAAAACGAGACAGGATGCCCGCTGGGGTGTGGGCGCAAGCTTGAGAGGATAGACGATGGTCTCCGGGTCCGTTGCGCTGGGCGCGACGCGTGTCGGCTCCAGCTTGTCCAGGGACAATGGCCCAATCTTGTCCTCGGTGCTGGTGGCAAGCAGTCCGCTGGCGATGAGCCGGACGGCCGGAACCGTTGCCTGCTCGAGAAGAGGAATGTCGCGCGGCACGAGTTTCACCCATGGCGGGGTGATCGCGCGCGGCACGGAATCGGGTTGAGAGGCGGGCCACCATTGCATCCCAGGCAGCACTTGGTGACTGCCGTCAGCGGTGATGAAGCCGTCTGGAAGAAGGGAAACCGCTGCGGGCCATCGGCTGTCATTGAAATCGATTCCGATCCAATCGGCGGGCTGCCGGCGCAGGTCCACGCGATCGTTGAAGGCGTCGTGCCAGCGGTTGACGCGCGGGC
The DNA here is from genome assembly GCA_015075305.1 of Opitutaceae bacterium. Lineage (NCBI taxonomy): Bacteria > Pseudomonadati > Verrucomicrobiota > Opitutia > Opitutales > Opitutaceae > Opitutaceae bacterium. The sequence continues at coordinate 128,371 of JABTUS010000001.1, read as the reverse complement.
TCTCACGATCCCACGCGGGATCCAGCTCAAGTTTCCAGCGTGTGTCCGTGCCAAGCACGAGTCCCTCGGACGTTTCGAGTTGCGCCAGCAGGCCGGGCCGAGGCGCCGAATGGTAGGAAACGGCGAGCCCCGCATGGTGGAAGCGCACGGCCATCACGTTTCGGCCTGCCTTCAAGAACGGGGTGAGATCGAGAGCGTCATAGGACTGGTGGTGCGCGGCGGAGCGGGCCGGCCCGCGGGCGACGAATTGCCCGTTGGTGAAAAGCTGGTACCGGGTGTCCGCGGTGATGAACAGCACGGCCTTCGCCGGCACCGCAGGAAGTTCGAAGGACCGGCGCGCAATAAACATCAGATTTTTTCCGCGGGGCGCTTCGCCGGAGCCAATCCAACAAGCCGTCCATTGCCTGGGTCCGTCGATCGAAGGAGGCGGATTCGCGAATCTGCCTGCGGCCACGCATGAGAGGCAGGTCGACAGGAGAGTGATGCCGCAGAAATGGATGATGTGCCTTCGGAAAACCATTGGGTAAAATTAAACGCGCGATGCCGTGAAGGGGCCTGTTGCCTTTCGATTGGCCGCCCTTTCTAGCAATTGTGTCGCGGTCCGCAAAGCAACTTGCACAGCGGCTTTGTTTACATCGTTGAGCAAGCGCGAATGGAAAACGGAAACGCCTTCGGACGACTCGATGAGAACCCGTTCGATCGAGATCACGTGAGTGTGGGATCACGATGGACGATGCCAGGTGCTTTGGTGGACCGAAGGGTGCCGTCCGGGCGAAAGTGTCGTCAAAAACTCATCCTGACTCCGAGATTCACACTGCGGCCGGGAAGCGGAGCAATTTCCTTGAGGAAGGATGTGTGGGCGCGGGCCTCTTCGTTTCCGAGGTTTGATCCACGAATGAACATTGTGTAGTCCACCTGACCGGTGGCGAAGCGGTAGCTGGCATCGGCGTTCAGGAGTGTGTAGCCGTCGGTCGGAAGTTCATGGCTGGCCACGCGGTGCTGGGCGGATACGAACTGCGCTTCGGCCGAGAGGCTGGCTGGACCATGCGCCCAGTCCAATCCGACCTTGGTCCGCCGGGGAGTGATCCGAGGCAGAGGGTCTCCGGAGTCATCATCCCGGGCGCGAACATAGTCCGTTGAGAGGCGAACATCCAGCGTGTTGACTCCCCTTTCGTGCAGGTGGAGGAACATCTCGCCTTCGACTCCCATGAATGTGGCATCCGTCTGGGCATATCGATAAACGGCCAGACCTTGGTCTGAGGCCGGATTGGATGCCTCCACCAGGAGCACCATCTTGTCGTCCTGGGAAACTGCGAATTGTCCCGTGGGCTTTGCGTAGGCAAAGCCGTCAAATCGATTGGCGAAGAGCGTGATTGCTCCGGTAATCCTGCCGATCCGGTGGCGGAGCGCAGTGTCGATGGAGTACGAGGTTTCGACGTCGAGATCCGGGCTGCCGATTTCATAGGCGTTGGTTCCAGGGTGCGGCCCATTGGCGTACCGCTCCTGCGCGTTCGGAGAACGCGTGCTGCGGGCAAGCGAAACGCTGAGGATCCAGTTTCCCGGCAGTCTCCAGACTGAGTTACCCGAAAGGCTGGGCAGCGTTTCCCGATGGGTGAAACCTGAGCCGTCACGCAGGGCAATCCCCTGGGTCTCCAGTCGCGCACCGAATTGAAGCGTGGCATTTCCAGTCGACACTTCCTCAAGCAGGAACATGGCCTGGGCGTCGGTGCGTGATGGAGGAACAAATGCCTCGTCACCCAATGCGGAAAAGTCGCTGTGGGAGCCCTGCCAGCCCATCTCACCCGAGAATCCGGAGATGGGCTGGTGAAGAATCTCAACGCGGGCATCGTAGCCTCGGTTGCGAAATACCGTTCCGATTGTGCCGTCTTCGATTTCCTGATGGCGATAGTTTGAAGAGCCCGCCTTGAAACGGACGCCGCGGAGAACTCCAATCGAGCGGGTGAGCGCACCTTGTGCGTCGAAGCGCCTTTGAACGAGGTCGATCTTCACTCCTTCTTCAGCATCGGCGCCGCCGGCAGACATCCCATGGCCGTCGGTTGCCTGATGCCCGTCGCCTTGCTCCTGCTCATGATCGTGCGCGCCCGATGGGATGCCATAGAGGGTGTTGTAGCCGCTCCAGGCAAAGCCGACAAAAGCGTCGCGCCCGATCCAGGACAAACCGGTCGCGCCTCCATCCGAATGGATGGCGGTGTTGGGAATACGGCCGTGGGCCTCGCGCTCCGGGTCGCTGCCGTTTTCGCCTTCGTCCTGTTCGATCGCGCGGAGGCGTGCGCTCTCGGCGAACCCCGGAATCTTCAGATCAGCGGTTGACCTGCGGAATCCATCGATGTGCCAGGCGAATGCGCCGGCGGCGCCTTCAAGCAGCAGTCCGGCGCTCTTCTCATCGTTGACGGATTGCGAGCGGACCTCGAGGCGACCTTCGAGGGGTTTGTCCGGTCTGGTTTCATGGATGCGGTGCGTGATGGTGTTCACGACACCGGCTATCGCATTGCCCCCATAGAGCAGTGCGGCGGGGCCGCGAACGACCTCGACCTTCTCAATCAGGAGCGGATCGAGGGAGACCGCGTGGTCCGGACTTGTGATGGATGCGTCAATCGTGCCGACGCCGTTTTCCAGAACCTTCAGGCGATCGCCTCCAATGCCCCGCACGATCGGCCGGCTCGCTCCCGGGCCGAAATAGGAGGATGCCACGCCGGTTTCACCCGCCAGCAGTTCGCCCAGCGATGTGGCCTGGCGCTGCGCCAGTCTGTTGCCATCGAGGACTGAAACAGACTGGGCGATTTCGTCCTGGGATCGTGCGTAGGGCGAGGTCGAGATGACAAATCGGTCGAGGTGCAGGGGCTCCTCGTCGGAGTGTTGCCGGGAGTGTGCGGTTTGCGCGGAAAGGGTCGTGGTTGCGATGCAGGCGGAAAACGAAAATCGTACAACATTCATGCTGAATCCGGTTGATGCACGCGCGCTTTCAGTGCGCGCATTGCAGGCATTGATGTCCAAACCGGGACGCCATTGCGGCGTCTCGGACCACCATTCAACTCAGACTCTTGGGCGGCGCGCGGCCCTGTGGCAGGAATCCGGACACTCGGCGAGGGTGCGCAAGTGCGCTTCGGTGGACTGGCTCCGCGAGGTTGCACGTCGGAGGCCGATCCGGCGCGACCGTGGGATTCGCCACGGTGAGCCCGGCTCCAAACCAAACCACCACGCAGCCGTGATCGGAACTGTCTTGCCCGGCTGCGTGATCGTGCGTGGCATGGTCGCCGGAGATGTTGTGCGCCCAGTCGTGAAGCGCCGGGCTCGCCGACATGAGGGCCAGCGCAACAACCAGCAGCGCACAGCTGGTCGAGAGGATTCGACCAAGTGTGCTCAATGCCGGATTTCTCACAGCCGTCATGTCGGTGGCATTATTGCACAGTCGTCAAGGGCCGGCTTCAATAGGCATATGAAAGGCCCGCGTAGAGGCCGCGGCCGTAGCCTGGCAGAAACTGGGGCTGGTCGGTGCCTTTTGCGTTTTCGATGACTCCCGTTATGGCGACTGCAGAGCAGTCAGCTGTAGGAATGCAATCGGCATCTCTCGGAATGTTGGAAAAGCGGAGCCCATGGATGCCAGTAATTTACCCAAGCAGAAAAAATGGCTATGGACCCGACCAAGCAGGCGGGTAGGTCGATTTCTGTCAGTTGTACCTTTGCTCACTGCGCGCTTGCGCATGGGACGTGCGTCAGGCGTGATGCGCGCAATGAGTAGTTTGAAACGGACAAGCCTGCATGAATTTCACGTTGCCCATGGCGGTCGCATGGTGGATTTCGCCGGTTGGGAAATGCCCGTGCAGTACAGGAGCATTCTTGAGGAACACAAGGCTGTCCGAAAGGCCGCCGGGCTCTTTGACGTTTCCCACATGGGCGAGGTCGACGTCAAGGGACCAGGGGCAGCCGATTTCCTGAACCACGTCATCACGAACGACGTCGGATCACTTTTCCCGGGGCGGGTCCTCTACTCGCCGATGTGTCATCCGACCGGGGGAGTGGTTGATGACCTCCTCGTCTATCAGCGGGCTCCCGAGGACTACTTTCTCTGCATAAATGCAGGCAATATCGCGCGCGATCTCGCCTGGCTGGAGGCTGAAGCCGGGCGTTTTGCAGTGACAGTGAATGATCGCTCTTGTGACTACGGTTTGATTGCAATCCAAGGACCTCTGGCATCGCTCATTGTCCAGGGCCTGACGGGTGCCCGGCTGGATTGCGTGAAAACCTACCATTTTGTCGAGGGCACGGTGGCGGGTGTGCAATGCATCATCAGCCGCACCGGTTACACGGGGGAGGATGGATTTGAGCTGTATCACGCTGCCTCGGATTCGGTGATGCTGACCGAGGCGGTGGTCGCCGCGGGCCTGCCGCATGGGCTTGAGCTGGCGGGCCTGGGCGCGCGCGATTCGCTCCGACTTGAAGCGGGGTACCCGCTCCATGGCCATGAATTGTCCGATCAGATCTCTCCCATCGCCGCCGGGCTTGGATGGACCGTCAAATTCGACAAATCAGCGGATTTTATCGGGCGCTCGACCCTGCTCGAGGAAAAGAAGAACGGCCCGGGAAAAAGGGTTGTTTATTTCAGGACGGGCGACCGGCGCATTGTGCGAGCCGAGGCTGCCGTGCTGTCCCAGGAAGGGGAGCCGGTTGGGCGTGTTCTTTCCGGTACTCTGTCCCCGATCCTCAATGAAGCGATTGGATCAGCGCTCGTGGATGCCGCTGCCGCGGGCACTCCGCTGGTTGCGGAGATTCGAGGGGCGCGGCTGCCATTGATCCGCGTAAAACCTCCCTTTGTTGAACTCCGAAAATCGACCTGACAGGCATCGAATTGCATCCAAATCCAACTTGATCTGAGGATGTCTCCTCGGATCCAATGGTGGTTTCAACAAGCCCCTTTACGCACTATGAGCAAAATCCCGGCCGATCTCCATTACGCAAAATCGCATGAGTGGGTGAAACAGGAAAGCGACGGAACGGTTCTTGTTGGAATCACCGATTATGCACAGAATTCGCTGGGCGACATCACCTACGTCCAGATTCCCAAGGTGGGAAGCAGATTCAAGACGGGTGAGGTCTTCGGAGTCGTGGAGAGTGTGAAGGCTGCCTCCGATCTTTATGCTCCGATTGCGGGTGAAGTGGTTGCGGCCAATCTCAAGTTGGAGCAGGCACCGGAGACGGTGAATCAGGATCCCTATACAGCGGGCTGGATAATGCGGTTGCGGCCGGACGCTGGGAGCGATCTTGGCTCCCTGTTTGACGCGCTGGCCTATGGCAAATTGACGGAGTAGGCAGCGGGCGGAGGCATTCCAGTCCCATCATCGCCTGTGAAGCTGTTCCTTGCATGCCTATCCGCATCAATCGCGCTGCTGCTGGGCGCATGCGCCAGGCGTGAAACGCAGGCGGGGAAGGGGGGCACCCGTGGGGGGACTCCACGGGAGGAAAGACAGCCCGTGGAAGTAACCCAGGTCAGGCGCATGGACTTGTCGGAAACGCTGAACGTGGTTGGTTCGGTTGCGCCCAACGAATCCGCGGAACTGCGAGCCGAAATTTCCGGCATCGTACGCGGAATCTTCTTTGAGGAAGGTCAGCCGGTCAAGAAGGGTGCCGTCCTGCTTAAGATCGACGATTCGGAACTGAGGGCCCAACTGGCGCAGGCGGAAGCGCGGTACCAGCTCACGGAGTTGAGTCTCCAGCGTGCGGAAAACCTGAGGCAGACGCAGTCAACCACGCTGGCTGAATTTGACCGGGCAAAATCGGAGTTTGCCTCCGCCAAGGCCGACCTTGCCGTGTTGAACCTTCGACTTGAGAAGATGGAGATCAAGGCTCCGTTCGATGGCATCGTCGGAGCCCGTGCATTGTCTCCCGGAGACTACGTTACGAGTCAGACATCGATCACGAGCATTGATGATCTCAGCAGGCTGAAAATCGAGTTTCAGGTGCCGGAACGGTTCCTTGCGAAGGTGCATCCCGGCACGGTTTTTTCCGTATCCTCGAGTTCACTGGAGCGAGGCAGACAGGTGCACGGCGAGGTCTATTTTGTGAGCTCAGTCATCGATCGATCGACTCGCGCCAGCTCGGTCAAGGGGCTGCTCATCGAACCACCTTCCAGCCTGAAGCCGGGCATGTTCGCAAACATCGAGGTGGTGCTCGAGGTCCGTCAAAAGGTTCTTGCTGTTCCGGAGGGTTCGATACTGACAACGACCAATGGCACCACGCTCATCGTGGCGAAGGAGGTGAATGGAGAAACGATTGCGGAATTCGTGCCCGTGCGCCTTGGACTTCGCTCCCGCAGCCTTGTGGAGGTCTCCCCTCTCAAGGGAGAACTGACTGAAGGCTCGCACATTGTGGCATCAGGGGTTGGCAGTTTGATACTATTTCCCGGGGCAAAACTTGAAATGCGTCCTCTCAAGGAGGAGTTTCGGCTTTGAATCACGCAGGCTGGGACCGCGGCGCATCCCCGACCTCCCTCCCGAGTTCCACCCCGGCCCGACCCTCGCCAGACCCATGACACTTTCCGACCTATCGATCAAGCGGCCGGTGATCTGTCTGGTTGCGTCAATACTCATCCTCCTTGTGGGAGGGCTCTCGTTTCGCAATCTGCCGGTGCGTGAATATCCGGTGACGGATCCACCGGTCATTTCGGTCGAAACGAGCTATCCGGGCGCCTCGGCCGAGGTGGTGGAGTCGAAAATCACGGAGCCGCTCGAAAAGGATCTTTCGGCGATAGACGGCATCCGGTTTCTTCGGTCGAGTTCGGTGGAGGGTGAGTCGCGCATCACGCTCGAGTTCAATCTCAATCGAAACCTGGATGAGGCGGCCAACGACGTGCGTGACCGCGTATCGCGCGCCCGCAACAATCTTCCGCAGGAGGCGCGGGAATCCCAGGTCTCCAAGGTCGAGGCGGACGCCAGTCCCATACTCTCCGTTTCATTCAAATCCGACACCTTTTCCAGGCTGGAACTCTACGATTTCGCGGATCGATTTGCCGTGCAACGATTCCAAACCGTGCCCGGCGTGGGTTCGGTTGTGATTCGAGGACCCCGGTACACGATGCGACTGTGGGTGGACAGTGATCGGCTCGCGGCCCACGGGCTGACAGTTGCCGACATTGAGAGCGCACTTCGACAGCAGAACGTGGAAATACCGGGCGGGCGCATCGAGTCGGTCTCCCGCGAATTCACTGTTCGGGTGCAGGGCAACATGTCGGAGACCGCTGACTTCGAGAATCTGGTCCTGGCGACACGAGGCGGCTACCAGATCAAGTTCTCGGACGTGGGCCGTGTGGAGCTTGGGGCGGGAATCAATGATCTTCGCAGTGAGACTTTCTTCAGGGGACAGTCGTCGGTCAGCGTGCTGATCATCCGGCAGTCGCAGGCGAATCTGCTGGACGTGGCCAATGCGATCAAGGCGCTGGTTCCCTCGATTCAGCGCGAAATGCCGGAAGGGGTGACGCTGACGGTGAGTTATGACACCAGCGTGTTCGTCGATCGTTCGGTCAAGGAGGTCTACAAGACGCTTGGTGAGGCGACGCTGTTGGTGATCTTTGTGCTGTTCTTCTTCCTGCGCGACTGGCGTGCGACATTCATTCCCCTCCTTGCCATTCCGGTTTCCATCGTGGGGGCCTTCGCGGTGATGTCCTGGCTCAATTTCACGCTGAACGTGCTCACTCTGCTGGCGCTTGTGCTGGCCGTCGGGCTTGTGGTGGATGACGCGATCGTGATGCTCGAGAACATCTATCGGCGGATCGAGGAAGGAGAGAAGCCGATATCCGCGGCGGTCCATGGAGCGCGGCAGGTTGCGTTTGCAGTGATCGCGACGACGCTGACGCTGGTGGCGGTGTTTGTGCCGGTCGCCTTCCAGTCCGGTCAGACCGGCCGCCTGTTCTACGAGTTCGGTTTCACGCTTGCCATTGCGGTGCTGGTGTCCGCGTTTGTGGCGCTGACCCTCACTCCGATGCTTTGTTCGCGCATGCTGAAGGCCAGGCGAACGAAGGATGGCCTGGCTGATCATGGCTGGATCTATCGCCGGACTGAACCCTTCTTTGCATGGGTCAACGGCGGGTATTCGGCGATGCTTCGAGGAGCGTTGAAGGCGAAGACGCTTGTGCTGATTTTCGCACTGTTGTTTTCGTGCCTGGGGCTGTGGCTGTACACCAGGCTCCAAAGGGAGCTGATACCGGTCGAGGACCGCGGAATTTTCACGGCGCAGTTCATTCCGCCGGTTGGTTCAACGCCGGCCTATGTCCAGGTTTACTCCAAGGAAATGGAGCGCATGATCCTCAACATCCCGGAGGTGGATCGCACGTTTCACCGCACGGCGCCGGACCGGGCGTTCATATTCGCGACGCTGAAGCCGTGGGAGGAGCGGACGAGGAAGACGCAGGACTTGATCGCGGAGCTGCGGAGGAAGTTCAGTGCGAACATCACCGGGGGCATTGCCTTTCCATCCCCCGTGCGCCCCATTGGCAGCCGCCGGGATGCCTCCGGCCTTCAGATGGTCCTGCAGGGGGCCGATTTTCGCACGCTGCAGGTGACGGCGGCAAAATTTCTGGATGAGATGCGGCGCAGCGGCATCTTTCTTCAGCCGAGGATCGATCCGCAGCCGACAAAGCCCCAGCTTGCGGTTCGCATCGATCGGGCGCTTGCCGCGGACCTGAAGGTCCCCATCAGCGAGATTGCGGGCACGCTTGAATCGCTGCTCGGCGGCAAACGCGTCACCCAGTTTCAGCGTGGCAATCAGCAGTACGACGTTGTGGTTCGGGTTGAGGACGACAGACGCGTGACGCCCTCCGATCTCGGCAAGCTCTATGTGCGTTCCCGCGACGGGCAGCTCATACAGCTGGCGAGTCTCGTAACCACGATTGAGGATGTGGTGCCGGAAAGCTATCCCCATCTCAACCGACTGCGTTCGGTCACCGTCTCAGGCCAGCTGGCGACGGGGAAGGTCATGGGAGACGGCATTGCATTCATGCAGGAAAAGGCGAAGAGCATCCTGCCTGCCGGGTACCGCTACGCCTGGGATGGAGAGACCCGCGACTTTCTCGACAGCTCGAGTGACACATTCATGCTTTTCGGTCTGGCGCTGGTTTTCACGTTCCTGATTCTGGCCGCGCAATTTGAATCCTGGATACATCCCATCACGATTTTCACGGCGATCATCCTGGCGATTTCGGGCGGGCTGATGGTGTTGTATTGCACGCGATTCTGGGGACCCGCGATGACGGACAATCTTTTTTCGCGTTTCGGCCTGATCATGCTGATCGGATTGGTGGCCAAGAACGGCATCCTGATAGTCGAGTTCGCCAATGAACTCCAACTCCATGGCAAGAGCGCATTTGACGCCGCCTATGAGGCGGCATCGCTTCGCTTCCGTCCGATCATGATGACCACGATCTCCACGGTGCTTGGAGCGGTGCCGATCGCGTTTGCGACCGGTGCGGGTGCGGAATCGCGCAATCCGATGGGCCTTGTGATCGTTGGCGGCCTGACGCTCGCCACGGCCATCTCCCTCTTCGTCGTTCCGATCGCCTACATTGTTGTCGACAGGATTGTCTTCAAGGTGACCGGACACGGAAGCGCGCAGGGGCTCACCAAGGCCCTGGAGATCGAGCGTGAAACCTCGGCCGCAGCCGAGCGTTCAGTGAACGCGGGGTAGCCGGGTCGAGCGTTCGATCACACTTTTCCAGAACGCTCGTACTTGCGGCGCTCGGTCGCGCTGAGGATGCGTTTGCGAAGACGCAGGCTCTTTGGCGTGACCTCGACAAATTCGTCCGCGGCGATGTATTCGATGGCGCGTTCAAGGGAGAGCTTGGTGGCCGGGGTCAGTCCTGTCGCCACACCTTCACCCTGTGAGCGGAAGTTGGTCAGCTTCTTTTCCCTGACAGCATTGATCGGAATGTCCTCGTTGCGCGGGTTTTCGCCGACTATCATGCCCTCGTAAACCTGTTCGCCTGGGGCCACGAAGAGTTTGCCTCGTTCCTGGCACATCACCAGCGCGTAGGAAGTGGTCTCCCCGGCCTCCGTTGCAATGAGGGTGCCGGTGAGGCGGGTGAGAACTTCTCCCGCATAGGGACCGTACTCCTTGAACAAGTGATTGGTCACGCCTCGGCCACTTGTCGCGTTGATGACATCAATCTCAAGGCCGATCAGCCCCCGGGTGGTGATGGTTGCCTCGATCATGGTCGAGTAAGGGAGCTTTTCCATGTTGGTAAGCTGTCCCTTGCGATTGGCGAGGTTCTGCATGATCGCACCGACACATTCGTCCGGAACCTCTATCCAGACGGTTTCGAAGGGTTCGAGCCGCTGACCGTTCACATGTTTTTCAATGACAGTCGGCCGCGAGACCAGGAGCTCGAATCCCTCCCGTCGCATCGTTTCGACGAGCACGGCGATCTGCATGGCACCGCGCGCCTTGACGTTGAAGACGCCGGCCTTGTCGCTGTCCTCGACGCTGATCGAGACATTGGTCTTGAGCTCGCGGAACAACCTGTCGCGAAGCTGGCGTGAAGTGACAAGTTTGCCCTCCCTGCCGACCAGCGGTCCATCGTTGACGCAAAACTGCATTTCCAGCGTCGGTGGATCGATCTGGGTGAATGGCATCGCGTGGCCATTTTCGTCAGCGGTCAGCGTGTCGCCGATGTCGATGTCCTCGAAGCCGGAGAGTCCGACGATGTTTCCCGCGGAGGCTGAATCATTCTCACGCGTCCCGAGACCTGTGAATTCAAACACCTTGGTGATCTTGCCACGCATCCGCTGGCCATCCGCGTGGCGAATGACGAATACCGGATCGCCGACATTCACCCGGCCGCCTAGAATTTTTCCAACGGCGATTCGGCCGACGTAGTCGCTCCAGTCGATGTTGGAGACAAGCATGTGGAACGGCTCGTTCGGCTTGGCGAAGGGGGGAGGGATGTGGTCCAGCACTGTTTCAAACAGCGGCGTCATGTCCTTCCGCTCGTCGCCAAGATGGTACATCATGTAGCCGTCTCGTCCGGAGCCGTAAACGACGGGGGCGTCGAACTGTTCCTCGGTGGCATTGAGCTCGAGCAGCAGCTCGAGCACCTTTTCGTACATCTTCTTGGGATCGGCGTTGTCGCGATCAATCTTGTTGATGACGATCACGACCTTGAGTCCGTGAGTCAGCGCCTTGCGAAGCACGAAACGGGTCTGGGCCTGAGGGCCGTCATAGGCGTCGACCACGAGGAGAACACCGTCGACCATGCGCAGGGCGCGTTCCACTTCGCCGCCGAAATCGGCGTGGCCGGGGGTGTCGACGATGTTGATGGTCTTGTCCTTCCAGTGGACCGAAGTGTTCTTGGCCTTGATCGTGATTCCCTTTTCCCGCTCCAGGTCCATCGAATCCATGACGCGTTCCTCGACGTGCTGGTTTGCCCGGTAGACACCGCCTTCCTTGAGAAGCTTGTCCACCAGGGTTGTCTTCCCGTGGTCGACGTGTGCGATGATTGCGATGTTTCTGATTTCCTGGTTCATGGATCGATTCGCAGCCGGGGCTGCGGGTTGAAAAACCCGACAGCGTGCCTGTGCGGGATTTTTATGGCAAGGCGGAAGCCCGGTTTCTCTTCGTGCTTCGAACACTTCCAGATGATGCATGGATTGATTAACGGTTGATTCGTAGACCGTTGCGCTTCGTCCATGGGGCCGGACACCCGATCAGTTTCCGATTCCGTGGGCGTTCGACTGCAGATTCGTCCGCAATCCGAGGTGGCGGCCTGCAGCAAACCTGCAGCTGCCTCAGGATGCTTCGGCTCAACATCATGTCGAACATATTGTTAATCAGATTGTAATTATGATTAACAATAGGCTTGGCTTTCCATAATGCGTTTGAGCAGATTCAAGAAATGAACGGAGTGAAGTTTGCGCGGCGCGCAGGGGTGCTTTTTGAATTCGGCCTGATTCTTGCATTCGGCATCATGCACGCCCACGCGGGCGAGGCATCGAATCCCGTGTTCGAGTTGCCGGCGGTCGCCGTTGGCACTCTTCATGTGGCCAATTGGGAACCGGGTTCAACATTTCCCACTCCGGTCACTGCGCTCAGGTTTGAGCCGCTCGTCGATGTGCTGGCTCGGAACATGGCCGAGGGGCAATCCGACGTGGCGATTCGCGGTGGCATTTTTGAGCAGACCGGTTTCAAGGTGGGCGCTTCATCGATCCATGATCCACAGACCGGACACTATTTTGCCGAGATTCCCATTGCACCTGCAATGCTTGGAGCCCCGGAGATATTGACCGGGTACGACAACGCCTTGCGTGGATGGAATGCGGGTGCTGGAACTGTGGCGTATTCATGGCGCCCGATTTCGGATCACGGATACATTTCGGTGGGTGCCGGAGAGTTTTCACTTTGGCGGGCCGAGTTCTATCAAGGCAGTCGTCGCGAAATTGGGGATGGGCGTTACAGCGTCGGAGCTGACGCGCAGTGGGGGGCATCGAGTTCGCAGGGCACGCGACCGTACGGGGATCATGACTTTTCGCGTGTCGGAACGCGGATTCAGCTGTCCGGGCCGCGAAGCCAGACGGACCTCTATGCAGGATACCAGGCGAAGTTTTTCGGCTGGCGAAACCTCTACACACCATTCAATTCCCTGGAAACCGACAGGCTTCAGACGGTGCTTCTCATGCTGAACCATCGCATCAGCGGGCAGAACGGGGATTTTTTCGAAGCGGGGGGCTACTATCGTCGCAACAAGGATGACTATGCCTTCAACCGGCTGCTGCCGTTGGGAACGGTCCATCCGTTTCAGCATACGACCTGGGTGTATGGAGCCAGCGCGGAACTGCGCAGGACTGTCGGCGACATCGTCTGGAATGGAACAGGAACGGTCATCCGAGATGCCCTGAAGTCCACCTCGCTCACCGCCGGTCGATTTCGCCAGCGGGATCACCTGAAACTCGTGGCGGCCCCCGAACGCTCCTGGCAGCTCAATGCGGACCGAAAATTCACAGCGAAGGCGGGGTTGTCCTACGACGACACGAATCGCGATGCATCGTCGCTTTCTCCGCTTGCTGAAATTTCGATCCGGAGACCATTGGCGACGGATGGGTGGAATCGCCTGTACGCCAGTTTCTCAAGGACAACCCAGACCCCGACATACACGGCGCTGAATTCAGCGAGCGGAGCGGGACTCTTTCGGGGGAACCCCGATCTCGGGCGCGAAGCAGCTCGGAATCTCGAGGTCGGCGGCAGCGCCATATGGGCGGGTTGGGCGGCGTCGGCGGCCGTCTTCCATCGCTGGGATGATGGATTGGTTGACTGGACCTATCGCCGGGGAGTGACGGCGCGAACCGCCAGTCCTGTGGACCTGAAAACGTCGGGCGTCGAACTTGTGCTGCGCCGGCAGGTTCAGAGGCTGGACCTCGCACTGGGCTACACCTTTTTCCACCGGGAATCAGACTACGGTTCGGCGACGGTTGACGCCAGTTTCTACGCGCTGAATTTTCCGAAACACCGGTTGACGGCTTCCGCCACATTGCGGCTCGGTCGTGGATGGGAGCTTCGCGCGGATCATGAGTTCCGGATTCAGGAGGACAACGCGCTGCGTCGGGAGGGAGGCGATGAAGCGATAATCGGCTTGATTGGCGCCTACTACTCGCCGCCTGTGATGCGAGGGCTGACCCTTGGCGTGCAGGTTGACAACCTGTGGAATGAGAATTTCGAGGAAGTGCCCGCCGTGCCGGCAGGTCGGAGGCAGGTTTCAACGGGAGTGAATTTTCGCTGGTAGTTCAGGCCGACGCGCGGAGGGCGACTGAGCATCGTCTAGTTCGCAGTCCGGTTGGCCTTCACTTCAACAGTCCCCTGACGCAGGATGAAACCATTTATCCTGCCGGCTTCATTGCGAGAGAAGGAGATTCGGACATCGATGTTCCTGCTGAAGAACTCGTCCTTGGCCGAAGCGGTCAGCGGAAGCCTCGGCTGCCCCGCAGCCTGAATGAAGAGTGTGCCATTCTCGAGGGTGATGCGAAAGACGTAGGCAAGGCTTGCGGGATACTCGCCCGGATACTCCGCGAGAATCGCGGCGGAGAGCGTCGTCTCTTTCGGAGGGGCTGGCAGATCCCGACGGGATCCCCGGGTTTCGGTGCCATTCTGGTGCAGAGTCAGTCCTGTCACCCGCTTGTTCGCATCTCGTTCAAAAACGATCTCTGCGGCCACGCCAATGGTCGCGAAGCGATCTTCGGCGACAGGACGAAGTAGGAGTTTTCCCTGTCCACTTCCCTGCGCGAGCAGGGATTCGCCCTGCTCGGTGATCGTGATGGAGAAGGCAGGCGACAATGAATACACTGCGACGTAGTCGATCGCATTGGCGATCCGCGTTCTCGGAGCCGGGGCAGGTGTTCCGAGCAGGGAGAATGCTAGCGACTCGGGAGGCTTTGACAGATTGGTCAACACCACTACGCCGCGCTTCTGGGTGAGATTGAGGACAACCGCACAGCGGTGACCGGCAGTCGCGCCGTTGTGCCATGCATATGAGTCGGATCCGTTCTCGAAAAGCATCCACGCCAGTCCAATGCTGCCCCCCATGTCCGGATGGGGTGCCTGAGGCTTGAAGGAGAGCTCAAAGTCGGCGTGGAGAGGCGACTCCTCGAGGCCGAGCGCCGCCTTCACAAAAAGGGCCATTTCGCGCGCTGAGCTGCGAAGGGCGCCCGCGGGCGCAAAGGCCAGGAATTTCCACTCCGGTGCAGGCCCGCCGCTCAGACCGGGAGCGAGCTTCCTGATGGAGGCCTTCCCAACCAGACCAAGCCAGGACTGCTTCATCCCGAGCGGCGTCAGAACCTGATCCCTGAGGGATTCGTCATAGGAAACACCCCACGCCGAGGCGAGCGCCTCGCCAAGCACTGCGAATCCAAAATTTGAATACAGAATCCCCTTTTCCGGCTCTGCGTTCCTGCCGTGAAAACGAAGGCCTGCAATCAGGTCGCCCCGCGTGTAGTCCGCGTAGGGGTCCAGGCTGGAGCCAACGCCTCCGGCGAGATTGGATGGCAGGCGGGGCAGACCGGATCTTTGGGTCGCGAGGGAGAGCAGTGTGATCCTGCGCAGGTATTCCTGGGACGGGTCCGAGGAGGGGATGAGAAATTTTGAGGCGGGATCCTGCAACCCGACCTTGCCCTGGCGCTCGGTCGTCGCGAGCAGGAGCGCGGTGAAAACCTTGGTGATCGAGCCGATCTCGAAGAACGTGTCCGGTGTCATCGACGGCGATGCGGCGGTGTCGAGGTGACCCGTGCTCAAGAGTGACTCCCCGTCGCGATCGATCCATGCGACGGAAACGCCGCCAGACTGACCTCCCGCCCATGCATCCAACTGTAGTTGAGCGTCTGGAGGCGGTTGGGCGGAGGCGTTGAGAAGGCCAAGTGCCATCAGCAGGATGGATAAATGTTGTTTCATTGAGCTGACGCGTGGATTTCGAATGCGGGGCCCCCCTGGGCGATCGACTACGAAAGCACCGCGTGGTTATGGATATCAAGTCGGGTCGACCGGGTTTCGATTGAACGATTTGCTGTTACGTGCTGGTTTCGCTGGCTTGTACCATTTTGCGGCATTCGTGCCAAAGCCAACAACTCACAATGTCCGAATTTTCCTACGAGACGATAAGGCAGGCCCTTGCGAACCAACCCTTGTTTGAGGCCAAGACCTGGCAGTTGTCACCCTCGGCATGGAAAATCACCGCGGAGCAGTTCGAGCAGCTCAAGGAAATTGGAACCGTCTGCCTGGAATTTCATCAGGCGCTCGAGACGCTCTATCTCCGCTCGGCCACGGGAAAGAACCTGCTCCGCAACAAGTCGCTGCTCGCCCCATGGGTGGCTGAGTATCTGGACCGGGGAAAACCCGCCAGCATCGTGGCGTATGGACGAGATCCCGCGAATCGGGGCGTGTTTCCGGCGGTGCTTCGTCCCGATCTGCTGCTGACGGACGAAGGATTCGTCATGAGCGAACTCGATTCGGTTCCTGGGGGAATCGGTCTCACCGGGTTCTTGAACCGGCTCTATTCCGGCGGTGGCGCCGGTGGTGCTCCGCTTTCAGGTTCGGCGAGTACAGGCATCATTGGTGCTGATGACGCAATGGTTCGGAATTTCCACGTTGCAATGGCATCCAGCCGGCCCGAAATTCGCAATCCACTGATCGCAATCGTGGTTTCGGATGAAGCGGGAACCTATCGACCTGAAATGGAATGGCTCGCCCACCAGCTTCAACTCCAGGGCAAGCGGGTGTTCTGTCTGGAGCCGGATGAGGTTTTTCCGCTTGGAACAACCCTCTGCTTTGATGTGGAAGGCAACCCCGAGAAGATCGACGTGATCTATCGCTTCTTCGAGTTGTTCGACTTGGAAAACATCCCCACGGCGAAGTACATGCTCGAAGCATGGGCTGCGGGAGAGGTTGCCATTGTGCCGCCGATGCGGGCGTTTCAGGAGGAAAAGCTGTCGTTTGCGCTTTTTCACCATCACAGGCTGCAGGATTTCTGGTCTGAAAATCTTGGACGAGCCTCACTCATCCTTCTGAGAAAAATGATACCCCGCACGTGGGTCATGGACGACGTGGCGTTGCCACCGGGCGCTGTATTGGAGGGTCCCATGGTTGGCGGCAGGGCGTTGACAGACTGGCGCCAGCTTGCAGGTGCTTCGCAAAAGGAGCGCGATCTGATAATCAAGATTTCGGGATTTCACGAAACCGCCTGGGGAGCAAGGAGCGTGATACTCGGCAGCGACTGCTCGCGGGAGGAGTGGCAGGCGGGATTGGAAATCGCCATGGCCGATGCACCCGCGCACCTGCACATCCTGCAGGATTACATGAAGCCGCGACGCGTGCAGCATCCCATCTACTCGAATGAGCCGGGTCATGCGGTGCTGAATTCATCGGGGAGGCTCCGTCTCTGTCCGTATTATTTTGTCGTCGACGGGGAGCCACGACTGAGCGGAGCACTCGCGACCTTTTGTCCACCGGACAAGAAAATCATCCATGGCATGCAGGATGCGGCGCTGCTGCCCACAGGAATTTAGGTTGCCGGGTCGCCAACGCGCCCGCTTAGATCGTCCCTTCCTACGTCCATGAAGCGCACCCATCACTGTGCCCAGCTCTCCTCCGCCGATCTTGGATCGACCGTTTCCCTGCTCGGCTGGGTGGATTCCGTCCGCGACCACGGCGGGATCCTGTTCATCGACCTGAGGGACCGCAAGGGTGTCACCCAGGTCAGGTTTGATCCGCACGAAAACCCCTCGCTTGGAGCGCAGGCCGCCCATTTGAAGCCGGAGTCGGTGATCGGCATCACGGGCATTGTGGCCGCGCGTCCGGAAGGGACTGTGAACGCGGGGCTGCCCACGGGGCAGATTGAAGTCGTCGGTTCGGAACTCACGATTCACAATGTTTCCGACACGCCTCCGTTCCCGCTGGATGACGCGGGAGGCGACAAGGTGAATGAGGATCTGAGGCTGACCTATCGCTACCTCGACCTGAGGCGGCCGAAGATGCGGAAGAACCTGCAGGTGCGCCACCGAGCCACGAAGGCGATCCGCGACTATTTCGACAGCCTGGAATTCATCGAGGTTGAAACACCCGCGCTCTTCAAGAGCACACCCGAGGGCGCGCGTGAGTACCTGGTGCCGTCACGCATTCATCCGGGGCAGTTCTACGCGCTGTCGCAGTCGCCCCAGCAGTTCAAACAGATCCTGATGGTGGCGGGTGTCGAGAGGTACTTTCAGATTGCCCGCTGCTTTCGGGATGAGGACTTGCGCGCGGATCGCCAGATGGAGTTCACCCAGGTGGACGTCGAGGCCTCGTTCATCACACGCGAGGACGTGTACGCGCTGTTTGAAGGCATGCTGAAGAAGGTCTGGAAGGACGTGCTTGACCATGATCTTCCGACACCTTTCCCACGGATGGCATTTGTCGACGCGATGAACCGCTATGGCGTGGACAAGCCCGATGTGCGTTTCGCGCTCGAGCTCGTCGACTTCACCGAGACATTCCGGAACTCCGCGTTCAAGGTGTTTCAGGCGACCGTTGCGGGAGGCGGCGTGATCAAGGCTCTCAACGCAAAAGGTCTGGCCGATGTCACACAGGGCGAGCTCAAGACACTTGAGGATGTGGCAAAGTCGCTTGGAGCCAAGGGCCTTGCCTTCATCAAGGTGGAAGGAGGCGAATGGAAATCGCCCATCGTCAAATTCTTCACCGAGGCGGAGCGCGCCGAGCTGACGCGTCGCCTGGCGATCGAGGACGGGGACATCGTGTTTTTTGCGGCGGCTGAATGGGAGAAGGCCTGCGCGATTCTCGGAAGGATCCGCCTGGATGCCGCGGGACTCCTTCAGAAGCGGGGAAAACTTGCCTTGCGCGCGGACGACTGGCGCTTCCTGTGGGTCGTTGATTTTCCTCTGATGAGCTACGACGAGGAACAGAAACGATACCTTGCCACGCACCATCCTTTCACCGCTCCGGTTGTCGAGGATGCCATCCTGCTTGACAGCGACCCGAAGCGCGTGCGCGGGCAGCATTACGACGTTGTGCTGAATGGGATGGAACTCGGTGGAGGATCGATCCGCATTCACCAACCCGCCCTGCAGAAGAAGGTTTTCGAGGATGTGCTGAAGATACCCGCGGATGTCGTCGAGAGTCGGTTCGGTTACATGCTCAAGGCCTTCACCTATGGTGCGCCTCCGCACGGAGGGATTGCCTTCGGCCTTGATCGCATGGTCGCACTGCTGTGCGGAACGACCAGCATCCGTGATGTCATTGCATTTCCGAAGACTCAGAAGGGCCAGGACCTGATGGCGCAGAGTCCGACAGCCGTCACTCCGAAACAGCTCCAGGACCTGCACATTCAAACGGTGCTTCCCGAGTAAGGAACGCTTGCGCTTCCCGCATTCGGACTTACCGTCTTCACAACCCAAGGCATTTTCCCATTCGCATGAAGCTCATCATCGCCATTATCAAGCCGTTCAAGCTGGAGGAGGTTAAGACCGCGTTGGCCGAGATCGGCATCGAAGGCATGACTGTCAGCGAGGTGAAGGGCTTCGGTCGCCAGAAAGGCCACACCGAAATTTACCGTGGCAGTGAATACACCGTCGATTTTCTTCCCAAGGTCAAAATCGAGATAGTCGTAACGGACGACATCGCCGACAAGACGGTCACCACGATCGTGAAAGCGGCCAAGACGGGCAAGATCGGCGATGGCAAGGTGTTTGTGGTCGCGCTGGAGGAAGCGGTGCGCATTCGCACCGACGAGCGCGGCGACGCGGCGGTCTGAAGCCGGATGCGCCAAATGGGGCGCCCAGGCAGTCAACGCATTTCGTCGGCGGGGCCCGGGCTTGCCGGAGAAAATGGAGGCAACTGGTGTCTCAGTGTACGCTGGCAGGCGGTGATCCCGGGATCCTCCGAGGTCTCCATCAATACGGTCAAGGCCGTGACAATGGCTTCATCATGCCGGCCCGCCGCATGCAGGGCGAGGGCGAGGAAGGCATCAATCTCGCGATTTTCCGGAAACTGCCTCCTCGCATTGCGCAGGACCTCGACGGCCCGTTCGAGTCTGCCTGTTTGGCGCAGCGTGCTGCCCAGCCCGATCAATGCGCCTGAGAGGTCGTTGGGCGCCAGTCCGAGCGCAATGGCTTTTTCGTAGCAGACGGCAGCTTCGTCGCTGCGACCAAGGCTGTCGAGGGTCCAGGCCACCTGGTATTGGATCTCCGCGATGTTTGGGTGCCTGGAGTCGAGCCGTTGAAGCTGCTCGAGAATGCCAGCCACGCGTCCGCCGTGGCGGGCGCCGACTATGGCGTCGAGTTCAGGTTTCCAGCCCATGCCAAAAGGAGAGAAACACGATGCGCTACCTTTTCCCCGGGAGTGAACGATTCCTGATTTCCAGGGTGAGACCTTCCAGGAATTGGATGAAGGGAGTGACGCCTTCGTCGCCGCGTGCGCGCGAACGCACGCTGACTGAATTCGCCTCCGCCTCCTTGGCTCCAAGCACGAGGGTGTAGGGGATTTTTTCCAGCTCGGCGCGTCGGATCTTTGCGCCGAGCTTGTCGCTGTGCTCATCGAGCGATGCGCGAACCCCGGCCTCGCGCAGCTGGTGCAGCAGGGACTGGCCGTAATCGAGAACCTTGTCGCTGATCGGCACGAGGCGAACCTGTTCGGGAGCGAGCCAGGCCGGAAAGTCTCCCCCGAAATGCTCGATCAGCACGCCGCAGAAGCGCTCCATCGATCCGAAGGGAGCGCGGTGAATCATGACCGGCGTGTGCGCCTGGTTGTCGGCTCCGATGTAGGACAGTCCGAAGCGAACCGGGAGGTTGTAGTCAACCTGGACGGTTCCGAGCTGCCACTCGCGACCGATGACGTCCTTCACCACGAAATCAATTTTCGGGCCGTAGAAGGCGGCTTCGCCAGGCTCCTCCGTGAAGGGCACTCCGAGCGTTCTTGCGGCTTCCCGGCAGGCAGCCTCCGCCTTATCCCAGTTTGCAGCCGAACCGGTGTACTTGTTTGAATCGGGATCACGCAGGCCCACCCGGACGCGATAGTCGCTCATCCCCAGAGTGGTCAGGACCACCTTCACGAGGGAAAGACAGCCAAGGACCTCCTGTCCGACCTGGGCTTCGGTGCAGAAAAGGTGGGCGTCGTCCTGGGTGAATCCTCGCACGCGGGTCATGCCGTTGAGCTCGCCGCTCTGCTCCCAGCGGTAGACCGTGCCGAATTCCGCAAGGCGGACGGGAAGATCCCGATAGCTGTGAGGCTGGGAGGCGAAGATCTTGATGTGATGAGGACAGTTCATCGGCTTCAGCATGAAGCCGTCCAGCAGCTTGTCGGCATCGAGCACGCGATCGACGGGGATGACCTCGCGCCCTGATCGGGCGTTGACCGTTTCGCGCAGCTTTGAGGAAACGGCGTCGAGCCGGGCGACCATGTCGGCGCAACTGCAGCCTTCCCTGACGATTGCGGCCAGCGATTCGTTTTCCACCACGGGGCTGAACTGCGAGTCCTTGTAGTAGGGGAAGTGTCCGGAAGTCTTGTAGAGTTCCAGCTTGCCGATGTGAGGCGTGAAAACCTGGTTGTATCCCTGCTTGCGCAGCTCCTCGCCGATGAAGTTCTGCAGTTCCTGCCGGAGTATGGATCCATTGGGCGTCCACAGGATCAGCCCCTGGCCGACATCCTCATCGATGACGAAGAGCTTGAGATCCCTGCCCAGCTTGCGATGGTCGCGGGCCTTTGCCTGCTCGAGCCGCTCCAAATGCTGGGCGAGTTCCTCCTTCGTTTGGAATGCGGTGCCGTAGATGCGCTGCAACTGCCTGTTCTTCTCGTCACCGCGGTGATAGGCGCCGGCGATCGAGAGCAGTTTGAAGGCCTTCAGCTTCGACGTGTAGCGGACGTGGGTTCCCGCGCACAGATCCATGAATTCGCCGTTTTGGTAAAAGGAAATCGCCTCTCCCTCGGGAATGTCCGCGAGGCGTCCCAGCTTGTAGCGCTCCTGATGGCGCTGGGTGATGATTTCGACCGCTTCGGAGCGGCTGACTTCCTTTCTGATGAAGGGCTGGTTTTCATCGGCGATCTTCTTCATTTCGACCTCGAGCCTCCCGAGGTCGTCGCTGGTCAGCTTGTGATCCAGGTCGATGTCATAGTAGAAGCCGCTGTCGGTGGGTGGTCCGATGTCGAGCTTTGCATCCGGAAACAGGCGGAGGACCGCCGTTGCAAGGACATGCGAGGCGGAATGACGCAGTTCTTCGAGTGGTGACATTGCCATGAGAGGAGAGGGTCGTGAATGTGAGTGAGCGGGGGCGGAGTCGCCCTATTTTCCGGGCTCGAGCGAATAGCCGTCCTTCCGGTCGAGCATCGTCCAGCCAGCGGCGGCAATTTCGGCTCGAAGTGCGTCTGCTGCCTTGAAGTCACGCGCGATCTTCGCCGTCCAGCGTTGATTCGCGAGCTGCTGAATCTTGTCGGGGATCTCAACGGCCGGAGCCGCGACCGGATGAAGGTCGAAGCCCAAGGCATAGACGGTGCGGGCGAGACTGCGAAACTGATTGATCGGCGTTGACCCACGCAGGGCATCGCGCTCGGAAAAGAGCTCGCCCAGCGCGCCCGGTGTATTCAGGTCGTCCTGCAGGCTTGCAAAACCGCACGACTCGAGATCGGGAGACGCACGGTGTAACAGGATCTCCGATACATTGTAGAAATCGGCCACGGTCCTGCCCGCGGCGGCGATGGTTCTGTCAGCGAGCGCCCGCAGCTTCCTGAGCGCGCTTTCCGCGGCGTGGACGGAGTCGAGGGTGAAGTTGAGCTGCTTGCGCGGGTGGCCCGCCAGGAGCGCGTAGCGAACCGCCATGGGGGCGAAGCCCTTGTCGGTGAGATCGGTGAGCGTGTAGAAATTGCCCTTGCTCTTGCTCATGGTTGTCCCGTTCACGAGGAGGTGCTCGCTGTGGTACCAGTGCCGGGCGAGTGCCGCTCCGTTGCAGCACCGGCTCTGGGCAATTTCGTTTTCGTGGTGGGGAAAGAGCAGGTCGATTCCACCCGTGTGCAGATCGATGGTGTCGCCAAGGAGCTTCTTGCTCATCGCGCTGCACTCGATGTGCCATCCCGGACGCCCCGCGGCCGCTCCCTTCGGGCCGGGCCATTGCACTTCGCCGTCCTCCGAGGGCTTGTGGGCCTTCCAAAGCGCAAAATCGCTCAAGTCATCCTTGTGGTCGGCGTCGGAGGTCGTGTTGGTGACCCTGAGTTCACGCTCCTTGATGCGCGAGAGTCTGCCGTAATCCGCGAACGAGCTGACCTTGAAATAGACGGATCCATCGGCGGCTCGGTAGGCGTTGCCCTTTTCCATCAGGACCTCGATCATGTTCACCTGCTCGGGAATGTGTCCGGTGGCGGTGGGTTCGAAGTGTGGCCGCAGGCAGTTGAGCGCGGCGCAGTCGCGATGAAAGACCTCGGTCCACTTGCGCGTGATCTCACCGAGGGGGCGGCCCTCCCTGCGGGCCTGTCCGATGGTGCGATCATCGACATCGGTCAGGTTGCGCACGTGCCTTGTCTTTTCCGGACCGTATTCGAGTTCCAGCATCCGGCGGAGCACATCGTTGATGAGAAAAGTCCGAAAGTTTCCGATGTGGGCGGGAGCGTAGACGGTGGGGCCGCAGTTGTAGAATGTGAACAGGTCCGTTGGCTTCGCGGGGTCCGGCTTGCGGAGTTCGCGAAGCTCACGCTGCATCGAGTCGAAAAGTCGTAAGGCCATGAAGTGGAGATAAGCGGGCAGGCTAACAGGTAATCCTGAAAAGCGGAACGTCTTTTTCGACTTTGGAACCCACGCAACCGTCTTGCGCACGTTCGGCCCCGCCGGGCCGTCTCATTTGCATTCGTGATCTGCGGAATCGGTCTGCGGCGGCATTGATTGACTGCTCCAGGAAGCGGAAACGAGTGGCGAGGCCGAATCTTGCGTGCTTCAATTTTGTGCTGGTACAAGGTTTTTATGCGCTCCGATTTCAAGCTGGATCTGGTTCATCGCCCGCGACGCCTGCGTCGCACGTCGTCAATTCGGGGGATTGTGGAGGAAACCGTGCTGAGACCGGCGGACTTCATCGCGCCGCTTTTTGTTGTCGAGGGAAGCGCGCCGCCGGATCCCATTGCGTCAATGCCGGGAGTGTTCAGGTATGGTTGCCGCGATCTTGTCAAGGAATGCAGGGCCTTGCGGGATGCGGGCGTGAGCATGGTTGCCCTGTTTCCAAAACTGGCGTTGGATTTGAAGGACGCCAGGGGCAAGGCGGCCCTCGATGAGGACGGGCTGGTGTTGCGGGCAGTCAGGGAGGTCAAGAGCACCCTGCCGGAGATGACGGTGATGACCGACATCGCATTGGATCCTTACACGAGTCATGGGCACGATGGGGTTCTCAATGCTTCTGGTAGCGACGTGGAGAACGACGCAACGGTTGAGATTCTTTCGCGAATGGCGGTTTTGCATGCGGCCGCGGGTGTGGATTTTGTTGCGCCATCCGACATGATGGACGGGCGAATTGGGGCGATACGAAAGGCGCTTGATTTGGCCGGGCACACTCAAACGGCAATCATGGCGTATTCAGCCAAATTTGCGTCGGCCTATTATGGGCCCTTTCGCGACGCCGTGGGAAGCGCTAGTGCAGCCGGGACGCGTCTACTCGACAAACGCACCTACCAGATCAATCCCTCCAATCGGCGCGAAGCGCTGATGGAGGTTTCGCTCGATGAGTCGGAGGGGGCTGACGTTCTCATGGTGAAGCCGGCCGGCGCGTACCTTGACATCATCCGGGAGGTGCGGAATGCGACTTTACGACCGGTTGCGGCCTATCAGGTCTCTGGCGAGTATGCCCAGATTCACGCCGCTGCGGAGCGGGGCTGGTTGGATTTGGAGAAAGTCCGGCACGAGTCGCTGCTGGCGATCAAGCGCGCGGGTGCGGACATGATTTTGACCTATTTTGCAAAGCAAATGGCGAGCCTGCTGGCGGCGAAGTAGGCGAAATCGACGAAAGGAGCCCGCTGTCGGCAGCGGGCTGTTTCCGTCATCGAAGGGCGGCCGGATCAGCGCTTTTTTCTGGCGCCGCTCGATTTGCGGGGTTTTTCGTCCTCGTCATCGTCGGCATCGTCCGAATCTTCGTCGTCCTCATCGGAATCCTCGTCATCTTCGCCGTCGGACTCCTCTTCCTCATCGGATTCCTCATCCTCGTCCCATTTGAGGGAGGCATCTCCTTCGAGCGCCTTTTCATCCTCTTCGTCGATCTCGGGCAGATCTTCGTCGTCGCCCTCTTCGACGCTGGGTTTTTCCTCACCTTCCTCCTCGTTGTCCCAGCCGGCCGGTGCGAAATCCAGTATGGTGCAGAGCTCCTCGAAGGAGTGAATGGCCTTGCCCTCCATGAATTCCGCGTTCTGGTCCTCCCGAATCTCGTCCTCCACTTCGTCGACAGTGAGCTTCTGCTCGAAGTCAAAGAGGTCATTGAGCATTTTGACGCGACAGCGGGTCAGGTGATCGAGGAGGTCAGCGTAGGGGCCGTTTTCCTCGTCGAGAATGTCGGGCAGTGCGAAGAGCTTTTCCTCCGACTCGAAAATGGATTCCTTCACACGTTTAAGGCGAACACGTCCATCGCCAAGATCCTTGTCGATGCGGAATGATATGAAGGCGGCGTCCATGAGGTCCTGATCGAAGCCGTAGTCGCGCAGAGGCTCGACGAGTTCGAGCAGATGGGTGACCTGGCGGGGATCGATGATGCTCAGGCCGTCGGTATCCCAACGCACCGGATCGCTGACTTCGCGAACCCACCAATTGTGATCTTCGCCAAGGCGGACGGTGCACCAATCGAGAATGCCGGAGGATTTGGCCATAGGATGTGAGAATGAAGCGTGAAGAATTTTGGGCAGCAAAAACGCGGGTTTCGCTGCGAGTCAAACAGGGAAGTTGTTTTTTTTCAGGATGGTTCGATTCTGTGCCAGGCTTGTGGTAGCTGGATTTGTCTCAAGAGTCGGTATCCCATGGATTTTCTTTATCATTCGCTGCTCCGCTCCGCTCTATTCCGTATGGATGCGGAACGTGCCCATGAATTTGCCGTCGATTCGATGGCCTGGCTGGGGCGCATCGTTCCGCTCTGCAAAGTGATGGAGTTGAGGAATCGCCTTTCACCTTCACTGTATCGGCCTGTTTCGCTGTTTGGGCTCACATTTCCCAATCGGGTCGGTCTGGCTGCGGGATTTGACAAGAATGCGAGAGCCTGGCCCGCGGCGGCGGCGCTGGGCTTTGGACATGTGGAAATTGGCACGGTCACGGCATTGGCGCAGCCCGGGAATCCGCGGCCGCGGCTGTTTCGGTATCCGTCGGAAGGGGCTGTCATCAACAGGATGGGATTCAACAATGACGGAGCTGCGAGTGTCGCCGAACGATTGAAAGGTCATGCTCCTCCTGGGCAGCGCAGGATACCGCTGGGAATCAATCTTGGGAAATCCAGGGCTGCCGAGCTAGATGCCGCCACGGGTGACTATCTTGCAAGTTTTCGTCGCCTTGCCCCCCTTGCGGACTACGTGGTGTTGAATGTATCGAGTCCGAACACTCCGGGCCTGCGCAAACTGCAGGATGAGACGCGCCTCAGGGAGTTGCTCGGAGAGATTGCAGGAGAGAACGCCTCAGCGGCGGGCAGAAGGGTGCCTGTGCTGCTGAAAATCGCACCGGATCTCTCCTGGCCGCAGATAGACGCGGTTTTGACCGCAGTCGATGACTTCCGGTTGAATGGGATCATTGCAACCAACACGACGCTTGCCCGACCGGGATTCTTTGAACGCGTGAATGAAAGCGGTGGATTGAGCGGCAGGCCGTTGCGGAGCCGTTCGACCGATGTGATTCGATATGTGTCGCTCCGAACGAATGGCCGACTTCCGATTGTTGGGGTTGGTGGAATCGATGATGAGGCTGCTGCGGGCGAAAAAATGGACGCGGGGGCGTCCCTTGTTCAGATCTATTCCGGGATGATTTTTGAAGGTCCGGGCCTGCCTCAGCGCATAGCGCGAGCCTTGTCGGAGCGAGACCGCAGATTCTGACCTTCCGGGTCTCGAAGAGGGTCAGATAACCCAATCGCCAACGTCCTCGAGGAGTGCTTCACGCGATCTGCGGGGTCGGATGATCGAGGCTTGGTCGCCCTGGTAGTAGGCAATGCTGTGGGGTGGCATGGATTGCATGAGCCAGACATTTGAGCCGACGATGGAATGCTGACCGATGATTGTGTCACCCCCGAGGATTGTGGCGCCTGGATAGACAATGACGTGATCCTCCAGCTTGGGATGCCGCCGGACTCCCTTGACAGGGAGGCCCCGTTCGTCGGTGACGAACGACTTCGCTCCCAATGTAACACCCTGGTAGATCTTGACGTGATTGCCGATGCGGGCGGTCTCGCCGATGACCACCCCGGTGCAATGATCGATGAAAAAATGCGTTCCGATTTCCGCTCCGGGATGAATATCCGTGCCTGTGCGCTCATGCGCGAACTCCGTGATCATGCGGGGAAGCAGTGCGATGCCCATCTTGTAGAGGACATGAGCAATGCGTTGGAGCGAGATGACCAGGACACACGGGTAGGACAGTATGATCTCCTCAATGCTTCGTGCGGCAGGATCGCCATCGTAGGCGGCGCTGACATCAGTCTTCACTCGCTGCCTCAGGTCCGGAAGCGCCTTCAAAAAGTTTATTGCGTGCTGCTCGGCTTGTGCGGCGGGACTGGGGTGCTTTTCAAAGCGGAGACTCTTTTCGATTTCCGTCACGAGCTGGCTGTGGATCAACTGGATGCGCCGCGAGGTGACGGCGGCAACCGATTGTGTGGTCAGTGGCGTGGCCTCGAAGAATCCCGGAAAGAGGAGGTACATCAGCTCTACGCAGAGCTTGTTGAGCGATTCCTGGGACGGCAGGTTGGTGCCTTCCAAGTGATTGATTCCGCCATCGGTTTCGTAGGACGCGAGCAGCGCGCGGGTTATCTCCTCAAGATTCATGGCCAATGGTTCAATTTCTGAGGTGCGAGGTGAACGTCAAAGCCGATTTGCAGATCAAAATTGGGGCTTTACAGAGTGGCTGGGTTTTATCTTAGTCCGCCTTCCTTCTAGAAGTACCGCTCAGGTGGTGGAATTGGTAGACACACACGTTTGAGGGGCGTGTGCCGAAAGGCGTAAGGGTTCGAGTCCCTTCCTGAGCACCACTTTACAAGGCTATCCGCCGGATCATCAATACGTTACCGTGACGTCCGCGTGGCCGTCGAAGGACCCTATCGTCACCACTTCCTTCGTGCCATTGTACTCGCCGCCTTTGACGGCAATGGCATGACGGTGAGTCGGATGGGGAATGCGCAGCTCGATGGAGCGCGGTCGTCGATCGCCGTGGCAATCAATGGTGGTGTGGACGCTCCGCCCGTCTTCAGACACTTCAACTCGGAAAGTGAGTGGGCCAAAATAGGATGAGGCATTGTCAATCGCAACAATCGAGCCGGGCATCAGGTAGCCACTGGGAATGCCCGCCAGGAGGCGGAGCGTTTCGCCGCTTTCCAGGTAAAGCATCCACCTTGTCTGCATCAGGAACCACGCCTCCTCGTGTGTCTTGTGTTCGCTCACCGGAAAGAAGTGTTCATTGAAAGTATAGGTTTCCCGGTCTGCCAGCGCAGCCAGGGCACCATACCATGATTGCAGGAAGGCCTTGGTTTCGCCGCGCTGGAGGTGCACCCATGGGTGCCGGCTGTAGTAGGGCTGACTGAATGCGACTTGATTGAGCAGCATCAGCTCGCTTTGGGTCGTTAATAGCTCCGTTGCCATGGTGTCGTTTGGATCCATGACCTCCTGAAACACCAGATACAGCGGCCCGAGCAATGCGTCGCGTGCTGTAATTGTACCATGGGTAAACCACCTGCCGCCGTCAGCGTGCAGCATCACGGGACCCCGATAACGGGTCCATGGCGCCGAGGCCCGCATCCACGTGCCGTCACCGAGCGGCACCACCGGCGAACGTTCCAGGCCGGCGACATAGGACGCGCGGATATCCCCTCGCAGAGCATCCGCTTCCATCCGGCATTCCGCCGATTCCGACGGCGCGATGTCGCGGAGCATTTCAGCGGTCCGGGCAAGGCCGAGATAGGCATAACCGTTGAGCATGAAAGAGCGGTACGGATCGTCCGGATCGGCGGTCTTGCCGTCGAGCATGCCGTAACCATCACGCGCAAGCTCGGGCTGCAGGTTTCGACGACGCCAGTCCCGCAGGAATCGCCAGGCGCGCGTGATGTTCGGATGGACGCGCTTCAGCCAACTTTCGTCGCGTGTGTAGCGGTGGTGTTCTCCCATCGTCCAAAGAACCGCGCCGGTCTCGAGCATGTAGCCGTTGAAATTTTGAATGAATCCGTTTTCGCGCTGCTTGCTCAGGAAAAAATCGATCGCACGTGCGGCGGTTTCGTGCCAGCCCATGCTGTCCATGAACTGTATGATCGGGGCGCTCTCCGAACCGATTGCCGTATAGATGCCAATTGCCGGAAGCAGCGGATCCTTCGGGTCTCGTCCATAGGTGATGAGATCGAGGTGGAGAAGGCCCGCACGAAGCATCTCTTGAATTCGCAGCTCCGGCAGCCGTACCTGCGCGGCCGATGCCAGCTTTGACCTCCAAAAGTCGCGACACTCTCGCAGACGGGCATCGAACGATTCCACTGCCAGCGCTTGAGCGCGCTCGCGCGTCACCGGCCTGTGCGGAACCAGGAATTCAAACACTGCTGTTTGACCCGGAAAAAGGAGCAGGGAGTTCTCTTCGGCGGGAAGTGGGGATCCATTCAGCCGGCTCACCGCGAAAACACGGCCGGAGGACGCATATCCACCAAAACCGGTGGCGGCATCGAATGTCCAGTCCGGCAGCCTGGGTGACACCGGTGTCGCCAATGTCGGGATTGCGGTGCGAAAGAAAGCATAGCGTGGGGTATCGTCCCGATTGACCGCCACGACGCGGCCGTAGAGCACCACTTCCTCCGTGCGGTTCATTTCAACAGCGGCCCGGCGCTTCTCCTCCTCCGCTTGTTCCGGGGTGAACATGTGGCCGTGTCCATGCGCGTCGGCGACAAGATAGTCCGTCCCCAGCAGCCCCTTTGCGGTCAGCGGCGATCGCTCCAGCGTTGTGAAGAGAGTCAACCCATAGCGAATGGGGCCGTCGTCGATTTCCCCTCTGAGGATGGGCAGCCCCCCCTCGTCAAGGTGACGGCGAATCACATCCTGCGCTCCCCATCCGCGTCCGCATTCAATGGCAAGGGTGGAGGGCTGAGCCGGCACTTCTGGTAATCGCACGTCGTATCCGGCGAACTTTTGCTGAATGATTTCCAGACGGGGATCGATGCGAAAAAGTCGCATGTCGCGGCTGAGTCCCAGCCAGGTTGCAGCTGCGCGGTTCTGGGATGCTGCAGCGGCTGAAGAAAAGCTCGCCTCGGGCTGGGATTCGATGCGCTGCAAGGATGTCCTGCGGGAAGTCGAGCGGATCTTCGCCACAATTTCATCGTAGTCGCGAGTGTCGTCGCCAGAAGTGATGACAACGCCGTCGCCAGGCAGAAAGATGGGATACGCGCTTGAGACGTCGCCGAGGCGAAACGTAAAGCCCCGCGGTGCTGCGAAGATGCTCACGAGTGTCGGCAGGGATCCCGGCATCGGACTGCTTTCGATGGAGAGATCGAGTCGACGACCGGCAGATTGCGAGGAGGGCACAAAGCCGCCATCAGCCCCCACGGCGGGATTTTCCTGCAGGATGCGGCCGCGGTCGACTTGAATACGCCCACCCGCGCAGCGTTCCTTCCAGAGTATGGAAACGGCGGACACCGAAGCGAAGGCTGGGACGGCGCACAGGCCGAAGGCGATGCACGCCAGCCTGCAGTTCAGAACTTTCGTGAAGAATTGCTGGAATTTTCTCATGAAGAAATCGTGTCGTGCATCGGGTGGGTGATTTTCGGTTGTCATACGCTGTGGCGTTCAAACCCTGACTTCCGCATGCTACTTCGATATCTAATCCCGGTCTTTGCAATGGGCATCCCTTCATGGGCGTCGGTGCTTGCAAGCGCGCCCCATGTGGATTTTGGCTATGCGTTTGGGACTCCCCACCGATTGACGGTGGCCCCGCCTGACAGTGGGGACAAGACGCTTGTCGACTGCGAACCGGGCAAGGTGACGCTCTCGTGGAGTTACGACACACTGATGAATTTTCCCGTCGCAAACTTCCTCGGCCCCCAGACCCAGTGGAAGCTTGTTTTCCAGCCCGTGATCGACGGACGAAAGGCCGAACATTCGACTTGGAGCAGACTGGGCGGATGGATGCCGGGCGTGAAGGCGGAGTTCGCGGATGCCTCCGTCCAGACCACCTTTGAAGTGATCGGAGGGCAGCGAGGCACGCTCGTTCGCGTGACTTTCGCCAATCTCGATGCATCGGTTTCGCATCGCGCCTCAGTTGAGTGCGGCGTGCCTGGAAACTGGCGCGGGGTGATGCCTGCATTCGTCGACTCCGGACTCGCGGAGAACGCTCGTGATGCGCTCATAGCCGGATGGATGGCGCGAGCGGATCGCGTGCTTGTTGGCGCGGTGGGAGGGGATGAATATCCGCTGGCGGCGAACGTGCTTTCACCGACAGTCAATCTGCGTCCCGGCGAATCGCGGGTGATATGGTTCGTACGACCCTACCGAATCTACGAGTCGATGCTGCCCGAACTGAGGAGCCGTGACTGGGCAGCCGAGTTTGAAGAGGCGAAGTCGGTGTGGGGAAAGCTGATCGGCCGCGCATCCCGCGTTGAAATTCCAGACGAGGGTGTTCGGCGGGCCTACTATGCCGGCCTTGCGGACATCTTCATCATGCGTGAGCCGCTTCCCGGCGATTACATTGGCACGCTGGCGGGCACGGAACTCTATCGCTCGACGAATCCAGTTGAACCAGCGCTGGCGGGAATTTGTCTTGATCAGGCTGGTCTTTCGATGGAGGCGATCGACGGGTACCGGATAGCGCTCGACATGCAGAACTTCGACGGGTGCTGGGCCGAGTCCAACGGCTGGACCCGCACGGGATGGATGGTCGCCGGTTTCAAGAGCTGGTTCGTCATGGAGCATTTTCGGATGACGCGGGACCGTGCGTTTCTTGAGAATGTGTATCCACGCATGCTCGCGAGTTCCCGGTGGCAGGAGCGCGCGCGTCAGCGCACACGGCAGCTCGTGGATGGACGGAAGCCGGTCAATTATGGATTGCTGCCGCGAGGCATGGGGGACGCGGGGCTGAAGAATGATGGAAGCTTTTATGGAGTATTCATTCCACACAACATCTGGGCCGTCCACGCCGACGCGATGGCGCTGGAGGCGGCCGGGGTTCTCGGGCGGGAAGCGGAGGCGGAGGAGCTGCGGGTCAACCTCGAGACCGCCCGCCGCGACCTCATAGCTACAATCCGCGAGGGGGCCATAAAGGAGGACGGGGATGAATGGATACCTGGGGTTGCGGGCAAGACAAGCGGCAGCCGATGGGGTGCGCTCAACGCCGCCTTTCCAACCCGCCTGCTCGCGCCCGACGATCCACTCATCATCGGTACCATTCGAAAAATGGAGACGAGGATGAGCCCTGGGGGCATTCCGATCCACATGGGATGGATGGAGGATGGACTGTGGGTGGCCATCAGCCTGGATAATCTGGGAGAGACGCACCTCATGCGTGGCAACGGCGACGCTGCAGCCCGCTATCTCTACGCGACGTTGAATCATGGGACACCGCTGTACAGCTGGTGCGAGGAGCGGGGGCCGGAACCGGGATCGGCGAAGACCCTTGGCGATCGTCAGCACCTTTGGACACCGGTCGCGGTTGTGCGCATGATTCGGGACATGCTGGTGTTCGAGGACGGTGCGACTCTTCATCTCGGGCGAGGTGCCGATCGATCCTGGCTCGGCCGGGGGCCGGTGGGTGGCTCGGAGTTTCACTCTCATTTTGGGCGAATCAACTATTCCCTGAAGATGGGGGAGAACGGGCGTGTCATGGGGGACGTTCTGTTGACGGAGGGCCGGCAGCCTGGGGTCCTCAGGGTGCACGTGCGCCTGCCTGGGGGACGCAAAGTTGAGTCAATCGACGATCCCGGTGCACGAGTTCTGGAGGATGGCGAAGCGATTGAATGGTTGGCGCCGAAGGCAAAAATATCCTTTGCCGCCACGCTGAGCCAGGGGAAATCCAAGCTTGCACTTCCATTGCCGAAGGAGCCGTAATGACCGGCTTGCTTTTCCGACTGCCAATAGCCGACCCCTTCGCTGCAATATCACTTGCAGATCGCCGCAGTTGAATTTTCATTTCCGACAGGTTTCGAATCTTCAAGTCCCATGCCCAATCCGACCGACTCCTCCGCATCAGGCACCTGCTGTGCCGACAAGAGCAACTACACCGCAGCCTTCCTGATTCTGCGCCTCTTTCTTGGATTGAGGGCATTCTTGTCCGGTTTGGAGAAGTTCGAGTCAGGCGGCACCTATTCCTTCGAGAACTATGGAAAGACGATGGGGCGCATCGCCAGCGGAATCACAGGCGCCTCCTTCCTCCCTTCCTGGGCGACCAAGGCATTTGCGCTTCCCTTGGGATATATTTTCCTGGCCCTGGGCATCATGCTGCTTCTCGGCATCAAGACGCGACTTGCGCTCATCCTTCTGGCTCTTGTCTGGGTGGGACTCGGTTTCGGTCTGATGGCGGTGCAATCTGACGAAGGGGCGATCTGGATTGGCACCTACGTGGGCCTGACGGTTGGAGCCATGCTGCTCGTCCGGCACAATCGCTTTGCGATCGTACCCGATCGCTCATGAGTCCAATTCCTCCCACCGAGATTTCAGCATGAGTGAGTCCACAACATCATCGTCCTTCACTCGCCGGACATTTCTTTCCTCGGGCACCCGCTTGGGTGCGGTCGTGCTTGTGTCCCCCTATCTTGCCAACGCCCAGGCTCCGGCGGGGTCGGGGGGGACGCAGGCGCTGAATGTCGGAGTAATTGGAACCGGTGCACAGGGGCGTGTTCTCCTGAATGCGGCGTTGAAGATACCGGATATTCGCTTCAGGGCGGTTTGCGACATCTGGAATGAGAACCGCACGTACGGTGAGCGGCTTTTGAAAAAGTTCGGGCACGATGTGAAGCCGTTCGAGGATTACCGCGAAATGCTGTCAGCGGTTCCGGATCTGGACGCCGTCATCGTTGCGACCCCCGACTGGTATCATGCGGAGCATACAAACGCGGCGTTAAAGGCGGGAAAACATGTCTATTGTGAGAAGCTGATGTCGAACACGATCGAAGGGGCGCGTTCGATGGTGAAGACCGCGCGGGAAACGGGAAAGCTCCTGCAGATTGGACATCAGCGAAGAAGCAATCCGAGGTACCTTTTTGCCCGCGATCAACTCGTCCGGAAGAACAAGATCC
Organism: Opitutaceae bacterium; assembly: GCA_015075305.1. Lineage (NCBI taxonomy): Bacteria > Pseudomonadati > Verrucomicrobiota > Opitutia > Opitutales > Opitutaceae > Opitutaceae bacterium. The sequence continues at coordinate 94,448 of JABTUS010000001.1, read as the reverse complement.
TCGGCAGGGTGACGAACATCAATGCGCTTTGGAACCGCGCCGTAAGCGATGACCTGGGGTGGACCGCGAGGAATGAAATCCCCAAGGCCATCCTGGAGAAGTATGGATACGAGGATATGCACCAGTTCCGCAACTGGCGTTGGTTCAAGAAGTATTCGGGAGGGCCAATCTCAGATCTCGGAGCGCATCAGATCGATGTCTTCAACTGGATGCTGGGAGCAAATCCAGTATCGGTGATGGCGGGTGGAGGTGTCGATTACTACAAGAACCACGAGTGGTATGACAATGTCATGGCCATCTATGATTTCTCGACACCAGCCGGGAATGTACGTGCGTTTTATGAAGTGCTCACGACGACAAGTGCTGGTGGTGGGTATCATGAGAGCTTCATGGGAGACGAGGGGACGCTCAAGATGTCGGAGAATCCCAACTATACGAAGGTCTACAGGGAAGCTCGTGCACCGGAGTGGGATCAGTACGTCAAGAATGGCCTGCTCACGAAACCCGGAGCGGGTGAAGAGGGGGCCGCCCCGCCCAGCCTGCCATGGGAAAAGGAGATCAAGCCCAAGTTCACACTGGCGCCGCCACGCGCTTCTGTGGTCGACGTGCGTGAAACCGCCGCCCTCTCGGCATGGAATATTCCTGTTGTTCTCGACAAGCCCATTCATCAACCGCACCTCGAGAATTTTTTCGATGCCATTCGCAAGGGCACACCACTCACATGTCCGGGTGAACAAGGCTTCGCATCCGCTGTCACAGTCCTGAAGGTCAATGAGGCTGTTGAAGCCAGGAAGATGCTCACCATGAGCCATGATGATTTTGTCGTTTAGTCGGGGATTCTTCACATATTCGGGAGTTCCAAAAAAATCATTTCGTATGCTCACTCGACTCTTACTCACCACGTTGACAGTCGGCGCGTTCAGCGCCGCCGTTCATGCTGAGGACAAGGTTCCCCTTGCTCTCGATCTGCCGAAGCCGCTGTTCGTGGGCACGCCCCGGCCGATCACGCTGCCGAATCTTGAAAAGCCGCGAACCGGACCGCGCCCTGCGTTGATGGTTCCGGCTGGAACCAAGCTTATTTCCAAGGGGAAGCCGGTCACTTCGTCAGACACGTTTCCAGTTATTGGCGAACTCAATTATGTCACCGATGGCGAAAAGAGTGGCGCAGACGGCACGTTCGTCGAACTCGGACCGGGCGTGCAGTGGGTGCAGATCGACCTCGGAAGCCAATCGACCATAGCCGCGATCCTGGTCTGGCATTATCACTCGCAAGCTCGTGTCTATCACGATGTCGTGGTCCAGGTTTCGGACGATCCGGAGTTCAAAAGTGGGGTGACGACGCTCTTCAACAACGATGACGACGATTCCTCCAAACTTGGCAAGGGCACCGATCCGGCCTACATCGAAACGAACGAAGGCCGGCTGATTGACGGAAAAGGGACCAAGGGCCGCTATGTTCGCCTGAGCTCCGCCGGCAACACGACTGATGAGCTGAACCACTACGTCGAAGTCGAAGTTTTCGGCAAGCAATAGGTCCGAATACTGGAATTTCCGATTGCGAAGCAAGGCGCATGAAAATGCGCCTTGCTGCTTTTCCCGGGACTGCTCATCGTCTCGGCGTTTTCTGATTGTCCCTCGTTCCCATGCCTCCAGCTGTCTGCGGAACCTGCAATGCCGCATGCATCACGTCGCCGGTGTCGGTTTCGACGCCGCCGGCGTGTGTGGGTTTTCATTAGCCTCGAAACACGTCAAAAATATAGAATGAGCTCAAATGATCAAAGCGGCGGAGCCATCGCTCCGAACGCCAAACGCCTCCTATGGGCCGGCTTCATGGCAATCCTTGCGGCTGGCGTGGGTTTTGCAATCCGTGGCGGCATCTTCGACAACTGGGGAACCGAATACGGTTTCACCGCCGCGCAGATCGGTGCGATCGGTGGCGCCGGTTTCTCCGGTTTCTGTTTTGGAATCATCATCGGCGGTTTGATCTGCGATCGAATCGGATACGGCAAACTGGTCGGTCTCGCGTTCATCCTGCATGTGCTGTCGGCGATCGTAACTTTCGCCGCGAACGGCGCCGGCGCCTACAACAGCCTGTATTGGGGCATGTTCATCTTCGCCTACGCGAATGGTACGCTGGAGGCCGTTGCAAATCCCTTGGTGGCCACGCTGTTTCCGGCGAATCGCACCCACTATCTCAACATCCTTCACGCCAGCTGGCCGGCCGGCCTGGTGCTCGGCGGAATCTGCGGGTGGGTCCTCGATGACCGGTTTCAGCTTCCTTGGAAGTGGCAGCTCTCAATTTATCTGGTGCCAACGGTGATATACGGCCTCATGTTCCTCGGTCAGCACATGCCGAAATCCGAGGCATCCGCGAAGGGCCTGAAGCTCGGTGAGATGCTCAAGGACGTCGGAGTCCTGGGGTCGGCAGTGATCGCGCTCTTCATCTGGCTGTTTTCGAAGGATGCTCTCGGACCCATGCTTGGAGGACTGACGGGGGCGGCGTTTTTCACGGGGCCCAGCTGGGGTTGGGTCGCCATCGCCATTGGCGTCGTCGTTTTCTTCGCCTTTGGCGGAGCCAGTGGCTGGGCACTGGGGTCGGGACTCCTGTTCGTTCTCTTCATCGCGCACATTCTTCTGGGTGCCGTCGAACTTGGAACCGACGGTTGGATCCAGAACATCACGGGCAACATTCTGAACTCGGAGCAGGGCAAGATCCTGTTCGTTTTCACGTCGATGACGATGTTCGTTCTGCGCTTCTGCGCGGACTTCATTGAGCGCAAGATCGGACTTTCGCCGGTTGGAATTCTGCTGGTGTGCGCGGCCATGGGCTGCCTGGGTCTGAATCTGACCTCGGGCATCGCAACATTTGGCGGAGCTATTCTGGCCCTGTCAGTCTACGGCGTTGGAAAGACCTTCCTGTGGCCGACAATGCTCGCTGTGGCATCCGACCGCTTTCCTCGCACCGGTGCGGTTGCCATATCCATCATGGGAGGGCTTGGCATGATGTCCGCCGGGCTTGTTGGCTCAACCGGTCTGGGCTATGCAAAGGATCGTTTTGCGGGTGAGGAGCTCGTGAAGGACAATCCGGCCGTCTATTCCGAGTACAAGGCAGCGACGCCCAGCAAATTCCTGTTCTTCGCGGAGTCTCACGGTCTTGATGGCAAGAAGCTGGGTGAAGCGAAGGCAGCCATCGCGGCCAATTCTGCAACGGATGCCCAGAAGGCGGTTCACCATGCGGATACCAAGGGCGATCGTCGCACACTGGTGGCGGATTCATTTCTTCCGGGCACGATGGCGGTGATCTATCTTTGCCTGCTGTTGTACTTCAAGTCCAAGGGAGGCTACAAGCCTTTGACCCTGGCTGAGCCGGCGGCATCCTGAAGACAGAGGCAGTCCTCCCATTTGTGATGGATTTCGAGAGGCCGCACTTTCCGGTGCGGCCTTTCTTGTTCGTTTCACCTTGCGGAGGATGAGGGCCGTGACCTTAGCTGCTTCCTTTGCATCATGATCATCGACACGCGCTACGAAAAACTGGCGGAGGGATTGACCGGATTTTCCACCCACCTTTCCAGAGGCGAGCGGGTCCTGATCGACGCCTTTGACATTCCTGATGCGATGGTGATTGCGCTGATCCGCGCGGCGCGTGCCCGCGGAGCGCATCCTTACGTGCAGATTCATCGAGCGCGCGTCTCACGCGAACTGATGCTCGGTGCCGAGGAGGCGCAGTTCCAGCCTCATGCTGAGGTCGAACTGAAGCGCATGGAGAGAATGGATGCCTACATCGCCGTCCGCGGATCGGAGAACATCTTTGAATCATCCGACGTGCCCCCGTCCAAGGTTCAACTCGTGAGCCGCATCATGAAGCCGGTTCTGGATCATCGGGTCAATGACACCAAGTGGGTGGTGCTGCGCTGGCCGACCTCCGCCATGGCTCAGCAGGCGGGCATGAGCACCGAGGCGTTCGAGGATTTCTATTTCAGGGTGTGCACGCTCGACTACTCGAGGATGTCCCCCGGCATGAAGGTTCTGAAGACCTTGATGGATCGGACGGATCGAGTGCACATCAAGGGGCCGGGCACGGATCTGCAGTTCTCGATCAAGGGAATCGGATCCCGCGAGTGCGGTGGGCTTCGGAATATTCCGGATGGCGAGGTGTTTTCCTGCCCGGTGAAGGACTCGGTGGAAGGCGTGATCCAGTACAATGCCCCCACGGTCTATCTTGGAACCTCATTCGATGGAATCCGACTGGTTTTCAGGAAGGGCCGGATTGTCGAGGCAACATCAAACAACACCAGGCGGCTGAACGAAATCCTGGACAGCGATGACGGTGCCCGCTTCATCGGTGAATTTGCCCTGGGATTCAATCCCCACATCCTGCATCCGATGCGTGACATTCTCTTTGATGAGAAGATTGCGGGATCCTTCCATTTCACTCCAGGACAGGCCTACGAGGGTGTGGGCAACGGCAATCGTTCGCAGGTTCATTGGGACATGGTCTGCATCCAGCGTCCGGATTACGGCGGGGGAGAGATCTGGTTTGACGGCAGGTTGATCCGCAAGGACGGCCTTTTCGTTCCAAAATCCCTGCACAAGCTGAATCCGGATTACCTGCTCGAACGGAAGGGGTAGTTGTGAACGAAACCCACTGTGGAGTGGGGCGCCATTCGATGACGACCGCCGATCCTGCACTTCGCGCGTTTGTCCAGTCACTGCCGAAGACGGAAACGCATCTTCATGTGGAGGGAGCATTGCCCTACGAGCTGCTTCGCGCGTGGAAGCCCGAGGCTTATCCCGAGGCGCCGGCATTTCATTCACGCAGCCATCGATTCGCCTCCTTTCCCGAATTTGAGGAAACACTGCTGAACCATGCGCTGCCGTGGTTCACCTCAGCCGAACGCTACCATGAGGCCATGCGAGCGATCTTTCGGAAGCACGTCGCGGGCAACGTGCGGTATGTGGAAACGTCGTTCCATCTTCCAGTGACGCACTATATCGGGGTGCCCGGCCCGGAGATTGTGGCGGCGATCCGGGCTGCGGTTCCTGCGGGGATGGAGGTGCGGATTTTTGCCGGCATGCTTCGTTCGGACTACGATGGTCCCCTTCGGGCGACGATCGATGACCTCGAGAATTGGGAGGGACTCGCCGGAGTTGACCTTCACGGATTCGAGCAGGTTCCGACGCAGGCCTGGACCGCGAGGATTTGGGAACGAGTGAGGGCCGCCGGGAAGGTCACAAAGTGTCATGCAGGCGAGTTTGATGGCGCGGCACGCGTGCGCGAGGCCATTGAGGACCTTGGCGTTCGACGGGTTCAACACGGTGTGCGAGCGATTGAGGATCCGGCGGTGCTGGCGCTGGCGCGCGACACGGGAACGACCTTTGACATGTGTCCAATCAGCAACGTCCACCTGAAGGTGGTGCCATCGATACGCGAGCATCCGCTGCGCAGGTTCATGAATCAGGGAATTCGTTGCACGATAAGCACGGATGATCCCCTGATTTTCGGGAATTCCATTGCAGACGAATATCTGGCCCTCGCGTCTCAGGGAGGCTTTTCCCGCAATGAACTGGCCGCGCTGGCCAGGGCAGGCTGGGAGGTGGCGGACTTGCCAGAGGATCGGCGAAGGACCGAGATCGCGGAGATCGAACATGTCCTCCTGTCCGCGGAATCGGGACGGCCTTGAATTGACGCTCACTGGAAAAGGGAACGGTCCAGTCCGCGGTATTGGATCGCCTCGAGCAAGTGCTGGTCTTCGATCGCTTCGCTGGCGGCAAGATCGGCGATCGTGCGGGAGACCTTGAGAATGCGGTCGTAGGCGCGCGCGGAGAGGCGGAGCTCTTCCATGGCGCCCTGAAGCAGATCTCCCTGGCTGGAAGTCAGGCGACAGTGCTGACGGATCTGTGCATGATTCATCCGGGCGTTTGATGTCGTGCGGGAACCCTGGAAACGGTCATGCTGACGCCTTCGGGCGGCCTCAGTGCGCAATCGGATCGCCGATGAAGGCTCACCTTGAGTGTCCGTACGCAGTTCTGAAAGCGTCAGTGCAGGCGCCTCGATGTGCAGATCGATGCGGTCGAGCAAGGGACCACTGATGCGTGCCCGGTATCGCTGCACTTGAGTGGGAGTGCAGCGGCATTGGTGGCGTGGATCGCCGAGGTAGCCACAGGGGCAGGGATTCATGGCCGCAACGAGCATGAAGGCGCAGGGCAGGGTGACCTTTCCCGCACTTCGCGAAATGGTCACCTGTCCATCCTCGAGCGGCTGTCGCAACACCTCCAGCGCCGAGCGTTTGAATTCAGGCAGCTCGTCAAGAAAGAGCACACCGTGGTGAGCGAGGGAGATTTCCCCGGGACCGGGAATCGAGCCTCCGCCAAGCAGTGCAACGTCAGAAACGGTGTGATGAGGGGAGCGAACAGGTCGCCGCCCAAAACCGACTCCTCCTCCGGCAAGTGTTTGACCGGCGGCAGAGTGAATGCTCAGGACTTCGAGAGATTCATCCTGCGTGGGCGAGGGCATGATTGAAGGAATGCGTTTGGCGACCATTGATTTCCCCGAGCCCGGTGGACCGAGGACGAGCAGGTTGTGATTGCCGGCAACGGCGACCTCCACTGCGCGCCGCAGCACATGCTGACCTTTGACCTCCGAAAAATCGCCGGGGCTGTCATTGCATCCGCTGGAAAGAATCTGCCTCGCATTGCCGGGGTTCACAGGCTCCAGGTGGATCTCTCCGTTCAGAAAGCGAAATGCCTGGTCGAGAGAAGCGATCGCGTAGACCTCAATGCCGTCAACCAACGCCGCCTCCATGGCTGAGGTTGCCGGCAGGAGGAGACCTTTCATTCCCAGTTGTCGCGCCATACGGCCCATCGCAAGGGAACCGCGCACGGGCCGGGTTGCGCCTGACAGGCTCATCTCACCAGCAATCAGAAAATTCTGAAGTGACGCACCGACAAGCTGTCCGGTGGCGATCAGCAGTCCGATGGCGATGGGGAGATCGTAGCATGGGCCTTCCTTGCGAATGCTTCCCGGAGCAAGATTGATGGTCGTGCGCGACCAAGGCATCTCGAATCCGCTGTTGACAACCGCCGAGGAAACGCGGTCGCGCGACTCCTTCACGCTGGTGTCCGGAAGCCCGACGAGAATCAGGTCGGGCGTTCCAGCTTCCCCAGTGTTGACCTCAACATGAACGAGCTCAGCATCGATCCCTTGAAGAGCCGCGGATTTTAGGGTGGCGAGCATGGAGCGTATCTGAATGGAATTTCCCGTGTGAGCATCACAATCTAAGAAGAATTGCAGTATTGCCTTATCAAGCCAAATATGCATTTAACTGGCATTAAATAGTGGTTATATGGTTATTGGCGTCACGGGAGGAATGGGGTGCGGGAAGTCGACGGTTGCGCGGCTTATGGAAGGCCGTGGTCTTGCACGTTTGGATTCTGATGAAGTGATTCGCAGTCAGTTGCTTGTAAATGAACAGATTCTGGACTCATTGGTGTGCTATTTTGGCTCGATGGTCTTGTCGGAAGATCGAGCTGTCCGCCGCAGTTATCTCGCACTCCGAATCTTTGAAAATGATGCTGACAGACAATGGCTTGAAGAACTTCTGCTTCCGAAGTTGTTTTCGATATGGCGAAAAATGCTTCGAGAAGACCGTACTCGGGACTGGGTGTTCGAAGTTCCACTCCTGTTTGAGAAACAACTCGAAAATTGGTTTGATTTCACCCTGTGCGTCTCCAGTACTCCCGAGAACCAGTTGATTCGGCTGGAGAAGCGCGGAATGACCCGGGCGCATGCCGAACTTCGCATTTCCAAGCAATTGCCCTTGGCCCGTAAAGTGGAACTCGCCGACTTTGTAATCGGCAATGACGGCACATCTGACTTCCTGCGACTTCAAGTCGATGCGCTCGTAGGTCAGCTCGGGATTCGCGTCTGACGGGCGGAGTAGCTGTCCGGTTCGAATTCATCCTAATTTCTAGACATACCATGGAAAAATCTTCCAAGGCTCGATCATCAGATTCTGCGGTGCAAAAGCCCAAACGCCCCCGTGCGAAAACAACCCGGGCCGCATCCGTAAAAGCACCGCGCAAGCGCGCGAAATCGGTGGCTGCCACGGCCGAGCTGCCGCTTGAGCCTGCTGCTGGACAATCCAGTCCTCCCGAGCCGGTCATTGAATCCGTTGTTCGCCAGCAGGCACCTGACAAACGCGAGGAGCGTCCGACTGAACGGGAGGTTTTTATTCCGAACTCTCCTCCTCCGGGGAGCAGTCCCCGCTCGCGCGACCAGGACGCGGCTGGCGAAGACAAGACAGCCGCGCCGGACGATGCGGGATCGGAGATGGCTGCTTCCCAAAGCGCCCGCAGTGAGTTGGATGCACCGACGCCACCGTCCGCCGCACCAGCCGCTGACGGCGAGAATCTGCCAGACAATGGGCAGCGCCAGCCCGCGAGTTTTCCAAGCCGGGAATTTCGTGGTCGCGACTATTGGAAGCAGCTCAAGAAGGAAAAGCGAAACAAGCACGGCAAGCCCTGGCAGCAGAACTCCAATGAGCGGGGGCCCCAGCACCCATCGCAACCACCTCCACCCAATCTTGCGCCCAAGCTGGGTGATCTTCCGGACCCGAGCCGATTTGCGGATCTTGCGGCGCTCGAGCAACGGGCGACGGAGCTTTCGCTAGGCGAAGGTGAACCGATACAACTGGATGCCCTGTACGCGTTGACACTCGCGGACTTGACCGCGTTTGCTCGAAAGCTCGGTGCGACGGTAGAGGGGCAGCAGCCGCGGCGGACGCTTCTAAGCGAGATCTTCAAGACTGCTGCGGAACAGAAGCGTGCGATCCGCGATCGCGGCTGGCTCGATCTCTCGGACCGTGGCCATGGCTTTGTCGTGCACTCGCACGTCAGCTATCGTTTGTATCCGGAAAGCTCCTATGTGCCCGAGGCCCTCGTCAAGCGCTACGGCCTGAAACGCGGGCATGCGCTCGAAGTCCTGGTCCAGGCGCCCATTGGTGAGGAACGGTGTCCGGCAGCGGTAAGGATCGAACGCGTGATGGGCGGCGCTCCGGAGGAGGCCAACAGCGTCACGCCCTTTGAAGAGCTGGTTCCCTACTATCCGCTTCAACGGATCCTGCTCGAGGCGCCGGAAGTGCAGAAGGACATTTCAATGCGCACGGTGGACCTGCTGACTCCGGTCGGATTCGGACAGCGCGGGTTGATTGTGGCCCCTCCGCGAACCGGAAAGACCGTGCTGCTTCAGAACATCGCCAATTCGGTTTCGGAGAATTTTCCCGAGGTCAAACTCATCCTGCTCTTGATCGATGAACGACCCGAGGAGGTGACGGACTTCAAGCGGCACACGAAGGGAGAAGTGGTTTCCTCGACGTTTGATGAAACGCCGGAGAGTCACGTGCACTGCGCGGAAATGGTTGGGGAGATGTCGCGACGCCTTGTGGAACGCGGCCAGCATGTTGTGATTTTGCTGGATTCGATCACCCGTCTTGCGAGGGCCTACAACGCTCTCGCGTCAAATTCGGGCAAGATCATGTCGGGAGGCATGGAGGCGACAGCTCTCCAGCGCCCCAAGCGCTTTTTCGGCGCCGCCCGCAACATTGAGGGCGGAGGGAGCCTGACGATTCTGGCCAGTGCGCTGATCGATACCGGCAGCCGGATGGACGAAGTCATTTTCGAGGAATTCAAGGGAACGGGAAACATGGAGCTTCATCTCGACCGCGGACTATCCGACAAGCGGATTTTCCCGGCGATCAACATGCTCCGATCCGGCACCCGCAAAGAGGAGCTCATATACCATCCGGACGAATTGCAGCGCGTTTATGGTCTGCGGCGCACCATGCAGGGCATCGGTCCCGTTGAATCGATGGAAATGCTGATACAGCGGTTGAAGAAAACGAAATCAAACGCTGAGTTCCTCATGAGCTTGGCCAGATAACTGGGAACCATGAAACCCGCCGTCACCTTCTCCTCATGAAAGGTGACGGCGAGTTTCTCGTTCGGGCAGCCCCAATCGGGTCGGGAGAGTTGCTGGGGAAGAAGGATGCATTTTCAGATCGAGTAGGCGTTGGGGAACCCTCTGCGTCACCAGAATCAAGATGCGAAGATGGCCCGCCGGCCATCGCTTGGTCGCAGGCCGAGTCACTTGCCCATGCCTTCGGACTTCCTGTCGCCCTCAGTCTTTCGCGTGGTTCTGTGGCCATCGACGCCTTGGATCGAATGCCCGCCGATTTCGCGCGGCGCAACCAGGTGGTTCCTATCGAAGCCGGCCGCAGCTTCTTCAGATTTGCGATAAGCAATCCTTTTGACCAGAAACGGATCGACGCTGTTCGCGAGTTGGTAGGAGTCGAAATCGAGCCCGTCCTGGCACCAGCCGCGGAAATCGAGCGGGCCATAGCCGAGTTCTATGATATTGAATGCAAATCGGTTGGAGAGGAGGCCGGACCGGGGCCTGCTGAATATGTTGAAATGGGTTTGGGGGACGTTCCCAAGTCAGAGGGGCTGTCGGAAGGAGGACTAAGCAACCTTGAGGATGAGCCGATAAGTGAGCTGGTGCGCAAACTATTCACCGACGCCCTGGACCGTCGCGCCTCGGATATCCATTTGGAACCGTTGGGTTCGTTCGTGCGCATCAGAAATCGAGTGGATGGTGTGCTGCATGAAGTGGGCAGGACCTCAGCGACCCAGTATTCGTCCATCGTGGCGCGCATCAAAATCCTTTCGCGTCTGTCGATTGCAGAACGGCGGCGTCCGCAGGACGGACGTCTGCGCCAGGAGTACAAGGGAATTCCCGTCGATTTAAGAGTCTCGGTCATTCCCACGACGCACGGAGAAAGTGTCGTCATGCGGATGCACAATGACACCGGTTCGAATCTGGGCCTTTCCGATCTTGGTTTTGATCGAACCAGTTTGGATGCGTGGAGTCGCCTGACTTCAAGAGGGGACGGATTGCTTCTGGTCACTGGACCCACGGGATCCGGAAAGTCCACCACGCTCTACGGCGTGCTGAACTCACTCAATGTGCCCGGACGAAAAATCGTCACGGTGGAGGACCCCGTCGAATATCAGATGCAGGGGATCAATCAGGTGCCGGTTCGTCCGGAAATCGGCATGACATTTGCCCGCGCCATGCGGGCGCTTCTTCGTCAGGCGCCAAATATTCTCATGGTCGGAGAGATCCGGGATCGGGAGACTGCAGACCTCGCGGCCAATGCGGGGATGTCGGGGCATCTTGTCCTTTCCACACTTCACACCAACGATGCCTGCGGAGCGATCACGCGACTGCGCGATCTTGGAGTGAAACCCTTCATGATTTCCGCAGGCCTGAAGGGTGTGCTGGCCCAGCGGCTGGTGCGCCGGATTTGCCCCCACTGCCGGATTCCGCATGCACTTTCGCCAACAAACCCTCGCGTCACCGAGGGGCTGGACCATGGGCGGGTCAGCATCCGCGCGTTCAAGGGCGCCGGATGCGACAAATGCTCTGGTTCGGGCTATTCAGGGCGAATCGGCTTGTTCGAGCTGCTGGAAATCGATCCTGGGATTCATGAATCCATTCACGATGGATCAACCGAAGCGCAATTGCGCGCACGCTGGAGGAACCGCGGAGGACGGACTCTCAGGGAGGATGGCTTTGCAAAGGTCAACGAGGGACTGACAACGCTGGAGGAGGTGTTGTCGAACACCTGATGACGAAAAAATGACGTGAAGGAATTATGAGCTATGAAATGAACGATCTTCTCGAACTGGTCGTGGATCAGAATGCCTCTGACCTCCACTGCCAGGTCGGCCAGCCTCCAACCCTGCGCATCAGTGGAAGCATGGTGCCGATCGAGGGACCCAATCTCGGACCGGACGACACGGAAAAACTGGTCCTTTCCATCGCCCCGGACAACCACGTTCAGAACCTGAAGCTCAACGGCGGTTCAGACTTTGGTTTCGCCTATATGGATCGGGCGCGTTTTCGCGTCTCGATACTCAAGGCCAAGGGAAGCTACGGCCTGGTCCTCCGCCAGATTCCGAACCGCATGTTCGGACTGCGTGACATCGGTCTGCCCGATCGGATCAAGGAACTCCTCTATCGGCCGCGCGGCCTGATCCTGGTCACCGGGCCGACCGGATCGGGCAAATCCACGACACTGGCGTCGATGATCAACTACATCAATGAGCATCGCGACGGGCACATCATCACGATCGAGGATCCGATCGAATACTATCATCCCCACAAGCAGTGCATCGTGACGCAGCGTGAGATCGGTGTCGATGTGCCGTCGTTCTCGGAGGCGATCCGGCGCGCGCTGCGCCAGGACCCGGACATCATTCTCGTGGGTGAAATGCGCGACCTGGAGACGATCGAAGCGGCGATCAGCGCCGCAGAGACCGGTCACCTCGTCTTCGGCACGCTGCACACGAACAGCGCTGCAAAGACGATCGACCGCATCGTCGACGCGTTTCCCGCCAACATGAAGGAGATGATTCGCACACAGCTCGCTTCCTCAATCGTCGCGGTCATTTCCCAGGTGCTGTGCAAGAAGACGGGAGGCGGGCGCATCGCGGGATACGAGATCATGATCAACACCACGTCGATCGCCTCGCTGATCCGCGAAAACAAGACCTTTCGGATCACCTCCGACATTCAGACCGGCGCGAATCTTGGAATGATCACCATGGACACGCACCTCATGAGTCTGGTGAACCGCGAGATGGTCTCGCCAGACGAGGCGATGGAAAAGGCGCAGGATCCGATAACGATGAGGGAAAAGCTGACCCAGCTCGGCTTCAAGCTTCGGGCTCTCTAGCGCCCGGGCCGCGCACTCATCCGATGGCGAAAAGGCAATCAGGGTCCACCGCCCCTGCGCATGACGGCATTCTGTCGACAAGGTCCGTCGACTTCGGGAATGCACAAACGGAGCGGGCCGCATCCACGTTGCGAGCTCAGGTTTCCGCTGTGGCGGAAGGCGGATCGGATGTAACGATCTGGCTGCGGCAGACGCTGGAACAGGCGGTTCGCGATGGTGCATCGGACATCCATTTCGAGCCTTTCGAATCCCTCGTCTCGGTGAGAATGCGCGTGGACGGCGTCCTTCGGCCGATTGCCAGGAAACCCATCTCCTGGATGGCCCTGATCGCCTCGAGAATCAAGGTGATGGCAGACCTCGACATCGCCGAGTGCCGCCTGCCACAGGATGGGCGCATAGCATTCTCAGTCGATGGCCGTCCGGTGGCCCTGCGGGTTTCGACAATTGCCACGATTTCCGGTGAGTCGATCGTGGCGCGCATCCTCGACCAGCGAAATTCGCTGCGTGGACTGGAATCACTGGGAATGTCGTCAGACGCTCTCGCGGGATTCCGACAGTGCCTGAAATCGTCCCATGGTCTGGTTGTCGTGACGGGCCCCACCGGTTCTGGCAAGACGACGACGGTGTACGGAGCGCTGGCTGAGCTTGGTTCCGCTCGACTCAAGATGCTTTCCGCCGAGGACCCTGTGGAATACGATCTTGAAGGTGTCATGCAGGCTTCGGTCAGCGCGGTTGCGGGTGTTGATTTCGCATCGCTGCTGAGGTCCTTTCTTCGCCATGATCCAGACGTCATCATGGTCGGCGAAATGCGCGATCCTGAAACCGCTCGAGTGGCGGTCCAGGCGGCGCTGACGGGGCATCTTGTCATCACGACGCTCCACACGCCGGACTCTGCCAGTGTAGTGGCAAGAATGGTGGATCTGGGCATCGAGCCCTTTCTCATTGCTTCGGCGCTTGTCGGCGTCCTTGCGCAACGCCTTGTGCGGCGTCGGTGTTCATCATGCGCACCGGATCAAGGCGGTTGCGCCCAATGCCTGCATACCGGATTCAACGGCCGCCTGGGCGTACATGAATTTCTCTGTGTTGACGACGGCATCCGAGAGTTGATCGTGACGGGGGCGTCTGCGGCACGCCTGCGCGAAGCCGCACTGCGGAATGGCATGCGCACGCTTCGAGAAGCGGGCCTCGAAGCCGCGAAGACGGGGATTGCATCCCTTGAGGATGTGCTTGCGGTGACCGCCGACTAGATTTCCCCCGCGCGGATGCAGGCGACTTCACGGCCGTCGTAGTCCCTGAGCGGTGGGAATGCGGCCTTGCAGCGCTCCTGGACGTATGGGCAGCGGGGATGAAAGGCGCAGCCGCGGGGTGGGTGAATCGGGGAGGGAGGGTCGCCGGGCAGAACAATGCGACGCCTTGCGCGTTCGACGTCAGGATCAGGAATCGGGATGGCGCTCACGAGGGCCCGGGTGTAGGGATGCTGCGGGCGCTCGATCACGGTGGCGGCATCGCCGAGTTCGACGATCTTTCCCAGGTACATGACGGCCACGCGATCGGAGATGTGCTTTACGACGGACAGGTCGTGCGCGATAAAAATCAGCGTGAGTCCCATGTTGCGCACGAGCTGCGCGAGCAGGTTCAAGATCTGCGCCTGGATCGAGACGTCGAGGGCCGACACCGGTTCGTCCGCAATGATCACACTGGGGTTCAGCGCAAGCGCGCGTGCGATGGCGATTCGCTGCCGCTGCCCGCCGGAGAACTCATGCGGGTACTTCTGCATGAAACGCGACGCGAGCCCGACGCGCTCCATGAGTTCGGCAACACGCTTCGGAGCCTCGGATGAACTGCAGATTCGGTGGACCAGAAGCGGTTCGGCCAGCATGTCAAAAACCGTCATCCTGGGATTCAGCGATGCATAGGGATCCTGGAAAACCATCTGCAGCCCCTTTCTCTCCGCGGCGAGCTGCCTCGGCGAAAGTGCTGAAAGATTCCTGCCTCCGAGCACGACGGTGCCCGCCGTTGTCGGAAGCAGCTGAAGTATGGTTCTTGCGAGTGTCGACTTTCCGCAGCCGGATTCACCCACAAGCCCGACCACCTCACCGCGTGCAATTTTGAGGGAAACGCCGTCCACTGCCCTCACGGCGCCCACCCGCCTGCGGAGGAGAAAGCCCTTGTGTATGGGAAAGTGGGTCTTGACGTCGTTGAGCTCCAGAATCGTTTCGGCCATGATGTGTGGTGATCGACGTGGATTGAGTGTCACGGAAATCAAATCTCCCCATCCTGCACGCGAATGCAGGCCTGCTGGTGACCAGGTGCGCATTCAACGAGGCGCGGTTCGCGCTCGAGACACTTTGGGCGCGCGAAGGCGCAACGCGGAGCGAAGGAGCAGCCGGGAATCGGTTTCGAGAGATCCGGTGGCATGCCAGGGATGGTGAAAAGCTCCGAACCCCTGGGCTGCAGGGAGGGAATGGACTTCTGGAGCGCCCGCGTGTACGGATGGCGTGGCTGATGAAAAAGCGTTCGTGTGTCCGAGGTCTCCACGATCCGACCCGCGTACATGACCTGCACCCGGTCGCAGAGTCCCGAAACCACGCCGAGATCGTGGGTGATGAAGATCACCGCCATGTTGAATTCCTTCTGAAGCCGCTTGATCAGCTCGAGTATCTGCGCCTGCACAGTGACGTCCAGGGCTGTGGTGGGCTCGTCCGCGATCAGAATCTCCGGCTGGGTGACAAGCGCCATGGCGATCATGACTCGCTGGCGCATTCCTCCCGAGAACTCATGCGGGTAGTAGTGAATCCGGCTCGCCGCATCGTTGATTCCAACCGCATCCAGCATCCGCAGGGCGCGGTCAAGCGCCTGACTGCGCGAGATGTCCTGGTGAATCAGGAGTGGTTCGATCAACTGATCGGAGATCCGAAGGTAGGGATTCAACGAGGTCATCGGGTCCTGGAAAATCATCGCGATGCGCTTCCCACGGATTCCCCTGGCTTCCCGTGGAGAGCACCGCAGCAGGTCCACGCCGTCGAAAAACGCTGTCCCGCCCTCGATGCGACCGGGAGGCTGCGGAATGAGCCCCATGAGCGAGTAGCAGGTCACGGACTTTCCCGAGCCTGATTCCCCAACGATGCCAAGCGTCTCGCCCGCCTCCAGGGCAAAGCTCACACCATCAACCGCGCGATAGACGCCGCTGCGAGTGTGAAAGTAGGTGCGAAGCTCGTTTACCGACAGGAGAGGCACGGAGATGGGTTAATTCAGACCAGCACGGTGCTCGATTGGCGCATCAGCAACGAAATTCTCACTGCCGGGGGAGGCCGAGCAGGGTGCGCACCTCTGCCACCACAGCATCCACTTGAAGCAGCTCAAGCGAGCCGCCCCCTGTGGGCGGGCATTCGGGAGGCTGCAAAATGCGTACTGGAGAACTGAATACCGGACCCGTGCGCAATGGATTCGTTGGACCAAAGAGACCGATGACCGGCACGCCGAAGGCGTTCGCCAGATGCATTCCTCCGGTGTCGTTCGCTATGAGCAGACGGCAGGTCTGGAGTCGTTCGATGAACTGCCTGAGGTCAGTCCGGCCGGCGAGATCTTCGACGCGATCGACTGGAAGTCCTGACGCAACCGACTCAGTGATGACGCGATCCGCGATGGTGCCGAAAAGGATGAAAGACTGCCCGGGCAGCGCTTCAATCAATGCGCGCCAGTGCCGCACCGGCCAGCGCTTCGCCGGGAGATTCTCCGAACCCGCGATGAGGCCGATGGGTCCGTGTCCTGGCTCGGAGCGCGCGACAACCGGCCGGCGATCTGGTGCGGCGCGCAATCCAAAGTGTCGAAGAAAATTCTCCCAGAGCGCGAGCTGATGCATCCGCGCCTCATCGTGTCCGCCATCCAGCTGAAATCGGTGCGTGAGCCGGAATCGGGGTCTTCCGGGCCGCTCAATGCCAAACCGCTGGGGTGCCTTTGTAAGCCAGGCTTCGAGGTCACCCCGGAACGAATTTGTGAAGAGTATGCAGACGTCAATGTACCGCTGGCGAAGTGCGCGGAAATGCAGCCAGTAGCCGATGCCGCGCGGAGGGAGGGGTTCGTAGTGATCAACGACACCGGCCGCCTCCATCAAAGGGAGAAACGCCGCCTTTCCAACGAGCGTGAGCTCGGCATCCGGACGGGAAACCCTGAGGGAGCGCAGCAGCGGAATCAGCATCACCACATCGCCGAGCCAGTTTGGAAGGCGCACCAGAATCCGTGTCTTCCGCGGAAGCCTGCGCCACTGCCGGAACTCGATCTCGGCGTCGAGCAGGTTTCTCCGCGCTTCGAGCCTCAGTCGATTTTCCGGCCGGTCCTGCGTCCGCCAGCGATTGTGCATCCAGAGCCAGGACGCGCAAAGATCATCCTCGGTTTTCAACCTTTCCTCGAGCCACTGGTTGAGGCCGAGTGTGACCGCAGTGGAATTGTCGCGCCGGGGCAGGAGATCGGCGTGGATCTCGGCTCGCCAGAATCCGAGGCGCCGGGGGAACACGGCCACCACCCTGGCGGAGAATTTCTCAGTCCAGAGACCGGGAAGTTCGCTGGTGGAGCAGATGCGGCCAAGAAAGGTGGTCAAGGCGCCCTTGTCGCCGGCATTTTGATCGAAGAGCAAAGCGACAATGTTTCCCCTCCTGAGGATTCTCATGGCCTCGGACATGCCGTCGCGCCTTGAGAGAAGGCGGGCGCCAAAACGCTCGCGTGAGCGGGTTACCCATGCGTTTAGCGCGGGATTGTCCAGCGGGCGGAAAATCACGCCAAGCTCCGGCACGGGAGGCTTCCGGTCAAGCGACACGGCGGTGAGTGCTTCCCAGTAGGCCAGGTGCACGGTGCAGATGAGCGCAGGGAACGGTTTCCTGGCGTGTTCGGAAAGGAATTCGTCGATTTCCGGACTGAGGGTCACAATTCGGCGCAGGCGCCGGTCATCGAGAAAGGGCATGGCGCAGGCGAGCAGTCCGGTCTCGATCATGCGCCGGCTCGACCGGCGCCCGATTTCTCGACGCCAGGCCTCCGGTCTCTCCGGAAATGCGTGGTGCAGGTTGCTCAGGACTATGCGCCGTCGTTTCCGCAGCATCCAAAAGATCATCTCACCCAGACCGCTGGAAAAAACGTGCAGGCAGCCCTCGGGAACATGTGCAATGGTCCAGCCCAGGGTCTTGATCAAAAAGAGGAGCACGAGACGGGAGGATATGGCGGTTGCGCGGCGCGAGGCGCAGCAAGAGCAAAGGATTCGG
This sequence comes from Opitutaceae bacterium, assembly GCA_015075305.1. Lineage (NCBI taxonomy): Bacteria > Pseudomonadati > Verrucomicrobiota > Opitutia > Opitutales > Opitutaceae > Opitutaceae bacterium. Next base: position 76,402 of record JABTUS010000001.1, on the reverse strand, counting down.
CCGGCGGGTTAAAGGCGGAATTTTTGTCTTGATGCCTCAGGTGGATGGGGCGGCTGCATTTGTCATTGCGAAGCCCCGGGGTGGGATCCAAGCCTGCGAGGCGGACAACATGCGCTTGCTGGTGATCAAGACTTCCTCGTTGGGCGACATCATCCAGGGGCTGCGCGTTGTGGCGTCCCTTCGTGAGCAGATTCCCGGTCTGCACGTCACCTGGATTGCACGCGATGCCTTTGCCGCGATTGTGAGGAGCTGCACGGTGGTGGACAAGACGATCTCCTTCAAGCGGCGTCCGCTTCTCGCGGGATTGCGTCAGGTGTTTCGGGATCTGCGCGGGCTTCGCTTCGATGTGGTGATGGACATGCAGGGTCGGTATTACACGGGCTTCATCACAGGTCGGGCGAAGGCGCCGCGGAAGATCGGGCGGAAGGACAGAAGGGAGGGGGCGGGATTTTTCTACACGGAGCGGGTGGAGCTTCCTCCCCAGGGAAAACGCAGTCATGCGCTGGCGATCCTGCTCGAATTCTGCCGCTCCGCCGGCGTCGCTGCGCGCCTGCCGAAAGCCGTTGAATTCAACTCGGATGGCCTGCGCCTGCCGGACGAATGGCGTTCATTCCCAAAGGAAAATCTGATCGTCTTGTTCCCTGATTCACGGCGTGAAGAGAAATGCTGGCCCGGATTCCCCGCGCTCACCGACGCCCTGCTTGCGGCATCCGGTGATTTTCATGCAGTCTGGGCCGGTGATCGCGCCCTGACATTTTCAGGTGAGAATGCGACCAGCGCGCGATTCCTCAATCTGACCGGGAGATTGGCCCTGGAGTCGTTGAGCGAGATCCTGAAGCAGGCCGCGTGGGTCATTGGCAATGACAGCGGTCCCCTGCACCTCGCGGCGGCCCAGGGCAGAAAGGTGCTTGGGATCTATGGGCCGACCGATGTCGCCATGTACGGCCCATACCCGCCGAACAATGGCACCAATTTCTCGGTCTCCGCTCCAAATGGGAATCTGCGCCTGGTCACGGTGCGTGAGGTCATGGGTGCTCTCAAGCAGGCGGACCCCCGGTTTTTCGGCGCGATATAGCCAGGTGCACGCTCAAGGGCGGAAACCTTGCGGACCCTGCGCCAACGATCGACATTAGCCATTCATGACAAGAATAGTGTGTTCAAATCCGACGTTTCATGGTTTGGCGTAATTCCCATGCTCGATCCCAAACTATTGCGTGAATCGCCCGATCGCGTCCGTGCCGCCATCGCCCGGAAGCATCTCGATGTTGACGTCGATGCCGTTCTCGAGCTTGACGCCTCGTGGCGTGCGCTGGTTCAGGAGGTCGAGTTGTTGCGCTCACGCCAGAAGTCGGCCAACACCGAAATGGCGGCGCTGAAAAAGGGTTCACCCGAGTTCATCGCAAAAGTGGCCGAAATGAAGTCCGTGTCAGCCCGGACAAAGGAGAAGGAGTCGGAGCTTGCGCTGGCGGAGGCGGCGGTGCGCCAGGCGATGCTGACGCTGCCGAACATTCCGCATGCGAGCGTGCCCGAGGGCCGCCTGCCTGAGGACAATCAGGTGTATTCAACTCATGGTGACGTCGCATCCGTTTCACCATCCGCACGGCCTCACTGGGAGATTGCCGGATTCGACCGTCTTTTCGATTTCGGGCGCGGGTCCAAAGTGACCGGGGCGGGTTTTCCGTTTTATGTGGGCCAGGGGGCGCGTCTGGTGCGTGCACTGCTTCAGTTCTTTCTCGAGGAGGCTGGCAGGGCGGGGTATTTGGAGGTTGCTCCACCCATCTTCGTGAATGCGGCGAGCGCCACGGCGACGGGCCAGCTCCCCGACAAGGAGGGGCAGATGTACGAGACCGTGCACGATCATCTTTATGCGGTCCCGACGGCGGAGGTTCCCCTCACGAATTTTTTCCGGGATGAGATCCTTTCGGCTGATGACCTGCCGGTCTATCGCTGCGCGTACACCCCGTGCTTTCGCCGGGAAGCGGGGAGCTATGGCAAGGATGTTCGCGGATTGAATCGACTCCACCAGTTCGACAAGGTGGAACTGCTCAAATGGGTGCATCCGGACACCAGCTATGACGAACTCGACAGGCTGCGGGACGATGCGGAGAGCCTGCTCCGCAAACTTGAGCTGCCCTACCGCGTGCTGCTGATGTGCGGGGGCGACCTCGGGTTTGCGCAGGCGAAAAAGTACGATCTTGAGGTCTGGGGTGGTGGCCAGAAGCGGTGGCTGGAGGTTTCCAGCTGCTCCAATTTTGAGAGCTTTCAGGCGCGGCGGGCGCAAATTCGCTATCGCTCGAAAGAGTCGGGGCGTCCGGAGCTGGTTCACACCCTCAATGGCTCGGGACTTGCCGTGCCTCGGGTGCTTGCCGCCCTGCTTGAAAACAACCTGCAGGCGGATGGCCGGGTAAGGCTGCCGGCGGTTCTGGTTCCTTATTTCCGCGAAGAGTTTGTCAGATTCGACTGAGACCGCAGGTCTTTCGGAATGCCAGCAAGACGCTCGTTCCGACGAAATTGGAGGGAGGCCGCTGAACGCCTTGCGGCTGTCGTGCCTTTGCATCGGCTGCACCCCGAGGTACTTGAATGGGCCGAAGGACGAAGTCGTGCCGCTCGAGGGCCTTGGTGCGTGGCGTTTTCCGGCGGGGCTGATTCCCTTGCCCTGATGCTGCTTGTATGGGCGCACTGGCCGCTGCAGCGGTCGCGTCTGGCCGCCCTGCATTTCAACCACCGCCTTCGCGGGGCCGAATCAGGGGGTGATGCGCGTTTCTGTCGATCGGTGTGTGCCGGCTTGGGTGTCAACTTTTTTACCGACTCCTGGCGGCGACCAGATTCCGACGGTCTGCGTGCCAGCGAGGCCGGCGCGCGTGAAGCCCGTTTTCAATTCTTCCGGAAGCAGCAGATGCGCTTGGGCGCAAGGGCGCTTTGGCTCGGCCACCAGAAGGATGACATCGCCGAATCCATGTTCATGCGCCTTGCCCGAGGGAGCGGATCCGCCGGGCTGGCGGCACCGCGGCCGGTGCAGACCATGGGCCGGCTCCGGACTCATGTCCGCCCGTTGCTGACACTTTCCAAGACCGAAATCGAGCAGGCCCTCGCATCGATTTCCGCGCCCTGGCGCGAGGACTCAACGAACGCCAAGAGCGAGCATTTTCGAAATCGCGTTCGCAAACGTGTCATGCCAGCATGGAGCGAGGCGGCCGGTGGCCGCGATGCGATGTCCGGCGCTGCATTGACACGCACACTTCTCCAAGAGGATGACGATGCGCTCGAGCTGTGGGCGGACCGGCTCAAGGCCCGGCGCGGCTTGACCGTTGATCTGCGCGCCTTGACAGGCGCGCCCCGGGCCGTGGTGCGCAGGGTATTGCAGCGGTGGCGACAGGCGCTCGCGGACAGGGCAGGGGACCTTTCCCGCCAGGGTTTCGAGGCGCTGCTGCTCGCGGTGGAGAAGGGGCTGCCGACACGGATGAGCATGGGGCGAAAGGGCTTTGCTGAGATTCGCGATTTTCGCCTCAGCTATCGTGAAAAAGTGACGAAAGCGCACTGACCGTGCGTTTTCGCCGGCAATGGAATTGATGCTGCCGATTTCCACAAACGAAACCGACTCGCACCAATTGACTTGCGGCTCGGGAACCTCTAGCTTCCCTGCATAGTCCCAAAAGCTGTAAATGTCCGATTCCGAAAACAAAAACAAGCGGCGTCCGCTCAAGAACCTGCCACCCGAACGCTTTCAACCGAAAGTCATGGTGATCTGGCTCTCGATTGTCGCGGCGGTTCTCGCACTCTTTTTCCTCAATCCCAGCAACGGCAGATCGTTTGCCTCCATCAACATCCAGAAGGTGGTGGAGCTTGCAGAGTCCGGGCAAGTCCGCGAAGGATTGATTCAGCGCGACGGTTCCGGAGGGGGGGACTATGTCGTCATACGGGGTGAAACTGTCGAACCCATACTGACAACGGAGACGGGCAAGACGCAGCACTTCCGGGCGTATGGTCGACTGACCGATGCGAATCTGGAGCGCCTGCAGAAGTCCGGAAAATTCACCGAACCGCCGTCGACGACCCTCCTGGCCACACTGGCCACGAACATCATTCCGTTCGTCATCATCATTGGCCTGCTTTATTTTCTTTTCGTGCGGCAGTTGAGAAATGCCGGTCGCGGCGCCCTCAATTTCGGCAAGAGCAGGGCGAAGCTGCTGACGCGGGATCGGGAGAAGGTCACATTTGCCGACGTCGCGGGCTGCGATGAGGCAAAGGAGGAGGTTTCTGAGGTTGTTGAATTCCTCAAGGACCCGAAAAAGTTCACGCGCATGGGCGGCAAGATCCCGAAGGGCATTCTCATGGTGGGTCCGCCTGGCACGGGCAAGACCCTGCTGGCCAAAGCGGTGGCTGGCGAGGCCGACGTGCCGTTCTTTAGCATTTCCGGTTCGGACTTTGTCGAAATGTTCGTCGGTGTCGGTGCCAGCCGTGTTCGCGACATGTTCGAACAAGGGCGGAAGAACGCCCCGTGTCTGATCTTTATCGACGAAATCGATGCGGTGGGTCGCCAGCGCGGAGCCGGTCTTGGCGGTGGCAATGACGAGCGTGAACAGACGCTGAACTCGATGCTCGTTGAAATGGACGGCTTCGACACCACCGAAGGGGTCATCATCATTGCCGCGACCAATCGCCCCGATGTGCTGGACTCGGCGCTGCTGCGGCCGGGCCGGTTTGACCGGCAGATTTATGTGGATCTTCCCGACCTCATCGGTCGTGAACAGGTGCTCCGCGTTCATGCGCGCAAGATCACCCTGGCCGAGGATGTCGATCTGAGTGTGATCGCCCGCGGCACTCCGGGCCTTTCCGGTGCCGAACTGGCCAATCTTCTCAATGAGTCCGCGCTGCTTGCCGCCCGCCGCAACAAGAAGAAGGTGGAAATGCAGGACGTGGACGATGCCAGAAACAAGGTCTTGTTTGGACGTGAGCGCCGCAAGGTGATGGATGCTGACGACAAGAAGGTCGTCGCTTATCATGAGGCGGGCCACGCCTTGGTGAGCGTTGTCATTGATGACGACTCCATGCCTGTTCACAAGGTGACCATCATTCCGCGTGGACGTTCACTGGGAAGCACGATGTACATCCCAACCAAGGACACCTACAATTATGCCAAGAGGAAAATGCTCAACCGGCTCGCAACACTGTTTGGTGGACGAATCGCAGAGGAAGTTGCGCTTCAGGATATCACCAGCGGCGCGTCCGGCGACATAGAGCAGGCGACAAAGCTGGCGCGTCACATGGTCTGCAACTGGGGAATGAGTCCATTGGGACCGATTTCCTACGGCGAGAACCAGGACACCGTTTTCCTGGGGAGGGAAATTACCCGCTCGCACACCGTCTCGGAGGAGACCGCGCGTTTGATCGACACCGAGGTCAAGAAGATCGTGGATGAGACCTATGCCCGTGCGACGAAGATCATTCTGGATCATCGCGTGGCGCTCGACAAGATTGCTGAAGCGCTCCTGACGCACGAGACGATCGAAGGTCGCCACGTCAAGGAAATCGTGGAGTTCGGCGAAATCCGGTCGCCAGTGGTTCAAGAGGCGATCAACCCGCCGGTGGCAAAGCCTGATGATCGCGGTGCCAAGAAGACACAGGAGAAAGTCTTGCCGGAGCCATTGGGCGGTGCGGCTCCGGCTCCGCATCCCGCCTAGACATGCGTTGGCGGCCCGAAGGCGGACTTCCTTGAAGTCCGCCCTTTTTATTGAGCCGCCGGATGTGCCGATTGACTTGCGGTGACGTATTGCGCTCAAACGACTGACAAGAACCGATGAAAATCTGCTGCATAGGTGCCGGCTACGTTGGTGGGCCAACGATGGCGATGATTGCAATGAAGGCCCCGGACATTTCTGTCACCGTGGTCGACATGAACGCCGCGCGCATCGCCGCGTGGAAGTCTGACGTTCTGCCCGTCTATGAGCCGGGGCTGGATGATGTCGTCCGCCAGTGCCGGGGGCGCAATCTGTTCTTTTCGACGGATGTCATCGGGAGCATCAAGGCAGCCGATTTGATCTTTGTGGCGGTCAATACGCCAACCAAGACCTATGGAGCGGGAGCCGGACGGGCGGCGGATCTTCGTTACATCGAGTCGGTTGCGCGGACAATTGCCGAGGCGGCGGATTCACCGAAGATCATCGTCGAAAAGTCAACGATACCCGTCAAGACGGCTGAAACGATCAAGGACATCCTGGCTGCAAGCGGTCGCGGGCTGGTCCATCAGGTCCTGTCGAACCCCGAGTTTCTTGCGGAAGGCACCGCCATTGCGGATCTGATGTCACCGGACCGGGTTCTGATTGGAGGGGAAAAGACAACCGAAGGGAGTCGTGCGGTACAGGCGCTCGTGGATGTCTACGCAAGGTGGGTGCCGCGGGAGCGAATCATCACGACCAATCTTTGGTCGTCGGAACTTTCGAAGCTCGTGGCCAATGCGTTTCTTGCCCAGCGCATTTCGTCGATCAACTCCATCTCGGCGCTTTGCGAGGCGACGGGGGCGGATGTCGATGAGGTCGCGAACGCGATAGGCAGGGATTCGCGCATTGGCCCGAAGTTTCTGAAGGCGAGCGTTGGATTTGGCGGCTCCTGCTTCCAGAAGGACATCCTGAATCTGGTTTATTTGTCCGAGCACTTCGGACTGCCGGAAGTTGCCTCATACTGGGAGCATGTCGTGCGCATGAACGACTGGCAGAAACGCCGCTTTGCATTGAAGATTGTCCGCACACTGTTCAATTCCGTGGCCGACAAGAAAATCGCCGTTCTGGGCTTCGCCTTTAAGAAGGACACGAACGACACCCGTGAATCCGCGGCGATCAGCGTTGTGAAGGACCTTCTTGCAGAGCAGGCTTTCGTGGCGGTCTATGACCCGAAGGTGACTCCGGAGGAAATTCGCAGGGAGTCACTGGGATCCAACGGAGGCAGTGAAAGGCTTCATGTCGCGAACTCGGCGCATGATGCCGCCGACAAGGCGCATGCGCTTGTGGTGGTGACGGAGTGGGATGAATTCAAGGCGCTGGATTTCCGCCGGATTTTCGAATCGATGCAGAAACCCGCCTTTGTCTTTGACGGACGGAATATTCTGCCCCACTCGGAACTGAGGGCTCTCGGATTCCGCGTGTTCGCCATCGGCAAGTGATCAGGGATTCATCCTGCAACGCAACCGCGCCACGGCCTGCCTGCTCGATTCACAGCCCGAGTGGAGTCAAGTACACCCGCGGAACCCGCTTGGTGATCGAGGTCAGCGTTTCCCAGGGAATTGTGTCTGCCCACTTGCTGAACTCCCCGAGCGTGATCTCCTCGTTCAGCTGCCGGCCGACGAGAACAGCCTCATCACCGGCAATGACCCCGGAAACATCCGTCACGTCCACCACGGTTTGATCCATCGTGACGCGTCCCAGGATGCGGCAGCGCATGCCGCGGATCAGGACGCGGCCACGGTTGCTTGCGGAGCGTGAAAGACCGTCGGCATATCCCGCACAGACTATCGCAACCTTGGAATCGCGCTCCAGCGTGCAGGTGCGGCCGTAGCTGATGCTTGTGCCAGCGGGAAGTCGCTTTACCAGGCCGACTTTTGTCTTGAAACTGAAGACTGGTTCCGCGCGGACGGAGGAAAGCAGTGAACCTGCACAGGGGAGAATGCCAAATTGGAGCAAGCCGATGCGCACGGCGTTGAAAGGTCCTGCCGTCTCGATGCTTTCGAGTCCGGCACTATTGTCTGCATGGATGAAGAGCGAGGCGGGATTGAGCCCCTTGCAGCGCCCGAGCGCCGCCACCAGACGCCGGCGTTGTTCGGAGGTGAAGACCGGGTCGTCGTCCGAAGCGGCGAAGTGAGTGAACACACCGGCCAGCCGCACATCCGGAGTTGCCATGATTTCGTCGTAGAGGGCGGGAGCGTCCGGATGCCAGACGCCGAGGCGTCCGGTGCCTGTGTCAATCTTGAGATGCACTTCGACCGGACGCCCGGTTCTTCTGCCCGCCGCGGCCAGTCTTCTGACTTCGTCGGAACTTGACACCGTGGCGGTGAGCCCGAACTCGGCCACATAACGATCCTCCTCGGAAATCAACGGGCTCAGCAGCAGGATCGGCCAGCCCGAGCCCAGTTCGCGCAGTGACATCGCCTCGGTCAATGTGGCAACAGCGAAAAGATCGGTACCGGCGTGCATGAGCCGGGCTGCGGCATGGTGCAGGCCATGGCCGTAGGCGTCGGCCTTCACCACGGCGACATAGCGCATGTGCGCCGGGAGCGATGCCCGGATCGCGTGGAGGTTTCCCTCAAGTGCCGCGAGATCGATCTCGGCCCAGCAGCGCAGCGGCAGGCGGGATGCACCAGGCTGATTCATGACGGTGCGCGGTGAATCGCCGGCGACCAGGTTGCATACCGCGGCTGCTCATGAGAGAATGCGTCTGGTGCCGATGATTCCATGAGAAGCGGGACTGTCATCGTGGCGGCCAGCAGCCGTGGAAGATCATAGTCGACGACTTGCGTGCCAGGCGGAAGCTTTGCCCATGTCCTGAAGTGCTCCGGTGTGACGGAGTCTCCCGTCGATTGATGGGAATGGGGAATGCGGGCGATCGGCATGACGGTGCCAGCGGCGCCGATTTCGACAACGTGCCAGGATTCCCGACGAGCATCGGCGATCACCCGCACGCTCCTTCGATTTGGCGCCAGCGCATGCGCGACGAGATCGAGGCTTCGATAGTGGTAGGCGGGCCGCTGTCGGATCGCCTGCCAGGTGCGAATGGCCGCGGCAGCCGTTCGGATTCCCAGGATTGATCCGGGACCTTCGCAATAGATGAACGCATCAACCACCTTCAATGGGTTTCCCAGTTGCTCCATGCAGGCAAAAATCCCCTGGCCGGCGTCTGCCTGCATCCGAGACCATGAGTCCCGTCCATTCGCGCGCAGAAGTCCGACTTGAACCTCCATCGACGCAGCATCCAGCACAAGGATGGCACCGTGGAGAAGCCGGAGGTTTTTCAGCGTATGCATTCGACAGAACGCGACCAAACCGCCGGCCTGCATCCCGTGCAAGCGTTCAGAATACGGCATTGACCGCCCTTCATTGGCTTTGCAGCGTCAACGATTCTTCAAACAAACCTTTCACGCACGCTCTTCCCTGTGAACACCGCAGTCCAAGATCAGTCAATTACTCGCAAGAACCTTGTTGTAACGCTTGATGCCGGCGAGGTCTCGTCCAAATACGCGGCCGTTGTCGCCGAATTTTCTCGTGCTGCGAAGATCCCTGGCTTTCGCCCTGGCAAGGCGCCCATCGCCGTGATTGCCAAGCGTTTTGAGAAGGACATCGAGGGGGAATTCAAGCAAAAGGTCCTCGCGGACGCGTATCGGGAGGGGCTGGCCCAGAGCAAACTTGACATCCTGAATCTGGTCAACGCGAAGCCGGGTGACATCGAAAACGGCAAGCCGGCAGAGGTGACCTTCTCGGTTGACGTGCGCCCGGAGTTTTCGCTGCCCGACTATTCCGAGCTGACCACAGAAGTGGGCGGCACCGAGGTGTCGGATGCGGAGGTCGACCAGGTCATTGAACATCTTCGCAGCGAACGCGCCGATTTCAAGGTGGCGGACCGCCCATCCCGGAAGGGAGATTACGTGAAACTTGCCTATGATGGAACTGTCGACGGCAAGGCCATCCTTGAACTTGTGCCGGAGAAGCAGATTTACGGAAAGGTCCCGCAAACCTGGGAGGAAGTCGAAGGCGAACAGGAGGGATTGATTCCAGGACTTGGCAGACAACTGGCCGGAATGCGCGCGGGCGACAAGAAGGATCTCTCGATCCAATTCACTCCGGAGTTCTCCGCAGCTCCCGCCCTTGCCGGCAAGGCAGCGGTTTATGCAGTGGAGATCCTGGAGGTGCGCGAACGGGTGCTTCCCGAGATCGATGATGAATTTCTCAAGACGCATCAGGCTGAGAATCTGGATGCATTGAAGTCGGGCATCCGTGGAAACCTCACGATGCAGAAGGAATTTCAGAACAAGACGGAGCAAAGGCGCCAGGTGATCGACGCGTTGCTTCAAAAGACCGACTTTGAGGTTCCTTCCTCCTTGGTTGACGCCGAAACGCAGAATGTCCTGCGCCGTTTCATCGAGGAGAACATGCGCCGTGGAGTCGCTCAGGAGCAGTTCGAAAAGGACAAGAAGGAGCTCTACGAGAGTGCGCGGCGTTCAGCGACCTCGCGCGTCAGGAGCCAGTTGATCCTTTCCAAGATTGCTGAAAAGGAGGAGATCAAGGTCTCGGAGAACGACATCAATCAATACATCATTCAGGAGTCGCAGCGATCCCATATCGCCCCTGACAAGCTCCTGAAGCAGCTATACGGCAATCGCGATCAACTGCGCTCCATCCATCAGGACATCATTTTCGACAAGGCGGTTGAATTCCTTGTATCCAAGGCTAGGGTGGTGACGAAGACCTAACGTCCATTGCACGACTCCTTGTGAGCTCCTACTACATCCCTTACGTCATTGAAAACACCGGCCGCGGCGAGCGGTCGATGGACATCTACAGCCGCCTGTTGAAGGATCGCATCATCTTCATTGGCACTCCGATCGACGATGGTGTCGCCAACAGCGTCATCGCCCAGTTGCTTTTCCTGCAGATGGAGGATTCCAAGAAGGACATCCACATTTACATCAATTCCCCGGGTGGCATCGTGACGGGTGGGATGGCGATCTACGACACGATGAATTTTCTGCAATGTGACATCGTCACCTATTGCATCGGGATGGCCGCCAGCATGAGCACCGTGCTGCTTGCAGCCGGAACCAAGGGAAAGCGGTTCGCCCTGCCGAACAGCAGGGTGATGATCCATCAACCCAGTGGTGGAGCAGGCGGGCAGACCGCTGATATCGCAATTGCCGCACGGGAAATTCTCCGCTGGAAGAAGACGCTCAATGAAACGCTGGCCAGGCACACGGGAAAGACTGCCGAGCAGGTTGAGAAGGATTCAGATCGCGACTATTACATGACCGCTGAAGAAGCGAAGGCCTACGGTCTGGTCGATCACGTGGAGGCTACCATGCGCGATGCCAGCAAGATCGCGGCAGCGGTCTGACGAATGGCATCACAATCCCGTAGTCATCAGCGGGATTTGAGTCTGGTATTGTCCGGCCCGAGATTTCAGCGCCTTCGGGTTTGCAAGCGGATCAACTGATGGCTAGCTGTGTCGATGAACAGGCGATTCGGCTCATAGCATTCTTAAACGAGCAGTCAAACCACGCAACTCCATGGCAAAATCATCCCGCATGACGCTTTGTTCCTTTTGCGGAAAATCGCAGGCGGAGGTCAAAAAAATCATCGCCGGCCCCGGGGTGTATATCTGCGATTCCTGTGTCAGCGTCTGCAAGACGATCATAGACCGTGAAGTGAAGCAGCCTCCATCGGAGCCGAAGCCTTCCTTTCGTCTGGTCAAGCCATCTGACATCAAGCGAACACTGGATGATTACGTCATCGGTCAGGATCACGCCAAGAAGGTCCTGTCGGTTGCGGTCTACAACCATTACAAGCGCCTGATGTTCGATTCCGGTCAGTCGCCGAAGGACTCGACGGCGCTTTCGCCGGAGTTTGATGGTGTGGAGGTCGAGAAGAGCAACATTCTGCTCGTGGGGCCAACGGGTTCGGGCAAGACGCTGCTCGCTCGTTCGCTCGCAAAAATTCTGGATGTGCCGTTTGCCATTTCCGACGCAACGACTCTGACCGAGGCGGGTTATGTGGGTGAGGATGTGGAAAACGTCGTCCTGCGCCTGCTTCAATCGGCGAATTACGACGTGAAGCGCGCCGAGTGCGGAATTGTTTACATCGATGAAATCGACAAGATCGGCCGCAAGACCGAGAATGTGTCGATCACACGCGACGTGTCCGGCGAAGGAGTCCAGCAGGCGCTGCTCAAGATTCTCGAAGGCACCGTGTGCAACGTCCCCCCCCAGGGTGGGCGGAAGCATCCGAACCAGGAGTATGTGCAGATCAACACGCAGAACATCCTGTTTATCTGCGGTGGTGCGTTTGTCGGCCTCGACGCAATAGTCCAGCGTCGAAGCGGCCAGCGCGGCCTCGGCTTCAATTCCATCAGCAAGCAGCTGGACGCGACGCTCAGACCGGAGGTCCTGATGCGCGAACTGGCGCCCGAGGACCTCATCCGGTTCGGAATGATTCCCGAATTCATCGGTCGCCTGCCAATCGTTTCCGTGCTCGATCAGTTGAGTGAAGAGGATCTCGTCCGCATTCTGCTCAAGACCAAAAACGCGATCGTCAAGCAGTACTCGAAGCTCTTTGCCATGGACGGTGTCCGTCTGCGATTCACCTCGGACGCGGTCAGGGCGATCGCCCGCAAGGCCATCGCGCTCAAGACCGGTGCGCGCGCGCTGCGTTCGATCATCGAGGCGCTGATGCTTGAAGTGATGTTTGATCTCCCGCAGAGGGACGACATTGCCGAGGTTTCCATTGATGCGTCCGTCGTCGCGGGAAGACGCCGCCCGATACTCCGGCGTGCGTCGAAGGCGGAAGCCAAGCAGGACGCCGCCTAACGGGTTTCTTCAGGCGGGGTCGGGGCAGAAGCCGTACAGCAGATCATCGCGGCCCTTTCCCGGCCATCTCACCTGGTTGATCCGCAGGCGCTTCATGACCGGAAACACCAGGCGATTCAACGCAGCCTCGAATCCAAAAATCGAATTCAGAGCACCCGCGTTCACCTGAATGACGTAGGCGCCGAGTCCGACTTCGCGAAGCATGGCGACGCTTCGCTGCACCATCTCCGCCTCCATGAGGTTGTCGCCCTGCAGAATCACGACGGGCTTCGGATGCGCGTTCATCTGCTGGAACGGGCCGTGGGCGAACTGAAGGAAGTCGGAAATGGGAGGGCAGGGCCAGTACAGCCCCTCCATGAACTTGCACGCAAGGTTCTGTGCAAAGTCGGAGATCGGAGCCGCCGTGATCAGGTTGAAGCCCTGTGAAAACTCCTCCGGGCGGGACAGCATGGCCTCAAGAAGTTCGTCCGGGGGTTTCGCATTGAGCAGTGGCAGTATGCCGTCGTGCGTGGGCATCGCGTACCGGCAGCACGGAAAGCGGGCGGCAAACTGAAGTGCCGCGAGAAAGCCGGCCATGGGTCCGACAAAACGGATGAGCGTCGTGTATTCCTCGGCGAGGGGGAACTCGATGAGTTCGCCGCCGTCGTCGATCACCCGTTGCAGCAGGAGGGCCCGATCCCGCTTTCCGGCCAGCGCGGCCGTCTCCGGCGTGGTTGCCGTGAAAATAATGACATGGGAGAAGTCCCTTCTCCGGTTGATCGCTATCTGCGCGTTGGGCGAAATGCCCTGGGAGAATACCACGAGTGTTTTCCCCTTGAATGAGCTGCCGTTCGCCGTGGTGAATCCGGAAAGCGGGAGATACATCGCCGCCCGATCGCAGTGGAGATTGAGAAGCATCGAGAGGTAGCGCGCATGAGCTTCGGAGCTGCCCGTGCCGGTTATCACGAATCGTCTGGTGGAGAGCGTCGCCGGTTTCAATGAGGCCGGGCTGCTGGAGAGCATTGCCCCCAGAATTGCAGGTATCCGCTCCAGGCGCTCCCGCAGGAGTTCGTGCCCCAGCTCGTCAGTCATGGCTGGTCCGGAGGCGGTCAGGCCTGATCGTCGAGGAATATCCATTTCTCAACGTCGATCCTGTGGGCATTGAGAGCCATGGCATACTCGGGTTTCTTCACAAGACTGCCAGGCGAATTCATGACCATCTGGATCTTCTCGTTCGGAATATGGTGCCGCAGCAGGCGAAGCGCGGCATCATAGTCGCGGCTGTCGTAGTCGACTCCACTCTTGCGGTACGCCTCATCGCTGGAAGCCACCTCAGCGGTCTCAGTCATCATGAGATCTGTCGCATGTGCGCCAAACCCGGCTCCGCGTCCGTCGTTGTGGATGAGTTGAATGGCTCCGACGCCGTAGGTGACGATGTGCTTGACCGAGGCCTTGAACTTGTCGCGGTTGTCCACCGAGCGAAGGGGGAATCGGTTGAAGAGTGACTCCGAGTGAAGGCGCACGACGGGGATGTCAGTGGGCTGCGCCTGCCCGTGGGTCAGGACGACAATGTCCTGACTGGTCACGATGTCATAGTAGACATGCACTCGAAACCAGTAGGGGGTCGTCAGAAGCGCGACGATGGGATCCGCGGCGTTTTCACGTCGAAATGCGGTCAGATTGTCGGAGTCAATCCTGACGAAGAAACGGTTGCCGCGAATCAGTTGATAACCGCGAACCAGGGGTTGTGCGCCCGACATGTAGCGGTCGATGGTCTTTTTCTGGAAAAGCGAGGTGAACTGGGCCTCGGTCAGAAGCACGTTGTTGTCCACCGGCTTCATGGGGAGATAGTAGCTTGCCGAATAGATGAATCGCCGCGCATCGGGAAGCGCGTGCGGCCGAAAGGGAATCACCGGCTCCGGGGGAAGCGCACTTTTCACCAATGTAGCCGCGGGTCTTTTCAGGATGTGCCCTCCAGCGGCCTTGGAGGTCAGATACGCCAGGTTGAACGGGGATGGCTCGAACTCCAGAGACTCGGTTCCCGTCACCACGAGGCCCTGCGATTTCAACGCCTTCACCTTGTCCGGATTGTTGGTGAGGACGATCCACGATGCGGTGATTCCGAGAAGGTGACAGATCTGCGAGATGTTGTCGTAATTGCGATGATCCTTCTCGAGGCCCATGGCATGATAGGCGGCGAAAGTGGACAGTTGGTCCAGCGATGCCTGGACGAGCATGCGATCCCTTGCCTTGCCTACATAACCCACACCCCGGCCTTCCTGCAGGAGATAGAAAAGGATGCCGTTGCCCTTTCTGGCGATGACTTGGAATGCGCCTTCAAGTTGCTGCACGCAGTCACAGTCGCAGCCGCGAAGCGTCTCGCTGGTCACGCAGGACGAATGCAGCCGCGTGTAGAGCGTCTTGGCGCCAACGATGTCACCATGGGCCAGGGCGACGATGTAATGCTTGTCGATGATATCCTGGAAAATATACGCGCGAAACGGACCATACCGCGTGTCCAGCGGGCAGTTTGCGATGTAGAGCGTTCGTCCGTACAGGGGACGATCTTCGCTGCCAGCCAGTGACAATGCCGACCCGGCCTGATGCTGGAGCTGGCGCACAAGGTCGCTGAAATCCGGTGCCTTCGCCTTTTCTGGTGTCTGGGGGAATGTAAGAATCGTGGCCATGGCGTCGTTTGAATCTCTCCGCTGATTTTGATAAAGTAAAAGGATTCCCTCTTAAAAATAGCCTCAGCTTCCCAGTGAAAGGATGCTTGATATCACGGGACTTAAAGCAGAGCTGACCACGATTTGGAGGCCGCTTGAAAGTCCGGATGCAAGGGGGACAGGTATGGTCAGCACCGGCAGGCCGCCAAGACTTGCCGGCGTGGTGAGCTCGAGCAGACGTTTTCGGTGCTCCAGCGTACAATCGACCTTGCGAAGTGCCGGAAATGGAGTCGCCGGCATGACAAGATAGTCAAAGGTCAGGAAGAAACTGCTCCACATGAGCCGCAATGCCGTCAGCTTGATCCGCGCCGCCTCAATTTCATCCTGTCGCCAGTGACGGCCGCGGTCGATGCGATGCCACACATCCGGGCCGTATCGTTGCTTCCAGGAATCGAGCCATTCGCGATGAACCTCAAAGGCATCCACACTTTGCAGGACGGCATAGGCTTGGGAGGATCCGTGAAAGCCGGCGAGCAGTTCATCCCGAGTCGCGCGGTCCGCCCTTGCCGCATGAGCCGACGCCGCTGCGTCAAGTGACTGCGCAACGTCGCGGTCCGCCTCGATCCATCCGTCGAATCCGAGATAGACCCCATTCAATGCGCGGTGGCTCCTCGCGATTCCGACAAGCGACGAGATTGTCGTCAGCATGTCCTCCGGTGTCGCGGTGAACCAGCCGGCGGTGTCGAAGCTGCGTGAAAGCGGAAACGCGTCGTCGATCCATGGATGTCGTGGCGTGAGGCGCATGCCGTAGATGCCGCAGAATGCAGCGGGCACGCGGATCGAGCCGCCGGTATCGGTGCCAATGGCAAGCGGAACGATTCCGGCTGCGACCGCGGCGGCCGAACCGCTGCTGGATCCACCGGCGGTGCGCCCGGGAACCCGTGGATGATCCACATCGCCGTAGTGCGGGTTTTCACCGGTCAATCCGTAGGCAAACTCGTGAAGGTGGGTTGTGCCGGCGATTGCGGCACCCTCGCGCGAGAGCCCCTTGACAAGCGAACAATCGCCCCCGGCGGCGGGGTGCACTTCGTGAAGAAAGGATGAGCCCGCCCGCAACGGCACACCGCGCACCGGGAACAGATCCTTCAGCAGGTAGGGGATCCCGGAGAGACCACCTCCGGAACGCAGTCCGACCTCGATCGATCCGGCCAGAGTCTCGATCGAGGGCATCCACGAAACGATCGCGCGTTGTTGTTCGATGGAAAGCGACTCGAGGCGGCGGCGGACCTCCCTGGCGGCTGAATCGGGACCGGATCGCGCAAGCTGAATCCATTCGGTGAACGACATGATCGTGCAGTATGGAAATGTCTGAAACGGCGGCAATTGACTTCGTTGAGCGAGAAAACGGCTGGCATTGATCGCCGTGGCGGGCGATAAACGCCGGCATGAGTATTGAAGCCAAACTGGCCGGAATGGGCCTCACGCTGCCAAATCCCCCCGCTGCTGCGGGAAGCTATGTTCCCACAGTGCAAACGGGAAATCTGCTCTTTTGCGCAGGGACGATTTGTTCGTTCAACGGAGAGATGACGCACACCGGACAGGTTGGGCGGGAGCAGACGGTGCAGTCCGGCTACGAGTCGGCAAAGATCTGCGCCCTGGCCACGCTGACCAATGTGAAGGTGGCACTGGGGTCCCTCGACAGGGTTGCCCGCATCGTCTACGTCGGCGGCTACGTCAATGCGATCAGCGGATTCGCGGATAGTTCCGCCGTCATCAATGGCGCCAGCGATCTATTTGTCGCGCTGTTCGGCGACGCGGGAAGACACTCACGCGCCGCCGTGGCGGTTGCCGGGCTGCCAAAGAACGCAACTACGGAGATCCAGGTCATAGTTGAAGCGAAGGCGTAGTTCAGGCGTTCTCAAAAGTGCAACTTCAGCAGATCAGAGTTTCCTGACCAGCACGCGGGGGAAACGTCCGCTGTCGTCGTACAGCTTGAGACGCGCCTCGGGAAGGATGCTCTTGTCCGATTCCTCGAAGCCCAGCACACCGGTGAAGAAGCTGAAGCTTTGGGTTGAAAGCGCGACGACGCTCTCCGCTCCCTTTTCCTTTGCACGCATGCAGGCAAATTCGACCATCTTCTTGCCGATGCCTCGATTGTGATAGAAAGGCAGGACGTAGAGCGATCCGACCTCAGCGAGCTTCGGGTTGTCGGCATAGGAGATGAGCGTGACGCAGGCCACGATGTTTTCGTCCACCTCGAAGACAAAGAAGTGGTCGATGTTTCTCTCGATGGCCTGCTGCGTGCGGTGGAGAAGCTCCTCCCGCTTCACGCCCCCGCGAACCAGGGAATACAACGCCCGCACGTCGCGTCGCGTGGCTCGCCGGATCTGCTGGTAGTCGTTGCCGTAGATCAACGAGCCAACACCCTCGCTCGAGAAGATCTCATTGAGCAGTGCATCAAAGACGCGCCCGTCCACGATGTGAACGCGGGGGGTTCCCGTCTCGATGGCCTTGACCGCGTGCGTCGCCTTGCTTCGAACGAGGTCATCGATCCGCTCCGGCTTGGTCTTTAGAATGTCGCGCAGCGCCTCGATCGCGATTTCACGCCGGATCTCATTGTCTATCTCAAGTCCGGTCACGGGCGCTAGGTAGATGATCTTTGTGGCCTGAAGTGCCTCGGCAATCTCTGCGGCGAGAAGATCGGAGTTTATTCGCATCGATTTTCCATCCGGCCCGTAGCCGATGGGCGGCATGATGGGAACGATGTCCTCCTTGAGCAGATGAGAGATGAAGTCCCGGTCCACGCGCTCCACCTTGCCTGAGAACTGATGGTCCAGGCCGCGAATGATTCCGATGGGGAGCGCCCGGACGGCGTTCGTGATGGCGGCCTTCAACGAGTTCTGCGTCAGGCCCTCCAGGATGATGTGCGAGACCCGGGCGGACGCGCGGATCGCCAGGTCGAGCGTGGCTGCATCCGTCACACCCGTGCCATCGTTGTTGGAAATGGCGACGCCGCGGAGCTCGGCCAGGTCGCGCAACTGCTTGCCGATTCCATGAACCAGCACCACCTGGATGCCGAGCGAACGAAGCACGGCGACATCCACCAGCAGATTGCCGAAATTGTCGTCGGCAACAATCGAGCCATCCAAGGCGAGGACGAAGATCTGCCCTTGAAAGCGGGGAACATACTTCAGTATTCCCCTCAGGTCGGTCGGCTTGATCACCGCCGCGGTTGCGGGCGAAACGGAGGCGGCGGTTGTTGAGGGAGTGGCCGGTGCGGAACCAGAGCTCATCGATGAAGGTGCGCCATCCTCATGCAGAGAACTGGCTAGCGTCAATGCATGGATTGACCGCTCCCGCCGGTGTGGCCGATGCCGTTTCCGCCTGAAACCGGCGCTCCAACTGAATATTTGTGTGGATTCTCCCTTTCGATGTCTGCGATTCTGGAAGCCCACTTATGAATCCGGTTCTCAAGCTCTTGACGGAAGGCGGCAGTCTCACGACCGCGCAGATGGCGCAGATCCTGGGGCTCTCGGCGGAGGAGGTTGATCGGCAATTGGAACAGTTGAGGAAGGAAAGGATCTTCCTTGGCTGGCGTCCGGTGCTCGATCTTTCCAATGAAGCCGCCGAAGCCGCAGCCGTGCGGGCGGTCATCGAGGTGAAGATCACCCCGGAGCGCGGGGGCGGCTTCAACCGGCTCGCAGAACGCATCAGCCGCTTCGACGAGGTCGAGTCGGCCTACCTGATGTCCGGGGGATACGACCTGCTCGTGTTTGTCCGG
Source organism: Opitutaceae bacterium (assembly GCA_015075305.1). Lineage (NCBI taxonomy): Bacteria > Pseudomonadati > Verrucomicrobiota > Opitutia > Opitutales > Opitutaceae > Opitutaceae bacterium. Next base: position 57,417 of record JABTUS010000001.1, on the reverse strand, counting down.
GGCGGTTCACTGCAGAAGGTTGCAGCGTTTGTGTCCGAGAAACTCTCGACCATCGAGGGCGTGCTGTCGACATCCACCCATTTCATGCTGCGCTGCTACAAGGAGCAGGGATTCCTGCTCGATGCGGGCGAGGCGCAGGCATCGCGCCTGACGGTGACTCCCTGATCCCACTTCCTACCATGAGCGACGATTCCAAACGGTGGGTGGCGAGCCACATCGCGACGCTGCCAAAAAGCGGCATTCGCGACTTCTTTGAACTGGTGGCGAAGATGAAGGGACAGGACGTTATTTCCCTGGGCGTGGGCGAGCCTGATTTTGTCACTCCGTGGCACGTGCGCGAAGCGGCCATTTTTGCGCTCGAACGGGGGAAAACCTACTACACGTCCAATCTTGGCACGATCGAGCTGCGACGTGCGATTTCCACGTATGTCGCCGAACATTTCACCGTGGGCTATCGCCCCGAGGACCAGATACTGGTGACTGTGGGGGTGAGTGAAGCCTTGGATCTTGCGTTCCGGGCGTTCTGCAATCCAGGCGACAAGGTCATGTTTCATCAGCCCTGCTACGTGTCCTACCACCCGAGCATCACGCTGGTGCATGGAGTGGGCATTGCCGTTCCCACGTTTGCGAAGGACAATTTTGCACTCACAGCCGAGGCCCTGCGCGCCGCGTGGCGGCCCGGTGCAAAGATCCTGATGCTCAACCTGCCGTGCAATCCGACAGGCGGCACCTGCAGCCGCGAGCAGCTGCAGAAGATCGCCGACTTCTGCCGGGAGAAGGATCTCCTCGTTTTGAGTGATGAGATTTACTCGGAACTCACCTTCGAGGGACAGCACACAAGCATCGCCAGCTTTCCCGGCATGGCTGAACGGACCATATTTCTGCATGGCTTCTCGAAGGCGTTTGCGATGACAGGCTGGCGCATCGGTTACGCCTGCGGACCAGCGGTCCTCATTGATGCCATGATGAAAGTGCATCAATACGCCATGATGTGTGCGTCGATCATCGCACAGGAAGGCGCGCTCGAGGCCCTCACGCACGGCTGGGACAATGTGCTTCGCATGCGCGAGCAGTATCACCGCCGCAGGGATCTGATCGTCCGTCGCTTCAACGAACTGGGCCTGACCTGCCATTCCCCCAGAGGGTCCTTCTATGCGTTCCCGAATGTTCGCTCAACCGGAATGACCGAAAAGGACTTCGCCGTCGGATTGCTCCAGCAGGAGAAGGTCGCAGTGGTGCCTGGAACGGCATTTGGGGAGAATGGTTCGGGCCATGTTCGCGCCTGTTTTGCCACCGGTTACGAGCAGATTGGCGTGGCCTGCGACCGGATCGGTCGCTTCGTGGAGGGCTCCAGCCGCAAGGCGAGCTAGCCACGCCACACGAGGCTGGGTGTCCCCACAAAGCCTGGGCCCCTCAACGCCGGGGTTTTGTGGTCAAGGCTGGTGTTTTCGCCAAGCATCGACCCTACTCGAAGGCCTGCATGTCCCGTACCGTTGCCATTGTCGGCCGACCCAACGTCGGCAAGAGTCGGCTGTTCAATCGCCTTGCCCGCAAGCGCATCTCGATTGTGCATGACCAGCCCGGCGTGACGCGCGATGTCATCAGTGCCAGGATAACCGACGGCGACTACATGCTGCTCGACACGGGAGGACTCGGACTGAAGGGGGGCGAAACGCCGCGTCAGCTTGTGGCCGCCTCGGAGCAGCAGGTGGATTTCGCCATTGAGGCCGCCGACGTCATCGTGTTTGTGCTTGATGGAGTCGAGGGCGTCACGTCCCTGGATGAGACAATCGCGCAACGCCTGAGAAAGACGCGCAAGCCAATCGTGCTCGCCGTCAACAAGGCGGATTTCGGCGAGGAGAAGATCGAGGTCGGCCAGGCGCATCGCCTGGGTCTTGGGGAACCCGTGTTCGTTTCGGCCGAGCATGGCCGGGGTGAGGACAGCCTGCGCGAGGCGATTCTTCAGCACCTTGGCCCGAACACAAATGCCGATGGCTCCCATGAACGCACTGCTGCGGATCCGTTGTGCGTGTGTTTCATCGGTCGTCCCAACGTGGGCAAGTCCTCGCTCAGCAATCGCCTCCTGCAGAGTGACCGGCTGATTGTCAGCGCGGTGCCCGGCACGACCCGGGATGCCGTGGAGATTCCATTTCAATTCAAGGGACGCGACGGCAGGCTGCATCCGTTTCGATTGATCGACACCGCCGGCATTCGCGCGCAGACCAAGCTGTCCTCGCCGGTTGAATACTTTTCCCGACTTCGCTCGCTCGATGCGATCAAGGACACGGATGTCGTGTTCATTGTGCTCGATGCAGTCGATGGTGTGACTCAGCAGGACAAGGCAATCGCGGGTGAGGCGGTCAAGGAGCACAAACCGATCGTGGTCGTGGTCAACAAGTGGGATCTCGTGCACAAGGCCTTCAGGGAGGAACAGGGGATTCAGGGCTTTCAAAGCGAGCGCGACTATCGGGAAAAATATGAACACGCGGTTTTCGAACGCCTGTTCTTTACTCCGGGATCGCCTCTGGTGTTCGTGTCGGCCGTCAGCGGCTACGAGGTCGATCGCATGCTCAATTCGGCGGTTCGCCTTCACCGTGAACTCGATCGCAAGCTGCCGACGGCGAAACTCAACGAAGTGCTCGGTTATCTCGCGGAGAGAAATCCCCCGCCCGCCATCGGTGGACGCCGCTTCCGCATCTACTATGCCACGCAGACCGGCAATCGGCCGTTTCGGATCCGGCTCTTCTGCAACCGCGAGGAAAAACTCACTGAGAGCTACCGGCGTTACCTTGAGGCGGGCATTGTCGATGCGTTTGAACTTAAGGGATGTCCGATTCTCTTCGATTTGGTGGGCAAGGAGCGGGAACCCCGAAACTTTGCGGCACAGGTGTCGCCGAAGGATGGCCGGGCGGAGCGGCGAAGTCCGAGGAACCGCCAGAAGTCACTGGAGAAACTGCCGCAGAATGAAACGCTCGAGGACTAGAGTGCGCGCTGGCGCAAACCTACGCGCAGGAATCGATGAAGCCGCTCGGCGCATCAATGGAAGGGCTGAGGAACTCGACAATCCAATGTTGACGGCAATCCGCGCAACGCGTGCCTGAGCCACTTCGCATCGTTTTCCTCGGGTCCGACCCGATTGCACTGCCGGGGTTGGATTGGATTGAAACCAACGGCCGTGACATCGCCCGGGTGGTCGGCGTTTTCACTCAGCCCGACAGGGCGGCCGGACGTGGTCAGAAAGCCGCGCCGAATGCCATCAAGTTGTGGGCATCGGCGAGGTCGCTCCCCGTCCTGCAGCCGGACAGGATTGGAGCGGAAGCCCTTGCGCACTTGCAGTCGCTCGATGCTGACCTGGCGCTTGTCATGGCCTATGGGCACATTCTCAAGGACGACTTCATTGCAGCTCCGCGGCTGGGGACACTCAATCTGCATGCCTCGCTGCTTCCGAAATACCGCGGAGCGTCCCCGATTCAGACCGCGATCGCTGAGGGCGATGCCACGACGGGTGTCTCGTTGATGCGGATCGTGCGCGCGCTGGATGCCGGTCCCGTGGCGGAGACAGCATCGATTGCCATCGAGCCACTGGACACGGCATTGGAGATCGAATCCAAACTTGCGTCAGTGTGCGGCCCGCTGCTTGGGGCGACGCTGCCACGCCTGGCAGGCGGCCGGTTGGAGTTTGTGGAGCAAGAGCACGATGCCGCGACGTACTGCCGCCGCCTGGTCAAGGATGACGGGGCGCTGGATTTCACCCGCCCGGCGAGGGAGATCGCCGCCCGGATTCGCGGCCTGTTTCCCTGGCCGGGCTGCAGCATCGAAGTTGGCGGAGTTCTGATCAAAGTGGGCCTGGCCGACGCGATCCCATCGGATTCCAGAGCAATGGCCGGCACCGTTCTCGGAGCGGATGCCGCCGGTCTCCGGATTGCGACCGGTGATGGCATGGTGCGGCTCCGCAGGCTGCAGCGCCCCGGCGGGCGGATGCTGCCGGCAGCGGAGTTTCTCAGGGGCTTTCCTGTCGTGGAGGGGGCAATCATGCCCAGCAGGGCCATGCCGCCCCTCGTGGCTTCGCGACCATTTCCCCATCGGTCTCCTTCCACCTGATCCGGCAAAAGCTCCCTTGTTTTTCAGCGCGCGTTCCACAGTCTCCCCATCATGCGATCCCTCGTGCTCATTCTGTTTCTCGGGCTGATCCCGGTGTGGGGGCAATCAAACGTGGACTTTGCCAATCTCCGTGAGGACGTGCGGCTGTTGAACCAGCGGGTCGGGGAGTTGTCCCTGCGGATTGAGCAGCTTGAGCGCGAGAATTCGGAGCTCCGGCAGCAGGCCGATGGTGCTGCGCGAGGGTTTGCCACCGTCGCGCAGGTGAATGAGATGCTGGCGGACATCAACCGATCGGTGAAGGCCATGCTGGCCGCCTCAAAGGCTGAATCCACCGAGCTCATCAACCGGCGAATCGAGCAGCTCGCACAGCAGACCGACAGGGCCATAGCCGCGGTGACGAGGTCAGCCGGTACGCGCACCTCGCCGCCGCCGCGGACTGTCGATGCATCGACCAAGGGCATCAGCTATACCGTGGAAAAAGGGGATACACTTTCACAGATTGCCCGAAAGACGGGCGTGAGGCTTCAGGATATTCTCGCTGCAAACAATCTCTCCGAATCGTCGACAATCATCCCGGGACAGGTTCTGTTTGTTCCCGGCGGAAAATAGGAAACATGGCTCCATCAAAATCTCGTCTGGGTCGCGGCCTGGGAGGACTTATCGCCTCCGCGGCTCCAAAATCCGCGGAAACGAAAACTCAGCCTGGCCACTCGGCAAGTGTGGGCGAGGGCGCTTCCCCGGCGGCATCGACTGCATCCTTGGTGCCTGGATTTCAGGAAATCAATGTCACCCTCATTGAGCCGAGTCCGTATCAGTTCCGACGGGAGATTGCGCCCGCGCAGTTGCAGGAACTCGCCGAGAGCATCCGCAATGAGGGACTGCTTCAACCGATCGTGGTCAGAAAGAAGGGCGAGAAGTACCAGTTGATAGCCGGTGAGCGGCGCTGGCGCGCCTTTCAACTGCTCAAGATCAAGACGATCCCCGCGCGCCTGGTCGACGCCAGCAACGCATCCTCGGCGGCGCTCGGGCTCATCGAGAATCTTCAGCGTGAGGGCCTGAATCCGGTTGAAGAGGCCTATGGGTACGCGAGCCTGATCCGGGATTTTGACCTTACACAGGAGGCCGCTTCTGAACGAGTGGGGAAGGGACGAGCGACGGTCGCCAACTCACTCCGACTGCTTTCGCTCGATGGAGAGCTGCAGGGCTATCTGGCCAAAGGACTGATTTCAGTCGGTCATGCGAAGGTGCTCCTCGGAATTGAAGATGCAGCGCAGCGAGCCGTCCTTGCGCGCCGCGTCATTGAGGAAGGCATGAGTGTGCGAGCCACCGAGCAATGGGTGCAGGGAAGGAAGACCGCTGCGACGACGCCTGCGCACGTGAACAAGGGACGTTCAGTCGCTCCGCTGGAGGCGGATGCGATTGCGGCGATTGAAAAGAAGCTGATCACGAGACTCGGCGCACGTGTTTCCCTGCGTCATTCGCCGAAGAAGGGAAGGATCGTCATCAACTACGCAGGGAACGACGATCTTCACCGAATTCTCGAAAAACTCGGCATAGAGGCCTGAGCGCGCCGGAGTCGGCAAGGGTGCGTTCGGCAGAGGGTCATCTCCACCAGCCCCAACAGCGCGTTCCAACCTCAGCCCATCGCAACGCAATGGGTTCAGGCGTGAACGGCCGATAGGGACAGGCTGTGCCGCTCGCCGGAGGATGCCTCAGCCCCAACGGGGCGATTCAAGCCCAGCCCACGGCAACGCCATGGGTTCAGAGGTGAACCGAAAATAGAGAGCCCTGAAGGGGCGGTACAATTTTCTCGAATTTCCTCCAATACCCTAGCCACCGTACACCGCTCGCGATAGTCGATACCCGCACTTGCCCAAGCCAATGGAGGGGCGCGCTCTGTCGTGCCCAGAGGACGCCGATTACAAGACGCCGCCAGCTCAATCTCCCCTATGCATCGCACAATCTGATCACATCTGTCGATGCACACAAATACGGTGAATTCCCCGCGTCCATTGTAGGCAAACTGCCGGTACGTGGCGCAGCCATAGTCCGCATTGGCGACGCCCTCTTCGAGTACTCATGGTCATCTCGAACACCACAAAGGTTTCGGGGTCGACCGCATGGAAATGCCCGTTGAATTTTGGACGACCGCAGACAGTCATTCGTCGGGCTGGCTCTGTTTGCCTCGAATCATCTTTTCCGATGCGCTTCCTCAGCGAGTTCCCGCTTTAATGACGCCGGCGAATCGACACTCGCAATTCTTCCATGCCGGTAAGATTGCTGATCGTCGTTTGGTCTTCAAAAGTGCGAAAAGTGCGAAAAGTGAGGTTTGACCCCTTCGGCTGAGCTGATTTACCCTTATGGTTTGATTCGGACATGGGTTACACTTTGTCCGGGGACATAGGTTACACTTTTTGTTTAGTTTTTGTGTGTGATTTGGCGAGAGGTTTTTGATCCGGCAGCGCGATGTAGGCCGCAGGCCGGAATCGCGCTGCCGGATCAAAGACGAGGTAGCCGAGATGTACGTTGGCAAAGTGCAGCTCGGTGCGGCCGGTGGAATCCTTGCGCAACGCCACCCGGCAATGAGCGAAGATTTCACCAAGAGCGTAGTCGTGTCCGTCATGCCACAGCTTGCCTGTTGCGGAAACGCGCCGCACCAGCCAGTCCTTCGGGTAGCGCACCGCGGTGTCGTTCTCGCGCAGGCGGCGGGGACTGCGACGGTAGATTTGAGCCGGGCAGAGCATGCCCAGCGCTTCATGTGGCCGGACATGGTTTCGCAGGTGCTGCCAGCGATCAAATCGCCGCTGCTGGGCGGACCAGGTTGGGGACGGCGGTTGCGTGGCCTCGGCCTTCAGATCGCGGTGAGCGCGTTCGTGAGAACCGTTTTGTTGCGGTGAAGCCGGTTGGATGAACTCGACGACGATGCCCTGGTTGATCCACCACACGCTCAGGGCGGAGAGCCGGCCCAAGGCAAGAGAGGCGAAGGGCGTGCCGTTGTCCACCCGGATGATCTCGGGCAACCCATGCAAGCGCATGATCTTGCGGAAGGTCCGCAGTGTTCCGGCAAACTGCTGATTGGGTTGGGCTCGGCAGGCCAGATAGTAGCGGCTGAACAGATCACACACCGTCAGGGGATCGCAGCGCTGCCCGTTGCCCAGAGTGAACCAGCCTTTGAAGTCCACCGTCCAGACATGGTTCGGATGCGTCGGTGTCGTCAGTGCACGGCGCGGCACCGTGTAGAGGCCCGGCTTGCGTCGCGGACGCTGACTCAAGCCGTGACGCCGCAGGATCGCTGCTATGGTGCTGCATGCCGGCGGCCGCCGGATGCCGTGGTCGCGGCGCAACAGTTTGCGCAGCTTCTTCGGCCCCCACGTCCGGTGCCTGCGGCGCAACCGCACGATCAGCCCCTGGATCTGCCCAGCGGTCTGGTGCGAGCATCCTTGCGGACGGCGGCTGCGCTCGCGCAATCCCGCGGTGCCTTCCCGACGGTAACGCTTCCACCACTTGTGGCCGGTCTTCCGACTGACGTGAAAGTCCGCGCACAATTCGGTAAACGTGAAGCGGCCCGTGGCCGCGAGACTGACAAACCGATGCTTCTGTTCCATGAGGGTTTCTTCGTTCCAGGCCATAGCCTGAAAGTGTAACCCATGTCCCCGGACAGTTTGTTACCTATGTCTCCGGATCATACCTATAAATCTAAGGTTTAATTCGCCGAAATCGGGGAAGATCCGTCAGAAGCGGTCAAATGGAGGAGCACGCTCCGTCGTGACCGCGGACGTGCGAGGAGTAGCAACGTTGGAGAGTGCCAATGAGAGAGTCAGAGAAGTTTCTACTCCAAGACCAAGATTTTTGATCGAGTGGAGCAATCTGAGGCTTGCCGACTCTTCTCGGTCAGCTTCTGCCTACTCTACCTCGTGGAAATGCTCAATGGAGTGGTTGACGGCCGATTCTTCTGAACGGTGTCAGCGCCGTGGCGCTTGGCACGCGCGATATCTGATCTCATAGAGAGTTCCGTCGACTGCGTGCTGATGTTTGAGTCGGTCCTCCATCCCGCAAATCGCTGCACGTGATTTTTCCTCCCCCGCCCTATGAATCCTCGATTCGCCCCCTACTCGGCAGCCTTCCGACTGCTCGCGCAATGCCAGATTTTTGGCGTCGCCTGTCTTCTCTCCGGGGTTGCCGCCGAACCGCCCCCCAAGGAACTGCAATCGCCGCCCCCAGCCCCATCGGGTCCGGTCGCACCCAAACACGCGGCGGATGAAGCGGTCGTCCAATTGAGTCCGTTCGAGGTCACAGCCACCGACGACACATGGGTGGCAACCTCCACGCTGTCTGGCACGCGCATCAGCACGGACGTTCGAGATGTGGGCGCCTCGATGTCGATCCTCACCAGCCAGATGATGTCCGACATCGGGGCTACGGATGCAGGATCGCTCTTGAGCATCGTACCCAACGTCGAGGTTGCGGGCGAGCAGGGAAACTTTTCGTCCGCGGGTTCCAACACCGATTCCGGGACGTTTGATGCCAGGGGTTCGCGCACCGGCTCCACGAGCTCCACCCGCGTGCGCGGCTTGGTGTCCGCGACGAACACGCGCAACTATTTCACGACCTCTGTTCCGTTCGACGCTTACAACACTTCGCGTGTCACCGTGAACCGCGGACCGAATTCCGTGCTGTTCGGCCTCGGCACGGCCGGCGGCGTGATCGAGAATTCGCTGAATCGCCCGCTGGGCAGGAACGCCTACCAGGCCCAGGTTGGAACCAGCGACAACGGCGGTCTCCGTGCGGTCATCGATGTCAACCAGGTCCTGGTGAAGGATCGCCTGATGATGCGTATGGCTGCGCTCGACGAGGATCGCCGGTATCGGCAGGAGGAGGCCTTTCGCCGGGACCGTCGGTTTTACCTCGCCGCCGACTATCGGATCCGAAAGCACAAGCGGGATGCGGTTCTGGGGGAGACGCTCTTGCGCGGTTATTTCGAGGCAGGGCACATCAACCGCATCAACCCCGATCCGATCCCTCCTTCAACCGGTTGGGATTGGTGGTATTCGCTGGATCGGTTCTACCAGTTGATTGGAAAGTATCCCGGGATCAACTCCATGGAGGACATACCGGCGGCATACAAGACGGTTGCGAACGGCGGAGTCTGGATTCCGAAAGCCACGATCAAGAATACGAATCGGAACACCTACAATCATACCATCCAACTGACCCCGCAGTTCATCAGCCTCTCCCAAGTCTACGTGAACCCCCAGGCGGCGGGACCCGGCGGAGTGGTCGGCGGCCTCGCCGGCGGGATTGGCCGCGTCAGCTGGCCCGCACCGCGCAACAGTCAGGACCCCAAGATGACCAGTGGCAATTGGAATAACCTTTCTGGATTCACCCTCTCGACCTTGAGCAATCGTGACGTCTTCGACTACGCCAACCATCTTTATTACGGGGACACGGACACCATCAAGGATCGGTTCAACGTCAAGGAACTCACGCTGGAGCAGAGTTTCCTGAACCGAACCATCGGCTTCGAGGCAAGCTACAATCTCCAGGACACCGACGCCTATCGTTACACGCCCTATTCCAGCCAGCGCGGACGCCGCTTGGGCGTCGACATTTCGGAGGAACTGTCGGTCACGGCGCAGCTGCCGTCGCAAGCGGGCAATGGCCAGGCGGCGGTGTTGGCCAACCCCAATCTTTATCATCCGATGATGGCGATCGCCGCTTTTGACCAGTCTTTCAACGAGGTCCGCGCCGAAACCCTGCGCGCCACCATGTATGCGACGCACGATTTCAGAAATGACACCAAAGCGCGCTGGGGTGCGCTGCTGGGCGCGCACACGCTCAGCGCTTTGCTCCAGAGTTCGAAGACCGACAGCCAAGGGTTGAGCCAGCGTCTCAACTGGAAGAGCAACGATGTCAATTTGCGCGACGCCAATCTCCTTGGCGGCACCTTCAACTCCCAGACAATGCAGGTCAGCAGCATCGTCTATGTCGGGGATTCGGTGCAGAACACGACTGGACCTGAACAAGTGCGGTTAAACTTCCCGCTGGCGAAGTCCGTCGTGCCCTACGCGGGCCAGACCGGAGAATATGCGATTTACGATCGCACCGCCAGGCAGATGAAGGCGATCAGCGCGACGACGGAGTGGATGAACTCGGGCATAGGGACTGTTCGCCAGAATATCGATTCTGACGCGTTTATTCTGCAGAGCCGCTGGCTGCAGGATCATATTGTCACGATCGTGGCCACCCGACTGGACAAGGTGGCGAACTTTTCGATCATACCGGGCGGATTGATCGCCAATCCCGACGGCACGTTCGACTTGGTCAATCGCCGGTTGGATTCCACGCCGAATCTAGAAACCAGCGCCCGGACCAACACCAAGAGCCTCGTCGCGAGGTTTCCCGAAAAACTTTTGAAACTCCCCTTGGGGGCGGATCTCCGATTCACCTATTTCGATTCGGACACGTTTCAGCCGGTATCGACCGGCCGGAGCCTGGATGGCAGCGAGTTGAGCAGCCCCACCGGATCGACCAGGGAGTATGGTGTCATTCTCGAACTGCTCGATCAGCGGCTGGCGCTGCGGGGCAGCTTCTTTGACACTGGTGCTCTCAACGCCAGGGCGGGCAATCAGCTCAACGTCCTCGAAAGCTGGGTAAACGAGCAATGGCTCACTCGCATGTCGCAAGCCGAACGCGCGGGCCTGGCTGTTGCCGACATCCCTGGCGCCGCGGCTGCCGGCATCACAACCTACGATCAGATTTTCAATGCCGTCCTCACGCTCACGCCCGAATCCTATCGCAGCGCCGCCGGCATCACCGGCACCTCGCTGAACCGCACGACCGGGCTCGTCTCGGTCCCTGGCATTTCCGGTCTCACTTCCACCGCCGACGTCGTGACCAAGGGCATGGAATTGGAGATCTCGGGATCGCTGACCCCAAATTGGAACATTGCGATCAACCTCGCAAAGCAGGAGGCGGTTCAAACCCGCATCCAGCCCGGCGTGCTCGAATTCGCCGAAGGAGTGGAGGCGCGACTCAGGGAGGCCGGCCTCTACAATGTCGTGGACGCCCCGGTCTCCGGTGGCGCCGCCACCACTTTCGGCGAGCGGTGGGAAAACAATGTGCTCTCCCCGCTGCGCAATCAGCGCGGATTTGAGGGGGTGGTATCGGCGGAGCAGCGCAAATGGCGCTGGAACGTGACGACCCGCTACGATTTCCGGACGGGTCCGCTGTCGGGCGTCAAGGTCGGTGCGTCCGCTCGCTGGCAGGACAAGGTGGCCATCGGCTATCCGTACATCTACAATGCGACGGGCGACATTGTCAGCGACATCGCGCATCCCTACTTTGGGCCGACGGAGTTCAATCTGGATGTCTTCGCCTCCTACCAGCGGAGGATCTTCAAGCGCTATCAATGGTCGATCCAGTTGAACGTCCGCAATCTCATCGGCGGCGATCCTGACCAGCTCATCCCGATTTCCGCGAATCCACTCGGTGAGATTCAGGCGGCCCGGCTTCCCCCCGAGCGGCAGGTGATACTCACCAACACGTTCAAGTTCTGACACGAGGAATTCCTCGCTCCTCACCAGGCTTGGTCTTGTGAACGTTTTGAGTTCCCAAGGCGTTGCCTTGGGCTCTCGTCGTGTGCGCCGGTGGCGCGTGTTGCTCGGAATCGAACGTTGTGACCACGGATGGCGCGGATTCCACGGATTGCATGGAATCGGAGCGCTTGACCGCAGAGACACGCGGAAAGGGAAGAGTGGAATGGGCCGATGAGAATATGCACCGGCGTCGTGGCGCAACGCGCGATCCGTGGGCATGAAAAAGCATGCCCCTCCAGCAGTCATACCCACGGGGGTAGAGTAGGCAGAAGCTGACCGAAAAGAGTCGGCCAGCTTCCGCCCCTCATCAAACCGGACGTGCGGATTTGCCGCATCCGGCTTTCCGGGAACATACGTCGCAAAGCTATCGGCGCCATGCACAGGTGAGCGGCAGTGACCAGAGTTGATATTGTCCGACCAGCCGCGCGTCGGTGAAGAAACTGAACAGGCCATGCTTGCAGTCATACTTCCGCCATAGCCACCGTCGCACGCGATTTCGCAGCCAGAGTTGCTGGCTGCCAAACACATGGGTGGAGTGTCCGTAATGGTAGTAGTTGGACCAACCTCGGGTGATCCGATTCACCCGTCTGATCACCTCGGCGCAGCTACGATGTTTCGTCCAGTGATTGAGTTCATCACGGACGGCATCGCGCAGATGCTGCCTGGCTTTCGGGCTGGGTTCCACATGCACGAAGTAGTTGCCCGTGCGCGGACTGCGTCGCCTTGCGAAATTGAAGCCAAGGAAGCGGAAGGGCTCCTGCTGGAAGTTGACCAGCCGGGTTTTCGCTTCGTTTAGCCTCAGTCGCTTGGCATGCAGATACTGCTTCAGTCGCTCCAACATTGCGCCGCCCTTTCCGGGGCGACACAACAACACGAAGTCGTCCGCGTAGCGGACAAGCTTCGCATCCAGCTCCGGATGGCCGTTCACTCCGTGGTCCAAACTGTTTAGATACAGGTTGGCCAGCAGCGGTGAAAGGACTCCGCCTTGCGGCGTGCCCCGGTCATTCTTGTGATATCTACTCCTGCCATTCTTTTCCTCCACAATGGGGGCCTTAAGGAACAGCTTCACCAATCTCAGGATGCTGCCGTCGCTCACGCGCCGCGCCACCAACCGGAGCAATCCAGCATGGTCGATCGTATCGAAGTAGCTGCTTAAATCTGCATCCACGACCTCCGTTCTTCCCTGCCGCAGTTGATTTCGGATGGCGTCAAGCGCCTCATGGGCCTTGCGCCCCGGCCGATACCCAAAGCTGCCTTCATCGAAGTCAGCCTCAACGATCGGTTGTAACACGATCAGCAGCGCCATCTGCACGATCCGGTCGATTACGTTGGGGATTCCCAGCGGCCTTTGTTTTCCATCGGCCTTGTCGATCCAGACGCGTTTAACCGGACCGGGTCGATAGCCCCCGTCCTTCAGTTGCGCTTGCAGGTCTTCAAGGAATTTTCCCGCGCTGGCCTTCACCTGCCCGGTCGTTATCCCGTCAATTCCTGCCGCTCCTGCCTTGGCCACCACTGCATTCATGGCGGTTTCCAACACGTCGCAGCGGCACAAGTCTCCATAGAGACTCCACGCCCGCCACCGTTTGTTCTCCTTCGCTTTGCGATATAGGGTTCGTTGTAGCGCTTGGACTTTGATCGGCGTTTTTATCCCCAGCATTGGAGCCATCGCCTCGTCCCTTGCCACGCTGTTCCCTGCGTTCAAGTTCGGTCCCTTCGCTCCGGTCTCGTTACGACCTTCTTCGCTACTATGGACCGATCTGACTGCTCCACGAGCCGCGTCGGCCTTCCCCGCGGGCGCGAGGTTGGTCCGGGCGTTGGATGTACATCCACCCGCGGAGCTCTCTCCACTTATTTCCCCCAACCTTCCGGACATCCCGTGCTCGCCGACCCCGCCGCGCGGTTGATTGGACCCATCGTCATTTTGGCCTCTCCAACTGTTCATCGGGTTTGCCAGCGTCCAACCCTGTCAGCCTTCACCAAGACTGAAGTGGTTCGGCTGCGCGGGTAACTATGTTTATCGGGGCTCATTGGATGAGCTTCACTGTCGTTACGGGCTGTCCTTTTCATTGTCCGGTTGCTTTCCACCTTCCCTCACGGGAACGCAGTTTCCGGTTGTTGCCGGCTAAATGACGTAATTGGCCGGATGAGACTTTCACTCATGGTTGTTGGTTTTCATGGACGCACTCAGTCCCTAACTTTTGTGGTATTCGAGATGACCTCGAATACTCCAAGAGGGGCACGGCCTGTGCCGACTATGGCGACGCCACGTACCGCCAGTAAGCCTACAATGGACGTGGCGAAATGACCGCGGGGATCGGCTACCTCGGTACGAATGTGGCGATCCAGGCTGCGCCGCTGCCGGGTCGCCGCCATGAATACGCCTACGATTCCATCAGGAACCGCCAGTGGTCCAACAGCACCGGTGTCAGCGGGCTGGGCAACAAGGGAAATTTGAGAGAATTGTGCCGCCCCTTCAGGGCTCTTTATTTTCGGTTCACCTATGAACCCACGGCGTTGCCATGGGCTGGGGATACTGCGCCCTTTCAGGGCTTGAGCTTGTTTTTCCATTCAACATCCAAGGCGTTGCCATGGGCTGGGGTTGTTTCGCCCCGCTGGGGCTTTCAGGCGCTGATGCATCAACATCAATCGTCAATTCAGCATTCCGGTTGCTGGATTCCAGTTGAAGTGGATTAGCGAGAACCTCTATTGCGGAATGGGGAAGCTGGACAGGTTTCGCACGCTGCGCGACCTTCGCGGGCTGGTGCGCTCAGGCTGGCAGGTGTGTCAGCTTCAGCACGCGGCGCGCATTGCCGTAGAGGATCTTTCGCTCGGCCGCTTTGTCCGGTGCGAATCGCTTCACCGAAAGTATCTGTCGTGAACCCGAGCATGCCGGTCCGCGGCCGACGGGGTCGGAGCAGTCACTCCCATACAGCAGCTTGTCCTGATGCCGCGCAAAGAAAGCGCGCGCGTGATCTTCATCGCGGATAATGGCCTGATAACCGGAGCCGGCCGAGAGATCCGCATACATGTTGGGGTGCTCCGAGAGCAGCCGATCGGTGAGGCCGCCCGGCTTGACGGGGCCCTTGGGATAAAGAACCGATTCATCGTAGTCCTTCGAGATGTTTCCCCAGAATGTTTGCGCGTGCCCGATGAAATCGACGGTCGGGAACTTTTTCAGAATGCGCGGGAAACGCTCGAGATGATGATTGTAGGTTCCCTGCTGGAAGTGAAGGAGGACGGGGACACCGAACTCCCGGGCAAGAGCGGCTACGCGCTCGATCGCTACGGAGTCGCAGTCGACGTCAAACTTCTGCTCGCCAATGCCGATGGCGCCCGCTTCCAGTTGACTGCGCATGACCTCGATGGCGTCGGGCTGGTCGCTCACCTCATTGGCGAACCAACGGAAGCGGTCAGGGTACTGTTCGGCCAGGGCTTTGGTTTCCGGAAAGGGGTTCACACCCGCGGCAAGTCCGAAGCGGGATCCCGCGGGCAGCAGGATGGTGAACGAGATCCCCATTGCGGCTTGATGGGCGAGCAGTTGTTTCGCGGTGCGGCCGCTGTAGGGAAGGTGCTGGTGAATGTCGATGATGGGCTCGGCGACCGGTGATGCGGCTCGCGCGACTGCGGCGACACCGAGCCATGAGGCGGACATCGTCATGAATTCGCGACGGGTAAAGTCGGGGCTGGACATGAATCTGAGAGGGTCGGTGTGAATGAGAATCTGTCGGGAAAGAGGATGTCAGCGCTTTTCTGAAACTATCAGGTGAGGACATGGGGTATCAAAGTGGCTTCAATCCGTGGGGAATTTCGCGCATGATGGCCATGGTTGGAGGAATCTTCAGCATGACGCTGACAGAAGTGCGGGCGCAATCGTGGGTGTTTGGACGGAACTGGAAATCAAAAGGCTAGGTCTGTCGGTCGCGGCCGAGTATCGGCCCGCGTTCGCGCCGCTCTTCCTCCTCCTGACGTCGAAGTCTGGCTGCAAGGATGTCCGCCCGACCGAGATATCCAACGAGTCGCGAGGGGTGATCGCGATCGACAACCGGCAGCCGGCCGATTCCCCGCTTGAGCATGAGACCGATGGCATCCTGCAAGGTGACGTCCGCGTGCGTGATGGCGAGGTCCTTGCTGCTTGCTTCGAGCACAGTGGTTCGGCTGGCGGTGCCCTTCTGGATGACTTTCATTAGATCGCTGCGCGTAATGATGCCGGCGAGCGATCCACCCGCGTCGATGATGAGGGTCCCCTGGCGTGTGGCGACGGCGGGATCGCCGCGGGCAATGCGATCGGCGAGGGTGGCGACGGTGGTGTCGGCGGATACAATGGGCGGCTTGCGGTCCATGACGTCGCTCACGCGCATGAGTTCAAAGACATCCACGCTGTACTCGCGGGCGATGTGCTGGCCGCGACGCGCAAGTTTTTCCGTGAGGATGGAACGCCGGAGAAGAAGAACGGTTACGCAGAGTGCGGCCACGCTGCCGATCATCAGGGCGGGCAGGGCGTTGAGATCGTGTGTCAGCTCGAGGATGAAAATCATGCCGGTGAGCGGCGAACGCATGGTGCCGCCCATGATCGCGGCCATGCCGACCATGCTCCACAGTCCGGGATCGCCGATGCCGGTCAGCAGGCCGATCATCGCGCCGAGAGCGCCGCCCATCATGAGCAGCGGGGCCAGAACTCCGCCAGAAGTGCCGGAGCCCAGGGCTATGGCCCACACGAGGCTCTTGGCAACGAGCAGGCTTACGAGGGCCCCCATCAGCACGTTGCCGCGCATCAGGCCGTGGATGGTTTCATAGCCCACGCCGAGCACCCGGGGATCGATCAGTCCGCCGAGCCCGATGGCCAGTCCGCCGAGTGCCGGCCACCACATCCAGTGAAGGGGCAGGCGCTCAAACAAGTCTTCCCAGAAATAAACCAGAGCGGTGAGGCCGCCCGAGAGGAGTCCGGCGCCGACACCCACGACCAGTGAGAGACCGAGCGCCTCCGCTCCGAGAGGATCGTGAAGGGCAACGGGAAATATCGGCCCGCCACCGAGCAATGGCACGCGCATGACCGAGGCCACCGCGGCGGCAACGGCAACGGGAATGAAGCTGCGCGGTTTCCATTCAAAAAGGAGCAGTTCCACGGCGAGCAGGACCGCCGCGATTGGTGTGGCGAACACCGCAGCCATGCCCGCAGCTGCGCCGGCAACCAGCAATGTCTTGCGTTCCGCAGCGGTCAGATTGAAGAGCTGGGCGAACATGGAGCCGAATGCCCCACCGGTCATTATGATGGGCCCCTCCGCGCCAAAGGGCCCGCCGGTTCCGATCGATACTGCGGATGAAACGGGTTTGAGCACGGCGACTTTCGGATCGATGAGGCTGCGACCGAGAAGAATTGCCTCCAGCGCCTCGGGTATGCCGTGCCCGCGAATCTTTTCCGAGCCATAGCGCGCCATCAGGCCGATGATGAGCCCCCCAAGGACGGGCACCGCAACGCCCCACCATCCGAAATGGTGGCTATCCAGGGTCACCGGTTCACTGGAGAAACGCAGGAAGAAAGCCGCATTGGTGAAAACCGCGATCAGCCAGAGCAGCACCTTGGCCACGAAGGCGCCGATGATTCCGATGGGGACGGCGAGTGCGCAGAGCAGCAGCACGCGGCGGTTCGTGCTGAAGTCCGACAGACGGTCGGGAACGGAATGCGCGGAAGACTCTGACGCGATCGAAGGCGCGGGCATAAGGGACGAGGCTTATATCGGTTGACGATATAATTCAATCCGAATGTCCGGCTGCAGACAACCCGGTGTTTTGAGGGTTTACATCTCGGAATCGAACCTTCGAACGTGCCACGACAATGCGCAGCCTTCGCTCTGGTTCAAACAGACGGGATTGGGAAATCGTCCATCCGCACTGTCCGCTCAGGTGAGCCAGACGCGAGCGCGGGAGGATGAGGGGTCCGTTTCTGATCGATCTTTTGACTGTCCGCGCGAGGCGTTCTCCCCGCTGTCGGGCTTCGCGGCGCGTTTCGCAGAGGCTTCTTCCCTGCGCTTTCGTTCTGTGCGGCCGGATGCGTCCTTGGCTGCGCCGACATCTGCCGCAAAGGCCGCCATCGCTGTCATCGCTACAAGCAGACAGGCGATGACCTTCATGCGTCCTGGCGAAGGCGATCGAAGGGATGGCGTCTGGATTCTCATCACAGTATTCAATATGGCCTACTTTTGCGTGGAGCTTGGGCATTTGCGGCGCAAACACAATAGCGGGTTTTCGTTCGCCCGATGATTCTTCCCAGGAAACTACGCTACGGGATGAAGGTCGTGCCCGAAACGATTCTGGCCTCCTGGCGGCGCCAGGTGTAGAGCAGCGGCCCCTTGTTCTTCTGCAGTTGCCTGAACAGGTCGGGGCAGTCGCGTTTGTGCACGCTGAGTTCACGCACGCCATCCTGCTCGCATCCAAGCAGTCGCACATAGGGCTTGAAGGCCTCCGGTCGACCGATCACGCGCGCGGTGGGCGTTGCGGATGATTCTGCCGGCGGAGTTCTGTCTAGGACCAGGAGGGAGTAGGGAAGACTGCGGAGGTCGATTCCCGCGCGCTGACCGAACCGCACCCAGTTGCCGTCGGAATGGATTCCGGCAGGGGGAGGCGCGAAGTGGTGACACCAATGCTGTTCGTTCTCCGTTGAGTTGAGGCCGCAGCCGGCCTGATGTGTACAGGGGGCCACGACCAGGAAAGCGCCCAGCAGCTTGTCGTGGTGTCGTTGCAGGGCGCGCGCAACGGCATGAGTTCCCGGCTCCACCCAGAGAATTGCAGAGGCCTTTGCCATGCAGCGGAACAGAGACGCTTCTGCGTCAGGCGACAACTCGTTCAGGACATGGCTGACAACAAGGATATCACTGGCTTCCTCGCCTTGCGCGGATTCGCGAACATCGAGGCCAGGAAATTGTTCCCGTGCTCTTTCGGCGGCGAAACGGCGGGCAATCTCAGAATGATCCCACACCGAGAGGGAACCCACGGCTGCTGTTCCCAGCCACTCGGTGACTCGCCTCCCAGCGATACCGGAGCCGCATCCCCAGTCCATCACCCGCAATGCGCTCTTTCTCGTTGGTTTCCATTGGCGCAGGCGCAATTCAGCGAGAACCGCATCCCATTTCCATCCTATGCGTTCACCATAGGTCAGGTCGTAGGCTGCAAGATCGTCGGAAGTCCGCCAGTAGGCTCCTGACGAAATGGTGCGGTCCAGGAACTGTGTCCGCAGGCGATCCAGAATGCTCCAGTCGAGTGAATCCCAGGTCACGACTCTTCCTCCGCCGCCAGGTCTACGCCAAGATGCCTTGCCAACGCTTGAGACCGCACGCCGTAGAATCGTGCGAAGTTTCGCAAGCGATGCAATCGCCCCTGCTGTCCTGGAGGGTGATCCTTGATCGCCGCAATCATGATGTTTCGCGCGGTGTGCTCTGTGCTGACGAATTCAAACACCTTGGTACGGTAGCCGGCCCATTCGAGAAGCTGGGCGCGCAGGGCGTCGGTGACAAACTCGGCCTGGCGTTCGAGAAAGATTCCGTGTCTCAGGGCATCCGCAAGAATGGCGGGAGGCTGCATCTGCGGGCGCAGTTCCTTCTGGCAGCACGGAGAGACAACCAGGAGCCGCGCGCCGGCAGCTACGCCGCGCGCGAGCGCATCGTCGGTCGCGGTGTCGCAGGCATGCAGCGCGATCAGAACTTCGCATCCGTTGTTTCGAGGCAATTCCGTCGAGGCGATGTCTCCCTGCACAAAACTCAACGATTCCATCCCAGCCTGCCGGGCGACTTCTGAACAGAGTTTCACCAAGTCCGCTCTGGTTTCCACACCCACGACCCGTGCTCGCGGTCCCAGGACGCTGGCCGTGGCAAAGGTCAGATATCCCTTGCCGCATCCCATGTCCGCAATGGTGAATGGTGGGGGAGAGTCGGCCTCCATATCTTCCATCGAAGGGGCGATCAGTCCGGCCTCGATGAGGAGACTGCACAGCACTTCCGTAAATTTCTGGATCTGGCGCAGTTTTGCGGACATGCCTTCGCGCGGCCGCCCCGCCGCATTGGTCACTCCGAGCGCATGGAGCCAGCGCGCGTTCAAGGGAACTAGGTGCCGTTTTTCGCGGTCGTGGGTTTCGCTGCTTGATGCGGGTGCCTGTGCGACAACCTTCTCCCGGAGTCGAACCTTGCCGGATGCCTCGATTTCAATCTGCGCCGACTGCAGTGGCGTGAAGAGCCATTTCCACGGGGTCGGCCCCTAACGTTTGTGGTATTTGAGATAGCCATGAATGCTACAGGAGGGCTCCGCCTATGCGGATTATGGCGACGCCACAAACCGCCAGTTTGCCTACAATGGACGCGGGGAATTGACCGCGGGCATCGGCTACCCGGGCTCGAATGCGACGAGCCAGACCGCGTCGCTGCCGGGTCGCTGACATTGCGCCTACGATTCGATCGGCAACCGGCAGTGGTCCAACAGCACCGGAGTCAGTGGGCTGCGCGACGAAGCAAACTCGAGAGAAATGTGCCGCCCCTTCAGGGCTCTCTGTTTTTGGTTCACCCGTGAACCCATGGCGTTGCCATGGGCTGGGGATGTATCGCCCCGTTGGGGCGCCCGGTTCCGACTCAGCCGCTCACCTCGAATCCATCGCTTCGCCATGGGCAGGGGTTGTATCGCCCCGTTGGGGCTGAGGCATGTCAGTACAACTTGAGGTCACAATGTGCGATGCCGATGGGGAATTGAACCGGCGTCGTCTTGTAATCGGCGTCGCCTGGGCACGACAGAGCGCGCCCCTCCATTGTTTTGGCGCGGATTTGGATTTTCGCGAAGGCTGCGCGGTGCATTGGGCAGCGCAGCAGCCAGAATACAGGGCCTGGCACCGGCGGTGATTCATGTTGCTGGAGTCTGGTGGCAAATCACGTCTTGCTAGGGCACGGCGTAGACCTCCACGAGCACGACTCCAGTACTCACGCCGTCCTCCGCAGAGCCGTGAACGGTATAGACCCCCGGATCGAGCGTGGCAACGATTGCTGCGTCTCCGCTGCCGGGCGCGAGCGGGAATGCGCCGGCAAGCTGCGCCGCCTGCATGACCGCTGCTGCATCGGCAGTGTCGCCCCAGTCATCCTGCGTTTGGATCACAGTGTTTGAACTGTCACTTAGCGTTCGGATCAAGGTGAGTCGCGGATCGCGCATTGTCCCGGCCACATTGTAGGGCGCACCGGCGAGCGTCGGCCCGACCACGCGGATCAGGAGTTTCTTGGGAGCGCCGGGTGAAATGATGAACCCTGGAATGATGATTTCCTCGCCAACACCGCAGAATCCTCGCGTGGAGATGTTGACGAGATTCGCATCGACCGATGTGTCGTCCGCGTCGTAAAGCTCAACGATTCCGATTCCCGTGAGCGAGCCGCGGCCCCTGACAACGGCGGTGTAGAGACCCGGCTGGAGAGTGGCCAGCAGTGCGGCGTCGGCACCATGTTCAGACAGTGGAAATGCGCCGACGGTGGTTGCGGTCAGCCTGATGGCTTCGGCGTCCGCGCTTTCGCTCCAGTTGTCGTTCGAGGCGATGTCGCTCATGACATTGCCAACCTGGCGATTGAGTGTCAGGACCGGGTCGCGGAGAAAATTTGCAACGCCGAGATTGCCGAGGCCGGGTCCGACGGCGCGGATGAGCAACCGCTTGCCGGCGCTTCCCTGGACGACGAAGCCGAGTATCATGACATTGTCCCCTGTCAGCACGGAGCCGCGCGTGGAGAGGTTGATCAGCCGGGATGGCGGCAGCGGAGCGCTGCGAATGGATGAGGGCGTGATGCGATTGCATCCTCCTGTGAAATTGCCGAGATCATCAGCCCCCCTGGCAAACTGGTTTGTGCTGTCCTCCGACTGTCCTTGGGCGTACCTGCCCGTGTTTGTCATCCATGCCCTGACATCCGGCCAGCCGTATTCCTTAACCTGGGGATTCTGATACCTGGCCTCGGGAGGGATGCTCTTGACGAAACTCCACACGACATTGTTGACGCGGAGATTGTCGGGATCCTGCTGATCCTCTGGCACGCACCCGAGGAAGTTGGCGATGCCGATCCCGGCGTTGCCGTTCGGTCCGCCGTTGATTGAAGGGAGTTCGGGCTGGCGCCCCCAGATGGCCTGGGGCCCGATCAATGGATCCATGTCCTTCTCGGGCGCGTTCATGTTCACATCGTTCTTCGCCGCGTGAACATAGGGGTTCCAATAGTTCAGGTGATAGACATGAAGCGACATCGGCAGCACGTTCCGCACGGATCTCATTTCCTCGTAGCACCGGTAGAGGGCGCCGCGAGGGCCTCCGTGGGATGGCGTGGGTCCGGGCTCGCGGGGAAATGTATCCGGTCCGCAAATACCGCCGCCCATGCCGATCGTCTTCGTGTCAAGCAGGTGGGCGATGATTGTCTTCACCTCCGTTGTTGGTGAGTTGACCATCTGCCAGAAGAGCCGGTGCGGACTGCTGGCGCCTGGGTTGAAGTTGCGCAGCCGCCCGTCCGCCCAAGTCCATTCCTTCGAGCCGGGATTCCATTCCCGGCCTGCCAGCCAGAGGTGAAAGGCCTTCAGGTTTTCGATCCAGGCCCCTCTCGTGCCTGTGGTCCAGTAGCTGCTTGTCCCCACTTCATGCTCCTGGATCACGAAGCCGTAGAAGGCGTCGCGAGCTTCGGCGGATTTCTTCAGTTCTGAAATGACGGCCGTGTACAGGTTTTCCAAAAACTGGAGAACCTCGGGCATATCCAGTTTGATGTTTGAGGTCTCCCTGGGCTCGGTTGTCTGGTCGCCGGTTGCGTACTTCCATCCGCGCGTCAGGAACTGGGGCAGGGCGGAAAACTTGTGCGTGAGCATGACACGCAGCTTCAAACCCGCATTCTTGCAGGCGATGGCCTCGGCGACAATCCGGCCGATTCCCGGGTTGCCCAGCTTGAATTCTCCCGGGGTGTTGCCCGGTCCGCTCCCCTGCAGTTCGTCCCAGTCATACTCGCGCTCGATGAAGCGCATCCACGGGCCGGTGGCCTGACATTCTCGTATGAGATCGTCGATGGTGATGGCATTCGAAGCCCGGCCATCCGTTCTGTTGGTGAGACCGTGTCCTGGGACAAGGAGATAGTCGGACTGCGCGCGGGCTGCAGTCATGGGTATGAGGCTGACCACCACAAGCAGGCCAAGCGTCATCAAGTGCGATGGGAGGATGCCCGGCGTGCGAAGTGCATTTTCCGAGGTGGACTGGCGAGAGCGGGGCATGTGCAGTTGTTAAGGAATCAATCCGCCAACGAACCGGCTTCGGTCGGCATGTGAGCGAGGCCGATGGGGGCACAGGAATCGCGGTTCGCTTGAACCTACATGAATGTACTTTGCCTGCCAACCCACGTATAATCGGGGATGCTCCGGGGGCGACTGAAGTCGTCAATCGCCGCGTTGGAGACAAACATTGACAATGAGCGGGCAGAGGGGTTTTCGTGTCCGATTCAAATGAGCATCGTCATCGGTATTCTCACATTTGTCCTGATCCTGATCGCGCTTTTTCTGTCGCTGGTTGTGCTGGCCCAGAAATCGAAGGACGGCGGGGTGGGGGCGGCCATGGGGGGAGGGGCTGCGGAGGCGGCGTTTGGCGCCGAGACGAACACCGTGCTTTCAAAGGCGACGATCAATGCGGCAATCGCATTTTTTGTGCTCTCGTTCATTCTCTATCTGGGGCACATTTATCAGCGCAAGCATGCGGCGGCGGCCGGCGGTGCTCTGCCCACTATTGCCGCGCCCGCTGTCGCTCCGGCTGCTGCTTCCACTGCCGTGCCTGCGCCGGCACCGGAAACGACCGCCTCCACTCCGGCTCCGGTTGAGGCGACGCCAGCGGCACCCAGGGCGGACCAGCCGAAACCCAATCCGTAGAGGCGGCGGATCCCCAGCCCATGACCTCCCTCAGGCAGGTCAGGTGGGTGCGAAGCAGGATCCCCGCCTGCATCAGTTGCATCCTGGCCGTTGCCGCGTCCACCGCCTGGTCGCAGCACAAGCGTTACCGTCCACCGCCCGACTACGTCCAGCTTTCAAAGCCGAATCAGGAGGAGGGCCGCGCATTTCTCGCCGATTTTCGGCAAAGGGGATTTCGCGGGTACCTAGAGTTCAAGCTTCGCGTGATGCCCCGCCGCGGACCAGAGAAGGTGCGGGCGGGAAAACTATGGAATGATCTGCGCGAGGATGGTCCGATCAGCCGAGTGGAACTCATTGGCGATGATTCACTCGATCAAAATCATTCCTCGAGCCTCAGACTGCTTCTGAAGGGCGGGGTCCATTCTGCGGTCTGGAGATGGGACGCAACAAAGCCGGGAGAAGTTGCCGTGCTGGCGGTGGACAGCTTGTTCAGTCCGCTGGGTGAAACGAATCTCACTCCGTTCGACCTTCAGATGCCATTCCTCTGGTGGGAGGACGTCCTCTTCGAGGGTATTCGCAAGGTCAGAGGTCGCCCCGCCAATTCATTCCTGTTCTATCCGCCGCCGGCATTTGTCTCGCGGCATCCGGCTTTGACGGGAGTGAGGGTTTTTCTCGACACGCAGTTCAATGCACTGGTGCAGGCCGACCAGATTGGCGAAGACGGCAGTGTGCTGAAATCCATGTCGGTGCTCGATTTGAAAAAGGTCGGTGAACACTGGATTGTGAAGTCCATCGATCTCAGGGACGAGACGACGCGCAACAAAACGCGCTTTGTTGTCACTGCAGCCGCAATGGATCAGGATTTTTCACCCGTTCTGTTTGCGCCGGAGGAGCTCGCGCATCCGGTGCAACGACCAACCCAGGGGCTCGTCGCGGTGGAGAACTGACGTGAATAATGTTGCGGAGGCGCGGTGCTTCCAATCGCCACGCTACCTGAAAACCTGTTCGGTGACCGCGTCGAAGAAGTGAATCTTTTCGGGATCGAATGTCACGGTGAGCTTCTGACCGGAAGAGTAATGCTCCGTCGGGCGCATGCGTGCGATGAACGCTGTGTCTCCCGTCGTCAGGTAGAGCAGGGTTTCAGACCCCATGTGCTCGGCAACATCCACACGGGCTTCGGCGTTCCATTGGGGCGGGAAGGGTGTGGCCGAGGTCGTGCTCACGTCCTCGGGGCGAATGCCAAGTACTATGGGTTTGCCGATGTGCGAAGAAACGCGCCTTGCCATGTCGGCGTTCAAGGAAATGCGGAGGGATGCGCCCGTTGCGCCGCCGGCCACGAAGCAAAGGCTGTCGCCTGCCTTCTGGACGGCACCATTGAAAAAATTCATGGGTGGGCTGCCGATGAATCCCGCAACGAACAAATTGTCAGGGCGATTATAGAGATCGAGCGGCGCGGCGACCTGCTGGATGCGGCCATCCTTGAGCACGCAGATGCGGTCGCCCATTGTCATGGCTTCCGCCTGATCGTGAGTGACGTAAATCATGGTCGCACCCAGGCGGGCGTGCAGCTTTGAGATGTCGGTGCGCGTCGAGACGCGCATTCTCGCATCGAGATTCGAAAGGGGTTCGTCGAACAGGAAGACTTTCGGGTTGCGCACGATGGCCCGTCCGACCGCGACGCGCTGGCGCTGCCCCCCGGAGAGCGCCTTGGGCCTGCGTGCGAGGTAGGGCTCCAGTCCAAGCATGGTCGCGGCCTCGCGTACGCGCGCGTCAATCTCCGCCTTGGGAAGTTTGCGCAGCTTGAGCCCGAACGCCATGTTGTCATAGACCGTCATGTGGGGATAGAGCGCGTAATTTTGGAACACCATGGCGATATCCCGGTCCCGGGGCGGCAGGTTGTTCACGACGCGTCCGTCAATGGAAATCGTGCCTCCGGAGATTTCCTCAAGCCCCGCAATCATGCGCAGGATTGTTGATTTTCCGCAACCGGAGGGCCCGACCAGCACGGTGAATTCGCCGTCGCGGACTTCGAGGTTGATGCCATGGATCACTCTCATGCCCGGCCCACCCTTTTCCGGGTAGATTTTGACCAGGTTTTCAATCGAGACGTTGGCCATTGCTTGTTCCGGGGATGGCTGGAGCGTGAAATCTGGAGATCACGCGTCAAGGGCGCGGACCAATCCTGGACAAGGAAACTCGAAGATTTGCATTGCCGCGGACCTCTTGCACAGGCAAGGAGATGCTGGCGTCATTTTCCGCACGTCCACCCATGGCAAAAAAGAATCCCCCCGTCGCCAACCCCGTTACTTTTGAGCTTCCGTTGTCTCTCGTTGAGAAAATTGAAGCAACCCTCTCTTCCAATGGAGCCCGATCGGTGAGCGAAGTCATTCGTGTTGCGCTTGAAGAGTTTGACTACAGCCAGTTTCAGGCCGACCGCGCCGAGTATCGACAGATATCCGTGCGCCTTCCCCAGGGAATCAAGAAGACCCTGCAGCGGCAGGCGAAGCTCCGGCGCGTGAGCGCCGGGGAGATTCTTCGCGCGGCGGTCGACGCCCTGCCGGTGAGCCGGCTGCGTTCGGCGAAAGCTTGAGCGGACAAATCCGGCGCAAAAGCGCGGCCTTGCCTTCGAGAGGGTGCTTTGTTTGGGTGGCTTGGACTGTCCATGAGCCAAACAACCGCGCCACTCTCCGTCTGGGCCAGAAACATATCGCCGTCACCGACGCTTGCGATCGACGCCAAGGCGAAGGCCCTGCAGGCCGCCGGTGAAGATGTCTGTGGTTTCGCCGCAGGCGAACCCGACTTTGACACGCCGCAGCACATCAAGGACGCCTGCATCGAGGCGCTGAAGGCGGGAAAAACGAAATATGCGCCCACGCCCGGCATCGAGCCGCTCCGAAAGGCGATAGCGGCCCAGTACGGCGTTGAATATGGATTCAAGATTCTGCCGTCGCAGGTCATAGTCTCGCCGGGCGGAAAGTTTTCCTGTTATCTGGGCGTGCTGGCCACATGCTCACCTGGTGATGAGGTCATCATTCCGGCACCCTTCTGGGTGAGTTATCCGGAGATGGTGAAACTCGCCGGTGCCACACCCAAGCTCGTCCTCGCGGATGACCGCACGGGATTCAAGCTCACGCCCGCGCAGCTCACTGCAGCGATCGGCCCGCGCACGAAACTGCTGGTCCTGAATTCGCCTTCGAATCCGACGGGTGCCGTGTATTCCCGCGAGGAGCTCGCCGCGCTCGTGGAAATCGCCGTGCGGAACAATCTCTACATCCTGTCGGATGAGATGTACGAGCACCTGGTGTATGATGATGCGCGACCGACCTGTGTCGCGACGCTCAGCAGGGAGGCGGAGGCAAGAACGATCACGGTTGCGGGATTCTCAAAGACATACTCGATGACGGGGTGGCGCATTGGGACAACGGTCGCGCCCGCTCCGATCGCCAAGGCCATTGCCGAGCTCCAGAGTCAGACGACCTCAAATGTGACGACTTTCGCCCAGTATGGCGCGCTGGCGGCACTCGAACAGCGGGAGAAGACTGTGGCGGCGCTTTCCCAGATGCTGACGGCGTTCGATCGCCGGCGTCGCCTGCTGCACCGGGGCTTGAATGAAATCAAGGGGATCAACTGCCTGCTGGCGCACGGAGCGTTCTATCTGTTTCCGAACATCTCGAAATTCGGACTCAGCGACCAGGAATTCTGCGCGCGCCTGCTGGAAAAGGAGAAGGTGGCGGCGGTGCCCGGCAGCGCATTCGGTGCGGAGGGCTACCTCCGGCTCAGTTATGCGACCAGTGACGAAACCATCTCCAAGGGATTGTCCCGACTTGCCCGTTTCTGCGCCGGACTTTGAAGGACGCTGGGGTGAGGCGGCGCGCGATCGGGAAGTCCGTTCATCCTGATGGGTCTGCCGCATGGCCAGTGATTCCCGCCCAGCCGTCTGGATTTCGGCCACCCGGCCGCGCACCCTTCCCGCCGCGGTTGCGCCGGTGATTGTTGGCACGGCGTTTGCGCTTCAAAAGGGGACGGCGGTCTGGCCTGCCGCGGCGGCGTGCCTCGCCTTTGCCGTGTTGGTTCAAATCGGCACAAATTTCGCGAATGACTATTACGATCACGCCAAGGGGGCGGACACCGCGGAGCGGGTCGGACCGATACGTGCGGTGGCCAGCGGTTTGATTCGCCCTCAGGCGATGAAACGCGCCGCCGGAATTGTTTTTGCCGTGGCGTTCATGACGGGCCTCACGCTCCTCCGATACGGCGGCTGGCCGATGCTGGTCATCGGGGTAACCAGCATCGCCTGCGGTTATGCCTACACCGGCGGACCGTTTCCGCTGGCGTACAATGGACTGGGAGACCTTTTTGTCTTCATCTTCTTTGGGCTCGTGGCGGTGGGAGCGACCTACTTCGTGCAGGCCGGATGTCCGTCTCTGGAAGTGTGGCTTGCCGCTGCGGCGGTCGGCCTGCTTGCGGTGAACATTCTGCTCGTGAACAATTATCGCGATGTTGAGACCGATGCCAGGGCGGGGAAACGCACGTTGATCGTGCGTCTTGGCCGCGGTTTCGCACGCTGGCAGTTTGCAATCACGCACCTGGCTGCGCTGCTCGTTCCGATGGTCCTTGCAGCTCGTTCAGGACGGTTCGGCTGGGTGCTGCTGCCACTCGTACTTACGCCCGAGGCCGTGCGCCAAGGCGTGCGGCTTCGGAAGGCTCGAACACCCGGAGACCTGATCGTGCTGCTGGGCGAAACCGGGCGATACCTCGCCATCTATTCGCTCACCCTGAGCGTCGGCGTCGTTTTCAACTGAGTCGCTGATCGCCAGACGCGGCCTGATTGCGACGGCCTGTCAGACCTTTGCGATGAGCTGTTCCTTGAGGAATGCCTTGGATTTCATGCCGACATAGGTGTCCACCACCTTGCCGGCCTTGAAAAGTATGAGGGTGGGAATGGCGCGCACATTGTACTCGCTCGATATCGCACCGTTGTCGTCGACGTTCAGCTTGCCGATGGTGATCCTGCCTTTTAACTCGGCGCCAAGCTCCTCGAGAATCGGAGATATCGCTTTGCACGGGCCGCACCAAGGCGCCCAGAAATCGACCAGGGTTGGTGTCGCGGAATCGATCGAGCTCTTGAAGTTGGACGAATTAAGTTCGGTGGTGTTGGCGGACATGATTGGATGGTGTGAAGTTAACCTATTGCTGACAGGGGAAAAGTCAAAACGCCTGTCCTGAAAGCTACTCAGGGGTGGATTTGTGGAGAATTTCCGCCAGTTCCCTGGGGTCGACGTTCTCAAGGCGACGGTCCCGGCGCTTCAACTCCTCAAACGTCTTCATCATGGTTTCCGTCATCTGGTCGTGCGTCTTTTCGGATCCGCCGACGAGGGTGAATTGTTCACCCGTGGTGATGCGTCGATGTCCGTCCTGATTGTCCAAGCCCACTCCCAAAATGCCGTGAACGGAGTGTCGCTTGCTCTTGTTCGAGTTGGAACGTCTGGATGGCTTGTTGCTCACACCGTAACGCTGCCGGCTTCGAAGCCGGTTTCAAGTGACATTTCGGCGGTAATGCCGGGATCCAGCGGGGAGTTCTCGACCGCGGTGCAAAGGATGTCGCTGTATGCCTCGTTCTGGCGTATCTTGATCCTGCGCAGGCGGGTCAGTTCGAGAACGGCGAGAAAGGTGGCGACGAGGACACGCAGCGTGACCTTGTCCGGAAAGAGATCGGAGAAAACGAATGATCTTTCCGACTGGATGCGGGACAGAAGCATTTCCATCTGGTCGGCCACTGTGACCTGCTCATCCCTGATCTCCCCGACCACGAGCTTTTCGGCCAGACGCCGGAGCACGATGTTGAAGGCGTTCCAGAGCTCGATGCGGTCGACGCTCCTGAGCGGGCGGTCCCCTTCTGCCAGGCGGGCCTCAATGACGCGTCGGGGAAGCTTGTCCTGCTCAAACTGCGCGAGCGTGTTGAGCCCCGCCGCGGCCTCCTTGAATTTCTTGTACTGGAGCAGTTGGTGGACGAGTTCCCAGCGCGGGTCCATGGCATCCTCGTCATCATCCAGTCCGACCGCGGCCTGTCCCTTTGGCAGAAGCATCCGGCTCTTGATCTCCATCAGCGTGGCCGCCATGACGAAAAACTCTCCGGCGATTTCCAGGTCCAGGCTCTGCATGGAGCGCAGCACATCGATGTACTGCCTCGTCACTGCGACGATCGGAATGTCATAGATGTCGAGCTCGTTCTTGCGTATGAGGAACAGCAGGAGGTCCAGGGGACCTTCAAAGGCTGGGAGCTTGATGCGATATTCAGTGCCGGGAACCACGACCGGTTCATGCTTCAATCACCCGTAGCGACGGCAATGAAAAACTGGAGGAACGTCAGGTGCACGACAGGCCTGGGTCCTGGGATCGGACAAAGCATGCGAGATAGAATCCGTCTGTATCATGGACATCAGGCCTTATGTGAAGCTCCCCGGAGCCGGGTGTGGCGGGGTACCCAAAGGATTCCAGGAGCGCCAGGCGTCTGAATTCGGGGTTGGCTGAGAGAAAGGCGGTTGTGACATCCGAATTTTCGCTGCGGCACAACGAGCAGGTCGCGTACACCAGTGTTCCGCCCGGTCGAACGTGTGATGAGAGTGTGTTGAGCAGCTCCAGCTGCCTGCGTGCGGCATCGCGGATTGTCGCGAGGGTGGTTGAGTGTTTCAAATGGGGCGCTCGGCGCCAGGTCCCCGATCCCGTGCAGGGCGTGTCAATGAAGACGCCGTCGAAAGCCTCTGAGGAGCCCGGTCTGCGGACCTCTATGTTCCTGAGACGCGCCCGCTCTGCGCGAGTTTGCAATTCCTCCAGGGCTGAGGTGCGCACATCCCATGCAGTCACGCTTCCGGCGGTTCCCACGCGCCGGGCGATCGCCAGCGTTTTCCCGCCGGCTCCGGCGCAGGCATCGAGCCAGCGACTCCCCTTCCGAATGGGCGGAGCTGCAGCGACAATCTGTGATCCAAGATCCTGGATCTCGAATCCGCCGGAGCGGAAGGCGCTCGACTGCGTGACATCTGCGTCCCGGGCGTCGATGCGCCAGGCGTGGTCCAGCACCGGAGAGGGTGTGGCGAGCCAGCCGCGATGGTAAAATTCCGAACGAATGGCCGGGAGGTCGTCCGACTGAAGGCGAATCCAGAGCGGGCTTCGAGTGTTCAGGGTGTCAAGGAGGGGCGAATGGTTCGCCTCCGGGCATTCATCGGCAAGCCATGCAGGCATGACGGATGCGTCGAGGTTGAGCCCGCGCGCTCTGATTCTGAGAATGCCCCGCTTTGCCTCGAGACTGTCAGGCGGTGCAGGCCAGTCGTGGCACCAGCGCAATTTCAGTTGTCGGGCCGCCGGAATGTCGGCGGCGAGCCAGGCGAGGGCGCGGATCGCATCTTCACCTCCGGAGGCAAGTCCTCCCGCCAGCCATGCGTGATAGCGGAAGCCCGTGTAGGCAAGTTCCCGATACAGGCGGCGATCCCTCGAGCCGAACGAGCGATTCCGTTTCAGGAGCTGATTCAGGCGCTCCGGGATGTCGCGATCCGTCGACAGGGCGGGCGCGAGGGTTGCCCAGAGCCGGAGAAACGTGCGCGTCTGGTTGTCGGCGATGGATGGCGGTGCGCCGGACATGGTGACGGCGTTCAGAAGCGCAGCGTCTCGAGCTCGACCACGAAGCCGAACGAGCTTTCGCGCCGCCGGCCCTCGTAGAAATTGATCCCGTACTGGAGCACCCAGAGGTTGTCGAGGGTCTGGCGAATGCCGTAGGTCTGCTGGACAAAGCGGGAGCGGGGTGCGTCGTAGTGAAGTCGTCCGAACGCCTCAAAGACCTCGTTCATCCGGATCCGGGTTTCCATGACATACTCCTCGATGTCATTCCGAAGGTAGTGCGTGCCGAGTCGAAGGGACCACCATTCGGAATTCGCGATCATGACGCTGGTGTTGAGCTCCTCGAGGGTTTGATCGCGCGTCGAATACCGCTGATAGAGGCTGAAATTCAGCCAGCGCGCGGGAGTGAGTGCGAACGAGGCATGCAGGTCTGAGAGTGTGGACATGCCCGCCTCCTTGTCGAAGCGCAGATCCGCGGCCAGATTGAGGCGGAGAAGGTCCCGCGAACCGTAGGTTGCGTCGCGCGTCTGGAGGGCGTTGTCGACCTCAAGGCGGAGGGCATGGCTGTCGCCAAGGTCATCGACATCGCGCCGTTCCCCGAGGCCGAGCGGCTGCAGGTATGTTGAGAAGGAACTCCGATCAATCTGTGGAATGTAGTCCCTGGCGCTTTTTCCGCCCTCGATGAAGCGGTAGCTGAGGCGCGGCGTGATCAGGTGGCGAAGGCCGTCGATTTTCCATGCCTTGTTCTGGTAGGCGTATGTGCCGCTTGCGCGCAATTCCGCGTCGACGCCAAGTTCGCCGAGAACGCGCGTATGGCTCCCGCGATCAGGAGAGGGACTGACATCCGCGTAATGTGTGACCTCGCCGCCGACGACGGGGTTGATTGACAGCCAGTCCCGCGGAGTGATCGGACGGGAGAGCGCATAGTAGGCGTCCAGACGATCGCTCTTGAGTGTCGGTCCCTGCAGCGGCTCGTCCTCGGTCAGTCGCACGAGGCTGGCATGGCCGCGCTGATAGATGCGCAGGCCGGGACCTGAAATGAGGCGCGGCAGGAGCTCGGCGCGAATTTCAGGCAGGCGCTCCTGGATCCGGAAATAGCGATTGAGGTTTGGTCGAACAAAGGCGCCGATCACCACGGCATCGTTGACGTAGGTTGCCTCGATGAAGTTGTCCGGCTGCTGGACGGGAAAATATCTGTCGGGTTGAAAATCACGAAGAATGTCGGAATCGCTCCAGAAATTCATCTCGGCATTGAGGGAAAGGTTTCGGCCGAGAGTCTGGTGGTGCGACCATTGCGCAAAGCCGCGATCCTCCTGGATCGGCCTGCCAATGATGTCGCGCAGTTTGTCGCCGCTGTCGTGGATGAATCCCGTGCGCAGGGAACCGGAGAGCCGGTGGTCACCCTTGGAAAACTCGTATTTGCCGGAAGGGCCTGCGAGGAATCCACGGCTGGAATAGAAGCCGGTGTCGACGCCGGCCTCCACTCCGCGGGCGACCGGAACGTGCACACCCAGCTCGAAGAATGCGCCCAGAGAGGCGCGATAACCCGCGCCAACGGTCAGATAGCGGAGGAACGCCTGGTCCACGGGAATTGGAAAACCAGGCAGGGGCAGCGGCAGGATCCGTCCGATGCCAACGCGGCCTCGCTCCACGCTGACAGTCTCCCCGCCGTGCAGCGTCAAGCGGTCCGCCTTGATTGTTGGCGACCAGAATCCCGGTTCCCTGAAAGTGGCCTGTGCATTTTCAACGATCAATTCCTCGCGGGTGCCATGGAGATGGGTGCCTGAAACATAGATGGGATCCGAGCCGACACGAAGATTTCTCACATCGATGCCGCGTGTGCCGGTGTCAAAGGTGACTTCATCCGCCAGGAGACGCTGCGGGCCCTGCTGGAGGATCACATTGCCGCGGGCAACAGCCACGCCGGTGGTCGTGCGGAAACGAATCTCGGATGCGGTCAGCGAAACATCCTTGTAGGAAAGAGATGCCATTCCGCGTCCAATCCATTCCCTGGTGTCGAGATCAAATTCGGTTGTCTCGGCCTTGAACGCCTCCAACGGAACGTCGGCGGCGGGTGCCAGCGCCGGCACGGCCATCAGCAGCACCCAGAGCATCGTAGGGAGAGAGACACGCACGCCGCATCGAACCCGGGCGCGGTCGGGCAGGCAAGACTGACTCACGAGGAGCTCCCGCTGATGCCTCGAAGGCAGCGGGGCATCAAGGCCTTGCCTGTGAAAATGCTTTGCCCAGCCGTTGCGTGACCAGAATGCTCCGCGTCTGGCGGGGGCCGTGCTGGCAATGGCGACGTTTCCAAGGGCTTGTAAATGAGCTTTTCATCGCGGAGACTGGGTCAGCCCTCTCACGTGTGATCATACCAAAAGAGACACTGGACCATTTCCTCCACGCCACCGCGAGCCATCCCCATGATTTTCTCGGCATGCATCCCCACAGGAAGGGACGCAGCCAGGGAGTTGTGGTTCGGGCGTTCCTGAGGGACGCCATTGACTGTGCGGTGATGGATGCCGCTGGCGGTCAGTCCTGGCCGATGACCAGATTGGATGAGACGGGTTTCTTCGAGGTTTTCATTCCAAAGCGCACGGAAGTTTTCCGTTACCAGTTGCGGGCGACCCGCGGGAATGGAGAGATGCGGCAGTTTTTTGATCCCTATTCATTTCTGCCGACACTGGGAGATCAGGATCTGTACTTGTTCAACGAAGGGAATGAGCTGCGCCTGTATGAAAAGCTGGGGGCGCATCGGCGCACCATCAACGGCATCGTGGGCGTTTCCTTTGCCGTCTGGGCCCCCAATGCGAGGCGGGTGTCTGTGGTGGGCAATTTCAATGGATGGGATGGCCGCTATCATCCGATGCGCCCGCTGGGTGTCTCGGGCGTCTGGGAGCTGTTCATTCCTGGCATTGAGGGGGGGGAATTGTACAAGTTCGAATTGTGGGATGTGCGCGGCCACATCCGCATCAAGACCGACCCGTTTGGCGCCTATTTTGAAGCTCCTCCGGGAAACGCAGCCATTGTGCACGACGTGCGAACGCATGTCTGGGGTGACTCCGAATGGATCAAGCGGAGGGAGGCGGATGCGGCGCGGCTCGATCGCCCCATCTCCGTCTATGAGGTTCATCTGGGGTCATGGAAGCGCAAGCCCGAGGATGCAAATCGTCCGCTGAGTTATCGTGAACTGGCTCCGGAACTGGCGGACTACGTGAAACAGATGGGCTTCACACACATCGAGGTGATGCCCCTGGCTGAACATCCCTTTGATGGTTCCTGGGGCTATCAGGTGACGGGATTTTTCGCTCCGACGCGACGCTTTGGGAGTCCTGACGACTTTGCCTGGTTTGTTGACTACCTGCATCAACAGGGCATCGGAGTGATTCTCGACTGGGTGCCTGCGCATTTTCCCCGGGACAGCTTTGCACTTGCGGAATTTGACGGAACGCACCTGTACGAGCACGCGGATCCGCGCCAGGGCGCGCACATGGATTGGGGGACGCTGATCTTCAATTACAGCCGCAATGAGGTGCGCTGCTTCCTGATCGCCAATGCGCTGTCATGGCTGGATCGCTATCACATTGACGGACTGCGAGTGGATGCCGTGGCCTCGATGCTCTACCTCGACTATTCGCGCAAGGCGGGCGAATGGGTTCCCAATCGTCAGGGTGGACGCGAGAATCTGGAGGCCATCGATTTCCTGCGCGTCACCAATGATCTGGTTCATCAGCACTATCCCGGCGTACTGACCATCGCGGAGGAAAGCACCTCATTTGCCGGAATCTCGAAACCCACGAAGGACGGAGGCATCGGCTTCGACTTCAAGTGGAACATGGGATGGATGCACGACACGCTGAAGTACTTCTCCAAGGATTCGATTCATCGGAAGTGGCATCAGAATGACCTGACATTCGGCATGCTCTATCAATACGCGGAGAACTTCGTGTCGGTGTTTTCGCATGATGAGGTGGTCCACGGAAAAGGCTCGATGCTGATGAAGATGGGAGCCTGGCACATTCCGGAAAAGGCGGCGAACCTGCGTGCGCTCTACGCGCACATGTGGGGATGGCCGGGGAAGAAGCTTCTCTTCATGGGAAGTGAATTTGGCCAGAGTTCTGAATGGGCCTACACCGGCTCCCTCGACTGGCATCTCACGCAGTATCTCGATCACGAGGGCATCCGCCTGCTCGTTCGGGACCTCAATCACCTTTACCGTTCAGAACCCGTGTTGGGCTGCAATGATCTGAATGCCCATGGTTTCCGCTGGCTGGCCTGTCAGGATGCGGAGGCAAGTGTGCTGGCATTTCTCAGGTGCGATCCGTTTGAGCAGACTTTGTTTGCCGTGGTTGGCCACTTTACGCCCGTGATTCGACGAGACTACCGCATCGGTGTCCCGCGGCGCGGCTTCTGGCGGGAGGTGATCAACAGCAACAGCAATTTCTATGGTGGCAGCGGATTGGGCAACGATGGCGGGCGTCAGACAGAGGATGTCGCTTCGGACGGAATGAGCCAGAGCCTCTGTCTCACGCTGCCACCTCTGAGCACGACGATCCTGAAATGGACGGCAGCCAATTGACTTCAGTCCTGCGCGGAACGAGCCAGTTCTGAAATTCGCCGGGCGAGGGCCGACGATGACTCAGCGAGCCAGCGGCGTCCCTTCTCCTCATTCGCTGCCGTGGCATCGCCCATCGTTCCGCTTCGGGAAATGTCGCTGGTCAACCAGGAGAAGATCGCGGGGGCGTTCTCGGGTCGCAGTTCGCCTGGGTCCTCGGGTCGCGCCGGGTATTCGCAGACCGCCCGTTCAGGTTTCACGAGACCTTCGGTCACCGCCATCATGAGCGAGGTCTCCCATTCCCCGGCATGGAATCCGAATTCGCGCTCGACCTCCGACTGCACGGGAGTGTATCCGCTGCTGATCATCCCCGCGCGAACCTCGGGCATCGATTGAATTTCCCGGAGGGTGTAGACAATCACCGCACTGTTGCCTCCGTGCGTATTCAGCACGCCGAAAAACCGGAACCCGAGAGCATGCAGATTCCTGGTCGTGGCGAGGAGAAGTCGCCGGAATGTCCTGGCGGAGACTGAGACGGTGCCGGGGAAACCAATGTGTTCATTGCTCTTCCCAAAGGTGATTGGCGGGGCAACGAGAACGCGCGTGCCAGGATCCAGCTTGGGAAGCGCTGCGTCGAGCCAGGCCTGGCCAAGGATCGCATCCACGCCCACTGGTAGATGAAGGCCATGCTGCTCAATCGCGCCCGTTGGAAGGATCACCAGGGTGGCCGCCTTCTCCGGCCATGCCTCAAGCCCCGCCCGCGTCAGCGCGGGAAGATAGTGTCTGCGATGGGCTGGCCAGGGCTGATCGAAACGCATTGCAGAAGCCGCATGCAAGGACGCGGACGGGGCCTTGACAGGCTGCGGGCCAAAGACGATCCGCCCGGGCGGACACTTTGAATCGATCTCGGCAAGCAGTCGCGCAAGGTGCCCAGCCGCCTTCCCGATCAAAGCGGGAGCATCCTGCGAGGGATCGGGATCGACGGGAGGAGGCTGCCGCCATTGGCCGGGACGAAAATCCGGATCCGTGACATCGGCTGGCCGTGATTCACTGGCCGGAGAAATGCCGCACAGACTGGCTCCGATTGCCTGAAGTGCGGTGCGCCCCGTTCCGGAGGGGTGGAAATCCAGTCCGAGACCGTTCAGGTTGATGACGAAGGTCTGAAGGTCCAGAGCGATGCGAACGTCGCGCGAAGCGACATCGATGAACTCCTCGTTCCAAGGACTTGTATTCCAGAAAACAAGCTTGCGGAAACCCGCCGCTTGGACACCCGAGGCGATCTCGTGGACAAGATCGTGCGCAGTTTCGGGATCAATGCCGAGAAAGCTGGCGGGTGTGGGGGCGAGCACGAATCGCAGTGGCGGGAGCACACGAAGCCGAAGCGATGGGGCGGTCGTTGTGATTGCGCGCCGCAGCAGCTCGCTTCCAACGACTTCCTCGATGTCCAGGGGCAGCGCCATGCCGTGATCCGCCAGGCCGTGCAGTGGAAGAATCACGAGGTGGCAATGCTTGTCCTGGAGCGTGGCGAATTCCTCCCAGGTGTGGTGAGCCCATGCGGCGCTCTTGTCCCCGTTGGCAAGCCAGGTCATGCTCATGACTCAGATTTCTAGCGTGCAAGGCCGGCCGTGCGAGCAAAAGGAGCAGCAACCAATTTTCCGACGCAAGCGGGCATTTGTTGAGTTTGCATGCTGTTCAGGGTGGAGACCACGCCAACAGCCAACGGACTCCTCCGGTTCGGCTCCGGTGCTTCAATTGACTGCGACTATGCGGAGCGTTCTACTGACCCTGTTCTCCATGGCGTCGACCGTCTCGCCAACTTTTCGTCCAAGAAGCTGGCGGCCGAGCGGCGAAGCGGGTGTCACGACCATGATGCGCACACCTTCGTGCTCCACCTCGAGTCCTCCTGCGCGAGGGCCGAGCAAAAGGCTGGAAAGACCGCCGTTCGGATCCTGAAGCGTGACAATCGCTCCGAGTGAAATGTGATCCGAAGGGTGATGCGGCGTCATGGGCAGGATCGCAAACTGGCTGATGCTCTCCCTGAGTTCAGCGACGATCCTTGCCTGACCCTCCGCGAGATAGGCGGCTTCCTGGGCGTGCGTGTCGTACTTGTTGTCGGCCTTGCTCTCCTCGTGCGTCGCCTCGTCACGTGATGTCAATGCTGCCTGAGTCTGCATGGCCAGATCTGACTCCAACTGGCGAAGGATCGCGGTGCGAATGGCGGATTTGTCCACGAGGCGATTGTAGCAGAGCGCAAAGTCATTGAGCGAGTGTAAGTGCGCTGTGAATTTCGTTGTTCCGGGTGGAAGGCGATGCTGCTGGCGCATGTCCGATTCCGTTTTCTCCTTCCACTTGCACTCACCGAATGGATTGCGGAGCCGTGCGGAGGAGATGCCGCAAAAAATCCGTCAAACCCCGATATCCCTGTTTTTGCGCCTCGTCGCCGGTGGTTCGCACCGTTTGTAAGGTGGCTCAAGTCTGTGGCGAATCGAACCGAACAACTCTCCCGTAATGGCGCGAAAAATTGCTTTCCTTAACTACAAGGGTGGCGTCGGCAAGACGTCGTTGATCGTGAATACGGCGGCGGCCCTGGTGAAAGCTGGCAAGCGTGTGCTACTTTGTGATTTCGACACCCAGTCGAACGCCAGCATCTGGCTGCTCAAGCTTGATCGATGGAACACGATCAACGCAGCCAATGGCGGTTCCGTCTTTTCGATTTTCGAAAACAAGGCCCATCTGCGTGATCTGATCATACGCAACGTGGTCGAGGGGAAAGGCGGCGAAAAGCTGCTTCCCGGCCTGGATCTCGTGCCGACCACATTCAATCTCGTGGACCTGGAAAACGAATACACGGGCGACCCCAAGCGTCCGCCTTACCTGATTTTCCAGGAGCAGCTCGCAAGCCTTGAGGCGGACTATGATTTTGTCCTGTTTGACTGCCCGCCGAACATCCTGCGTGCGTCCCAATGCGGCGTATTCTCGGCAAACGAAATCTGTGTGCCGGCCAATCCCGATGCGCTCAGCCTGATCGGATTCACGCTGCTCGTCGAAAAATTACAGAAATTTCACATGCTTTCTGCGAGCTTTCGGCGTTCCGCAATGGGACCGCCAGCGCAGGTGACGAGCATTGTCTTCAACGCCATCAAGACCGGAGTGGACATTGAGGTGCCCAAGATGCGCATGCAGTTGCGCCTGAATCAATTTCGTGCGGCCAAACGCGTGGCCCCGAACGCGAAGATACTCGATACCCAGATTCGCGATGCGATGGTTGTGAGGCGTGCGGTGACACTTGGACTTCCGGTTCTTCTTGTGGGGCAGGATGCGGCGGACAGTGGACAGGACAATGTGATCGGCGATTACCGGAAGCTTACGCAGGAGCTCCTTAATCAGGCTCCCGCTTGACCGATTACTGATGCGCTCGCGTACGAGCGCATTTCACCAACTTGCTATGAGGTATACTTCAAAACAATGGGACGAGATCCGTGGCTCGTTCTCGACTTCCATCATGGTCGACACCCCGATCCACAGCCTGGCCCAGAATCTCGAGGGCCCCGACTGGCCGATCAAGGACAAGCGCGAGACTCCTGCGGGATACATTGATCTGACGTTCAGCGAAGCCCAGGAGCTGCTTGCATCGAAGGGGCAGCCCATGGAGCGTTTTGACCAGTTGGTCGACATCCTCAAGGAGACGCTGGCATTCGACAATCCGTTTGGCGACATGGTGGAGCAGGCGGCTGCAACCTCTGAGCGCGACAATCCGCTCCTGAAGAACATGGCGCGGCTGGAAATTTCCGAAGGCTTCCCGATCGAATTCACGGCCCTGCAGCCCTCCACGCTGGATTTTTGCCGGCTCGAAAAGATCTCGACTCTCGGGCAGTTTGCGATCTTTGCCCAAGGACTCTCCCAGGCGGTGATCGTCGGCGGAGATTTTCGCGGTCTGCTCAACGCATTGTCCCATGTCGATGAAACAGCGCTGGCGAAATACCTGCCTTTTCGCCAGGGCCACAAGGGGCTGCACCTGATCGAGGCATTGGCACAGCAGGCGAGGACAATACCGGCGGACCAACGCACGCTGCTTCTCACGAAACCGGCCTTCGTCAATCCTTCGATCCGTGAAGCGGCATCGCGCCTGGCCACCTATTTCTCGACGGATCGCATGGCGATACGCACGCAGATCGCGTCAGGATCGGCGCTCTCCCGATCGCTGGTGGTCATCAATGACCCCGCGATAGAGTCGCTGGTTGCGGCGCTCATCCTTCCCCACGTAAAGTCCGACGCTCCCGTCGAGATCGCGCCAAAGAAGAGAAGCTGGTTCAATCGGCTTTTTGCGAGGTAGACGCCGATGAACGAGGCCGTTCCGACCTCATCCGTAAAGGTGCGGTTCCCGGCCCGGCGCATCGGAGACGCACCGTTGAAGCTCCCGCGGGGAAAGCTGGTGCGTGCGCTGGCTGCATCCGATTCCGGTCATGGACAGGAGACTGCGCCTTCCCCGCAGAGTCTGCTGGGTGGAATTGAAGTTCCCGAGTCGGTGACCCGCTCGGCGGCCGAACTCGAGAACAGGCTGCGCGCGCTGGAGGCAAAGCTGGCTGAACGGGAAACGGAAATAGCCGAGCAAGAGTCCCTGGTCGCCGAGCGACTTCGCGAGCTGGCTGAGAATGAAGCCTTGGTTGCCGCGCGCGAGGCGTATCTTGCCGAAAACAAGAAGAGTCAGACGCTGTCCCGCCGCGTGGCATCGCCGGAGGAACAGGTGGCCATCGACCGTGTTCGTCTGGAGCTCGACCGTCGCGAAGCTTCGCTGCGGGAAACCAAGGCGGTGATGCTGGAAAGGGAGAAGTTTCTCGATGAAAGTGAAATTCGACTCTTCGAGAAGGTGCAGGACCAGCAGGAGCGGGAGATCCGTCTGGAGCAGTGGGAGGACGAATTGCTTGCCAGGGAACGGCGGTTGCGCGAGGCGATCGCTTCCGGTGATCCGGTGA
Organism: Opitutaceae bacterium; assembly: GCA_015075305.1. NCBI lineage: Bacteria > Pseudomonadati > Verrucomicrobiota > Opitutia > Opitutales > Opitutaceae > Opitutaceae bacterium. The sequence goes on along the minus strand of JABTUS010000001.1, from coordinate 16,711 downwards.
TGCTTGAACAGCTTCGCGCGGAGGAAGCCCGGCGACTGCAGAAACTCAACGAATAGCGGCGCCTGGCACGAGCATCCGGATGCTCATCGGCTCCAGTCGAGCATCCGTTGAATCGGAACGAGGGCGGCTGAACGGGTCGGCTCGGGAACAAGGATTTCCGGCGACATGTTCACGAGCGCATCGCGCACCTTTTCAATCGTGTTCAATTTCATGAAGCGGCAGTCATTGCAGGCGCAGGACTCGGTTGGACCCGCCACAAAGGTCTTTTCAGGAACCTCCCTGCGGAGGCGGTTGAGCATGCCGCTTTCCGTCACCACGATGATGTGACTGGCGGGGTGCTCCCTCGAGAACTTCACCATCATTTCCGTGCTGCACACCTCGTCGGCCAGATCACGCACCGTCTGCACGCACTCCGGATGGGCGACCACGGGGGTGCCGGGAAAACGTGCGCGCACCTTTTCGATCGAGTCGACGGTAAACTGGACGTGCGCATAGCAGTTGCCTGGCCAGAGGCGCATGCTTCGATTGGTCTGCTGAGCAACCCATTGCCCCAGATTCTGGTCGGGAACAAAGAGGATTTCGCGGTCCTGTGGCACGCGACTCACGATCCGCGCGGCATTTCCACTGGTGCAGATCACGTCGCTGAGTGCCTTGACGGCCGCCGAGCAGTTGATGTAGGCGACCACGTAGAGGTTCGGATTGTCGCGTTTGTACGCGGCCAGCCGTTCCGCGGGGCAGGAATCGGAAAGCGAACAGCCGGCGTTGGGATCAGGCAGCAGGACTGTTCTTTGCGGGTTCACTATCTTGGCGGTCTCTGCCATGAAGTGAACACCGCAGAAGAGGATCACGTCACTTTTCACCGCCTGGGCCTTGAACGACAGACCAAGTGAGTCGCCCACGAAATCGGCGACATCCTGAATGGCCTCAACCTGGTAGTTGTGGGCGAGAATCACGGCGTTTCGCTCCCTCTTGAGCGCAAGCACCTCCTCCTGAATCGGAGTCAGGCGCACCGGGCCGCGCCGTGGCGACGCAACAATGGGTTCATAATTCAGGACTGCAGACATGCCCGAAAGCTAAAAGTGGCTTCTGGAAAGGCAACCCTGACCACCAATCGGCTCGCGCGCCCCATCCCAACGGAACTTTGTGAGGTCAGGACTGAGTCTGAAGGTGATCGACGAGTTTCTTGAACTCCGGGTGGTTCTGGAGAACCTCGAGGTCGGGGTCCTGGGACAGCCACTCCGAATCCTTGTAGCCGAGTTCCACCGCCTGCTTCAGCGCACGCAGTGCGTCGCCCTTGCGTTTCGACAGCGCGAGGCTGCAAGCGAGATTGTAGTGGGCCGTGGGATTCGCCGGCTGAAGCTTTACGAGTCGGCGGTCCATCCTCAGGCCATCAGCAATGCGCCCCTGCTTGGTATAGAGCCCTCCCAGCAGCTCAACGACCTCGCTGAAGTCGGGATCGCGTCGGAGGACGGATTCAAAAAAGGAGGTTTCGAATGCGGGGTCGGACGACTTGGTCTTCGACATCGATCAGGAAATCTTGTTCTTGCAGGCTCCGGTTTCCCGCAGGGCATTGCAGCGCGCGCTGACCTGAAGGCGCTGGGTCACCGGGGTCAGGCCGAGCTTGGATGACACGGTGTTTCCGTACCACTCCATGAAGGGAGCGCTGATTTCGAAAATACGATCACAGTCCAGGCAGATGACCTGGGCCATTTGCGTGTTCTCGTTCGGGTTGCGCAGATAGAACTTCTCACCCTTGCCAATGTCGACCTCGCGAAGCAACGCGCTTTCCGTCATTATGGGAAGGGTGCGGTAGACGGTTGCGCGGGAAACGGAATCGTCGATCCGCCTGGCCTGATCGAGAAGGTCCTCCGCGGTGAAGTGCTTGGACTGGGCAAAGGCTGCATCGAAAATCGCCAGGCGCTGGTTGGTGACGCGCAGCCCCTTCCTCACCAGGTACGATTTGAACTGTTCCTTCGTCGCGTCGTTGCTCACTGACGTCATGTTCTTCGCTCTTCGCAAGCTGTCAATCGCATGAAACAACCCGTGGCAGGGACTGGGGATGGCTCTACTCTGCTCCGGGAGCCGGGAATCGGTGATTTGTGTGGTTGCAAGCTCCCGTCGCTTTATCCTTTCAACATAGGATGATCGTGGGAGTCCACCCTCTGGCCGGTTTCGACAGGATTCTGCACTACACTGTGCCGGAAGGTCTGCGTGCAATGGTCAGCCTTGGGTCGATGGTGCGAATTCCACTGGGCAAACGGCTGGTGCTTGGAATTGTCGGGAGTTTTGGTGCGCCGACCGACTACCCGGCGGAAAAGCTCAAGAACGTCGTTCAGTCGGTCTACCCGTTTTCGGTCATGCCGCCGGACCTTCTCGAATTGGCCCGCTGGATGGCAACCTATTACGCGTCGCCGATGGAGGACGTCATCGAGGCGATGGTGCCGGCGCCAGTGCGCTCGGGGGCGTCGTTGAAGGAGGAGCGATGGCTGTCTGCGGGCGAGCACCTGCCCGTGGAGGAACTGGCCGTGCTGGAGCGACGGGCGCCGCAGCAGGCGCGGCTGTACCGTTTTCTGCTCTCGCAGGTGTTTCCGTTGAAGAAGCGGCTCGTCCTGCAGCGCCTGCAAGTGACCCCCGCGGTGGCCGGTGCGCTGATAAAGCGCGGATTGATCAAGGAGGAAGTGAGGCGCGTTGAACGCGTCGCCTACTCCGACGAGTTTGCCGAAGGCGAAAGGGTCGCCTCGATTCCGCCGCGTTTGAACAGGGAGCAGCTCGACGCGACGGCGGCAATGGTTTCATGCATTGCGGAGCGGAGGTTCCAAGTCTCCCTTCTGCATGGCGTCACGGGGTCCGGAAAAACGGAGGTGTATCTCCATGCCATCGAGGCGGCATTGAAGTCAGATGGCGGGGTCATCTTCCTCGTGCCCGAGGTTGCACTGACGCCTCAGACGGTGGCCCGGCTCCGGTCGCGCCTTGAAGCGATTGCCCCCAACCACCGCTGTGTGGTCTGGCACAGCCACTTGAGCGAGGGCGAGCGTCTGGATGGCTGGCTTGCACTCGTTTCAGGCGAGGCCCGTGTGGTGGTTGGTGCACGATCCGCGGTGTTCGCACCGGTTCGTGATCTTCGGCTGGTCGTTGTCGACGAGGAGCACGAGCCGGCGTACAAGCAGGATGAGACGCCCCGCTATCATGGACGCGATGTTGCGGTGATGCGCGCGAGGATTGCCGGCGCCGCATGCCTGCTTGGATCGGCGACTCCCTCGCTGGAGAGTTTCGCCAATGCTCGCGCGGGTCGATACCGGCTGCTCCGTTTGACCGAGCGAGTCGATTCGCGCAAACTGCCGTTCATCGATGTGGTCGACATGCGGGTGGAGGTCGCCCGACAGCGCGGGCTCGCTGCGCTGTCCCGGCGACTGGTCGACGCCATGTACGGACGGTTTGAAAAGCGGGAGCAGACGATACTCTTCATCAACAGACGCGGCTACTCGTCGTCGATGCTCTGCACGAAATGCGGCCATGTTGAGAACTGCGCACACTGCAGCGTGGCGATGACCTATCACCGGGTGGATGAGACGCTGCGATGTCACCTGTGCGGTGACGTTCGTCCGTCGCCGGTTCGGTGCCCGCAGTGCGGGGCGCCTGACATACGCTGGCGCGGACTGGGAACACAGCGTGTGGAGGAAGCGGTGAGACGGGTGCTGCCGAAGGCCCGCGTCGAACGAATGGACGCGGATACGATGTCGAAGAAGAACCGGTTTCGCCAGATCCTGGGCGAGTTCCGGACCGGGAAGATCGACATCCTGATCGGCACACAGATGATCGGCAAGGGGCTCGATTTTCCGAACGTCACGCTGGTCGGGCTCATCGATGCGGACATTTCGATGCATGTGCCGGATTTCCGGGCGAATGAGCGCACGTTTCAACTGCTGGTCCAGGTAGCGGGACGCGCGGGCCGCGGGGATCGGGCGGGGGAGGTTGTCGTGCAGACCTTCACACCGCATGCCGAAACGATCCAGTTTTCACGTCGTGCCGATTTCGAGGGATTTGCCGAAGCGGAGCTGCGCATGCGGGAACAGTTCAAGTATCCGCCGTATCGACACCTGATTCACCATCTTTTCCGTGGCCCCAGTGAAGAGAAGCTGAAATTCTTCAGCGAGCAATGGGCGCGCAAGGTGGAGTCGGTTTTTGGCGGGCGGCTGGAGCTGCGCGGACCCGCCGCGTCTCCCATTGAAAAGATCAAGGATCTCTACCGCTGGCAGCTATGGTATTTCACCCCGAGTGTTTCAAAAGTTATCGGAGAATTGAACCGCCTGCGAATCGACTTCCCCTGGCCCGAGGACATCACTCAGGTCCTCGATGTTGACCCTGCGAATCTGACCTGAACGCGAAATGCAGGGCAGACGTGGGTTCAACCGCCAAGCGCAAATTTTCGCTGGACGACGAACAGTTCACGCAGGTTCTCGCTCAGGGAATCCTGGATGGACTGCAGGTGACGGTAGCGGGCGGCATTTGCCGCGATGGGTGTGCAGCGGGAAGCTGAATCCACGGCAACGACGCCTTTGGCCAGGCTGGCGAGAGACACGTGCTTCTTTCCGTCCTTCAACGCCACGCACCAGGCGGCCTGAAGCGCGCCGCCAAGGGCCGCTCCTTCGTCCTCCATCATGGCAACCACGGGAACACCGAAAACGTCCGCCATGATCTGCCGCCAGACCGGCGAGCGCGCGCCGCCACCGGTCACGCGAATTTCCCTGGCCTTGACACTCAGCCTGGCGAGCCGGCGCAGGCCGTAGTTCATGCCAAGCGTTACACCCTCCATGGCAGCACGGGCGATGTGGGCCCGTGTGAAGGAGGTTGGAGTGAGGCCAAACAGCACCCCGGAACCGGATGGAACGTTGGGTGTGCGCTCGCCCGCGAGGTAGGGAAGGAGGAGCAGTCCATCCGCGCCCGGAGCAACGCTTGAGACTGAATCGGCCATGGCGCCGTGGTCCTGGCCGAAGAGTGCGCACACCTGCTCCGTGACGGTTGTGACGTTCATGGTGCAGAGCAGCGGCAGCCAGGCTCCGGTCGAGGAGCAGAATGCGGCGATCTCGCCCTGAGGATCGATGACCGGGCGGCGGGAGTGGGCGTAGATGGTGCCACTGGTTCCAAAGCTAGCGGTGACGACACCGGGCTCGACATTCCCAGTGCCGATCGCGCCCATCATGTTGTCGCCTCCGCCGGCGGAAACAACCACGTCACGAGGAAGTCCGTAGGCGTCCGCCTTCTCCGCAAGGAGTGTGCCGGCTGCTTCATGAGACTGAGACAGCGGAGGCAGACAGCCCGCTATCCTGCGGTCGATGGCGTTGATCGCGTCGGTGCTCCAGCGCCGCCGCCTCACATCCATCAATGCCGTGCCGGAGGCATCACCGAATTCCATGAAGAGATTTCCGGTGAGGTGAAAATTGAGGTAGTCGTGCGGCAGCAAAATGTGTCGGAGGCGGCGGAAATTTGCGGGCTCCTTTCGTTTCAGCCAGAGAATCTTTGGGGCTGTGAACCCGGGCAGGATCAAGTTGCCCGTCTTGCGAATGGCGGCCTTTGGACCTCCCAGCTTTCGGGTGATGATCGCGCACTCGTCGGCGGTGCTTGTGTCGCACCAGAGCTTCGCCGGGCGGATGACCTCCCGTTTCTCGTCGAGAGGAACGAAGCCGTGCTGCTGGCCCGAGACTCCGATTCCTTGGACCCGCTTCGCGTTTTCTGATCCTATTTTCGCGACGACTTCATGGATCACCGTGTCCAGCGCCGTCGACCAGTCGGCGGGGTTCTGCTCCATGTGGCCGACTGGCAATCCCTCGATCAGGTGATGGGCGGCGCGCGCCTCGGCGATGACAGCGCGAGACTCGAGGTCCAGCACGATGGCCTTTGTGCTTTGCGTGCCGGAGTCGATTCCGATGAAGAGTGACATGGCGATGGGCAGTGGACTGCGGGTTGATGCGGGTGAGGGACGATCAGGCCTTTGCCGACTTGAGCAGCTTGTATTCGACGGCTCCGCGAAGGGCTTCCCAACTGGCGTCGACAATGTTTTCGCTGACACCGACTGTTCCCCAGATCCCGGTGTCGTCGCCGCTTTCGATAAGTACCCGGGTCCGGCTGTTGGCTGCCTGGTTGCTTTCGAGGATGCGGACCTTGAAGTCGCGCAGCACCATCTCGCTCAGTTGGGGGAAATCGTTCTTGAGGGCGAGCCTGAGCGCCAGGTCGAGGGCTCCGACGGGGCCGGTGGACTCGGCAACCGTGTGGTAGACCTTCTCCCCAATCTTGATTTTGACGGTCGCCTCAGCCCAAAGTTCGCCACCATGCCGCTCCATGATCACGCGGTAGCCCTCAACGTCGAAAAATGAGGTGTCGCGACCGAGGGATCGGGAGATGAGCAATTGAAGGGATGCATCCGCGGCCTCGAACTCGTAGCCGCGGAACTCGAGGTCCTTCAACTCGTCGATCAGGGTCTTGATCTCGGGAGACTTCTCATCGAGATCAAAACCAAGTTCCTTTGCCTTGAGGGCGACGCTGCTGCGTCCAGCCATATCGGAAACCAGGACACGCGTCCGGTTGCCGACGGTTGCAGGGTCGATGTGCTCGTAGCTGCTCTTGACCTTTTGAGCGGCATTCGCGTGCAGACCACCCTTGTGCGCGAATGCGGACGCACCGACGTAGGGTGCCTTGGTGTCCGGTCGCAGATTGGCCAGCTCGTCGAGGAAGAGCGACAGTTCGCGCAACTGACCGATGTTGCGCGCGCAATGGGCGGTGGCACCCATTTTGAGAAAAAGGTTGGGGAGGATCGTGATGAGGTTCGCGTTGCCGGTGCGTTCGCCGTAGCCATTGACGGTTCCCTGAACAAGTTGCGCCCCCGCGGCCACGCCTGCGAGGGAGAGGGCGACACCAATGCCGGAGTCATTGTGGCAGTGTACGCCAACCTTTTCGCCTCCGAATTCGGACACCACTCTGCGCACAATCGTTTCAAAGTCGGTCACCAGGGTGCCGCCGTTGGTGTCGCACAGTGTGAGATTGGCCGCGCCACCCTTGAGCGCGGCGGCAAGCGTACGAAGGGAATAATCCGCATTGGATCTGAATCCGTCGAAGAAATGTTCGGCGTCGTAAATGACCTCTCGACCGTGAGCGACAAGGTGGCGGACCGAGTCCTCGATCATCGCCAGGTTTTCCTCTGCTGTGGTGCGGAGGATCTCAGTGACGTGCAGGAGCCAGGTTTTCCCGACGATGGTGCAGACCGGCATGCCGCTTTCGATAAGCGTCTTCAACTGGGCGTCTTCCGTCGGCCTCGTATTCGCCCGCCGTGTCGAACCGAATGCCGCCAACCGGGCGTGCTTCAGCCGCAGCTTTCCGGCTTCCTGAAAGAACGTGATGTCCCGAGGATTCGAGCCTGGAAAGCCGCCCTCAATGTAATCGACACCAAACTGATCGAGCTTTTCCGCGATGAGAAGTTTGTCGGTGACGGAGAAGCTGATGCCTTCGCCCTGCGTGCCATCGCGCAGGGTGGTGTCATAGATCTTGACGGCTTTGTTCATGAAACCGCAAAAACTAGGATTCGTCGGGGGTGGTAGGCAAGGGGCCTTTTCTGCAAGCGTAGGGGTAGCTGCACGTTGTTTGTCCAATGTTGGTGTTTCCGCGGTCTGCGGCGGTTCTGTCACTTTGACGCTCGCAACAAGTTACGGTGAAATCGAGTCGGCGAGGGCCTATCTGGCAAAAAATGACCGAACTGCTTCGATCACATGCTCGATCTGGGCTGTGGTGTGATGGGGACCGATGGGCAGGCTGAGCAGTTCATCGGCGTATCGTTCCGCGATTGGGAATGTGCCACGTTTCCAGCCGAGATCGTGATAGGCGCCCGAAAGATGAGGGGGAATCGGGTAGTGAATTTGCGTGGCGATTTCGCGTCTGGCCAGGAAGGCCTGCAGGGCATCGCGTTGCCTGGTGCGCACCACGTACAGATGCCAGACGGGGGCTGACCACGATGGCACGGGATGCAGGGCGAGATCGCCAACCCCCATGAGGCCCTTGTTGTAGCGGGTGGCGAGTCCAATGCGGCGCTGGTTCCATTCCGCAAGTTTCGGCAGCTTGGCGCGCAGAAAGGCAGCCTGAAGCTCGCTCAACCGGGAATTCATGCCCTTGTATTCATTGTGGTAGCGAACCTTTGAGCCGTAATTTCGCAGGTGGCGGATCTTTTCGGCGAGCGCGTCATCCGATGTCAGCACTGCTCCTGCATCCCCAAATGCACCCAAGTTCTTGGAGGGATAAAAGCTGATGCCCGCAATGTCGGACAGCGATCCCGCCTTTCGGCCGCGGCAGAGCGCTCCGTGGGACTGGGCGCCGTCTTCGAGCAGCAAGAGATTGTGCCTTTTCGCGACGGCGCGCAGAGCGTCCATGTCGCCGACGTGTCCGTACAGGTGAACCGGCAGGATCGCCCGGCTTCGAGCTGTCACACAGGATTCAACATTGGCAGGATTCAGCGCGTACTCGCCGTCGACTGGCTCTGACGGCACGAGCGTCGCTCCCACCTGGGAGACCGCCAGCCAGCTCGCTATGTAGGAATGCGATGGTACGATCACCTCATCTCCGGGGCCGATTCCGGCGGCCTGAAGGGAAAGTTGCAATGCCTCCAGGCCATTTGCGACTCCGATGCAATGGCGCACGCCAACGCTCTGCGCGTATTCGGACTCGAACGCCTCGATCTCCCGTCCAAAGATGTACCACCCGGAATCCATGACACGATGATAAGCCGCGTCCATCTCAGGCTTTAGCTCGTCATAGGTGGCCTTGAGTTCGAGGAACGGGACTTTCATTGAATTGAGCGGGGAAAACAATGCATGCCGGAGCGAAACAATCACGGCAAGTATTCAACAGGAAGGCGTTCGATCCCGCAGTCCGACTTCACAATTGGACCGAGTACCATCAAATCCTTGGAACTTGCGGCTTGGCGGATGCGTCTTTGGGAGCCACCTTGATCCCCTGCATGATACCGAATTGCCGAATCGCCGCCCGCATTGCCTTCCTCTGTTTATTCGTCGCTTCCTTGAGCGCGCAACCGGCGCCAACGACGACCAATGCAATCAGTCCGAAGGCGGCGCGGCCGTCGGGGGCCGCTGTCACCGTTGATCTCAAGGATCATTTCAGCGTTTCTGAAGTGCCTGCGCAGCAGCTTGTCCGGTTTGCAACGACAAGCGGCGTGGTCATTGTCGAGATGCTTGCGGACGCCGCCCCGCTCAATGTCGCCAACTTTCTTTCCTACGTCGACAGCGGCTCCTATTCAAATACGGTGATTCACCGGGCCGCCGCACTTGATCGCACGTCCACGACAGCGGGTATTGTTCAGGGTGGCGGCTTCAAGCTCCCGGCACCCGTAATGCTTCCCGTCGACCAACTGACGCCTGTTGCCCTCGAGGCTGTGCTGCCGAACACGCGAGGCACGCTGGCAGCAGCCCGCTTGGGTGGAGACGTGAATTCCGCGACCTCGGGATGGTATTTTAACGTGTCCGACAATACGAGGGCACTGGGAACGGTCGTCACTGACGATGCGGGCAATGAAGTCAGCGTCACTCCGGCTTACACTGTTTTTGGGCGGGTGATTGCCGGCATGGATGTCGTGGACGCGCTGGCCAACCTGCCTCGCATGAACATCGGCGGCATTTTCCAAGATTTCCCGTACCGCGACTACCATTTCGACCGTCCCATGGACGCGACAAACACGATTGTTGTCTCGAGCGTGAACCGCATCGGCCTCTATCCGAACAGCGGGCCTGGGCTGCTTGAATTTTCGGCGTCGAGCTCCGATCCGGCAATCGCCTCCGTGGCAATTTCCGGATCCACCCTGAGCATCAATCCAGGCACACGCCTTGGCGCGACAACGATCCAGGTGAAGGCGCGCGTGGCGGGGAACGAGGTGTCGAGTTCCTTTAATTTCACCGTCTCCGCGGACGCCATGACCGGCGCAACGGCGGCTGAGCAGTCGATTGATGCCGGGGATCGGGGACGTCTCAGGAATCTCTCGGTTCGTTCGATCGCAGGCTCTGGGCAACAGACCTTGATCGCCGGCTTCAATCTGAGTGGAGCATCAGCCCGCACGCTTCTGATCCGTGCCACTGGGCCGGGACTTTCCGCCTTTGGCGTGGAGGGTGTGGCAAAGGATCCGGTGCTGGAGATCTTCAGGGGATCCGAGCGAGTTGCCGGCAATGACAATTGGGGGGGCGCACCCGCGATAGATGCCGCCTGCGAGAAGGTCGGCGCCTTCAAGATCGGTGACACCAACAGCAAGGATGCCGCCCTCGTGCTCGCGCTCGATCCAGGCAGCTACACGGCTCAGGTGCGGACGGCCGATGGTTCGGCTGGCATTGTCCTGCTGGAGGTCTACGCGCTGCCCTGAGAGATTTAGGGGGACGCGGAGGCGGAAAGTGACACCGTCGCGGTGAATCGCGACGCAACAGGCTCCTACATTTTGAACGAGGCGCTGAGTTGGAAGACCGCGCTCACAATCGCGTAGGCGATGAATCCCACGAACACGAACACGCTCATGAGCACACCGCTCGCGATGATCTTCGTGAACAAGTTCAACTGCTGGGATATCCTCTGCTGGTAGGAGGCAGACACCTTTTTCAACGCGGGCACGATGTTGCCGGTGTTTTCTCCCACGGACAACTGGTCCAGCACGAGATCCGGAAAGCAATCAGTGCGTCCGAGAGCCTGGGAAAGTGCCTCGCCCTCGAGCACACGGTGGGATGCGTCCTCAAATGCGCGGTGGTGAACCGTGTTGGAAATCTGCTTTGCGGTCATGCGAAGCGCCTCGACTGTCGTGATCCCGTTCTCAAGCAGCACGCTCAGGGTCTGGGAGATGGCAAGAACCGTCCGTGAAACGGCAAACGGTCCCAGCAGGGGGAGACGGAGCGTGGCGGCGTCAATGGCCTCGCGTCCGGCGCGAGTCTTGTACCAGCGCCAGAATGCGATGACTGCAAAGACCGCTCCCACGATGAGAAACACCCCGTACTTGATCAGGAAATCGGAGGTGGCGACCAGGATCTTGGTCGACGTGGGGAGCTCGCCTCCGAGCGCGGAGAGCAGCGTCTGTAGTTTCGGCAGCAGGTAGAACAGAAAAAAGAAAATGACGCCGATTGCCACGAACATCATGAATACCGGATAGGCGAGGGCAGACACCAGTTGCCGGCGCAATTCGCGCTGCTCGGTCAGGTGGTTGATGATGCGCTTCAGGACATCGTTGAGTGAGCCGGTCGCCTCGCCAGCCTGAATGAGATTGATTGTGGCGGTGTCGAAGACATCGGGAAACGAAAGCATGGCGGTCGACAATGATGCGCCCTCGCCAATTCGTTCCCAGAGGCCGCTGCTCAGGGCGCGAAGCTGCGGCTCCTTTATGCGGACCGACAGGAGACGGACAGCCTCGCCGGCGGAAAGGCCCGAGGAGGTCAGATCCTCCAATGCGGTGAGGAATGGGAGGCGTTCGCGACGTGTTGGACCCTTTGCGCCACCGAAACGGCGCTTGGCCACGACTTGCTCGCCGGACGCGGTGACCGTGGCCTTCGCACGTGTCCCTGTCCTGACGGCGGTCGACGCATTGGAGGCGGAGGCGCCATCCTCTTCAACCCGGAGTGGTGACAGGCCGCGTGCCGTCAGCAGACGCAGCGCATCCTTGCGAGACGGCGCATCGATGGTTGACGCGGTCGATTTGCCGGCTCTGTCGCGGGCGATGTAGGAGAAACGGGGCATGCGCGGTCGCTACTTCTCGGTTACGGTCACGACACGCAGAACCTCGTCCAGCGTCGTGTAGCCGGCGCGGACTTTTTCCCATCCGCTTTGCTCCAGCGTGCGCATGCCCTGTTTTCGTGCGCACTGGGTGAGTGCGCGGGTGCTCTCGCGCTTGAGGATCAGATCGTGCAGCTCCTCGGTGGGTTTCAGGATTTCAAAAATGCCGATTCGCCCGCGGTAGCCTGTGCCGCGGCAGCGATCGCAGCCCACCGGAGACTTCAGTGTCTCGATCAAGTCGGCCTCGGCCGGGTCAAGTCCGAGGACCGCAAGACTGTCGCGCAGCTTGGCACCTGCCACGGGCGCCGGCTTGCAGCAGTCGCCGCACAGCCGCCGGACCAGGCGCTGGGCGATGACGAGCTCGATGGCCGACGCCACGAGAAAAGGTTCGATGCCCATGTCGACCAGTCGCGTGATGGCGCCCGGCGCGTCATTGGTGTGCAGTGTGGAAAAAACCAGGTGGCCCGTCAGCGAGGCGCGGATGGCGATGTCGGCGGTTTCGCGATCGCGGATTTCGCCGACCATGATGACGTCGGGATCCTGGCGCAGAACGTGACGCAGCGCGCCCGCGAACGTCAGGCCGATTTCTGGACGAACCTGCATCTGGTTCACCCCGGGGACCTCGTACTCTATCGGATCCTCGATGGTCACAATGCGCAGATCCGTTGAATTGATCTTGCGCAGAAATGCATTGAGCGAGGTCGACTTGCCCGAGCCTGTGGGGCCCGTGACAAGAATGATGCCGTGCGGGTAGTCGAGGACGTGCGAAATCTGGCGCTGCTCGTCCGCGCTCATCCCGAGCCGCTCCATCGTGTAGGCCTCCTTCTTCTGATTCAGAAGGCGCAGCGAAATCGATTCGGCGTAGATTGTCGGAATCGTGGAGACACGGATGTCCAGCGTCGAGCCGGCGGCCTTGAAGTTGATGCGGCCATCCTGGGGCAGTCGCTTCTCGGAGATGTTGAGCCGAGCCATGATCTTGAGGCGGGAGATGATGGCGTCCTGAAAACGAAGCAGATTCTCCGGCACGGGCACGGGCACGAGCAGACCGTCGACACGATAACGAATGCGAAGCTGGCCTTCCTGCGGCTCGAAATGAATGTCAGTCGCGCTGTCCGCGACAGCCTGCGTGATGACGTCCGTGACAAAACGAACCACGGCTGCGTCCTCGTCGACAGCCTCCTCGGCCTGTGCCTGGGCGATCGCCTCCGGCGCAAGGTAGCCCTCGTCGCCATCGTCGAGAGAGCCCGACCCCACGCCGAAGTTTTCTATGATGAGCTGCTGCACGCGTTCCGGCACAGCCAGGTGCCAGACAAGCGGGCGCGAGGTGAACGTGCGCATCCAGTCGACCATTGCCTCATCCGGGGGCCAGGCGGCGGCGAGATGGAGCGGAGCGTTCGACGCATTTGCCCCGAATTCTTCCGGGGCGGATGGCGTGGCAAAGAGAATCGGGATGATCTGGTAGTCGTGAACCAGACGTGCAGGAAGCAGACCCCGCGCACCTGGATCCGTTTCCAGATTGGAGGCAATGGAGAGGCCGCTCGCGACCGACAAGCTCGCCAGCGCATCAGCGTCGCTCTGCTTGAGAGCCGCGGCCAGAGCTGCCAGACGCTGTCCGCGCGGAGCTTCATTGACGGTCTGAATATCCGCGGGGGAAAGCGCATCGAGCAGGGATTGCGGAACTGAATCGGAAATGGGCGTGGGCGTGATCATGACAAACGCATCCGGGTGACGAGGCGCTGGGTTTCCACCATCGAGCGACGCAACCGACCGACTAGGGACGACGCAGATTCGAATCGCCCGAAGACGGAGTCGACCCGGATCCTGTCTTCGAATCACTTGAGGGCAAGGTAGTGGGCAGGTCGAGGGAACGCTTGACGGCAACGGGATCACTCGAGGTCTGAATCTTGGCCATGGCGTCCTCGGTGGTCTCCTCGACTGTGCGGATGACATGCGGACGAATGAACACCATCAATTCGGTGCGCTTCACCGATGCGGAGCGCGGGCCAAGCAGGTCGCCGAGGATCGGGATCGGACCCAGCCGGCTGCGCGACTTGCTGATGGTGCTGTTCTGGTAGCCGCCGAGCGCCACGATCTCCCTGTCGCCCACATTGAGGAAGGATTTTGCCTCGCGTTTGTTGATGGACGGCTGCTGGAGCCCGTCCCCGAGGGGAACGTCGAGTCCGAATGCGTTGAAGGTCTGTTCGATTTCGAGCTGCACGGTGCCGTCCGCTCCGATGAGCGGTGTAATGGCCATCTTGATACCAGCCTCCTGCTGGGTGATGCTCGAGCGAAGCGCGGCCGAGTTTGCCGAAGTGCCGGTGCCGATGGTGTCGAGCGCCTGGATTTGACCAAAGACCGGGCGGGATTCCCCCACAAAAATCTCCGCCTTCTTGTTGTGCGTGGTGGCCAGCGTTGTGTTGGCGAGGATGGTGACCTTCGACTTCACGCTGTTGGCGGTCAGCGCCAGGATGCCTGCGAGACTGTATCCGCCGTCACCGCGGGTGATGCTGGCGAAACCGGCGGGGCTGCCGTCGGTGCCCGCCTCCCCGCCAATGCCGAAGCCGGGGCCGTTGGTCACGAAGCCCGTGAGCTTGTTGCCTTCAAACTTGAGTCCAAGCGCATTGATGCCGGTGGCGTCGGAATTTTCGCTGGAGACCTCTGCGATGACGACCTCGATTCGCACTTGGGCGAGGAGAATGTCAATCTTGGCGACCAGATCGGAGATGAGCTGGATGTCGCCGAGCGTGCCGGAGATGATCACGGAATTGGACCGCTCATCCGGGAGAATCGTGACCAGCGTGCTGAACTCGGTGGAGCCCTCGAGAAGGTTTGACGGAAGCGTGATGTTTGTCGGCATTGCCGGGGACGGGGCGGCGGGGACGGGTGGTCCGACGATCGCGGCACCGGGGCCGGTCTGGTTGGGTCGCACGGACTGCTGGCCGGCCTTGGAAGCCGCCTGATTTTGTCCGCTGACGAGCTGGCTGAGCAGCGAGGCAACCTCCTTGGCGTTCGCGTGCTTCAGATGGATGACCTCGTTGCGAGTCGTCGGATCCGCCTTCACGTCGAGTTTCCTGATCAGGCTGTCGAAGAAGGCGTGCTGCCTCGGATCGGAGATCACAATAACCTGGTTGGTGCGGTCATCCGCGGAATAGCTCGTTGCTGTTCCAAGCTGATTCTGAAGCACGCCTTGCAGCATGGTGCGGAGCTGGTTCACGAGCAGCGATGCCTTTGCGTACTGGAGTTGGTAGAATTTCGGGGTGAGGTTCTCGGTGACGGGTTTGTCGAGCTTGTCGAGCAGGGTTTCGATCCGCTGAAGCGTCGCCACCGAATCCGTGATCATGACTGCGTTGGTCTTGTCGAAAATGACCGGACCGCCGAGCTGTGGGTTCAGAAACTGGGTCAGTTGGGGACCGAACTCCGATGCCCGCAGAAAATCCAGGTGGAACAGCTTGGTCATGATGATGCCGCTCGAGGGCAGATCGAGTGCGCGGCCTTCGATCATGCGTGGCGCTTCGGTCCGCACATTGGGCAGGGGAACAACCTTGATGAACCGATCCCCCATCGGAGCCAGGCCGATCTGATTCATGCTGAGGATGGATTCGAGCGCCAGAAAGGCCTCGGATTTCATCATTGGGCGCGAAAAGGAGAACGACATCTGTGTTGTCGGCAGCGCGGCGGGGCGGATCACCGTCCGGCCCGTCCATTGCTCAATGAGTTGCAGGGCCGACTCGATTGTCAGGTCTGGCACCTTCAGCGATTCAAACAACTCATCGTTGATGACCAATGAACTCAGACTTCCGTGCTGGGCGGGAGCATTCGTCGTGGTTTCCTGGGCAAACCCGACCACGGCGAAGGTGAAGGCAGCTATGGGCAGCAGGCGGAAGGTCATGCAAACTGGGATTGGTCAGCCATCGGTCGAGCGATGGGAAAGTAAAGGTAAAGGGATTGAAGAAAACTCCATGGAATGTAAACGCCGTTGTCGGGTAACCCGTTTGAGACCGCGGAAAGGAAAATGGTTTCCACGAGTTAGCCCTTGCGAGCAGGAATTTCGGAATCCACGGTTTTGCGCTGAAATGCCCAATAGTTTCGGAAAGCTATTCACTATCTCGACCTGGGGGGAAAGCCATGGTCCGGGGATTGGCGTGGTCATCGACGGCTGTCCACCGCGCCTTCCAATCACTCCGCAGGAAATTCAGCGTGACCTCGACAGGCGGCGCCCGGGGCAGAGCGACATAGTGACACCTCGGAAGGAGGCTGACACGGTGGAGATCCTGTCGGGCGTGTTTGAGGGAAAAACCACCGGGGCACCATTGGCGCTTTGGGTGCGAAACACGGACCACCGCCCGAGCGCCTACTCCGAGATGGCCGACAAGTTTCGCCCCTCGCATGCGGACTTCACCTATCAGACAAAGTTTGGAATCCGTGATCCCAATGGAGGCGGCCGAAGCTCGGCGCGCGAAACAATTGCCCGGGTGGCCGCTGGGGCTATTGCAAAGAAGCTGTTGGCGATCCCCCGGGGGGCGAATGCCGATGGGGTTGAGATCCGCGCATTCATAACGCAAATTCACGATATTTCCGTTCCGACGGATGGTATTCTGAATTTTCCCAGTCTTGCGGAAGTCGAGGCATCGCCAGTGCGGTGCCCGCATGCGGTGACAGCGGCCGCAATGATTGAACGGATCAAGGCCGTTCGAAGCGAGGGGGACTCCGTTGGGGGTGTGATCGAGTGCCGTGTGCGGGGCGTACCGGCTGGGCTCGGAGAACCGGTGTTTGACCGGCTTGAGGCCGACCTTGCCAAGGCGATGCTTTCACTGCCGGCGACAAAGGGGTTTGAGGTCGGCAGTGGATTTGCGGGCACCCGTCTCCGAGGATCCGAACACAACGATTTGTTTGAATCGCGCGACGGTCGGATCCGCAC